>JAJPKL010000007.1 GCA_021323705.1 Nitrososphaerota archaeon
AAAGGAATTACAACTGAAGGTGGCACTGTATAACAGATTTGTGAGCATGTAGAAAAGGGTCAACATAATGTCATTTGTTAAATCATATGGAGTTAGTCAACAGAGCAGTTAATAAAAAAATTAATCCATATATCACAGATCTTATTAAAAGCAATTTTTTTCCTTTTAATAGAAAATAAGACAAGTTTAAAAGGATGATACACATTGTTGGTTAATCGTCGTTATGACCAAGGAGAAGAAAAAAGAGACAAAAAAACCGGCAAAAAAAGAGATCAAAAAGAAAGAAACAGCCAAAGCAAAACCAAAAGAGAAAGCTAAACTTAAGGAAGATGTCGTAGAGGAAGATTCTGGAATAATTGTGGTAGAAGACGACAGCAATGTGGACAAGGAAGCTGAACTTGAAGCCAGAAAGGCCTATCTTGAAGAGGCCAGATCTCAAGAAGCAAGTGACGACTAGATCATTTATCTTACCATATTTTAGATCATAAACACTTATCCGTTATGCTGAGATCACAGAGTCATGAGGGCACTCTGTCTAATTACTGTCAAACCAGGCAAGGTAGACAATGTCATCAAAGTATTGCAGAAAATAAGAAAAACGGTCAAAGATATAATGATAGTTACGGGGAGAGCCGACATCATAGTGATTCTGCAGGGTACAATTGACGAGATAAATAACATGGTAATCGACTTTAAAAGGATAAAGGAGATAGTGGCTACAGAGACCCTAATTGAGGTGGAGGTAGATCTAGGTTGGTCAAAGCCGTAGTCCTAGTCAAATCACCAAAGAAATTGATAGCGGCAAGGCTGCGCATGGTCAAGTCAGTCTACGATTCTTTTGCTGTAAGCGGTCAATTTGACGCCGTAGCGCTAATTGAGGTTGAAGAACTATCAGGAATTAAGGAAGTTACGACCGAGATACAGAACATAAACGGTGTAGAAAGAACCGAGACTATGGTCCAAGTGGTATAGCATAATAGTTTTAACATTGGACTTTTTAGATTGTGTATGAACATAAAGCACCTAGGTAGCGTAATAATTGCAGTTTCTAATATGGAAAAGTCAGTACAGTTTTATGGCGAGGTGATAGGGCTACCAATAAAAAATAGACGCGGGGATTGGGCCGAACTTGGAAGAGATGGAGCTACGGTAATCCTACACTCGGCTTCAAGACCTATTAACACGGGCACATCAATTGAGAACGGCATTGTGGTCGGGTTAGTTGTAGGAGACATAGAATCTGCCGTGCAAGAACTAAAGTCAAAAAAGGTTACAATACATAGAGAAATTACCTCACACAAAGCAGGAAAAAACTGCATAGTGTTAGACCCAGACAAATACATGATCTCCCTGTTTGAGCCATCTTACGAAGGCGGTGCGCAACAAGCGCGTGGGTTCCACGGTTTTGCGCCAGTCTAAATTATTTTTCTAACTTTCTCGACTATTTTTGCAATTACAGTAACAGGTGCATTTCTATTTAGGGATACATAGTAAATCCCTTCTTTGCTTTGGAAAACTAGCAGTGTCACCTTATCATGTTTGAAGATTGCATAATCCATCTTGCCTATTGCAACATCTACTTTATTTCGCATGTTAAACAAGGTCGATACCAAAAAGAACTCATTTCTTGCAGGGTCTGCCTTCAAAAGTATGCCGGTTCCCGGCCTAATTATGCCAGTCAAGGTTCTACCATATTGGTTTATCAAACCAACATACCTAATTGAAGACGATAAATCTAAAATACGCTGACATTTCTTTTTATACTTTGAGATTTCTTCAGTCCATTTTTGATTTGGTGTTTGATTCACAACAATGTTAAGAGTTCATGGTCTTATAAAGTTCGACCTAGTTTTTCTTTTCTCCCTTCTTGTTTGCTTTAAGAAGTGAGTTCTCTTGTCGGAGTCTAGAGTTTTCCTCTTGCAATCCGTCTATCGTATGCATGATTTTGTGCATCGGATGGTTTGGAAGGAGTTGATTTGGCGACAAATCAAACAAGTTTTTTGCGTAGCGCTGAAACACTTCATAGTGGTTATCTAGCCTATTCATCATGAGATCTTTATCCTGTACTATCATATCCTTGATTTTGCCCGCATTTGATATTCCAAGTGGCGGGTTTGCCCTAGGCGGAAGTCGAGGAAATGCAAATGGTGAGTTTACCACATCTATAGCATGGCCAAACTCCAATGCTCGTCTAGTGTAAAAATGGTCCCACATGGATGCAAAGTCAGCCGGCCCATATTTCATGTTTACGCACAAACCCGTGCGCTAGATAACCTCCGGTGTCAAGCGCACGTCATTTTTTATCAAATTACGTTGATCGAAGATCCTTATAGAATAGCTTGATCGAGATCAAAGAAATGACGAAAACAGCATCTATGAGTTGTATAAAATGTAAAAAAAACATAGTTTCTACAGATTTATACAAAATTGTAATGTATATTGTTGATCAAAAGTTTACCGATCATCATTACGAGCACATCGAATGTCCAGACAAGTTTACAGTCTAGACATGTAAAGCGTAGACTCCGTAGATCTTTCCAGTCTCTTTGTCGTGATAATTCCATTGGTTTCCATGCCATTCGACTTTTTTGAAAAGATCCTTTAGGGAGGGATGAAGTTTTTCATGAACGTCTTCTCCAATCAAGATCTGATTTGGCCTGGCCAACGCAGTGATCTTTGCAGCTATGCTGACGGCGGGGCCCAGGATGTCAACGTGTGAGCGTACTTTGTCAGAGCCGTATCTGACAATAGCGTTTTCACCAAAGTCCATGCCTATTTTCACACGCAGTTCTGGATAGTCATATTCGCTTAAAATTGGATTTATCCCTCTTTCGATTACATCGATCATCGTTTTTGCACAGTTAACAGCATTATCAGATACAACGAGTGGATTCTCTTCTGCCACAAAGTAACCTATCACAGCATCGCCAACATATTTGAGTACATATCCACCGTAATTTTTGATTACATATCTCATTTCTTGCGAAAACGAGCTTATGATTATGCCCAGTTTTTCGGCAGGAAGTGTCAGCGACATCTCAGTGGAGCCTACAAGGTCCACAAACATTACAATCATGTGCATTCTCTGCGATACATGTTCACGTAGGAATTGATCGGATTCGTCTTCCGAATAGAGATATTCATATCCCTTTTTGAGAGAACTCCAGACTCTTTTTTGAGTCTCTTTGATGAGAGATTCAGCATCTAAAGAGCCTGTTCTACCCCCGCTTAGCATCATATCCACGATGTTGCTAGTTGGGATCTTTTCTTCAGGTTTAGTTCCTTGTTCCTCACTCAACCATAATCACTCCAAAGGAAAATTGACTCCACATACGGGACACTGGCCTCTTTCTCCCTTGTATTTTATATCAAAGTATTGAACAATTTCTACGTCACAGTTCCAGCATATTATTTTCTTAAACGAGGGCTTGGCCATCTTCTCGTACAGTGAAAATTGCGCTTTATGGATATTTAAACTACCTATCAATTTTATTTAAGAGAGATTAGGAAAAAATGTGCAAATTCCATCAAATTCAATAGATCCCTTTGTAAAATCGATGTCAGAAAAGGGCGAAGAGATACGCCGGTTGTTCTTAAAACACATTGCTGACCTCACAAAGAAAGTGCCTGTAAAAGTAATGCTGGGAGACGGAACTGTGTCAGGCCAAGAGTCTTTTGACCCGGCAACGGCAAGGCAATTCTATAACTCGATATTGACCAAATTACAAGGGTGGACGTATAGCGGCGTATCTGTTACAACAGACCAAGACCTAAGGCGCAGCTTTATCAAATTTGAGACAAGAGAAGACAACTACATACTTTCTTGCCACATGTCTCTTCAGTATCACGCACTCCTTTTTTACAAATTAGACCACAAGGTAATCGACATACAAAAGGAGTTATCAGGATTAACCGATGAAATAAAGCAGCTTCAAGAAAATACGGCTCCAGAAACTGACAAGATAATAGAAGAAAAGTTACGCCGTGCAGGATATGAGAACGTGGATCAGCAGAAGCTCTTCGAGATCCTCTTTGAACATGATGAGATTACGCAAGACTTGGCAGAAACTTTAAAATCAAATCAAAAAAAGATAGGCGAACTCAATGAAAGACAAAACAGACTATTCAAAGAATTAGACAACATGCTAATTGAGATATATCACACAACTCCTGTCATGATTGACGAGATGAGAATGATTGCAGCAGAAGAAGGATGTTTGTGCGTTTTCAATTTAGAACATTTGAAGAAAGATGCAAGAGAAGGAAATTTCAACATGACAAGAATGTCAACCAAAATAAAAGACAAATTATTGAGCAGGATGGATGAGATAATCCAAATTTTGAAATTTTAAAAAATTGTTTATATTCTGATTCTTTTTATCCAGTCATACTTTTAGTCAAGGGTCATGCAACATTCAATGCGTCATGCAGATATGGGGAGTTGACACCAATATGCCCCCTTGACTTTGATCGAGATCTTGGCCAAATAATATTTAGCCTTTTCCAGATCCTTGAAAATCTTATCAAAAAAGAAATTAGCAGTACAGTTTTTGCATTAATTACCTTCAAAAATCAAAAATGCTCAATGTTTTTTGTCCCTTTACTATTTAAGAAACCAAATATACGGTAAGTGAAGTTGAGACAGTATTGAATCTGACCTATGACAGTATTGTAAAATCGCAAAAGATCCAAGGCAATGTCATTCGAAGAACGCCACTTGAACTATCACGAACCTTTAGTCAAATGCTAGGATCTCAGGTTTATCTGAAATCAGAATGTTTGCAAAAGACTGGCTCCTTCAAGGTGCGCGGCGCATATGCAAAGATTGCTACCTTGTCTCCCGAAGAAAAGAGAAAAGGAGTAATTGCGGCATCTGCAGGAAATCATGCGCAAGGAGTTGCGTTTGCCTCAGCACTAGAAAAGATTCCATGCACAATTGTCATGCCTGTTACTGCATCGCCTGCCAAAGTAGCGGCTACTAGAGCTTATGGAGCAAATGTTGTGCTAGAGGGTGCCATTTACGACGAATCATGGGCCAGGGCACAAGAACTGTCTAAAAACAAAGGTGCAAAGATAATCCATGCGTTTGATGACGAGACAGTCATTGCAGCACAGGGAGTTATTGGTCTTGAGATAATGCAAGACCTTCCAAATGTGGACGAGATTTACGTTCCCATAGGAGGGGGGGGTCTTGCAGCGGGAGTTCTGACTGCAGTCAAGTCAAAAAAGCCACATGTCAAAGTAATAGGAGTTCAATCATCAGCGTTTCCAGCAATGAAGAAATCCTTTGATGCTGGCAGACTTGAATCTGTAAAGGGACAACGCACAATAGCAGATGGTATTTCGGTCAAAAGGCCAGGTGAATTGACCTTCAAGATAATCGATGATCTGATAGATGACATTGTGCTTGTAGACGATTCGCAAATAGTCAAGGCAATGTTTCTACTAATGGAAAGGGCTAAAATGGTTGTAGAACCAGCAGGCGCAGTCAGCCTAGCATACCTCCTTGATAAAAAACCCATGAGGGGAAAGAAAATCGTACCAATACTTTCAGGAGGCAACGTTGACATGTACCTACTTGGTCAGATAGTTGCCAAAGGCCTAACCGAGATGGGCAGAATGGTGAAGATCTTCATTGTTCTCACAGACAAACCAGGAGCCCTAAAAGAAGTGGTAGATGTGATTTCTTCACTCAGTGTGAATATAGTAGAGGTGGTTCATGATAGGCTAAGCTCAAACATTCCTGCAGGAACTGCCGGTGTAACACTCAGCCTTGAGACAGAAAATCCAAGGCATGCCGAACGCCTCATTGCGAACCTAAAGCAGCGAAACATTATGTTCAAGATTGTCACTTGAACACACCATTGTCTGCGTTATCCAGAAATTAGAATATACGAGTCAAAGGCGATTATTATCAATGCAAAAGATATGGCAATGGCAGACGTTATCTTTCTGTTGACAAATTCGCCCATCACATTCTTGTCAGCAGTAAATACAATTAACGGAACAATTGCCAGTGGTATTAGCAGGCTGAGTATCACCTGACTGTATACTAATATCTGTAATGGGTCAAACCCAAAAAATATTGCAATTGTGGTTGGGATGACGTTTATGAATCTGGTAACTATCCTTCTAAGCCAAACGTTGATCTTTTTGTCAAGGAATCCTTCCATCACAACTTGTCCTGCCAAAGTGCCCGCTACAGAAGATGCAAGCCCTGACGACAGCAACGTGACCAAAAACACTGTTCCTGCTACAAGTCCAAAGATTGGAACCAGTGTCTTGTATGCTTCAGAAATTGACTCTACCTGAGAACCACTTGAACCAAATGCAACTGCAGACATTATTAAAATTGCCGCATTTATCATACCTGCAATAGTGAGAACTATTATTGTTTCTGCAAGATGGAATTTTCTCATCCTCTTTTTTTCTTCGATATTCTTTCCTTGTGATCTTTCTTTTGTTAGTGCAGAGTGTAAAAATACAACATGCGGCATTACAGTTGCACCTATTATCCCAACACCTATGAACAGCTCATGCGAGCTGGCAAATCCAGGCACAAATGAATGTATGAAAATTTCTCTTGGATCAGGCCTCACTGTAAATATCTCATAGAGATAACCAAAGCTTATGATGGATACAAAGAGCAAGAAGAGCTGCTCAAGAAGTCGAAATCGTCTTGAGGTTAAACCCAAGATAATGATTACATCAACCGCGCCAAACACTGCGGCGTAGATGAGTGGCACATTGAATAAGAGATTGAGTGCAATTACAGTTCCAAGATATTCTGCCAGATCGGTTGCTGTGATCACAAGCTCGGTGCTCAACCAATATGGAATTACGAGAGTTTTTCTGCCTAGTTTTTTTCTCAATATTTCAGCAAGCGACATATTTGTCGCAATGCCCAATTTTCCTGAAAGATATTGTATCATCATGGCCATAGCACTTGACAGCCAGACAACCCACAGTAGTGAATATCCAAAAGAGGCCCCGCCCTGTATGTCAGTACCATAATTACCAGGATCCATGTAACCTATACTGACTATCAATGCGGGCCCAGAGTATGCAATGAACCTTGCAATCGCATTTCTAGTTTCCACTAGTCTGTTAGATTTCACATTTGGCAAGAATCTTGATTTCACATATAAAATTTAGCTTAGTCTATATTATTTAGCTTAGTCTAAACTTTGAAAGTAAAAAGAAAGGTGTTATTATTGCCTGGCAAGAAAAGCATCTATTGATGCAGTATCATAAGCAGTGGATAGGAAAAACAATACTTGATTGGAAAGACATTGAACACTATGTGGAGATTCTTGCAAAAAAGGTACGAGATACAAGGTTTGAGTTTGACAAGATCGCTACCGTATCAAGGGGAGGCCTAGTCCCAGCAAGATTGATGGCAGACCTATTTGACATCAAAAAGATACTTGTAGACAAACGCAACCTGCCACCAGGGACGTTGTTTGTTGATGACATATACGATTCAGGCAAAACTTTCAAGAATGCGATTTCAGACATGACAAAATCTCGGAATTTTTTATATGCAACACTTGTTGCACGAAAGGGCAGAAGATACCCAAAACAACTAGTCTATGCGAGGAAAACCAGAGGTAGAGAATATATCGTATTTCCTTGGGAAGGCATGGAATACCAGAGGTCTTGCCTGATGCAATCTAAAACTCGCACTAGAAGAAAACCTAAAAATAATTAATGACTAAGTGCCTACTGAATAGATGGCTTTTGGTGGCGACGTAGATACTCTAAACTTGACATTTGACAAGCTACAATACATTTTCAATGGGTATGGTCAAGTGCGAGAATCTTTTCTTGAAATAAATACGACATACAAGCAGGGAAGGATTTCAGATGCTGAATTTTTCGACAAAGTTCAAGAAGGAGTGCTACGGTTTTCTGCGTTAGAATTTTTAGCAATAAAAGCAATATTTGAGATAAAAAAATCAATGGATAGAAGTGCAAGAGATGCAAACGTTGACAGCATACAAGGCAATCTCTCCATACCTCAACTTTCTCCGCCAAGTCATTCCATTGCTTCCTTTATTACGGTCGGAAATTTGCCTAGACCGCAACAAATCAATCCACCTACAAAACAAGGAATGGTAAATTGCATTCATTGTGGAAATCAGATCAAAATGGATGCAAAGTTTTGTACCAATTGCGGTAAAAAACCATGACAAAGTGACGTGGTTTTAAAATTTTAATTATAGAAGCAGAATCAACTAGCGCTATTTTTCTTGTTTTGCTTGCTTGGCTTTACGTTTTGCTATAGCCCCACTTATTATAGAAGCAACAAGCAATGCAAATGCCATTTCAGTAAAATATGCATAATTTGGACTGTGTATATCCATGAATGAAAGAATAATCAAAACAAAGCCGATGGCAGCCAATACGAAACTTATTTTGCCAAGATTATTTTTTGCCGTGATTTTCTTCCAAATTGAGACGTATTTCAACGTATCAAAATTACTTCTAGTGGATCGGAAGGGATAACCCCCGTCCAAGGTGCATTTTTCGGTTCCGATTTTACATCTAATATAAAAACCGAATAATTAAAAAAAGGAAGTTTTACCAAATTTCTACTCACCGATAGAATTTGGTTCTGATTTCTTGTTTCTGAAAGTCAAATTCGACAGACGCCTTCACTTCTTGAGTATATACCTTAGATTGGTCAAACTCGAGATTTTTGTTTTGTAGAGCAAATAACATCTCTGTCATTTGTTCTGAATTTGAGCCGTCTGTGACTTCGTAAACTGCCTTTGTTTTCATTACTTTTAGGTACCCAAAATAAGTATTTAAGTGTTAGGTACCCAAATTTTAAAAACATGTCAAGTTCAACACTAGATATGGAATTAAAGTTACAAAAACAACTTTCAAATGTTTACCAAGGAAAAGAATACTCAAAATGGGTATTTGTCATTCCAACAAAGATCATAAACGAGTTGGGTTGGAATGAGCGTGGCAAGTACATAGCAGAGGTAAACAACGGTAAGTTAGTTATTAAAAAACAATAAAAAAATGCAAGAATAGGTTTTCGTTATTCTCTGAACGCTTTTTTCCTATTCTGTTTGATAGTCAGGTATAGCAATGTACCTGATCCAAATAGCAATCCTATGCACACGTTCAAAGTAATCGCTGGCCCGGTGAACACCAAAAACAGAGTTAGGCCAACAAGTGTAGCGGCTAGGATTGCAAATTGTTCCTTTGTAGGTAATTTGCGGTATTGTTGTTGCGGTGTCATATCTTTTAGGTACCCAAATCCATACTTAAATGTTTGGGTACCTAAAATCCAATTGAAATAATACTAATAAGTTCAAACAAGACAAAAAAGACGTGTTACGAAATAATGCAGTATGCACCACATGTGGAACGGAAGATCCTAATCCGGATAATCGTACGCCATGCCCTAATTGTGGAGATACTAGACGTTTTTTTAGTCGGAATATAGTAGAACCTGGAATTCCAGTTACCGATAGTATTTCAGTGACCACCACTTTACGGGCCATTAGAGAATTTTATCGAGAAAATCCAAAATCTGTTGGTTTGCACCTAGCCTATGCGATAGGTGCGTTGCTCGCACATCATTTTATCGCACCGTTTGATCAAGTGATTGGTGCCACGGTAGGCGGAATAATCGCATCATTGTTTGTTGTACGGCCCCCTTTTACAAAAAACACATAAAAATAGATGAGATTCGAATGTCAAGAACTATTTTATCTTAGAATTTTGGTATTGGTTTGAATGGGTAAACCACCAAAAAAACTAATCCCACTATCGAAAATCCCTGAAGGGGTACGACTATGTCATCAAAATTGTACTAGGCTATTAAAAGACGCTAAACTTCTCATTGGTAAAAAAAGATATCACACTGCAATATCTAACGTAATACTGGCGAAGGAAGAATTTGCAAAGATTCTCTTATTGTTAAACCATTACAAAAAAGATGAAGATGTGCCCGCATCTAAAGCAGAAGAGTATTTTTCTAAACATAGAGTTAGGCTCGAAGAGTTTAGAGAATTTTATCATGATGATTTTCCACAAGTTTTAGGTGGTGGAAAAAAATGGCGACAGCATTGGTTATTTGATGAGATGGAAAAAGAAAGACAGATCTACGTTGATTGGACTGGAATGTGGCAATCGCCTATAACACTATTCGGAAAGGCGAGCATTGTAAATCCTAAAAAAATGTTTGAACTCATGGCCAATTCTCAAAAAAATGAGTTGGACAAAGTGCTAAATCAAATTAAACGTAATCCCTACTTTGTTGAAGCGATGGGAATAAAAGACAATATAGTACCTACAAGACCCAAACTTCAAAAAATAATCGATAAAATAGCAGGTCAGCCCGTTAGCATCAAATTTGATTTGAATGATAAAGAATTAAAATTAGAAATTCAAAAACATGGATTGCAAAACCATGCGCTAGTAGGTTGGAAGGCCCTACAAACTATAGGACGAATGAATTACCCTTATAGAAACATGATAAGTTGGGAAAAATAAAATATTATGCAGATTCCCCGGTATTTTTAGTAGAATCGTTCTTATGCCCTCTGAACAAATCTACAAAATTATTAAATGCCTTTGTTAGATGTTCAGCTTCTCTCGCTTCTTCTGCTTTTGCTTTTCTTTCCTGGGTTGCTTCTTCTTCCAAATGGGTTTCTTTGTAATTCCTCGGCGGTGTAAACTACGTTACCCAAATGTTCAACGTCATAGAATACATGAACCTTAGAACCTTTCTTTGAGGAACCTTCTTCGCGATAACCAAAATCACCTAGTTTTTTGAATTTGAAAGGTTGGATGATGTCACCGCTTGTTGGGTTTTCTGGAATTGTTGGAACCGGGATTAAGTCAGGCGGGGGCGGTGGAATCTTGAACGCTGGCACTTGTTCTAACTTAGTACCAGGCGTAAGACCTACTTTTGGTATTGTAGTTAGATCAACCCCTGGCGGTAGATCTAATTTTGGTACTTTCTTTAGTCCTGGAATGTTTTTTGGTGTTACATCTAAACCCGGCATATCGGATTGTTTTTTGTTCAATTTAGACAACGTTCCAAGTTTTGTCAAATCTTCCATCTTGCCTAATGGCACTAAATCAACAACTGGCCCGGTTTTCTTTTTAGTTGATTCTTCCAAATCAGGGATTGCAATTAAATCGGTTCCTGGCAAATGTGCCAAATCGTTTATCATTTTTGTATTTGATTTTGAAATGCGTTTTAGGTTAGAATCTTGCTCTATCATATCGGTGGGCGTTGAGTTTTTGATTTTAACTAATCTTGAAATTCCCTTGTACAAGTTTCTAACACCTGGGCTTGTTGTTGTTTTTGTTGTTGTGGTTTCTTGTTTTGCTGGTTCAACTACGGGTATGGTTCCGGTAATCGGTTTGGAAATTTCCAAAGTTGGTTTTACTTTGCTTGCTGGTGTTGTAATCTCTTTTACTTGTTCTTGCAAAGTTTTAGTTGCGGATTCGCCGCCCGTTGGATTTCCTGGTGTTGCTGGCGATCCTGGTGCTTTTGTAGTGCCTGAACTTGCCTTTGTTGTTTCTTCAAATGAATAGGCCCTTTCTTCGTAGCCAGGATTCAACCCTAATGATTTGAGATAATTATCAAATGTCTTACCGCCTACCGAAGTACCGCCATAAGTTACACCACGGGCCGCACCAGCACCAAATCTTTGAACGGATATTATTTTAGAGATTGCACTAGGTTCGGGTATCTTGACTTTGGACCCTGGGCCGTTGATGATAAAGTTACCAAACTCGGAAGCCGATCGTTTGAATTCACTTAATGAAAATTGGTAGCCCGTACCTGTTACTTTTGCATTGCCTGATTCTATCGCTTCGTTGATCCTTGTTAGTGTTGTTGGATGAATGTAAGTTGATTCGGGTAATTTGGTTATACCGCTAGAAGTTGAAGATGTTGCAAATACATCTTTGTTTAAAGATTTTGCGTTGAATAATTCAGATTTTGTATTAATTGGGCCTATTTGTTTGGCCTTCGCTAGTTCTGATTGTAAAGACTTTGTGATTTGTTCATTGTTTGCATTTACAAAGTCACTAGGTACTGAATTTACTACTTCGGAAGGGTTTGTTTTTGTTGTTACCTCAAAGGCGTTATTGTTTATCTTTGCGGCCCTCATCAATTGAAGATCTTTCGGTTCGGTTGTACCCGTTCCAAGTATCTTATTTGGTATCTGTTTTGTTATTGTGGTTTCTGGGGTGTATAGTTCTACGGTTCCTTTGTTTAGATCCAGGACACCCGCGGCAACATAAGACGGCTTTGGTGACGGTGCAACGGCGGGGCCTTTGGGTTTTACAAGATTGCCTTTGCTATAATCTACAACTGGCGATTCCTCGATTAGTTGTTTTCCTGTTGCAACCTCATCATTGCCTGAACCTACATAGAAACGATAAATGCCTGGTGTTGCTGTCTTTTCAACAACATAAGGCGCGGCTGTCTTTGTTGTAGTTTGTGCAATATCTACGCCAACATAAGGTAACGGTGCTTTTCCTGTTTCAGATTTTATACTTGCTTGTAGTGCTTCACTGTTTTTAACGGCGGCTAATGAACTTGATTTAGTTACTTCGGTTGTTTGTAATACATTTCCGATTATACTTTTTGCGGTTGCTTCTTCGCTGTTTCCGGTGACTAATCCTTTCAAAAAAGATATTCCGGTTTTAGCACCGCTCACAATATCACCAACAGGAAGAAGTGAAAGCCAGATAGTTGGTAACGCTCGACCTATGGCCCCCGCGGGATTAGCAGAAATTGAAGTTCCAATTTGTTGATATTTAGAGGCTAAAACAGTACCGTAAGAAACACCATATGATTTCGATTCTTGATAGGATTGTATCGGTGCTGAAATTGCTTGACTAATGATATCATCAGAACTAGGAATATTGTTATCTTTGCCACCACTTGCAATAAAATTGTAAACTCCTTTAAGATCTGCTAGTGTTTCGTTAATTCCTATATTGCTATTTTTGACGAATTCACCTATTGCAGAATCTGGCGCCCCAGTTTTTGGCAATGGTGTTTTTGGTGTCACTACCCATGGTTGAAGAGTTAGAATATCATCAAATGATAGTATACCTTGTTTCTCTAATCCCATTAGATAATTTCCGGCGTTTGAAACTCTCATTGCTGGATTTGTCGCGTATTCTTTTAGAATTGCTTCACGTAGTCCTTCATTTGTGGACACAAAAGGCGCATTGGCTTTTTGTACCTGAGCGTTGTATTGCTTTACGCTGTTGTTCAATATAGTAACATCGGGTTTTGTTATCACTCCCTTGTTTTCTAATGGTATTAGATAACTTGGATTTATGTTTACAAATGCACTAGGATTTGAAGTCCGTGCTTCTATTATTGCTTGTTCAAGTTCGGGGTTTGTTGAAATTCCGTTATTGAAATTATTTAATTTAGTTTCTTGTTGCTTGTTATAATTCAGAAAGGCGGCGTTTATTTTATCAATATCGCTAGGCAATAAGACGTTTTTTGTTTCCAAACTTGTGAGATATCCCGTATAATTTCCGTATTTTTCAGGGTGTGCGGTGATATTAGAAACTAATTCTGATTCTAATTCGGGGTTTGTAGATTTTGGCCCTGCTGTTCCACCGGGCAAAACTTCGCCCAATGTTGGTTTTTCTGCATTAAGCGAAAGTGCTTTGCTTGGTTTTGAGTTTGAAACTTGGAAATATACGGTTGGTTGAACCGTGTTATACACATCTTCATTTGAAAGAACGCCTGTCTTAATTAACGATTGTAGATAATTGCTTGGTAATGTCTTGAAGGCATTCGGGTTATTTTCCCTTTCTTGTATTATCGCGTTTCTTAATCCTGGATTAGAAGAAACAAAAACAGTTGTTGAAGGTACGGCGGTTTTAGTCGTAGTTATGATTGGTGTTGAAACGGTTGGTGTAGATTTTACAGAAACAATAGAGGGTTTGATTGTATTTGAGAGATCGTCATTTGATAAAACACCCTTTGCCACTAAATTTTGCAAATAATTACTTGGGTAATATTGAAATGATTTTGGATTTGATTGCCATTCTTGTAAGATCGCATTTCGTAAACTTGGATTAGTTGAAACAAAATTTATTTCGCTTGATGGTGCTGATGCTGGTGCTGGTGTATTGATTACCGTCTTTGCAATCTGAACACCCGTAGAAATTGGCGTTACTGTAGAGCCTGATCCTAAAATCGGTGTTTTGGTTTCATTGCCTGATAATGCGGATTGACCTAGATCAAGCCCCTTACTTTGCGGTGTTTCTATTCCCGGTGCTACCGCTAACGGTATAGGCGGTTTTGGTATTGCCGCAGGTATTAGGATTGTTGTTGTTTCTGATATTGGTTTTGAAGCATTGCCGAAATCTGATAACACCTGGGCTTGTTGCGGTTGTTGTGGCTGTTGTGCTTGTTGAGCCTGTTTAATTGCCGCTGCTTGTGCTGAATCTGTATTACTTCCGATGTTTCCCGTTATTTCGTCAGAAATCACTTTATCGTTTTGTGATTCTTGTGTATTCAACGCCGCACTTACTTTGTTTGGTGTTGAGTTTTGAGAAGATGAACTTACGGAATTACTACCGCTTTCAAAAGCCTGAGTTTGACCAACTGTAAAATAATTGTACCAATTCGGTTGCGGGCCAGTTCCGTTAATGTATGCATTCATTGCCGCCCGCCATGCCGCTACTTGTTGTGGATTTAGTTGCGACGACACCTAAAATTATGGTCAAGTTACTTATTTAAGTAAGAAATTAGTTTGCACACTTTTTCCTTTCAATTTATAAAAACAGGTAGTGCGAATAATTGCCCATGCCCGCAAAACACAGAATTTGGGTTGCACTTAATTCAGAAACTTACAGAAAATTCGAATCAAAATTTCCTAATACTGAACTCAACCAATGGGCAAAAACATTAGTTTCAGATATTATTAATGAAAGAAGAATTGTAATAGACTTCTCTGATTTCAGAGTCAAAGATTTAGAAATCTTAAACATGAAATTGCAAATTGAACTTCTCAATGAAAAATTAGCAAAAGCGAGGGGGTGTCCTCCGCCCCCTCGATCTAATCCACCTCTCGCAACTGAGGAGATTGAAGATGGGTAATCTTTCGTTTTCGGGGTTAATATTTATCGCTGATAACGCCATATGTTGCCCGTTCTGTCAGGGCAGAAGGCGAGTTTTTGATACACCACATAACTTCGGTGTTCATCTTGCCTTTTCCCATAAACTGAGTTCAAAAACTATCAAGAAAATTTTAGGAGAGTTACCATGATTTACAACATCAGTTGTATTGTTCCTACTTGCCGTTCCTATCACAAAGTCATACTTGCAGACAGAGAGCAAATTGAGGCTCATTTTAAGGGCCATGATTCCGCAGAACTTCATAAAATTGCTCGTGAACTAGGCATTATCAGTAATGATGGTTTTTACTCAAAAAACTATCTTGCTACTCGAATTTTTGAATATTTAGCCGCACAGAACACTATTGGGGGGTCTCCTTGATGGCGCAGGACGTAGTTAAGGAAAACTCAGTTAGTTCAGCGTTTGTTATTGACAAAATAACTGAATTCTTCAAGATGGTAAAAGATGGCAAATATATTAATAAAATTGATGCTCTCGAAGGCGCAAATCTTATCCTAAACTATTATGATTTTTTTGATTATCAGCAAGATAACCAAGTATTTTCGATTTTTGATTTTCTCAACAGAAATCCCGAACAATTCATCCATTTTTGCGAGATCTCTGTAAAAGAAATTTATTCTGAAAAACATGGAAAAGAGAAAGCCAAATTATTAGATCTGACGATTCAGGTTGACAAATCAGAATTAGAAATCACCGTAAATCAAGCAATAAAAAATAGACACCTAAACAAACTTGTTACAATTTCAGCCTTGGTAAATGGCGAAAGTGAAATTCAGAATAGAATCAAACTAGGTTCTTGGGTTTGCGCCGAAGGACATAAAACAATATCAGAAAGTGAAAAATCACCTTTAAAATGCGGTAATTCAAAGTGTACAGAAAGACGACTTGATTTAGATTACGAATCAACAAAAATTGAAAGTTATCGTACTTTCTATCTTAAAGACGTGAATTACACCGTGCATCATGGAGATACATTAATCGCTGAAGCAAAAGGCGATTTAAGTGATATAGCGAAAGTTGGCGACATTGTCCAAATCACAGGGTACATAACATCACAACAAAAAGACAAGAAATTATTCAATATTCTGCATATTCTTAACATCGAAATAACAAATAAAATTGATTATCAAATCACAGAAGAAGATAAAAAAATATTCGAGCAATGGCCCAAGAAAGATAATTTCTATCCAACATTAATTAATTCGATAGCGCCGCAGATTTACAAAAATGAATTATTGAAAGAAGCCTTTCTTTTATGTTATATTGGTTCTTCTAAATGGTCTGCTGATCAGAAATATTGGATTAATGTTTTAGCAGTTGGTGATCCCGCCACGGCAAAAAGCAAAATTGCACAATGGGGTAACAGAGTGTTACCAAATGTTAGTTTAGTCTCATCAAAAGCGGGTTCTGCTAAAGGTTTATTCGCGGGACAAAAAGAACAAATCGACGGAAACAAGGTTTTAGAGGTTGGCCCGATGGTACAAAACAGCGGCCGCGGCCTAGTCTGTATTGATGAATTCGCCAGAATGTCAGAGGTGTTTGATGTGTTTTATTCCCCAATGGAAAACGGTAGATTCAATTCTGCAACTGTAGGGGGCCATTCGGACTTACCAGCCGAAACACCCATCTATGCAACTGGCAATCCTAAAAAATCAAATTTCTGGGATGAAAACAAGTCCGTTTTAGATAATCTCCAAGTTTTTGAACCGGCCATGTTGTCACGATTTGACTTGATTATGATTCTCAAAGATTTCGGAACCATAGAAGTCGATACCAAGATAGCAGAGACAATTTTATCACAAACTACAGGCGATAGAGCCATTTCTTATAACGAAGTGGATTTGGCAAAATACCTGATGTTTTGTAAGACGATTCACCCAAAACTAACCGATGATTCTAAGAAGATTATTACCCAAATTTTTGTTGATATTCGCAGACAAGCGCGCGGTTCGTTGATAGATCATCAAGATCTCAATGTTAGATTGGTTGGTGTCATAACCAGAATATCACTTGCAATTGCACGAATCCACCTACACCACGAAGTAAAAGAGGAAGATGTTAGTCTAGCAAGACGACTTTTAGAAAATATGTTGCACCAACGAGGACTCAAAGTTAGCAATGCAAATACCTATGTCGATAGAGTTGCACAGAAAATTCTAACGATTCTTGAAAGTTCGATATCTGCGCTGACTGACCAGGAAATCTATGAAAAATTATTTATTACCTTTGAACAAGAAAAAGAT
This sequence comes from Nitrososphaerota archaeon, assembly GCA_021323705.1. Classification (GTDB taxonomy): domain Archaea; phylum Thermoproteota; class Nitrososphaeria; order Nitrososphaerales; family Nitrosopumilaceae; genus Nitrosotalea. The sequence goes on from JAJPKL010000007.1 coordinate 17,398, forward strand.
ACGCTGTTAAACGACATTGGAACGGAGGGGCCACATAGAGACTCTAACAAACGATGGCGCGCCATAATGGAGAATGTAGAAAAGTCGTACTTGATTGAAATTGAAAGTATGAAGCCTAAGAAATTAAGATACAAACATGAGCAAACTAGACTCTAATAGATACACCAGTCAAATAGGTCAGATAGGTCAGATTGAATGTATATGACCTATCTGACTCATGTGACCGTTACTTCTATTGTTCTTGTTTCATAGGCAAAGGTATGTTGAATCGGCGCGCTTGCTGAATTGTGATAACATTTAGTCTTAGAGCGCATGAGATACAGAATCTCTTTTTCTTTCTCTTACCTATACAATATTCATGATATAGTTCTGTTTGACATTCTCTACATTGCACATGGAAACGACAAACATACACCTGTGTTTGAGTTTTGATTCGAACCATAGAAGCCGAACTAGATTTTAATTAATTTTGATATTTTTAAAAATTGAATCTCATGGAGAGTAGTAGAGAAGGGAAGCGAACGATCGATTTGTTGATTCGCATTTTAATTTATTATTCTATGGTATAATTCTAAGGAATGATATACAAAGAAATCAAATTGATGAAAAACAGATTGAACCACTAATAGCCATTCTCAAAACGCTAGAACTTTCAAAGTCATAAAACACGAACAGTTTGTTAGCCCTTTTTGGGCTCTAAACCTACCACTTTTTCTGATAGTTTTGCCATAAGACCAGGGGTTTTCAATGAAAAAAATCACTAATAACTATCTATTGGCCCCAAAAAAGCCAGTAAAGCGCCTAATTACGGTATAAAGGATAAATCGGGAATTCGTTTGCGGGTAGAACGGCTTTAACAAATTTCTACTGGCGATTCGGCGCGCCAATATAGGGCCATAAAACAGACTATATGAGATGTGTTATGAAAGCAATGATTGTTCAGGGATGTCGCGTCCTACCTACATAAAGATTCCAAGTTTTCTAATCAAGTGGTTTACCCCATTTTTTATTGTAGGTTTGATACTCGAAATTACTACTCTACTACATTCTATTCCAATTGTATTGCAGATTAGGACTTCGCTTTGGGTTAACCAATTTCATCAACTCATTTTTTGGCCAACCTTCATACTTTCTTTTATTTTCTTTTATCTATCATTCAAAAAAGATGTAGACGCCATTACAAAACCACGTATGACGCTATATCTATTTTTGTTGATTTTAACGGCTCCTGTAATAATACTAGCAATCGAACCATATCTTTTCTTCAGCGAAGTTGCATTGTTTATTCCGACTGATTTCGCTAATACGAGAGTAACTGAACAAAAATTTGAAAGTGTTGATTCGGAAGTTCGATTACTCTCTCTTGTAATAGTTCCGACTATTATGCCGTTAACGACTTATCTTAAAGAAAGAAAATTACGATCTTTGAATATTAAAATGAACAGTCTGTATAATGTTGATTTTGAGAATTTTTTTCCGTTAATGTGGATGACTTTCATAGGCACGTTAATCTATGTGTTTTATTATAATTATCAGTTATACAATTAGATTTACCAACAAGATTTTGCATCCTGAGGTTCGGTTTCAAAACTACTAGGATCATACTCATATCCTGGTTGTAATGAGGCTTGAAAGTCTTGAACCATGACCAATTGGCCCGGGATAGTTGCTATACCTATTGAGACAGACGACCATTGAGGATCCAGGATGTTTTTTTGGTGGCCCCAATTTGAACCCGCGTCATCGAACATCATTTCATAGTTTTCTTTCAAAACCTGAGATTTTGGATTGGTAAGAACGGCATCAGAGTCAGCGGCTATATTTTCACCTACAAGATACATGGTATCACCATTATTCTTGTATCTTAACATCGGCCCCTCACCTTTAGAGTCAATATGATGTATGCATCTTTCTTGTAATAACTCCTGGGAATACAATTGTGGTGACTTTGCGTTACCTAATGTTACTGGCCCAATACCGTGTTGTTTTCGATAGTTGTTAAGATCATCTAATGCAACTTGACGTAATTCAGTCAAAGAAGGTGAAGGCCCTAGTAATATAGGACTATTTGTAGTGGCTTGTGAGATATTTGCTGTTAAAGTAGAGATCTTTGTAAGTATGGGTTTAGTATACGGCGATTGTTCTATTTTTGGTAACTCAGAATCTACTTTGTTAGTTAGTACGTTAAGATTTTGATAGATAAAAAATCCGACAATAATGATGCCGACCAAGACAGAGACGATCTTAACATGTCGTTTTGTTTGATAGGTTAGTAGCCTTCTATGGCCACAACGAACACAAACGAGTTTATCGCCTCGCCATTCATAATGATGTTTGCAATTCAACTAACTTACTCCTGAAGAAATTTTTCTTGGTTAGCCAGAAATTCAGATAATTTTTTAGCGCCTTCTTTTGTGTTTTTGTTTTTACATAGTTCTTGCAAGAAAGCAAGTTTATCGATATCCTTTAGAAGGGATTGGTGTTCTGCAAGTTGTTTTTGTATGCTAGCAAATTCATCCCTTTGAATTGTTAAACTCTCGTTCTTAATGCGCAATTCTTCATTTTCTATGGATTTACGTTCTGCATCATCGATTGTTAGCGCGGGCACAGCGTGAAGATATTCTTCGACCAACTCCAGTACATGAGATTTGAAATAATTCCTATCCGTTTTAACCAAACCTGTATGGCTCATCATGTATTCTTTTTTGATTAAGGCGGCAAGAGGGGAGTCTTTTGAGGTTGTTTCCTTGTTTACTTTGTTGAAAAATCTTCTAAATCCATTCATGACAGGCACTTCATATCTTCTCATGCCTTTTGGTAATTCTTGTCGCAGATTAGCAGTAAGTAGTAATCTCTCAATGTGTCTTTTGATTGCCGTTGGTTTGCACATTATTGGAACGTTCCCTTCAACTTTGAATATCGGATCGCCTGGCTTCGGTTCTCTACCTACCTCTTTCGTCCATTGAATCTTCCATTCCATAAGGGCCCCGTAGGCTTCAGGTGTGATAAAAGCGGGATAATAATCTGAAGTTCCGTCATAAATTTTTAAGATGGCGCAAACTACTTTTGCGTCCTTTTCCTGTGATTCTGTAATTTCTAGCAATATCTTATTGTCTACTCGGTAGACTGGCATCAGATGATTCCATTTTAGAGCAAAACCCCCCTCTCTAATCCCCGAACTTGCGGCAACTAGTATTATTGATTTGTTAAACCAACTGCCGGTGGATTCAAGCATTTTTTGAATCTCTTCTCGCTTGTACCCCCTACCCTCATTGGTGTTATCATGCTCAGGAAAGGTAGCATAGACGCGTTTCCAAACTACAGGAACGCCGTTCATGTCAAGTAATTTCTTTAGTGGTTTGAAGTAATTACCAAACGAACTAGGGTTATAGTAATTTTTATCAGTTCTCGGAAGTTTGGTTCTTTCTTTTAATTTGCCCGCCAATGATAGCATAACGCTTAGGGCCCAATCAGGATCATTCTTTGCTTTCTTTACAAACTGTGTTGCTCGTTCTTCAAAAGTTCCTGTTAGGACATCTTCAAGTATGTTACACAGCGTATTTTTTAGAATTCTAGTATAACGTTCTTTTGTGGCTTCGGCCTTGATTCCATCATAGAATAATTCAATTGGATTCTTCTCAACCTTTTCAATATCAGTTAAGTTGATTTTCAAATTACAGACTCCATGCGTAGCGGATCCTAAAAAAGCACTCTGAAAGTGGTGGATCGGAAGGGATTCGAACCCCTGACCACCGCAGTGTGAGTGCGGTATCCTACCAGCTAGACCACCGATCCAAGCCTTTTGAAAAGCAGGCACCTATTTTGTCTTTGCAATGTTTTCAACTAGAACAAGAATGAAAAATACATCTCACGTCCTTCTTTATATGGCATAAGGTTTAATTCGATAACTTGATCAAGTGCACAACATGCGCATATTACAACTTCATTGCGATTACATCGAGTTTACTCCAATTAAAAAAGAAATAAAATCCGCAGAAGAAATCGATCCAAGTCCAAAACATCTAGACGAAGTTGTGGTAGCCTTTGTAGCAGTCGAAGATGGAGACAACTCTGACGTAGCAAAGAGGGCAATGGGCGAAATCATCGAATCCATGAAGAAAGTTGGATGCAGTAAATTGTTGCTATATCCATATGCACACTTGAGCTCAAAGCTTGCATCTCCAAGTACTGCTCTTTCCATTCTCAAAGAAATGGAATCAAAGTCAGATGGCTTGGAAATACACAGAGCACCATTTGGATGGACAAAATCATACAAGATTCAAGTAAAGGGACATCCTCTTGCGGAAAACTCCAAGACCATATCTGCAGGTGAAGAAAAAGAATCTACTTCGGAGGCATTAAAGGCAGAATCAAAGATTCAATCTTTTTGGCATATCATGACACCAGACGGCAAGATGCACGATGTTGGCAAGTTCAATTTTGCAAAACATGAAAATCTCGAAGTGCTTGCAAAATACGAGACTGCAAAAAAACGTTCAGTTGATGAGCCTCCACCTCATGTCAAGCTAATGAAAAAGCTGGCCATTGCAGATTACGAGCCAGCATCGGATGCAGGAAACATGAGGTTCTTTCCAAATGGAAGACTGATAAAATCACTCATAGAGCGATATGTCACAGAAAAAGTTGTTGAGTATGGAGGGTTTGAGGTCGAGACTCCAATCATGTACGATTCGCACCACCCAAGCATGGAGAGTTACTTCAACAGATTCCCGGCAAGGCAGTACAACGTTAATTCAGAGGGCAAGCAACTTTTTCTCAGATTTGCAGCGTGTTTTGGCCAGTTTCTCATGGCAAAAGACTTTCAAATGTCGTACAGAAATTTGCCCTTGAGATTGTATGAGCTTACCCGGTATAGTTTTAGAAGAGAACAATCAGGTGAACTTGTAGGACTACGAAGATTAAGGGCGTTTACAATGCCTGACTGCCATGCAATGTGCAAAGATATGGAACAGGCAAAAGAAGAATTTCGAAAAAGATTTGATCTTTCAAGAGAGGTCATCAGAGGTCTAGGGCTTGACGAGTCAGACTTTGAGATGGCAATTAGGTTTACAGAGGATTTTTACAATGAAAACAAACCGCTAATCGAGGAGCTTGTAAGTAAGATAGGAAAGCCAGTCCTTGTAGAGATGTGGAAGGAAAGATTTTTCTATTTTGTTTTAAAATGGGAATTCAATTATGTGGATAACCTTGGAAAGGCTTCAGCACTGTCCACAGATCAAATCGATGTTGAAAACGGCAAGAGATACCACATAGAGTTCATCGACGAGTCAAACAAGCCACAAAACCCAATCATATTACACAATTCCCCAAGTGGTGCAGTTGAGCGAGTGATATACGTACTGCTTGAAAAAGCAGCAAAAGATCAAAGAGAAGGTAGAAAACCAGGACTGCCACTCTGGCTTGCACCAACACAGGTAAGAGTGATTCCAGTCAAACCTGAATTTTCAGAGTATTGCGAGAAATTAGCCGACAATATATCACAACATGATATTAGAGTTGATTTGGATGACAGAAACGAGAGCGTAGGAAAGAGCATCAGAGATGCCGAAACTGAATGGATACAATACATCATAGTGATAGGAGAAAAGGAAGTAAACGCAACAAAACTCAGCATACGAGATAGGAAGACTGGAAGTGTCAAGGAATTAACAGTAGATGAACTAATCAGCGAGATAAAAGCAAAAACAAAAGACAGGCCGTTTTTGAAAATGAATATGAGTAGATATCTTTCAAAACGGCCCCAAATAATGGTCTAGCCACACACAAAACACAATTTTCAAAATCTATCAGGTACTGATTTTTGAGACAATTATTTGCGTGAAATATTCATGGCTATTACCTCAGCCATTAATTTGGCTGCTACAGAAGCGGTGGCTCCGTTATCATATGGAGGACACAATTCCACAATATCCATACAGCTAATCACTTTGTTTTCCATTGCATATATCATATCGAACAGCTCTCTTGAGGTAATTCCCATGGCCTCGGGGTTTCCAACGCCTGGTGCAAAGGCCGGGTCAAGCACATCCAGATCTATACTCAGGTAAATTTTGTCAAAAGTTGAAATGATGTCTTTAACAAGTTTTGGGCCTTTGCCATCCCTGATATCTTTGTCTGTGACGGTTCTCACATTGTGTTCGGTTTTAAATGCAAGTTCTTCTTTGACAAAAGAGCGTGCTCCAACGTGGACAATGTTGTCGGCACCCCTCTGTTCTATGATTCTTCGAAGATAAGCTGCATGGCTCAATTTTATATCGGCGTATTCGTCTCTGAGATCATAGTGCGCATCAAACACAATATACCCAGTATTTTTTGGAAAGCTCATGTACGTGCCATAAGTAATAAGATGTTCCCCACCTAAGATTATAATTTGTTTATTGCGTGAAACAAGCTCGGATGTAATCTTGCCTATCATATCCAACACTTCGGTTGCCACAACCGTATGTCTTGTGTTTCCCAAATCCTCGATGTTTACAGATTCCAAATCAACATTGAATCGATTTGAAAAAATTTCTATATTGTTAAATGCAAGTCGGATTGCATCGGGTCCAAATCTGGTGCCAGGCCTAAACGAATGCGTTGAATCAAACGGTATCCCATATACAATTGCAGAAACATCGCTATCCTCGTTGGGACTAGTAATCAAGGGGTTTCGGTTCATGTACAAATCTATAAAACTCATCAAAAACGCTCACGCTATATCACAGATATAATGTTATGGAAAATCTAGCAATGACAATGCAGACAATAACTCAAAGTGGCGAGAACGCCATTGTTCGGGTTGCTAAAAACAGGTCAAAAAATAACCTAGAGCGTTCTCGTCAATTTTCTACACGGGTAACGGTATTTATCAATAGATTAACTTAGTTAATGTTGCCAGAATACCAACTAATTTAGAATCATAACTTTACCAAGAGTTCCACATTTTACATGCACCTGAGAATCGCTAGCCTTGTTGCACGTTCTGCATATCAAGCGTATCACTTCATTGCATGCATGACAGCGTTGAAATTCTTGCATATCTTGACCACAGGTTCTACATGATTCTATTCTCATACATATAAAAATTACAAATTCTACTTATAAATTATATGGATATTAGTATTGACTAATGAATGAAAAATAAGTAGGCGTACAGATTTAGGCGCTCAGAAGCTTTTTTCGTATGATTTCAAGCGTAGTGCTCGGATCAGCCTTGCCTTTTGTCTTGCGCATTACCTTTCCTACGATATAGTTTATCGTATCAGGATTCTGCTTGGCTTCTTTAACTGCTTTTTCCTCCTCCTTGAATACTTCATCAATTATTTTCTCAAGGGATGACGCATTGCTTACGCTGCCCAAGTCAAGGCTTGAGACAATTTCTGAAAACGATTTTCCAGTCTTTATCATCTCGTATAGAGCAGCCTTGCCTGAATTTCTTGTTATTTTGTTGCCTACAATTGCATCTGCCAAGTCTGAGATGTGCCTGTGTGTAACTTTCAGATCTATCTTCTTCTCTCTTGTATCTGCAAAGCCCATAAGATCTGTAGTGATTATGTTTGCGATTTCTTTTGCGTTAGATTCTGTATGTGCTTTCTCAAATAGATCAGAGTAAAACTTGTCTGACGACAAGACTTCAGCAACCTGTGTTGGGATGCCATATTTTTTGATATAGCGTTCCTTTTTGGCCACGATGCTTTCAGGCATCTGCTTTCTGAGATTATCAATTTTGTCTTGGGTTATGGTTACAAGCGGTATGTCTGCTTCTGGCAAGTACCTATAGTCTTGTTCTTCTTCTTTTGACCTTGCCGAAACCGTAATCTTTCTTGCCTCGTCCCAATGTCTTGTTTCTGCTGCAACCTCAATATTGCGGTCAACAAGACTTTGCTGCCTGGTTATCTCAAAATGTAGTGCTTTTTCAATATCTCTAAAAGAGCCGACATTTTTTATTTCAACCCTGTTTCCTTTTTCAACTGAGATATTTCCATCAACTCTCATTGCTCCCTCAAGATATGGGTCAGACACTTCCAGGTTCTCAACCAGATCTGCAAGTACATTAAGAAATATTCTCACCTGCCTTGGATTTTCAAAATCCGGCTCTGTCACAATCTCAACTAATGGAGTTCCCGCTCTGTTATAGTCTACAAGTGTAATCTGGGTTTTTTCGGAGATTCCTTCATAGACCAGCCTTCCCGGATCCTCTTCAATCTGAATTCTTCTTATTCTGATTTCTTTTCCTTCTATCTGAATAGAGCCGTCTGAGCCTATACTTGTGGGCCCGTACGCATTGTATTGGGTAATCTGAAAGTTCTTTGGCAGGTCAGGATAAAAATAATTTTTTCTAAAGAAGCTTATCTGTTCTGGAATCTGGCACCCAAGAGCTAATGATATCATTGCTGCTTTCTCTACTGCTTTTTTATTGAGTATTGGCAATGAGCCCGGTAGCCCAATGCAGATTGGACATATGTTAGAGTTTGGAGTTAAATTACGATAGTCAGCCTTGCAGTTGCAAAATAGTTTGCTTTCAAGTTTTGTCAGCTGGCAGTGAATTTCTAAACCAATCTTTGTCAAAGTGGTACCCTCGGAAGATTTGTTGCCTGTTGAAGTGAGTATCCAGCCTGCAGTAAACTTTTTTCCTCAAAAGAATTGGCAAGGATTTGCATTCCAATTGGAAGTCCAGAACTTGAGATTGCAAATGGAATAGATATTGCTGGAATACCTGTCAGATTGGCAGTAATTGTGTTGATGTCAAGCAGATACAGTGTGAGCGGGTCATCTATTTTCTCACCAATCTTGAATGGAAGTATCGGCATTGTGGGTGCTAAGAGAAAGTCTACTTTTGTGAATGCCTCATCAACCTGAGATTTCATCATTGCTCGGACCTTTTGGGCTTTCAGATAATACTTGCCATAATATCCGGCAGAGAGTACAAATGCGCCAAGAAGCATTCTTCGTGTAACTTCAGGCCCAAAATTGCTTCTGATTTTTGAGACATATGCTTTAAACTCAAAACCTTCGCTTCCAAAATCAAATCCATATCTCAGGTTATCATATCTTGCCAAATTACTGCTTGCTTCTGCAGAAGCGATTGTATAATAGGCTGCAACGGAATGCTCTACTGCATCAAGTGAAATTGTGATACATTCAGCACCAAGTTCTTGTAACTTGGATACGGCATTGTTTGTTGCCGAAGAAACTTCCTTGTCTACCCCCTCCCCTATCATTTGCTGAACTAGACCAATTTTTTTTCCTTTGATTCCACTATCCAAGCCAGCAGTGTAATCCACTTTGTTGTTTTGTACAGTTGTATCATCGCGGGGATCATGCCCTGCAATAATATTCATCACAAGGGCAATGTCTTCAACCCTTCTTGCCACAGGCCCTATCTGCTCTATACTATTTGCATATGAGACAAGACCATACCTGCTAACAAGGCCGTAGGTGGGCTTCAAACCCACCACAGAACAAAAGCTTGCAGGACTTCTAACTGAGCCTCCAGTATCAGAGCCAAGCGATATCATACATTCAAGCGCACTAACAGAGACCCCACTTCCGCCAGACGACCCACCTGGAACATATTCAGTATTCCATGGGTTTCTACTTGGTCCAAAGTGACTGAATTCTGTAGTAGAGCCCATAGCAAACTCGTCAAGGTTTACCTTACCAATTATCACAGCATCTTCCTGTCGCAATCTTGAGATAACCGTAGCATCATATGGTGAAACGAAATTCTCAAGCATCTTGGATGCGCAAGTGGTTTTAAGCCCAAAAGTGCATATGTTGTCTTTTATGGAAACAGGCATCCCAAGAAGAGAGCCAACTTTTTCCTTTGCCTTGATTTTTTTGTCGATTGATTTTGCTTTGTTCAAGGCATTTTGTTCATCTATTGTAATGTAAGCGTGCACTTTGTCTTCTACCGTGTGGACTCTGTCTAGCGTCTTTGCAACAAATTCTTCAACTGAGATATTGCCTGCACGTACACGCGACAAGTATTCGGTTGCCGAGATTTCAAGACTCATTCAAATCATCTTTGGAGCCCGAACAAAGTTATTCTGATCTTTTTTCAGATAATCTATCAAGGGTTTTCCATCGCTTTGGAATTGTTCATACTTGTCATCGCGCAGACTTTCAAAAGATACCTCTTTTCTCAAGGTCTTGTCTGAATTATACTCTACCCTGTCAAGCCTTTCAAAGTAATTTAGAATTTGATCTACTTGCTGTATGTACTTTTCTGGTTCTTTGAGGTCTACTTTAACTAAATCTCCAAGATGCGCTATCTCTTTTCTATCTACCATTTTGATCCACTACGGTGTAAGTCTATCAACGTCTCTTGGATAAAATGTGGTATCCCTTATGTTTTCTGTGCCAGTAAGTGCCATCATCAATCTTTCAAGTCCTATCCCACATCCTGCGTGAGGCGGCACTCCATAATCAAATACCCTAAGATGGTAATCAAAGGCATCAAGCTTGAAACCCTTGTTTTTCATTCTTTCTTCAAGCTCGTTTCGTTTCTCAATTCTTGTGCTTCCAGAAGACAGTTCCAAATCACCAAACATGAGGTCAAATGACTCCGATATCTTAGGATCATCGGCTTTAGCTTTGACATAAAATGGCTTGGGAGCAAGTGGCCAGTCTTTTATGAAATAAAACCCTGAAACATTGATTTTTCGTAAATGAGACGGGTAGAGGTCATCGCCCCACTCTATTTTTGCGCTTGCATTTTTCATCTTTTCAACCAACTCGGAATACGAATACTGAGGTATACTAGTTGGGATTTCTGGAACATTGTATTCTAGTCCTTTCAGTGTCTTGATATAATCACTTACTGTATGAATTGATTTTATGATGATGTTTTCTATATGTTTCATGATATCGTTATAATCTACAAATGCCTCTTCAAGATCTATTGATATTGCCTCTGAAAGGTGTCTGTTGGTCCTAGAAGGCTCAGCCCTAAAGATTGGTGCAATCTCAAAGACTTTTTCAAAGCTCAGTGTTAGTTGCTCTTTGTAAAGCTGTGGACTCTGGGCAAGAAAAGCTTCCTTGTTGTAGTAAAATATTGGAAACAGTGCAGCTCCTCCTTCGGTTGCAGTAGCAATCATTTTTGGAGTGTTAATTTCAAGAAAGCCTTTTTCATATAGATATTCTCTGATAGATTTGAGAACAAGGCTTCTCATCTTGAACACATGTTGCAAAACATTTCGTCGCAAATCTATTGCGCGAATCTCAAGACGCGTATCAATATTAGCAACAGTCTTTGTCTGCCATGTGAATGGCGCAATTTTATCGACACTAGAGAAAACCCTCATTTCAGAAGGAATTATCTCAGCTCCGTTTGGAGCCTTGCTTGATGGTTTTACTGTTCCCTTGATTGCAATCGTTGATTGTTCTTTTATCTTTACGAGCGCATTTTTAATTTCGTCTGGACATACACCTGCTTTTGCTGTGATTTGCATCTCACCTTCCTTGTCATTTAGCATAACAAAAACAAGGTTACCATGATCCCGCACACTTGAGACCCATCCCATAACTACTACTTCTTTTCCTTCAAGTGACGGATGGACATCCTTGGAAAATGCACTACGTCTCCAATTGCCAAGTTCTGTATCTATCAAGCTGTTTCATCAAATGTGCTCTTGTTAGTGTTAATTTATGTATCGTATGCCAATATTTTGCAAAACCCATAGATGCAAAAGTAGAAAATTTTTTCCGCAATCATGTACTTTTTGTCAGTGTTGCAGCCCCAAAAATGCGGTATCATAATTTGTAAATATTTGTAAATTTTCATGAAATTTGAAATAAACGACGCAATATTTCTTAAAAAAAGGTTATATTTACCAAAAAGTTATAATATAATGAATTATTCTCCATATATGGGGAATAAGTGTTTGTTTGTCTTCATTTTAACATACAAGGAGGAATCCAAGAATGACCATGTATAAAGCAGATAATAAACATCAGAATTCTAGCAAGACCAGCAATTCCACAAGCCAAGTAAAATCACAGTATTTACTTTTCAAGTCAAGGATTCAGAGAAGTTTAGTATTTACAAGCACCACATTAGTGAGTCTCCTCATCGCGTCAGATTTTCACCCACAATTATTCCACCTCATCGTTCTGCCGTTAATAACGATGTTTGCGTCATTATCCACATATCTGTTAAATGACATAGTGGACATAAAAGTAGACAAGATAAATGATCCAAGCCGGCCACTTGTTTCCGGTCAAGTTCGCAAATCTGATGCCATCATTCTAGTTACCTTACTATCAGCGGCATCAATAGGATTAGCATACATGGTAAATACTGGAACAATACTTTGGTCAATAGCTTGTTTAGCTATAGGGTTGCTGTACTCAATTCCAAAAGTATCTCTCAAGGATCGATTCGTCATTAAGACAATTGCAGTTGCAATTGGAGGTTTTCTTGCTTCTATGATTGGCTCCAGTACTATCAGCATATTTGATGAGCGTTCAATGGTTTCAGCCATATCTTTCATGATGTTAATTTTTGTGACCTCACCCATTAATGATTTAGCTGACTATGTAGGAGATAAAAACAATGGAAGAAGAACAATACCAATAGTGATTGGTCAGAAAAATACAGTTTTGATGGCCATTACTATACCATTTATCATAGCGTCTATGTTTTGGTTTTTTTATGAACGCTGGGATTTTCACATATTAACACCAATAGCGCTCACATTTCTTGCAATCACATCACTTCTAATTCTGCGACCAATCTTTTTGAAAATGAACGATTACAAATATGTGAGAAAAAGACACAAAAAAGCTGTATTGCTTCATTTTGGACTTCAAATCGCACTACTCATAGGCGTTATCATATAGACAGAATGTAGTAATAGACGCTGAATTGGTTTTGAAAATACTAGTTTACTGAAGATTATGCTTTGTTGATTTTAGATATAGGTTGTGGAGGAGTTAGAACAGCGTCTTTCCACCATTCATCGAAAACGGATTTCATTTGGGTTGCAAAAGACGGATCTTCAGTGTATACAGATAATGCAAACTTCTTTGGATTATAGTTATCTACTATTTCTATTCCTACCATTTTATTATCTACGATAAGTAGTGAAAATGGGACGTCAACATATTTACGTTGAATGTTAGATGGATAGAACGGATTTGCAACTACTGTCATTCTTTCAGCTTCATTCTTATCATGTTTGTTAATTGCTTTCCCACTATTGTTGAAGAATTCTTTAACAGTATTGATATCTGCCAAAATCTTAACCTGTACACCAGTTGTAGATCTCTTCAAAACTGAATTAATTATCAAGTCGTTAGTGAATCGCGATGCGATGAATATTTCACGTTGTGCAAATTCTAACATCTCCAACGCTTTTGAGATCATGTCATCAAACGTATTTATGACAAGCGTTTTCTTACTTAGATACCTAGAAGATTCAGAGTGTTTGTGAGGACTTACTCGTGATAAGAATTCTGATATCTCAGCGTTGTCAAATTTTGAGCTTTTCTTTAACACATCTATCATTTCAAACTCTTTGATATTGGAAATAGTATCAAGCAAACTTACAATGTGATTATTGTAAATTAGATCTCCAAGACTCGTGTGTAAATAGGCATTTCCTTTTTTAGTTATCAGGTTGAGGTCGTACAATTGTTTCAGTCTAGTATAGTATTGTTTCTTTGTCAAACCTATTTTTTGCGGTGTATCTAATTCAGACTTCAAACCATCTTTTGCCATGACAAATATTTCTAATGCGTCTGATTTTGACAGTATTGACATGACATCACCCATATGCCGAAGAGCTTTTGTGTCATTAATTGATAAAATAGATTGCATTTGCTGATAAGATGAAATCTTGTCTGTTTTCATGTTGGGTTTGTTCTCCTAATTCTCGTATAACCTTCATATACTTATCTATTTTGGGAGAATAAAGTCGGAGCTTCACCGAATGAATGCCATTAAGCCTTTTATTACCAAAAATAGATCAATACTTCAATTTATTATATAATAATGTCATATATTTTAGGGTTTTAGACGTTTACAAATAAAAACATATGAATTTGTGTAACATATTTTACGTTCAAATCAGACCCTTCCCCATGAATACAAAACCAGAATTGTGATCATCAAGATTCCTTTCTCCAAAAAGCTCAAATTCAAAGATATAGTCTCAAGCACATGACACTGTCAAAAAGAGAAAAAGCAATTATTTCTATTTCGCATACGATGATGCTTTATTCTATAAGACTGCAAAATGATAAGATTCCAGAGCGCCAATCTGTGATAGATTTTGTTTTAAAGAATACACCAGAAGAGCTTAAACCAGATTTATCCATGGAATTAATTGATGATGTGTTTGCTTTTATTTCAGAGCAACATATGGAACTTTCATAAATACCGTAAGATACGAGTATTATTGAATGACATCAATTGGGACACTTGGCTCACATTGTGCTCTTCAGGTATTAAAAGGGGCTAAAGATGAAGGCTTCAAAACAATATTAGTTTGTGAAAAAAAACGGGAAAAACTGTATAGACGATTTAGTTTTATTGACACCGTGATATTAGTAGAGTCGTTTAAAGAAATTCTAGAAGAAAAGTGCGTTAAGCAACTAAATGAAAACAATGCAATAATCGTACCACATGGAACTTTAATTTCTCAAATGACTTCGCAAGAAATAGAATCAATAAAGGTTCCCATATTTGGCAATAAATGGATTCTGCGTTGGGAATCCGATAGAGCTATGAAAGAAAAACTTATGATAGAATCAAAATTACGAATACCAAAATCTGTTTCAGACCCTAAAGATATAGTTGGTTTAACGATTGCAAAAAGACACGGAGCTGCGGGAGGAAAGGGGTATTTTTTAACAACAAACGAGACGGATTATAAGAAAAAGCGAGATCAGTTAATTTCTCAAGGATTAATTAAGGGAGATGAAGATTTGTATCTTCAAGAATATGCATTTGGGGTTTCAGCATACCTACAATATTTTTATTCTCCCATCAGCAACAATTTGGAATTTTTTGGAGTAGATAGACGATATGAGTCAGATATAGACGGACTAGGAAGAATTCCATCACCTCAGCAGTTAGATATCAACAAAATTCCATCTTTTAATGTTATAGGAAATAGCCCCCTTGTGTTAAGAGAATCTCTTTTAGACGAGGTTTATTCAATGGGAGAAAGATTTGTAGAAGCTGCAAAGAAGTGGATACCCCCTGGTGGTATGACTGGACCGTTTTGTTTGGAAGGAGTATATGATGAAAATGGGCAATTTACAACATTTGAATTCTCAGCAAGGATAGTAGCGGGGACGAATCTTTACGTAGAAGGTTCTCCTTATTCGGCGTTCGTCTATGATGAGCCCATGAGCATGGGACGACGCATAGCCCGTGAAGTCAAAATTGCAAAAGAAAGCAATCAAATCTCAAAAATAGCAACATAATCCAGCACAAATTTATTTGAATTCAGTTTTCTTGTTTCAAGCCTTAAATTAATGAGTATAGCCCATAACTAATTTTGCGTTATGATATTTTACGATCACGCTGTACGTTTTATCGTTGTAGGTCACTGTAAATGATTTGTCACGTGGAGCATTATTCAGTATAATAGAATCTGCAATTCCACCCGTATCATAGCTTGCAAATATGCCAACATTAGGTTGAATTTCAAGTGCAGTTACTGGTATAGATCTAGCAGTGATAGACTTGGTACGTAAACGACCGGTGCCATCGTCAAATAATGTTTGAATTCCGTTACTTTGTTGTTTTGCCACAAGCACACCTTGAGGTGCAGGATTTTCAGTTACTTTGCCATTGTGATTGAACATGAAGGTGGTCAGATTTCCAATAAGATTTTGCATTGCAGACGTACCATCTGCATCTGGCACTCCGTTCCTATCAAAAGCCATGTAAAATAAGGAACTATTAGTTATTGACGCTCCCCACGTCCACGAATCCTCGGATGTTGGATCAATGTTAAGTTGTGGATCAAGCAAATCACCCTGAACTTGGGACCCAGGAGGAAAATCAGGTCTCGCGGCATAGACACGTATGAAATTAGACGGAATTCTATCAAAGATGAGATTAACTATTTGATCACCTCCTGCTTTTTGATAATCAATTGTTATTGGTGTTGGAATACCATGTGAGCCAAAATCATATAATTGGATCACAGGCCAAACATTTTCATAGGCAGTGCTTGCCGCAAATCCATTTACGTTTGTGTTGAGAGTTTTATTCTCTCTTACCACATGTTCCATTTGATTTGTAGTTATGGGGCCTTGTGTATTTGTACATGCAGGAAGGTTAGAGGGAGTAATTTTAGAACCGCCATTGTTGGTATTGTTGATAGAACCAAATCCTCCTCTAGCAATCGTAAATCCCACTGTTTCTGAATAACTAACTCCTGATTTTGGTGAAAAAGAACTACTAGAACTGCAAAAACCTCCAAAGTTGAGGCCTTTGCCAGTGAGTACTGCAGTATTGGCTGCTGCAATTGCTTGGTCCCTGTCTGCAAAATACCCATACCAGTTGCCATCAGTACCTTGAGCCATTCGCAATCTCTTTCCATTAACTGTTACAATAGGTTCACCATAAACTTGGTCTAGTCTTTGAATGTCGGGGTCGGTTACTATTACCTCAATTACCATTGGACCAGCAAAATAATTTTTGAACAACGGGTTTTCTGCAGACACATACAGATTTGGATTTGATGAAATGTGTTGAGTTGGTTCATACTTTGGAATCAACCCTTCCATCGCCTTTGCCTGTGGCAAAGTCTGCAACGGAGTTCCGAAACTAGATACAATTATCAAAAGAACAGATAACGCAGATACTTGTCTAATACTTAGGATTTTGAAGAACAACTGTCATAATCACCTGACTAACACATGCATTTAGTCTTATGTATAATAAAATTGATCTTTATACACATTTTTACTTTCTAAACACGGATCAAGCGCCACCTAGTGTAACTATAAGATCAGTTACAAAGCCAGCGCAGACACCTACAAAGATGCCAAGCATCATTACATTGTTACTAGTTTGTTTCCGCCCTGCGTTATACATCAGCATTGAGACGTATATTAAAGCGCCACCTGCAATTGACAAGAACAAAATGTATGCTATATTTGAAAACACCAAGCTTCCAAGCATAGTACCAATAAATGTGGGTCCTCCCCCCACAAGACCTGCCAATATCAGAAATCTGATGGTTGGTTTCTTTAATACTCCAGCGAGTGGTCCTGCTATGCCAAACCCCTCAGTAGTGTTGTGAGCACCAAACCCAATTATCAAGAGAATAGCAAGCCCAATCTCGCCTGCCACATAGGACTGCCCGATTGCTAATCCCTCACTAAAGTTGTGGGCTCCAATGCCTACTGCAATCATCATTGCAAGCCTATACGCGTTTGTATCGTGAAATGCCTGACGGAGGTGTTCGTCTCCTTTCTGAATGCTTTCAAGTGAAAGAATCTGCGGTACATTTTTTGTAATTGTCTTGTGTTCAAACCAGGAAAGTCCAAGTAGTCCAACTGCAAGACCACCAAAAAGTGCGATAAGATCAATTGCAGCGTTGCCAATTGGAATTTTGCCTGCCATAGCATCATTGGCTGCATCAGATGCGGTCTCCCATCCATGACTGAACACATCAATTATGAGAAATACCAAGATACCAAGTGCCACAGCGTTGAGAAATCCTCTCTTTGTTGCACTCAGATTTCGCATAACAGCCAATGGCAACCCCAAGAAAATCGTAAATCCAGCTATCGCGCCCAACAAGAGCAGTTGCCAATAATCCATTGTACTTCAATTAGGGCAAGCTAACTTTATTTAAACGACAGACTCGTTCCAAATTCTTAGAATACCTCACTTGGTTTAAATAGTTAGGCTTGCCTAATTCAAAAAACATTGAAGAAAATTTCGTTCTCTCAATTGAAAAAGTACGACATCAATCAAAAAGTGCTAGAAGCCTTGGCCGATGCGCAATCACGAACAATATTGTTTTCAATTGTAAAAGAGGGCAAGACTGCAATAGAACTGTCTGAAAAATATCGCATACCGCTTAGTTCTGTTTACAAGAAAATTACAGATCTGGAAGAAATTGCTCTTGTCAAAGTAGAAAGATGGGAGCTGTCAGACAGTGGTAAAAGATTCAAAGTGTACAGAAGCAGAATCAGTAAAGCCGACATTTCCATAAAAAAACCAGAGCCCACAATTACCTTGGCACCAAACCAAGATGCATGATAATACTTCAAGATGAGGGCACAGATAATGAAATGATTCTTGTGCCAAATACCTGAAAGCGTAAAGTAATACCAAATAGACTGACAAATCCTAATATGGACATAAAATCAAGCAGACAATGTGAAAAAATACTATATCGCAATACCAATAGTAATTGCAGTTATCGTAACATCAGCATACCTATTTTATCCCCGCCAGAATGATTCTACTTCATTATCAGCTCAAGCATTAATAGAAAACGGCTCACCCATCTTAGGAGACCCCAACGCAAAGATTACTATTATAGAATGGGGCGACTACCAATGTACCTACTGCCACCTATTTCATCAAAATACAAAAGACCAGTTAATCCAAGAATATGTAGATACGGGAAAGGCAAATTTTGTATTCCGTGATTTTCCATTAAACGGTCCTGATTCAGTCTTGGCCGCCGAAGCATCCTATTGTGCAGGAGATCAAGGCAAGTACTGGCAATATCACGATGAGTTATACAACAATTGGGGAGGGGAAAGAACGGGTTGGGTCAACCAGAAATCTCTTGACAAATTTGCAACAAGTGTCGGTTTGGACGTAAGCCAATTTGATAAATGCATAAATGATAAAAAATACGAAAACAAGGTATTAGATAACCAAAAGTTCGGTCAAGAGATCGGCATTGATGCGACACCGTCATTTATCATATTTAATGACAAAAAGGCAACAAAAGTAGAGGGAGCACAGCCCTTTTCTGTCTTCAAGCAAGTGCTTGACAGCATCTAATCTATTTTAGGAAGTAGTTCCAATGGTCAAGCCAAAAATTGAAAAACAGGATTCTGTAAAGCTGTACCGACTTCGAAAAACATTAGAAGAGTTATCTGATAAGAGTGGTCGCGGAACAGAATTAATTTCGCTCTATGTTCCTCCAAAAAAGGCACTGCATGAAGTCACAAATGGATTAAGAGAAGAGCAAGGAACTGCAGACAACATCAAATCAGATCTTACTCGCACCCATGTTGTTGATGCCCTGTCAAGAGTAATACAACGTTTGAAACTTTACAAAAAGACACCTGATAATGGCCTTGTAATGTTCTGCGGTGCCTTGCCACCTGAGGGTGGCGGACCAATCGGAAGCGAGGTAATCAAGCTGTATGAAATAGAACCCCCAAAGGAATTGCAGACATTTCTTTATCGATGCGATGATCATTTTCACGTAGATATTCTGAAGGATATGCTCAAAGAAGAAAACATGATAGGTTTTCTGGCAATTGATGCAAAGGATGCAGGATGGGGCCTTTTACACGGCGACAAGCTTGATGTACTATCTGAAACGTCATCAGGGGTTGCCGGCAAACATAGACAGGGAGGACAATCTGCAAGAAGATTTGAACGATTAAGAGAGATGGAGCTCAATGACTATTACAACAGGGTTGCACATACCACAAAGGAATATTTCATTGACATCTATCCCATAAAAGGATTGATTATTTCAGGTCCTGGTCCAACTAAGGAGAATTTCATAAAAGAAGAGTATCTCGAATACAGACTACAGAACATGATCATTGCCACCCTCGATACGTCATATGCAGGTGCAGAAGGCGTTAGGGAAGCTTTTGCAAGGGCACAAGATGTTCTTACAGACTTTAGAATGGTTGAAGAAAAAAAGCTGGTAGAGAAGCTATTTTACGACATACACAATAACAAAGGTCTTGCCACATATGGCTTGAAGGAGATAATAGACCTGCTCAAACGAAATGTGGTTGATACCATACTTATAACAGACGATACCAACTTGCGTAAGATAGACATCACGTGCAAGAGATGCCAAAATGTGCAGTCAGAGATACTGGAAAGACCAAAGGTAATTCCAAGGATGCAGGAGCTCATGAGCAAACCATGTCCCAATTGCAAAAGCATGGACCTTGAATCTTCGGAGAGAGACATAGTGGACTATCTTTCCTTGCTTGCAGACCAAACCGGAACAAAAATCGAGGTAATATCTGGAACCACAGAACATGGTGCAATGCTGTCAAGCATAGGCAAAGTCGGTGCGTTTTTGAGATACAACCCAAACCAGTAATTCAAATCAAAGACGCTAGCTCTAAATAATTTGCAGTTCCAATTCCAGATATGGAGCATGTCAAACCCGAAGAATTTGATTCCAAGATATTAAATGATGGAAAAAAAACATTGGTGCTATTTTACGCAAGTTGGTGTCCATACTGCGCAAATTTCAAACCTTCTTTTGAGAATGCCAGCACGAACAATCTCAGAAAAATGGGAGCTCTCGTAGATGAAGACGAAAACCCCCTTTGGGACAGATTTAACATTCAAGCAGTGCCAACAATGATTGCTTTTGAGAACGGCAAGGTTATTGCAAGAAGAGATGCAAAGAAACACGTAGGGCTAACTAAATCTGATATGGAATCAATAATAAAAGAATTAGATTGATTCCATAAAATTTCGAATTCGTATAGCCAATTCTTTCAGTTCCTCATCTTTTGCAATCATTCTCCTTTTCCAAGGGTTGCCCATCTTTTCATACCGTGGGATTATGTGCACATGCACATGTGGAATTATCTGATTGGCGGCTTTGCCATTATTTTGTCCTATGTTAAATCCATCTGCTCCAGTAGCTTTCAATAGGGCTCTTGCAACCACAGGGACTTTTGAAAATAGGGATGAGACTGCATCCGTTGATAGATCTATTATTTTTTCATGATGTTCCCTTGGAATTACAAGGGAGTGACCCCATTGTATTGGATATTTATCAAGTATTACGATATGGGTCTTGTCCTCATAGATCAAATGTGCTTCTTGTTTGCCTGCCACAATATCGCAGAAGATGCATTTCATGAAACTCTCCCTTTCTTCATTTTATTTATAGTATGAGACATTTACTTGTCTACCTACAACTAATGCTTTCATAATGATTTCACAGTGCAATGTAGCAATAATGAATAAAACAAGAAATGATCTGAAGGCCTGCAATCATACAAGCTGTGAAATGAAGATATCGAATATAGATTATCTATCAAAGGATACGTAGCCTATAGAAAACGCTTATGTATACGAGAAATCCAACCATCGGTAATGCAGAAGCGAGTTATTGCAAGCATTATTGCTGCTACACTAGCCTTAACGCTTGTGGGAACCAATTCATCTGTTTATGCACTATCAGGTCATGGTGCATCTTATGCGCCATCGTTTGGCAATATGGATCCAGGATCTGCGCTTGGTAGTTCTGCAATGTCATATCATGATGGTTTGACCATCAATGGCGATGTTTATGACATATCAAATTACGTGCAGCACGCACCCACTAAGACAATATACGTAGGTTCACCTACAACTATAACTGTAAAGTTATGGGAATATGGAGGCACTTACCAAATTCAAGGTCTAGCAATGTTTCTTAATGTAAAGGGATACAACCCAAGCCCTGCAAATAGTGACACATGGGTACAGTACTCAAAAATGAGTGGAGTAACAGTACACGATCCTCATGGAATAATGGGACAAGTTACAGCAGATGTAAAATATGATCAAAAATTCATGTATGTAACATTCCATATGACACCAAACAAACCCATGGATACATCATGGATAATACTATCAGCATGGGATAAGCAGCTATCAATTGGCACTGCAAAGGTAAGCGATGCAATAAACATTTCATATGTTCCATTTGCATACCATTAAGCAGCAAACCCCTAAATTTTACAACTTTTTTTGTTCGCAGTTACCACATTCATTAAAATAACAAGATGAGGATCTGGCACATATCAGATATAGTTAATTAGGGTTGAATTTTGACTTTTATCGTTAAATGGGCAAAAAAGAGAGAGAAGAGCGAGAACAGGAACGTGAAAGTTTTTACGAAAAACGTCAGAAGCAACAATTCAAGTACAAAGCAATTGGACTTGGAGTATTAGCTGGAATAGTAGTCGTACTTGCCATTTCAAGCTATAATTTCTACGAATTATCAACTCATGTGACACCGCAAGGAATGCCTCCAGGTGCAGGACCTCTAGACGGTACAGTGAATGTACGCGCCGGTTTGCTAACCATGATCTTTGGCCAGCAGTTTGATTATTCATCTCCAGCATACCAAGTAAAAAGCAGATACATAGATTTTGAAAAGAGTGATGGAGAGGTGGTCCACATGCATGCGTCAAACGTGACTTTGGGTTTCCTGTTTGATTCATTGAAGATAGGGTTGACAGACAAGTGTTTCACATTTCCAGACAAGCGCAACTTCTGTACCGATGACAAATACAGCCTGAAATTCTTCATAAATCACCATCAAGTGGAAGACATTAGAAATTACGTAATCAAAGACAATGACCGAGTCTTGATATCATATGGTAACGAAAATTCCACCGAAATAGCTGCACAGTTAGCAAAAGTAGATTCATTTAACTTGGGCCCTTAAGGCTCACCCAGTGCATCTTTTGTAGCCTTGAATTCATCAATTGATATCTCGCCTTTAGCTAGTCTATTTTTCAGAATCATCATTGCATAGTCTTGGTCTGCAATGTCTCCAGTTGGCACCGTTTGTTGAGATTTTTCTGTAGCGTTGTTCTGTCTTTTCTTTCTCTTGTATAAAATGAATCCTACAAGACCTCCCCCACACACAGCCATAATTGGATATAGAATATTTGCGACATCATAAGTGGCAGAAGGAAGAACAGAACCATCTTGGGGGAGCGGTATTTTTTGCGAAGAGTTCGTGGCACCAGTGATTTGGACACTTTCATGCAGTATGGAATCATAGTGCTTGGATGCAGACGATCCCGGAGACATATTGTTTCCAACATTTGAGGAAGATTCATTTTGTGATTCAGTTGCTGCGTGAATCACTTGTGAACCATCTGGAGAAAAATCAAAATATATGGTCTTACCAGTGGATTTGGAATCAATGAACGCTGTTGCACTATATGCACCTTTTAGATAGAACTGTCTTTGGTCATTGGTATTTACGACTATCTGAAATGTATCATTTGGTTGTGCAAACGTGCCTGTCATCATAACAAGTTTGCCATTAGGATCTTGAATCATAAGATTCACCAATTTCTGAGAGTCAGCACTATCTACAGTTCCTGTAAAAAATATACTCATATCAATAGAATACAAGTTCCTATCAGTGTATAGTGAGGTTACTTCGGCATAGGCTGGAATGAAAGCCATGAAAAGAAACAATGAAAGTAATAAAAGTACTGCTAGCTTTAACATACTGTTATTTCAATAGATAAAAATTATTAAAAATACGTAGAATTGTGAAGAAGTGTTAATTAAATGAGAAATAATTGACCTAATTTTTGCTTCATAGTAGACAGATTCTAGTCAGTTTGTTCACACCAATGAAGCTACAGATTTATTGACTTTGATGGCACATTTACTAATTAGTCATGCAGTATACAATTCCATTCATGTACGCTAGAAACTCAAGGATTTCGGAGTGACGCAAGTGATACGCAAGTTTAGTTCTAAAGAATCGCGCAAACCAAGAATTTTGATACTGGGAGGAGGCTTTGCCGGAAGCAATGTACTGCGAGAAGCACAGAATCGTTTGGGCAATAATGCAGAAATAACTCTAGTAAGCCAAGACAACTTTTTCCTCTTTACGCCTATGCTTCCAGAGATATCATCAGGAATGTTACATCCAAGCGACATATCAACCCCAATCCGAACTTTTTGCAAAACAGCAAACTTTTGCCATGCAAAGGTTTTATCCATAGATCTGGAAGAAAGAAAAGTCACAGTAGTCAGAATATTTGATCAAAAGGAAACGGTGTTAGAATACGACTATATTGTTCTTGCAATGGGAAGCAGAGATAACTTTTTTGGAAATGCAAATATCGAAGAATTCGCGTTTACCATCAAGACTTTAGAAGATGCCATTGCAATTAGAAACCATGCAATAAGTGTCCTTGAGTGTGCAGACCAAGAAAAAGACAAGATCCTACAAGAACAGCTTTTGCGGTTTGTCATTGTGGGAGGAGGATTTGCTGGAGTTGAAATTGCCACAGAGATAAATCACTTTTTGCATGATGCGGCAAAAAATTTTTACAAAAACATCGACCCATCCAAGATACGCGTCATAATAGTTTCTGCTAGAAACGGCATCTTGCCAGAAGTGGGACAAGAACTAGGCAATTTTGCACTAGACTATGTACGAAAGTCTGGAATCGAAGTAATCACAAATACAAAAGCGGTTGACGCAGGAGAAGATCATGTTTTGCTCAGTGACAATACCATCATACCGTGTGCTACCCTCATCTGGGCAGGTGGAGTTACGGTAGATCCTTTGATAGCGTCGCTCAAATGTGAACACGGCGCATCAGGTCGCGTTGTAGTTGACAAATATTTGAAACTCGAGGAATATCCAAACATATTTGCACTAGGAGATTGTGCACATTTGGTTGACCATCATAACGGTGCAGTATATCCCACAACTGCCCAGATTGCAATAAGACAGGCAAAAGTTGTTGCCAAAAACTTGGCCGCAGAGATAAACGGGCAAGATAACACAATGGAGGCGTTTGATTATAAAAATAAAGGAGTGATGGCTACAATTGGAAAATGTGTGGGAGTAGCGCTAATCAACGGAAGAAAAGTATACGGATTTCAGGCATGGTTTTTGTGGAGGCTGTTCTATTGGCTAAACCTGCCTACAAATGAAAAGAAAATAAAAGTTGCCTTTGACTGGCTGCTTCACCTCATATTTAGGGCAGACATCATGACAGTAGGGTTCATCAAGAAAAAGACGCTGACAAGGCTCGAAACTCCAATTTACTCCGTTCTGGAAAGAACCCAAGAAGAGTCGTCGTCTGAAAATCTATCATATCTGTAGTGCAAAGGGGATTTTAGAAACCATACATCCAAAATGGTAAAGTACAAAACATCCTCTTGCTTGAAAAATCATTAGTGACTAGCAAATCGAGATTGATATTTGATAAAACAATCCTTCTTACACTGTGTATCATTTGCCTTTTGCCTATTTTTTATGTTCCATCATACGCACAGGTTACAACTAAACAAGGAATCTCTACCTCATCAACCACCACTAGCACCCCCGTTCAATTTAATAAAAAAATATTTTCTTGGACAGACAGGGTATACATCACAGTATACGCACCAGACTTTAATTCAGACCCTAACCTGATTGATACAATTGGAGAAACTCAGGATGACAAAGTTACGGTATGTACCACTGGGCATTGCATACCATACAAACTATCTGAGACTGGGACAGATACAGGGATTTTTTCTGGCTATATTGATCTTACAGGCGATCCTAGTCAGAAAGGCACTGCCGGCATTGATGGAAATGGAGAAAATCCCTCAGGCATCATGTCAACGTGCAACACCACATGTGGACCAACAGGCGGGATGCTGCCAAGTACTGGTAATGATGGAGTCTCAGTCTCTTTTGAGTACTCACGAGACCAGACAGTAACTGGATCTGCCTTGATTCGCTGGCACCTAGGAGAGGTCCACTGGTTACAACCAAACTATTCTTCAGATAGTCAAGGAGTGCTGCAAATTATTGATCCAGACATGAGCGTAAATCCAGATGCTATAAACAAGTTTGATACTAATGTTTGGTCTGACTCGGATTCGGGAGGCATAAAGCTTACCATGACCGAAACTGACAAAGGTTCGGGCATATTTCAAGGCACAGTATATTTCACAACACAGTATCCATCTGCTGGCAACAGACTTCATGTATCAGAAGGAGATACGGTCACAGGGGAATACATTGACAGGACATTGCCTTTGCCTGCATCTCCTGCTGATCAAACCAAGCTGCTTGCCACAACTACAGTAGGAGCTACGCTTCCACCACTTGACAGAGTCGCAACAAACAATGCAAGAATAGTTGATTCAACAGGTAAGACGCTTGACAGTATAAAAGTTGGGCAACAGATAGGAATAGTGTCAGACATTACAAACAAAATGAACAATAATCAGCCGTTCGCATATCTTGTACAGATACAAGACAACAATGGAATAGCCGTCTCGTTGTCGTGGATAACAGGTTCGCTTGCACCAAATCAA
Organism: Nitrososphaerota archaeon; assembly: GCA_021323705.1. Taxonomy (GTDB): domain Archaea; phylum Thermoproteota; class Nitrososphaeria; order Nitrososphaerales; family Nitrosopumilaceae; genus Nitrosotalea. The sequence goes on from JAJPKL010000007.1 coordinate 43,676, forward strand.
AGTATGAGTCTGAGCCAATCATGGATACCAAAATCCGCAGGAACATACACTGCGCAGATATTTGTGTGGGAAGGAGTAACTGATCCCAACGCATTATCTCCTCCCTTAACGCTACAGATTCCTGTTTCATAATTCAAATATCTAGAGCGTAAACTGCAAAAATTAATAACTGCAGTTACAGGCGGCATCTAGCTTGTTCAAACTGGAAAGCCTATCATTGATTATGGGAACTACGAAGATAAAATATGAATCAGATTTACAATTTTTACCTAACTTCAAGAGAGAAGAATATTTTGTCTAGGGAGGGATACCAGCATGGAGTCTTATGCTAGATACAATACTGAAAAAAATGCTAAAGACTATGAAAATTTTATCGAACAGAATCTTGATGCTATAATAGAACGCTATCATAGTGCAGAACAAAAATACCGTAGTTTGTATGATAACTCACCTGATCTTCTGCGTACAATAAACCTGAAAGGAATCATAATAGACTGTAACAAAACCTATGCAGAGACACTTGGATATTCAAGAGAAGAGATTATCGGAGTCTCAATATTTGAACATGTAGCAGAAGAGAGCCTGGACGCCTTGAAGGAATCATTCAAGTCGTGGAAGGCACGTGGAAGGGTACGCGACAGAAAGATCTGGTTTAAGAGGAAGAATGGAAGTACGTTTCCAGTTTTACTTAGTGCAACAAATCTTTACGATAATAACGGGAATCTAACTGGCAGCAATACCACCATCAGAGATATTTCAGAAATGCATAATGCTCAAAAGCAATTAGAGGAACACGAAAAACTGTTACAAAAACAATACGACCAGATTTGTGTTGCTAACAAGGCTTTGTTGGAGACAGAACAAAGATATCGAAGTCTATACGATAACTCACCTGATCTTCTGCGTACCATAGACCGGAATGGCATAATTGTGGATTGCAATAATGCATATACAGAAAATCTACGTTGTTCAAAAAAAGAATGTCTTGGAAAATCAGTTTTTGATCATACTGCAGAGAGGAGTATCAAAGACATTCAAGATACTCTAGAACAGTGGCGGAATGGACAACCAATAAAAGCAAAAGAAATCTGGACAAAGCGAAAAGACGGAAGCATATTCCCAACCTTGCTTAGTATTACCAGCCTTTATGATAAAGACAAAAAACTGATTGGGCGTATAGCATCGCTTCGAGATATGACAGAGATTTACTTGGCAAGAGATGAGATAGAGCAGCAGAAAATAAAACGCATCAGCGACATGGGTGCACTTTCTGCACGTATTGCGCATGACCTCAAAAACCCATTATCGGTGATTAAGAACAGTGTAGAATTAATGAAGATGAGGTCATCCGATTCGGATGAAAAGACAAAGAACGATTACGAGAGAATAGAAAAAGCAACGGTCAGAATCGCCCATCAGATAGAAGAAGTGCTGGAATATGTTTGGCCCAAACCATTAGAGTTTTCAAATGCCTCGTTGCTTGAGATTTTTGACACAGTAATATCAAAGATCAACGTTCAACAAGTAGTGATAGATCTTCCTAAAACAGATATCAGCATAATCTGCGATGCAGCAAAACTAGAGATAGTTTTTTCAAATCTTATATTAAACGCAATTCAAGCTATGAATGGAACAGGAAACCTCTACATAAAAATGAGAGATGACAAAGACTCAGTGATTATCATGATAGAAGATACAGGCCATGGAATTCCTCCAGATCTACTCCCAAAAATATTTGAACCGTTATTTACTACAAGACAGATAGGAACAGGTCTGGGATTAGTAAGCTGTAAAAGCATTGTCGAGAAACACGGAGGCTCGATAGACATACAATCTGAGGTTAACAAGGGCACAACATTTGTCATCAAGTTGCCAAAAATGCATAATGTTGAATTAAGTTACTGAAATTAAAAATCCCGCCATACAACAACCAGATAAACAAACTTTCAAGAAGGCTAAAATTATACCTACATCTAGTTAATTTGTAATTTAATGGAAATATCAAGTAGGAACGTAGTCGAAGGCCCTTCAAGGGCACCACACAGAGCAATGTACAAAGCAATGGGACTAACAGACAGCGATCTTGGCAAACCATTCATCGGAGTCTCACATACAGGTAACGAAGCAACTCCGTGCAATATTCATCTCGGTAGATTATCACTTCATGCAAAGGCCGGGGTTCAAGAAGCTGGAGGCACCCCAAGAGAATTTTCAACAATAGCAGTAAGCGATGGAATAGCTATGGGTCACGAAGGCATGAAATCATCTCTAGTCAGCAGGGAAATAATAGCAGATTCTATCGAGTTGATGGTAAGAGCTCACCAGTATGACGGTCTTGTAGGTATTGCAGGTTGTGATAAAAGTTTACCAGGTTCTATGATGGCAATGGCTAGATTGAACATACCATCAGTCTTTGTGTATGGCGGGACCATAATGCCTGGCATCTACGAAGGAAAGCAGGTCACAGTTCAAGATGTATATGAAGCAGTTGGGTCGTACGAGGCAGGCCAGTTAACTCTTGAAGCACTCAAAAATTTAGAAAACGTAGCGTGCCCCAATGCCGGTTCTTGTGGAGGCATGTATACTGCAAACACCATGGCATCGATCAGCGAAGCGATAGGACTGGCATTGCCTGGAAGCGCTTCTCCGCCAGCAGAAGATCCAAGAAGGGAAAAATTTGTTCACGATAGCGGCAAGGCAGTGATGAATCTGCTTGAGACAGGAATAAGACCAAAAGATATTCTTACGTATGAGGCATTTGAAAATGCCATAATCATAGCAAATGCCATAGGAGGCTCGACAAACGCAGTATTACACCTCTTGGCTTTATCAAGAGAAATTGGAGTGAGTCTAACTCTTGAAGACTTTGAAAAAGTGAGAAAAAGAACACCGCACATTGCCGACATGAGACCTGGAGGGTTTTATGTTATGCTAGACCTCGATAAAATAGGCGGGATTCCATTGGTGATGAAGAGCCTCCAGAAAAAAAATCTCTTAAATGAAAATGTTTTAACTGTGACCGGCAAAACCATGAAACAAAATCTAGATACAATCACACTTTCGTTCACTGAAAATCAAAAAGTTCTAAAACCAATAGAAAACCCAATTCATGATGTAGGGACCTTGACTGTCCTTAGAGGTTCTCTTGCACCTGACGGTGCTGTAGTAAAGGTAGCAGGAATGCACACTACAGAATTTGTAGGCAAGGCTAGAGTATTTGACAGAGAAGAAGATGCGTTTGATGCAATATCAAGACGGGAGATTAAGGAACATGACATAGTCATAATAAGATACGAGGGACCAAAAGGTGGTCCAGGCATGAGGGAAATGCTCGGAGTTACAGCAGCTTTGGTCGGACAAAAATTGGGTGAAAAAGTTGCGTTGATAACTGACGGTAGGTTTTCAGGAGCTACAAGAGGTTTGATGATAGGCCATGTTGCACCAGAAGCAGCAGTAGGTGGCAACATTGCGTTAGTAAGAAACGGAGATGAGATCAGGATCAATATTGCAAAAAACAGCTTAGATATAGTGGTATCTGAAAGCGAACTTGAAGAACGCAGAAAACAGTGGAAACCAAGAAAACCAAATTACGAAAGAGGCGCATTGGCAAAGTTTGCCTCGCTTGTTACCTCAGCTTCCGAAGGCGCGATAACAAAACCCAAGTGGTAGAACAAGTCAATACTCTTTTGGAAAGTGATATTGACAGAAAAACCTCAACTTTTGTCCCATTTTCTTGGCAGTAACAGAAACCCCCTCATCCAAACTTTTGTCACATATGATACATGCTGCCTCTTTTACGGTGGATTTTACTTGCTGCTTTTTCTTTGAAAAATACAAGTCCTGAAAGAGGAAGTTGTCATGGCCAATCCCATGAGCCAGCATCTGAGACATATAGAATATAGATCACTTCATTGCATATAAAGGTACCGTACCATACGGTAATTTTTGTTCGTAGAGTGACAATTTTAAATATAGTTAGAAAGACGATTCTGCATGGGTGGCCACATTTGGGCATTCGAACCTTAAGATAATACCCCTAGAGTATTCTGGCTCCCAATTTGATCTGTATAGCAAGATTTCAAGAAATTACGACTATTCATTTCTCTTCGAGTCGTTAACAGGACCTGAAGAACTGGCTGAAACATCAATCATGGGATTTGATCCTTCAGTGGTGATAAAGGGGTTTTCTGACAAAGTAACGCTACATTACAAGAATGGTTCCACTACCACTATCAAAACCGAAGACCCGTTATCAGAAATCAAAAAGTTCATTCACCAAGCTCCTGATCAAAAATATCGATATGTAGGTGGCGCAGTGGGCATCATAAACTATGATGCCATCAGACTATGGGAAAAGATTCCAAATTCACACAATGGAAATAGTTCTTCATTGATGGAGTTTGGAATATACGATGATGGGATACTTTACGATAACAAAGAAAAAAAATCATTTTACTTCTATTACGATGAAAACAGAATACAGAAATTCTCACACGACGAGACAAACTTGGGTTCATTTTCAGTCTCAGAAATCAAGGAGAATTTAGACAAGAGATATTTTGAAGACATGGTAAGCCATGCAAAACAGTACATACATGATGGGGATATTTTCCAGGTTGTACTTTCAAGAAAATTCAACTTTAATGCAAGTGGGGACTTTCTAAAAGTTTACAAGCATCTCAGGCAGATCAACCCATCTCCATATCTTTATCATATGAAGCTGGGCGACAGGACTATCATAGGGTCTAGCCCAGAGATGTTGTTGAGAATAACTGGAAATAGCGTTGAGACATTTCCAATAGCGGGTACACGGCCAATTACAAATGATGAAAAGAAAAATGAAATTCTAAGAGAGGAGATGCTACATGATGAAAAGGAACTAGCCGAACACACAATGCTGGTAGACCTAGGCCGCAACGATATTGGACGGGTTTGCAAATATGGCTCTGTTCATGTCAAAGAATTGATGGCAGTGAAAAAATTCAGCCACGTACAACACATGGTGACTCATGTGGTAGGCACGCTTGATAAAAAATATGATGTGTTCGATGCCATAAAAGCAGTCTTTCCAGCAGGCACCGTATCAGGTGCACCCAAGATACGATCCATGGAAATCATCGACGAGCTAGAACCTGATGCAAGAGGTCCATATGCGGGTGCTGTAGGATATTTTTCTTTTAACGGATGCTGCGATTTTGCCATTGCTATCAGAACAATCTTCATGGACGGACAGCAAGGATTTGTTCAGACTGGTGCAGGCATTGTCTCAGACTCTATTGCCGAAAATGAATGGATGGAAACCCAGCACAAGGCAAATGCAATGATATCGGCATTAAAGGAGGCCGCCAAATGAAATTTTTGATTATAGACAATTATGATTCCTTTGTGTACAACATAGCACAGCTATTAGGAGAGCTTGGGGTAGACTCGGACGTAATAAGAAACGACAAGATAACGCTAGAAGAAATCAAGAAGAGTAATTACGACGCAATAATAATTTCACCCGGTCCTGGAACTCCAGAAGATGAAAAATATTTTGGAGTTTGCACAAAAGTGATAAAGGAAATAGGACCTACAAAGCCAATACTTGGAGTTTGTTTGGGGCACCAAGGAATAATTCATGCCTTTGGGGGCAAGGTTGTAAATGCTGGAAACGTCAGGCATGGAAAAACAAGTCCTGTAGAACATTCCAAGTCTCCGCTGTTTGAGGGAGTTCAAAATCCATTCAGAGCTACAAGATACCATTCGCTTGTGGGTGACAAAACTGTAATACCAGATGATCTTAAGGTAACTGCCGTTGCAAAAGACGACAACGAGATAATGGCGGTAAGTCATAAAAAATATCTCATCGAAGGAGTCCAGTTCCATCCAGAGTCTATCATGACAAGCGAAGGAAAGAAAATACTTGGTAATTTCATAAAGATGATCAAAAAATGATTGCAGAAACTATCTCAAAACTGGAACACAAAAAAGATCTTACCTACGATGAGATGTCTAACGTGATAAATGACATTTTGAACGGAAAGAATTCAGTTCAGGAAACTACTTACTTTCTCAAAAACCTTACCCAAAAAGGAGAATCGGATGGTGAGCTTTTAGCAATGCTTGACACAATGCAGAAACACGCTATACACATAGAGCCAAAATGTAATGGAAAGTTAATTGATGTATGCGGCACAGGCGGAGATAAAATGTGCACCTTCAATGTTTCAACAACCGCGGCCTTTGTCATAGCGGCTGGAGGAGGAAACGTAGCAAAACATGGAAACCGGTCAACTTCTGGGATAAGCGGCAGTGCCGATATCTTTGAATATTTTGGATACGACCTCAACATGGAGCCAAAAAAAGTCCAGAAAATAATTGAAAAATTCCACATTGGGTTTATGTTTGCTCAGAGGTTTCACCCTGCTATGAAGAATGTTGCAGATGCAAGAAAGGCGTTAGGAACAAGGACCGCGTTCAACGTGCTTGGGCCACTGAGCAATCCGGCATCTGTCAAGAATCAACTAGTAGGAGTATTTTCTCCTCAATATCTACAACGAGTCATAACGCTGCTACAATCACGAGGGTCTGAAAATGTAATGACTGTAATCTCTGACGACGGGTTAGATGAACTGTCAACTACATCAAAAAACAAGATCTGCCACTTGAAAGACGGTCAAGTCTCCAATTTTGTATTAGATCCTTCTTCGCTGGGCTTGGCAAAAACTAATCTTGCTGACATACAAGTGTCAACAAAAAATGAAGCGATAAGGTCATTTGTTTCAGTTCTAAATAATACCGGAAAAAAATCAATGATAGACATCACAGCATTAAATGCGGCTGCAGGTTTTATTGTAGGAGGGGTTTCTGACAGATTTGATGAAGCGTTGAATATCGCCTTTGATACCATTCACAGCGGGAAACCATTTGATCTTTTTAAGGAATTTATCAAGTATTGTGGCGATGTCAGCAAAATAGAGGAGTTGACAAATAATTGAAAAATATGCTAAACAAACTAGTAGAAAATTCACAGCGAGCAATCAACGACGGAATTTATGAGATAGAAAATAAGCTTCCAAGATCTGACAAAAATATCATTGAAGAGATAAGAAAAAATCCTCATGCATCACTTATCACGGAAGTAAAGTTTTCATCTCCTTCGCTTGGCAATATACGACAGATTTCAGATCCTACATTAATTGCAAAGTCAATGATTGATGGTGGAACCATGGGATTATCAGTCTTAACACAGCCATACCTTTTCAATGGTTCACCCAAGTATTTTGCAGAGATTAGAAAACAGGTCAGAATTCCCATGCTCATGAAAGATATAGTTATAGACAAGATACAGATAGATGCAGGAGAGAAGATAGGCGCAGATATTGTTCTTTTGATACAATCAGTCTTTGACAACAACCTTGCAAAAGAAGTCGACGAATTCATAGACTATGCTCACAAAAAAGGTCTTCTTGTACTAATAGAATCACATACAAAAAAGGAATTTCTGGATTCTATCAAGACAGATGCAGATTTGCTTGGCATAAACAACCGCAACCTTGACACTCTTGAGATAGATCTGAAGGCAACGCAGACAATTTTAAAGGACTATGAAAAGGACGGCAGAATTATAGTCTCGGAAAGTGGCATAGAAACAGCCAACGATATCAAGTTCCTAAGACAATGTGGTGCCGATGCCTTCCTTGTGGGTAGCAGTATTATGAAGAGTAAAGATATCAAGGGATTAGTTTCAAGCTTGGTGTTAGCAATATGAAATTAGCATATCCTAAAAACGGTAAATTTGGAGAGTTTGGAGGCCGATTCATACCTGAAACATTGGTGCCTGCCGTAGAAGAGCTGGAAGAAGCATATCTGAGATTCAAAGATGACAAGAACTTCAAAAAAGAATTGGATTACTATTTGAGAGAATATGCTGGAAGGCCCACCCCGCTTTACTATGCTAAGAATCTGACCGAGTTTGTTGGTGGAGCCAGAATATACCTAAAGAGAGAAGATCTGTTGCACGGCGGAGCTCACAAGATCAACAACACTCTAGGGCAAGGTTTGTTGGCAAAGAGGATGAACAAAAAAAGGATAATTGCAGAAACAGGAGCAGGGCAGCACGGTGTAGCAACTGCGATGGCATGTGCTGCGCTTGGATTACAGTCTGAGGTATACATGGGATACAAGGACACTGAAAGACAGAGGCTTAATGTTTTTAGAATGAAGCTTCTTGGGTCCAAGGTTCATCCTGTAAAAGAAGGAACACAGACTCTCAAAGATGCAATAAATGAAGCAATTAGAGACTGGATAACAAATGTGAATACAACTTACTATCTTTTAGGTTCTGCAGTAGGTCCGCATCCATATCCTGTAATGGTCAGAGACTTTCAATCAGTAATAGGAAAGGAGATTTTAGCACAAACGAAAGAGCTGCAAAACAAGTCACCAGATTCAGTAGTAGCATGTGTAGGCGGTGGGTCAAACGCAATAGGTACCTTTTATCCACTTGTTGATGAAGATACTGAAATGTTTGGAGTCGAAGCTGGCGGCAAAGGGATTAAGACAATGCATCATTCTGCAACATTGTCGTCTGGTTCAAAAGGGATTCTGCACGGAATGTTCACATATCTTTTGCAGGATAAACATGGACAGATAAAGGACACGCATAGTATAGCAGCAGGTCTTGATTATCCAGGAGTGGGACCAGAACACTCCTATCTTAAGGATTCAAAAAGAGTAAAGTATGACACCGTAAGCGATGACGATGCAGTAAATGCGTTCTTGATACTTTCAAAGCATGAAGGGATAATTCCTGCCCTAGAGTCATCACATGCAGTTGCGTATGCGATAAAATTGGCAAAAAAGATGTCAAAGAGCAAGACCATAGTAATCACTTTGTCAGGTCGTGGAGACAAGGACGTTGAGGTAGTAGAGAGATATTTGAGCGAAAATGTCAAGAATTCAAGATAAATTTTTAGAACTAAAATCCAAGAACCAAAAGGCGTTCATAGCCTACGCCATGGCAGGATATCCTAACGACAAAGAAACAATTTCCATAATACGCAGCCTAGTAAATGGGGGAGCAGATATTGTTGAAATCGGCCTGCCTTTTTCCGATCCACTGGCAGACGGCCCTGTCATACAAAACGCAAGCTTTCAAGCACTACAAAAGGGGATGAACTTGTATAGATTCCTAAAGATAGTAAAAAAGATTCGAAGTGGGACAGACATACCACTGGTCCTTATGACATATGCAAATCTTGTGTACAGCCAAGGCTATGACAAATTCATCTCAGCCATAAAAAAGGCAGGAATTGACGGAGTTATCCTTCCAGACATGGCAATCGAAGAGGCAGAAGAGTACCTGAAAATCATACATAAGAACAAAATGGATGCAATCTTTCTCATATCACCTAACACTTCTCAAGAGAGAATAAAGAGAATTGCCAAGGCATCATCTGGATTTGTGTACTTGGTATCTACATATGGCACAACGGGCGGGACTCAACAGCAGTTTCAACGATACACACTTGATGCGGTGAAAAACGCAAAGAAAATACTTGGCGACAAGTTACCTCTGGGAGTAGGTTTTGGGGTCAACAACCCCGAGCAGGCAAGATCCATTTTGAAAACAGGGGCAGATGCAATAATTGTAGCAAGCGCAATTTTACGGTTGATTGCCAATACGCCCAAAGCAAAAGTACACTCTAAAATTGTCTCTTTTGTAAAAAATCTGAAAAAGACAACGATCTCAGAATAAGAAATAAAAATAGCATAAATCCATCATAGATATGCAGACAGAGACAAAATACATTTTTGTAACAGGCGGAGTCATGTCCGGTCTTGGAAAAGGCGTTGTTTCATCTTCTATAGCAAAACTACTTCAACTTTCAAATCAAAAGGTTTCCTGCGTTAAGATCGATCCATATCTGAATTACGATGCAGGAACCATGAATCCAATAGCTCATGGCGAGGTGTTTGTTACAGACGATGGCGGAGAATGCGACATGGATATTGGTAATTATGAGCGATTTCTAAATCAAAGCATACCTAGGACACACAACATCACTACAGCTCAGATCTATTCAAGTGTAATTGAAGCAGAGAGACGAGGAGAGTATCTTGGAGCATGTGTCCAGATAATACCTCATGTAACAGACGCTATAAAAGACAGAATTAGAAACATTGCAAACAGTGAGAAATTAGATGTTCTCGTAGTAGAGTGCGGCGGTACTGTAGGAGACATTGAAAGTCTTCCATTTCTTGAGGCATTGAGGCAGATGAGACTAGAAGAAGGGTCAAACAATGTAATTTTTGCACACGTAACACTGGCTCCCTCTCTTGACGTAGTAGGAGAACAAAAAACAAAGCCCACTCAGCATAGCGTTCAGGAATTGAGAAGAATAGGCATTCAGCCAGATCTGATGGCTGTAAGATGTAGCAGGCCCTTGGAGACATCAGCGAAAAGAAAGATCTCACTATTTTCCAATGTTTCTGAAAAAGATGTATTCTCTTGCCATGATGCAGAATCCATACTCCTGGTGCCGCAGATGCTGTATGACCAAGGAATAGTTGATGTAATATTCAAAAAGTTTGGCAAGATAGGACTTGTAAATACTTCGGCCAACTGGGACAGGTGGAACGCCATAGTCAATTCGTTTTCCAATTTGAAAGACCAGGTGAGAATCGCCATGGTTGGCAAATATGTCAAGTTGGCTGACAGTTATGTTAGCGTAAACCATGCATTAAAACATGCAGGTGCAAAGATAGGCAAGAATGTCGTAATAGATTGGATTGATTCAGAAGAACTCAACGGTGACATAAACAAACTTTCACAGTATCACGGAATAATTGTGCCAGGCGGATTTGGAGAGCGGGGAGCTGAGGGCATAATCAGAACAGCAAACTATGCAAGAGAAAAAAACATACCATATCTTGGGATATGTTTCGGATTTCAACTAGCCGCAGTTGCATTTGGCCGCTATGTTTGCGGTTTGACAAATGCAAATTCTACAGAAATTAACCCTAATACAGAATATCCAGTAATTGATCTCCTACCAGAACAAAAGTTTGTTGAAAACAAAGGTGGTTCTCTCAGACTAGGAGCAAACGAGATCAAAGTAGAAGACAACACCTTAGGATTCAAACTTTACAAATCAAATACCATTTTCAAAAGACATAGACACAGATACGAGTTTAATCAAAAATATCTAGAACTGTTTAACACAAAAGGTCTTCTATTTTCAGGACACAGCGACAACAAAAAGCGAATGGAGATTCTTGAGATACCAGACCACAAATTCTATCTCGGAGTGCAGTTCCATCCAGAATTTAGCAGCAGGCCTGGATATCCAGAAGAGTCCTTTGAGGCTTTCATACAAGCAGCTTCTACTGCTTAATTATTTAGGAACTTCATAGATTCTCTGCCTAGTGTCTCGGAGTGAGACTCTTCTTTTCACATATCCCTTATCAAGAAGATGCCTAAGAGCCAGCCTGACAGTTCGGTCAGGAAGCAAGGTCTTTGCAGCCAGTTCTTTTTGAGTAAGAGAACCTTCGTATTCTAGTGTCTTGAGCAACAACTTTGAACTTGGAGGCATGTTTAAGAGCTCGTCGGCAAGTTTTACTTTTTTAGCCATTGCAGAAACCGTAGTCGAGTCTTTCTTCATGCGTATAATATTAGCAGGCTGTGGAAATTTTGTACACTCGACAATCTTGTCAACCTTGAACCTTTCTTTTCCATCCATCACAACTTCGCATCGCAGGCTAGATGATATGTCGTCAATCTCTATGAAACTGTCTTCTGGTACAATTAGCGGGCGTCTTGTAATGTCAAGTGAGTTTACTGATACAATGCAAAGTACTTTGGAGCCTTGATAGATCGCTGGCCCTCCTGCAGACATCGAATATGCCGACGAACCAATCGGAGTAGAGACAATCAGGCCGTCACTACTATCGTGCCAAAATTCTTCCCCGTTTACACGTAAAACGTGTTCTACCAAAGTTGCACTCTTTGAAGAAAAAATTGCGACGTCGTTTAATGCAGGATAGACACTTTTTCCGTCAATTTTTACCCCAACTCTTGTAAGATGCTCTATTGTAAAATCTCCTTTTTTTAATCTGTTGAGGTATGTCGGAAATTCTTTTAGATCAGTCAGAGCCATATATCCACTTGATTCAAATTCATTGATTCCTAAAACAGGTATAGTACTATTCATGAAACGATGAAAATACGATCTTACGCCACGGTCTCCCCCTGTGATAACTACATAGTCAACATCTTTTCCAACTGTTTTGTTAGTGAGCACAACAGATTCAATTCCATGAGTTTCAAGCGATAGCCTAACTGACTTTACAGTTTGGTCCTGATCTTGACTGTAGATGGCCACTTTCATATCAAAGATTGAACCCTTGTACAATAAAAGCCTAAACTTGTGAGAACTTGACTAGATTATACAGATAGGCTGCGTTTTGCTGTATAGTTCCTCCATTTGGGATTTTTGACAGGCCAGTAGCTTTTGTCTCAAGTGCTGCTTGTGCTGCACCAACTGCAAAACAGATTGCCCATAGAGAATCTTTTTCCTTCAGATACGAACATGCAAACGCTGCACAAAATATGTCTCCAACACCAGTCGTGTCACCAATTTTCATGTCTGGAATACGGAGGTAATACAATCTATCTTTGGCAAGCATTGTGATGTTTTGCTTGTCTGTATAGAGAACATGTTTTACTCCCTTCCTTTGCAAGACAAGCATGGCATCTTTTCCCCTAAGGCCAGTAAGATAAAAGGCCTCGTCTGGATCTGTTTTTATTGCAGAAACTTTTGAGATGTCAAGCAGTGTTTTTTCAAGATAAATTTTACCAGTTGAATCAACACGACGCAGATATCCTTGCGGATCAAGCAGTAAAAAATTTGAATCTTCTCTTATCCTATCAAGAGTTTCTTCAGACACCTCATCAAAGACAGGACTGATTATGAAACCGTCTGCATCAGAATTGCTAAACTCTATTTGATCACATTTTGTTTTCAGATACAGCTCTCGGTCAGCTCCTATAATCTTCAATAAAAAGCGCGTGGTCGGGCTATTAGAAATTGAATCTTGTGGCAAGAACACGCCCTTATTTTCAAGGTCTCGCTTGAACTTGAAATCAGGTCCTATCTTGGTGTAAAGATCTACGTCAAACTTCATATTCTTTGCAGTAATGCCGCAGTAGGCGGCAGGGCCCCCGGGAGTTTCAACGACTTGGCCTTCCCTTGATATCTCATCTATTGTACAGTGTGATAGTACTGCAAGTTTCATCAATCATACGCTGATGCCTTTCCATTTAGGCCTTTTTCTGGTTCTGTTTTTGGAGACAGGAAAGGCAAATAATCTGGCGTTTTTCTACTACGACCTCGACGTTAGAACTCAGACAGACGTGGCACAGGCCCCGCATGCATGTTCTAATTTTAGATGCATCTTAAATCTCTTAATGAGTGTCAAATTTGTTACAATAGCGGCAAGTCAAATGCGTTTATTTAGAGGCACATTACAGATACCATATGCCATTAAAGCGTGCTAGCAGAGGTAGGAAAAAGGGAGGCAAGGGATCGTCCGATCGTATCCAGTGTACCAACTGCGGAGCAACAGTACCTCGTGACAAGGCAAAAAAAGTAACCTCAAGGCTGAATTTGGTAGAGCACAGCTTGGCCAAAGAGCTCAGGGCTCAGGGAGCATATATTGCAGCACCTACTGTTTTAAAGTATTATTGCATATCATGTGCAATTCACTTTGGCATACTAAAGATAAGATCAGCTGACTCTAGACGTCAGACTGGAAGACTGCGCTAGTCGTTTATCTTTTTTGCAGTGGCAATTATTCTTTGAATCAATGTTATACCTGCAATTATTATTACTATTACCACAGCATATTTGAGAAAGAGTTCACCAGCCATACCAACTATTGCTATGACTAGTAATCTCTCAGCTCGTTCACCTATTCCAATCCCTTGTAGCTGTACATCCAATGATTCTGCTCTTGCTCGAGTATAACTTACAAGTAAAGACAGAGTTATTGCCAATAAAACGAGATATCCTTCAGAATAATTTCCAATCAATATGCCTAAAAATATTGCAACTTCTGCAATCTTGTCAAAGACAGAGTCAAGAAATGCACCTTTCTTCGATGTCTTGCCAGTAACTCTGGCTACTTGACCATCCACTATATCGAAGAATCCAGAAACCAGTAACAGAACGCCCCCAATTACAAAAGAATACTGTAGATGTATGCCGTAAACTATTGCAGACGCAAAAGCAAACCCAAGTCCAACAGCTGTCCAGAAATTTGCAGAAAGACCGGTATACGCAAATGCTTTTCCAATGTTCTGCAGAGTTGGTTTTAACCTCTCTCGGAAATTGTTGAGCATCTTTACTCTCAATCGTTCTTTGAGATTAAAGCGTTTATGCCTCAAGAGACCAAAAATGCTCAAATAATATGAGATAATAGGGCTCTTGTGGGCATCATAGCAAAGGGTGCAAAATGCAATGTCGTTGGTTGTGATAAGGACGGCGTTCGTTCTTTGACTACCTCAAAAGTAGAAGGCACTGGCTTGAGTATTTCTGGTGGAAAAAAAACAGTATTGTGTAAAGAACACTATAAGGAATGGAAAAAAGCCACAAAAGAAGAACGCGATGTTGAAAGAGCTAGATACGACAGATTCTAGCCGTTTCTCATATTTTCTATTATCTATATGGTAAAAACGAGAGCCTTTATAATGCCCTAATTTGTCAGACAAACCGATGAAGTCAACACCAATGGGCGCACTATTTGGCGTTTTGGCTCTAGTCGCTATTCTTGCAATAGCTCAACCAGCTTTTGCAGCAAATGTACCCGTAACTATCAGTAAGGGCGCAAGTGCTACAAATGGAAAATGTTCTGACACAAACTGCTTCAATCCAGAAAAAGTCCAAGTCAGTGTAGGAGATACTGTCACATGGACAAATGCAGATACTGTTCCACATACTGCAACATATTATGATGGAAACATGTCAGACAACTCAGTAGGCACTATCTGGGACAGCAGCATGATCAAAGCTGGTGGAACATACACATCACCTGCATTTACAAAAGCAGGAGATTACCCATACTTCTGCCAAGTTCATCCATGGATGACGGGAGAGGTAGATGTTGAAGCGGCAGGGGCAACTAACCAACCAAATGGAAGCACCAACATGACTGGAATGAATAACATGACTGGTAACACAGGTAACCAGGCAGTTCCAGAATTTGGTCCAGTGGCGTCACTAGTTCTTGTATTTGCAATCGTTAGTGTCGTCATATTCACCGCAAAGACTAGAGGACTTCCAAAACTCTAGATCTCCTATTTTTCATTTTTAGTTTTTGTTACTTTGAATTTCTTTTGTTGTTGAAATATGCGCTTGATAAATCGTTATAGTACTTGTCCAATTTTTTGTACAAGCGTTTTGGTTTCCTAGGCTTTTCAGTGCTTAATGCATATAGACACAGCACAGGAAATGCAATTGTTGCGTCAGTATACACCATTATAACATCTTCATGTGAGTCTTTTACTTTACCCCAGCTTTTTCCTTCTTGCAATGTGGCTCCAGAAAGTCCTCCTGTATCAGGCCTAGCATCGGTTATCTGTATTATGTAATTTTGTCCACCGTGTCCAAGTCCAAGTATCTGGTCCAAGAGAGGTCCTGTCTGTTGTGCAGTGTTCTTTGGTACCCCCCCTCCAATCTCCACTATGCCAGACTTTTTTGAGTTGTACACTATGGCTGCCTGTTCAATGATCTCCCGCACAAAATCCAAATTGTATATCTTATTTGCAAGTCGTAGTGGGGCAAGGTCTAGTGCAAGAGATGAATCCTTCAGTGTGGAAATGTATACTGGAACATCGTAATCGTACGCAGTAACTACAAAGCTTCTTTCAGGATGTTTAGAGTGTTCCTTGGAATATTTCCCCATGGCATTGCAAAATTCTGCAGTTGTAAATGGCCTGTCAGCAAGGTTATTTGTAAACATCTTTTGGACAATCTTGTCTTCGGCCTTGAGCGTTTCTTCTCCCTTAATGTATACATCCCTTATTCTAACAATGTCCTTTTCGTACAATATCATGTCGTCTACCTCAAAGTGGCCTTGCTTTACAGGCAGATTCCATGCAAAATGATCTTCATGGTATACGTTTGCACCAGTTGAGATTATCCAGTCAACAAATCCTCGTTCTATGAGCGCTTTGAAAAGACCGCCAAAACCCACAGGCGTCATGGCACCAGATACGGTGAGACAAATGGTAGCATCATCTTCAATCATTTTGCGGTAGAGTTTGGCCGCTTCACCCAGTTGCCGTGCATTGTATCCCGTGCTTGAATAGATCTCTACTAGATCATCAACACCCATGTTGGGTTTAATTTTCAAATGAGGAATGTCTTTTCCGTGAAAACTATGAGGATCCACGAAGGGGAATCTAATTCTGGGTTAAATAAATACTTGCCAGCACAGTTTCAACATAAGTTTTTCCAAAACACAATTTGTAAAATTCCTAAGAGGCAGCCAATTTTACTTCGATTGCATGGTGTCGTGAAACATCGTTATGCATGTCAACATGGGATTTTTCTTTGAAAACCAAGTTACATTGGTAACATTTCCATGCGGTCATGCTCATTAGTTCTTTATTACAATTTTGCTATATAAGAGACGCGTAGGAATTCCACTTTTGATAACGTCACCATATCAAATATTGAAAACAGCATAAGATAACATCATCAATAAAAAGATGTTTTTGCATTTTTCATATAGTATTTTAATGAGATTCTAGAACTCGAGACAGATGAGATCTTTCAAGCCTGGCAAATGGAATTTGAATGAGCTTGTAACAGACCCAGACTCTAAAGCTTTTAGGAACAAACTTCTAGACATAGAATCAAAAGTTAAAACGTTTGAAAAGAACAAGAGCGTGCTCTCTTCTAACATATCAGATAAGAAATTTTTTTCTATGCTTCATTCTTTGGAAGAAATAATAGAAAAATTCAGCATAGTTTCTGGATATGCTTCACTTGAGTATTCGTCTGACACTCAGTCTGACAAGATCACGTCGCTTCTTACCAGGATGCGAAAAATGGGTGCAGAGATTGATAACAGAACATTGTTTTTTGATCAATGGTGGAAAAAGCAGATAGATGAAAAAAATGCTCACAGGTTAATGCAAAACGCAGGTGAGCTTCGTGAGTTTCTCAAGCATAAAAGGACTCTTGCAAAATACTCACTATCAGAACCAGAAGAGAAGATAATAAACACGCTAGATGTTACTGGCCATTCTGCTCTTGTAAAATTGTACGATAAAATCACAAATGCATTCCAGTTTACTGTGAAAATCGATGGCAAAACAAGAACGTATACTAGAGAAGAACTCACTCAACTCGTAAGAAGCCCAAAGCCAAGAACAAGAGAGATTGCATACAAATCGTTATTGTCAACATTTGACAAAAACAAAGGCGTTCTTGGAGAAATATACCAAAACATTGTACTGAATTGGAAAGACGAATGTATTCAGATTAGAGGATACTCTTCACCGATATCTGTCAGAAACATAGGAAACGATGTTGACGATAAAACTGTAGAGTCGCTTATTTCTGTCTGTAGAAATAACGCAGACATATTCAGAAAATTCTTTTCGCTAAAGGCTCGCCTTTTGAAAGTAAAAAAGCTTCGAAGATACGATTTGTATGCTCCAATTCAAAAAAAAGAAGAGAAACGATACACGTATGATAATGCAGTGAAACTTGTTCTTCAAACGCTTTACAGTTTTAGTCCCAGTCTTGGAGAGTTTGCAAAAAGAGTGTTTGTAGAAAACCATGTTGACTCACAAATAAGACTTGGAAAGAGAAGCGGGGCTTTTTGTAGTACAATAACACCAAAAATAACTCCATATGTATTGCTGAATTTCAAGGGAAGAACCAACGATGTCTTTACAATGGCTCACGAGTTGGGCCATGCGATACACAGCATCTCCGCATCGGACAAGTCAATCTTCATACAAGAAGCTCCCCTACCGCTGGCAGAGACCGCATCTACGTTTTCGGAGATGCTGCTGTTTGACAAGATCTTAAGCCAAGTTTCCGAAGAGGAACAGCAATCTATCCTAGTTGATCACATTGATGACCTTTATGCTACAGTTGGCAGACAAGCCTATTTTACAGTCTTCGAGATAGATGCTCACAAAAAGATAGGCGATGGAGCGACAGTGCAAGACATATCGGACCAATATCTGACTACCTTGAAGGAGCAGTTTGGATCATCGATTACGATATCACCTGACTTTGCAATAGAATGGACGTGCATTCCACACTTTTTCCATTCTCCATTTTATTGCTACTCGTATTCTTTCGGAAATTTATTGTCACTGTCACTATTCCAACAGTACCAGAAAGAAGGAAAGTCGTTTGCTCCCACATATGTTAAGATTCTCTCAGCAGGAGGTTCAAAGAAACCAGAAGGCTTGCTTGAAGAATACGGCGTAGACATTACCTCTGAAAAGTTTTGGCAAAAAGGGTTTGACTATATCAAAAGTCAGACCAGAAGACTTGAAAAGGTGTTAAATTAAAAGCGCCTGGCAGCCAAGCGCCCTCAGCTGCCAGGCATGTTCCCCTACGGTTTGAACCGATGTCAGTGGCTAGAAGGATTCATTATAATTTAAACTATTTGGAGTTGATCTAAAACTATTTTATTTTATTATGCCAAGTACTTCGCAAGTGAAATACCCCAGATGTTGCAATAAAGATCCAGAATATTTGATTACTTATGACTGCGGTCCTGATCCTCAAGAAACGATGCTTGTATGCAAAGAGCACTTTAAAGAAGAACCATTTCAGCGATTTGCAGTCAAGATAGAAAAATTGCGTGAGTAGACTTAACTGCAAATACTATACTATGCGGATAGCAAAAAACGCCATATTTGTTAAATTCAATAAAAGTAGAGATGGGATTATAAAATGAATTTAAAACTTAAAGAGATAACATCAGACCAGGCCTTACGTGATTATCTTGATAGGGTTTACATCCAATCTCATAGCAAGGCCTCAGTAAAATCCTATCGTGTGGGCATTACAGGGTCTAATAACGGATTTAGAACATTTTTGAAAGAAAAATACAATTGCGATGAAATACAACTTTGTATTAGAATACAGAATCAAGAGTTAGATGTTTATGATGTTCTAAATGACTATGTCGTTTTTGTGGATAAAAAAGGCATAAAACCAAAGACTACTAGACTATGGTTTACAGTAGTCAAAGGCTATCTTACGCACTTAGGACTAGATGTTTATTCAGAAAAATGCAAGCAAAAAATTAAGCTTCCAAAGGTAAGACGGGTAAAAAAAGAAGCTCTTACAAAAGAAATTCTTGTAAGATTAATTCGCAATCTAGACGCAAAATTAGCTACCGCGGTATACGTAGCCATATCAAGCGGTATGAGAGTAGGTGAAATAGCTGGCCTTACCCTTACAGATATTGATTTTGATGATGAACCAGTTAAGATCAGTATTCGAGCAGAGACATCAAAATCAAGAGAAGATAGAGAGACTTACATCACCAATGAAGCTGCAATCGCCTTAAAGGATTATCTTAAGCGTTATTTTGGTTGGAGAGAAGATAGTACGAATTCACACTTACAAGGTCTTAGAATCTTTGGACGAACAAATGTAATTAAGAACGGTGACCAAAACGCTAAAGGTCGAATACCCCAAGTTAGTGAACAACTTTCAGAAAGTGACTTGCTTGGAAGCACATTACGAAGGATTTCTAAAGTTCCAGAACTAAACCGCTTGTCTCGAAGTGGTTGGCGCGTAATACATTTTCATGCTTTTAGAGAATATTTCTATACCGTAGTAAGTAACGTGTCAGGGTCTAATTTTGCTCATGCTCTTATGGGTCATCATGAATATCTAGATACTTACTACGCACTTTCAGAAAAACAACAAGCAAGTTTGTATCAAAAGGCTATGCCATATCTTACAATATCAGACTATTCAAAGATAGAGAATGATTTAGAAAAGATTCAGAATACTCAGGATGGTCTATTAGAGAAGTATGCAGAATTTGAGAGATATTTGAAGGCTAAAGACCCTTCTTTTTTGGAATTTTTAAGAAGAAACAAAGAAACTTAGCGAATAATTTTCACGATTTCTGCTTTGGGAATATCTTTCCTTGTTTCATCCCAAACCTCATTATCGGTTTTACAATTTCTGAAATATTTACCATTGATATGTAAAAGGTTGCAATCTGTAGGAATATCTAGCTCGAATTGTGGCACGTTTGTTTGCTTGTAATTCCTATTAGCGTCTAACAAAACCCTATAGGCTTTAGGCTTTATCCTACCATCGTCATTAGTTTGAATTTTTTCAATAGTGTCTTTTCCAGTGTCGCTTAGTTTTTGTTTAATGGCATCCTTAACAAAGTCATTCCTGGTGCATCCCAGTTTTTCACAAGTTGCGTCTATATTTTCAAAGTCCTGTTTACCGAGCCTTATAGAAGCTGTCCTAGTTGTCATAGGATTACACCCTCAAAATAGTGTATCACTAGTGTGTTATAGTGTGATATGTCATACATATGCATAATTTTATGCGTGTTATACTTGTTGAGTGTGTTACATGTGTTCATGATTGTGTTACAAATTCAAGATCTAAAAACATTGAGGCAATTTACTATAAGTAAGTCTAGGTCAGATAGGTCAGATAGGTCAGATAGGCTTTCTATTTGACTCATCTGACCTTATTGACTCATCTGACCTTAATTTTCTCTAGTTTCATCTAGTGTTTTTTGGTCTTGTTTCCATCTAAGTTTGATAGGTTTACGCTGTACTTTTTCTATAAAAATTGACTTTTCTACCCATTCCATGACATAACGCCAACGCTTGTTTGTGTCTCTATGTGGTCCTTGTTGGGTAATTTCGTTGAATAATTTGTCATGATTACCGCGATAAAGCTCTAACAAATCATTATAAATTTCAGGGTCACCAATTCCATCTTTTATTTTTGAAGCTTTGATTATTCCTATTACCTTTTGGCCTATTCTTTCTACATATGTGTTAGCGTTGCTAATCTGCAAACCTCTTTGATTCAAATATCTTTGATAAAGGTCATGCGCCTTGCTTACATCTTCAACCTGGGTTTCATGGTGTAGATGAATACGAGCTATGGCTAATGTTAAACGTGATAAAGTACCAACAACACGAAGATTTACATCACCATACTTTGAATCGTTCATCTCTACCATCTTTTTCTTAAAAATCTCAATCACTGTTTGTCGTATTACTTCCTTGCATTCATCGGTTAATTTTGGTTGAAATATCTTACAGTAGGTCAAATATTTAACAAAGTCATGTTCGTTTATGCGTTCCTTCTCGGTCTCTATAGAAAATATGTCTCCGCTATTCTTTGTTCTTAAAATAGTTCTGACAATTTTATCTTTTTCTTCTATAGAGTAATTGTCTTTCATAATGATAATCAGGTCAAATCTTGATAATAGTGCCGAGTCAATTACTTGTAAATTCTCAGCTACGCTTTGTGACTCATCCCATTTGTCATGCTCTTTTGGGTTTCCTGTGGCATATACCGCGGTCCTAGCTGGTAAGTCTGCGTGACCGCCTACCGTTGCAGAGGAATAAGTCCCTAGTTCCATAGGCGCATAAAATATATCGTAAACTTCTTCCATCCTGACAAATTCATCTATACACAAAACACCTCTATCAGATAGTGAAATCATAGGACCATACTCTAAGATTTTTTGTCCGTCTACTTGCTCTTTTTGTCCTGCAAACAAACCTTTAGCCGAACCTGCTTTAGCTGCTACAATACTAACGTTTGGCAAAACTCTTTTTGCATATTGAGCCATCTTGCTTTTAGCTGTTCCTGCATCTCCAACACATAGAACGTTTATCCAATTCTTTTGACCTTCTTCCCATTTTGGCGAACCGACATACATGACTAACCAACATTCTTTTAGTAAACTGCAATCGTAAATTTCAGGCGCAAAAGAATCAATCAGTTTTTTATAAAATCCTTCTTCGTTCGGCCATTGATTAAAAATTAATTTTTCTTCTTCTGTAATCTCATACTTGATTTCATTAATTGCTCTTACATGAAGCAAGTGTAAGACGTTGTAAAATTCCTCTTTTTTTCTCTCCTTTGTAGTAATGTAACCAACTAACTCAACCTCATGACCAGGATTCATAGAGTTAGTCAATTCACCCATGGCTTCACAAATTAAAACATCCTGTCTATGTGAGTTAAAGTCACTATTGTTAAGATAGTAATCTCGATAATTTTCTGTACTTACCTGACTTTCATCCAATTCTAAAAATTTTGCATTGTCACACCTATCAACACCGCATTTTGAAGGTTTTTTCAATCCCCTCGTCCTATGTCCGTTAGGACAAAGCCATACCTTTTCTAATACTCTGTTTTTTAGTTGGCTTTCACCTATTACCAATGCTCGAACCTTCACCAGTTTGTTTAGATTTCTATTTCGTATAGCTTCGTCAAAGGTTAATTCTTTAGCAGCGTCATCAATCTGTATCGTTAGATCTAATGCCTTTGATTTTTCCTTTCCATTTTTTTCAGAATAAATTTCTTTTATGGCATCTTGACAAATGCCAATAAACTCTCTAGGACTATCAGTGAGGAATCTAACTAATTGAAATTCTCCTTTATTTTCTTGGTCATAATCAACTAAATCCATGAAATTAATTATTATGTTAGAACCTCTCAGAGAATCTATCTTTTCTATATATTTTCCATGATTGAATCCAGTTAGAAATTTGTAAATTTCATCTTGCATGTATGAAGAGCTACACGTATTCTCACTCATGATTATCTCACTATCCCTATCTCGCTGAGCTTGTCAACAAACCACAATCTTGAACGAAAGGCAATATCACTTGTTAATCCGTACTTTTTTGCTGTCTCTTGATACTCTGTATAGTCATGTTTTGTGATAAGATGAATTCGTATAGGCAATTTTTCAGCTTGTATGATTTTGTAATGATATTCACAAGACTCTACTGGACAAATAAAAGCAACAGGTTTACCCATGTCTTACCCTCTCTAGCGTATGACATTGACATTGACACCCCTTAGTTCCCTTGCATCTATCATGATGGTATCTGTAGCAATCAGATTGCAGAAACATTATGAAAGCACCTCAAAATTTTTCAAACAGTTATGATTTTGGATATGCTCTCTACAGTATTTTTTACCACAACTTGAGCATAGTTTTGTATTCTTACAATTCCAACAATAGACGCAGCTACAAATATTTACTAAATCATTTGTAGAAATCGCCACAAGATCTATAAGAGAAGGTAAACTATCCAGAGTCATCAACCTCGGTAGTTTCGGGGTCAGTTGGGCCTAGATTAGAGACCTTTGGCCCAACTAAAACATATTTTCCATCTTGTATACTTGCTTTGAATATTGGATTTTGAGAATTAAAATAATCTAGCCATCTCGAATCTATCGCAACGATTATCTTATTTGAAAAAACGTGAGACTTGATTTCTCCTAGTTCGTGTGACATTTTAGAAATCTCCCTCTCCATCGTCATCAAAATCTAGGTAAGGAAAATCATTCTCGTTATAAAGAGCCCATTTTTGATAAAATGTAGTTTTAATAAAAAAAGATGGTTTTGAGCTGAATCGGTAAAGTGTTGTCATTATTCCGAATCTCCACTTGTTTGAGATTCTTCGCTTGGCTCTGCTTCTTGTAGTTCTGTGTTATATTCTTCTACTGTTTCCTTTATTCTCGATTCGAGCTCTTTTTTCTGTTTGTTGTTTAAGCCACCATAGGCTACGCACATTTTTTTAGGCATTACTCTACTTCTCCTGCATCGTCACAAACTTTACAGAATGGTTTAGTTTGCTTCTCTGCCAAGTTCTCGTATTTGTCACAGACCTCATTAACTGCCTGGTCTACCCCTCGTGAGATGGGTTTTTGCGTAATTTCACTAAGGCGTTGTACGGTTTTGTTTGATAGCTTGCCTTGCATAGATGATTTGGTGAGAAAACGAATACTTAAGTAAATGGCTACACACTAACATTACAGGAACAGAATTTGACAAATCTAGACATTTTAGGTAAAAAGAGGCGAATTATTCATTTTTGTAAAAATCGAGACTGTGAAACAAAACAACCAACCTCACCCAAATTTCGCAAAAAATCAATGTTATCCGTATATTATCTATCAAATGGTTCAGAAAAGATGCTTTTCTATGTGTGTAGCGTCTGCGGTCACTTTGATTTTAGTCCTTTTGCCAATTTTCCATTTAGGAATAATCTCTTATCAGTAGTAATGGCAAAGATCCCTAGAAATAGAACCTCAGATTTTATAAATTTGAAAAATTCCAGGACGGCCAAAAAATGTCTATTTTGTGGTCAAGAAAATACAGTTGAAAATATAGAAAACCATCATCCTGTCAATGAAACGGGCGAATATACCAACAATACTAGTTTTCCTACACCGACTTTAATCAATACAGTGTGGGGTTTATTCTTAAAAGGTAAAAATCCAAGACGTAATTATATTGGTTATTTATGCATGCTTTGCAAGCGAATTTACTTTGATGAAAGTTTTGTTACATTTCAGCATAGCAGTTCAGAAACTCAGGTTGACCCGAATGAGTATAGTTTAGACCTTAATAACAAAATGAAAAAAGCAATAGAATTTCTTAAAAAGGTTGAAAAGGAAAATAATGTAAGTACAGAAGCTCTTAATCATTACAGGGATGAAGTTAAAGTATGGAAAAAGTTAGCTATAAACCCCCCTTCTTTCACTAACGAACCTTTAGAAACGTTTGGTATGTTTCCAACCAATATTTACCTTCAAGAAAACATGGAACAAAAAGCGAAAAGAGATAGAGTTACTGTGATTCTCTATGAACAGACTAAAAGCAATGCCAAATACCTAATAGAAACATACGGAACAGAAGAACAAAAAGCTAGCCTAAGACGAAATTGGCGATGAAAATGATAAAAAATTGAAAAATTCATGCCTAAAATACCCCTTGCTACCCGTAGAATAAAGTCTAAATAGACTTAATAGTTCGAGCTCAAAAGTGGCATTAAATGAAGTCCCTCATTGTAGTGTTATTGATTTTAACGGTTTTATCAAGTACATTTGTAGGCGCATATGCGCAACAACCACAACTTGCGACATACCGTGAAACTGCGCAAATACTTGTGGACGACAAGATACAAAACCAAACTACCGCTTTTATCACACTGAGTAGCACAAGTCCCCTCGAGATGCGTGTTCCTACATATTTGGATGAAAAGATTGCAAATGCCGCCAATGTTACATCAGTTGCAATAACTAATGCCAACTCATGTGTTGAAGGGGTAAGCGGTCAGACTTGTGTCATAATAACAATATACAATCCGTCGCTTGTAGAATCATACAATATCACAAAGATACAGACTACGGCACGCGCAATAGGCGATACACTGATCAATGACACAAACAAGGCATTTTTGCTAAATACCCAGTTCTTCGAAGTCTACATACAGCCAAAGGGAGAACTAAGTAACGCCCTTGGAACATCTGGCGCCCTGGCAGGGAACAGAACAATATCTGTCGTATACACTACAGCACAGCTCAAGTCATCATACCTATTTGATCAGTTGACATCCATACTCATGCCCACACAGATACGAAATGCCGGAGGATTCTATGACGTCGCAAAAAAGATGTCGGACTCGACAAATTCCACTGTTACTTTTGCCATAACACCAACTACCACTAACAATCAATCATTGTATCAACTGCAGGTATCTACACACGCTCCACTCAAGGGAAAGATTACCTCAATTAGACCGCTTGATTTCTTTGGAGTTGACCAGCTGAGCAGATCATCTTATTTTAGTGGAGGTTTCTTTCCGCTTAATTCCATCTTTGAGATTTCGGTGATATCAAACAACGATACAGCAATAACAAATCACGGTGGAGATATTGTTCCAACAAATGCTCAAGGCTTACCAACCGATCTTAGCAAGGCAGGCTGGGTATTTGATCCAGTCTCTGGACAGCGAGTCACTGGAATTTACATTTTTGGAACAACAAAATCTGCTACAAGTGATGACTTGGCACTTACAATCGGTCCTCCCTCACAGGCAGTTCAACCCATAACAAATTCAACCGGTGGAGCTCAAACAAAGAATACATCGGATTATTCAACATATGTGATAGTAGGAATTGTCATTGCTGGCGGCGCCGCAGTTTATCTTTTTACTAGAAGAAGATAGCTAAAGAATAAGAACGGCTGCGGCAAACACAGTGGTCCACCTGCCTTGCGGGTCACCAACTGCACTCTGGGTAATGTTTCTTGTTTTGTATATCTGGCCGGATATTTTCCATTGCTGCTTCTTTTCATCCCAGCTCCTGTTTACGTCGAACTCTATTCCAAGCGATGATGCTAGCATCTGTGCTGCGATGTCTTCTGCATATTCACCTGCCTCTTTTTCTGTCTCCCCAAACGAGTGATATTCAGAAAGATAGCCGTACTTGGTCTTGTCTTTTGGCTCGGCAATTCCTACCGATGCAGCCAAAAGTCTGTGCGGCTCATTGGTCTCATTTCTTGCATAGATTACAAACTGGACGCTGCCAGGCCTTATCAACTTCAATCCTTCTGCCCTTGAGACAAGTTTTGCGCCAGGGGGAAAGATACTAGAAATTAGAACAATGTTGGTTCCAGCAATACCTGCGTCACGTAAAGCATATTCAAAACTTGTCAGTCTATCTTGGTGTACGCCCTTACCTCTTGTAAGGAACAGCTTTTTTGCAACAAGATCTAACACGATTCCACTCTCATTTCAGATCTTTAAAAATTTATTGAAAAATGGCAAAAATCAGTTTAGAGATTGTAATGTTTCTACTATTTGTTGCCCGTGGGATTCCACGTTGATGTCTCGAAATATTTTAGCTATTTTTCCATCCTTGTCGACAATAAAGGTAGAACGTTTTGCAAGTCCTGCCAGGTTAAGTCCAGCATAGAGTTTACATACGGACTTGTTTGTGTCGCTAAGGTGCAAGTATGGTACGTTGTATTCGCTGACAAATTTTTTCTGGTCTTCTACCGTATCTATCGATATGGCAAAAAGTTCAGCGTTTTGTTCCTTTATCTTTGGATACGCCTTTATAGTCTCCTCTGCCATTTGAAAGACTTTCTTTGAGGGGCAGGCAAATAGATGGTTCTTTGGGTAGAAACACAAGACAACTTTTTTTTGTCCTTTAAAGGAACTTAGCCTGACTGGCCTTTCGTCATTGGCAACAAGTTCAAAGTCAGATGCAATGTCTCCTTCCTTCATACATATACTTTGTATTATGGGTTTAAGACTATTTTTGTCTCGTATAATTACAGCCTAGATTAAAAATGACTTTTTGAATGTCTTTTGATAGTGTTTTATGGAGCTTAGAACGACCTTTTTTGCGCTTGCCGCATTTTTCCATCCTACAATTTCTACCTTCTTTCCTTCTAGTTGTTTGTAAACTTGAAAGAAGTGAGCTATCTCCTTTAGATGATGCTTTTCCAAGTCTGTAATGTCCTTCATGCCTGCATATCTTGGATCATTTTTTGCCACACATAGAATCTTGTAATCCATTTGATTCGAGTCTTTCATTCTAAGCAATCCAATTGGTCTTGCCTCAATCAAGACACCGGGAAAAGTAGAGTTTGTAACCAAGACTAGTGCATCCAAGGGATCACCATCTTCAGCATAAGTTTGTGGTATGATGCCATAATCCCCCGGATAATACAACGGAGAGAAAAGGACGCGGTCTAGTTTGATTACGTTATTTTTTTTATCATATTCGTATTTATTTTGAGAGCCCTTGGGTATCTCCACTATCACATTTATGATGTTAGGTACTTTTGGACCTGTTTCAATATCATGCCACAAATCCATAATGATTACTGTCACAAAAAAAGCCTAATTTAATTGCCGTTTTATAGAGAAATGACCTTATCTTTAGGTTTTTTCGATTTTTTAATTTATACTTGTTATTTTTTCACAATAGACTGTGAATTGGAGACAAAATGTATTAACTTTTCAAATTCATTCAAATTATTATGTGTGACAAAATCAGAGGACACAAATAGGAAAGAAAAGATGACTCTGGATATAGAATGAAAGCTGCATATGTAAAAGGTCCATCGGTTGTAGAGATTAGAAACGTTGAGAGACCAAAAGCAGAAAATGGTGAGCTCGTAGTAACAATGAAATCATGCGGCGTGTGCGGCTCCGATTTGGAAAAGATCTATGGACAATATAGTCAACCATCCATGAGACTGGGACATGAACCATCAGGAATAGTGTCTGACGCGGGTCCTGATGTTAAGGGATTCAATAAAGGAGAC
The DNA here is from genome assembly GCA_021323705.1 of Nitrososphaerota archaeon. Lineage (GTDB taxonomy): Archaea > Thermoproteota > Nitrososphaeria > Nitrososphaerales > Nitrosopumilaceae > Nitrosotalea. The sequence continues at coordinate 72,059 of JAJPKL010000007.1, forward strand.
AGGGTTTTCGTGCACCATCACGTACCATGCTATTCTTGTCACTTTTGTCTGCACGGAAACGAAACAATGTGTCAAAAATATTCCGAGACTAATCTGAGTCCATGCGGTCTTGCAGAAGAATTTCAGGTGCCAGCGTGGAATGTATCGCACGGAGGCGTAATAAAATTGCCAGATCACATCAGTTTTGACGAGGCATCAATGATAGAGCCTCTTGCGTGCTGTGTCAGGGCATGGAACAAAGTCAAATTCAAAGAAGGAGACTCGATTGCCATACTTGGAGCAGGTCCAACAGGCATGATGCACGTAATGCTAAGCAAGGCTTTTGGATTAAAAGACATTTTCTGTTTTGATATAAACGAGTTTAGGCTGGGCTTTGCCAGAAAGTTTGGCATTACTTCTGCCATTCATTCTACAGATCCGGAAGCTCGCCAAAAGATACTGTCTAACACACAAAATCGTGGAGTGGACATAGCAATAGTGGCCACCGGAAGCATAAATGCAATAATACAATCAATTGATATTGTCAGGAAAGGCGGAACCGTTGTCCTATTCGGAGTACCGTCCAAGAATGCTAATATTTCAATTGATATAAGCAAAGTATATTCTAAAGAGATCACAATTACTCCAAGTTATGCAGCCTCTGAGGCCGACACAAATGCGGCACTCAAGCTTATTGAAGAGAAAAAAGTCGAGGTGAGCAAACTCGTTACACATAGGTTTGATCTTTCTGAATCTGCAAAAGCTCTAGAATATGCTCATCAAGGAAATGACTCGATGAAGATAGTTGTAACAAATTCAGAAAGGCTTAACTAAGGCAAATTTTTTGGAAAATGATATGGACTGGGGATTAAAAAATCGCCTTGCACGAATAATAAAACCATACGATAAACGTGGTGTAATGCTTGCAGTTGACCATGGCTATTTCCTAGGCCCTACAGAAAGACTTGAAGAGCCAAGAAAGACCATCGCGCCGCTTTTGCCCCATGCAGACTCGTTAATGCTTACACGCGGAGTCCTCAGAACGTCAGTAGATTCAAGCTATCCAGTACCCGTAGTGCTCAGGGTCTCTGGCGGCAGCAGCATCATAGGCAAGGATCTTTCAAATGAAAAAATAACAACGTCTGTAAAAGACGCAATAAGATTAAACGTATCAGCTCTGGCAATGTCAATATTTGTAGGGGCTCCCTATGAGCATGAATCACTTGTCAGCCTTGGCAATCTGGTAAATGAGGGTGAAGAGTACGGAATCCCAATTCTTGCTGTGACCGCAGTAGGAAAGGAGTTGGAAAAAAGAGATGCAAGATACCTGAGTCTTGCATGCAGGATTGCTGCCGAGTTTGGTGCACATCTAGTCAAGACATATTATTGTGAAAATTTTGAGAAAGTAGTAAGATCTTGTCCTGTTCCAGTAATAATTGCGGGAGGACCAAAACTTGCAACAGAATTAGATGCGCTAAAACTAACTTATGATGCAATACAAGCAGGTGCTGCAGGTGTCGACATGGGAAGAAACATTTGGCAGTCAGACTATCCAGTTGCCATGATAAAAGCAGTAAAGGCCATCGTGCACCAAAACGCAACGGTAAAAGAGGCGCATGAAATATTCAAAAAGTTAAAGGCTCCAGAAAAATCAACCAAGCCTGTCATCAGAACTAAGAAATCTTAGACAAGTGCACGTGTACAATCTTCCATTTCTGAAACTTTATCAGAACAAATGTGCCTCTGCTTTCCATGGATAAATGCTGTCCTCTAAAACTATAGCTATCAACTATCATCCCAGTTTGCTTGACAGTAAAAGTGACCACAGCGCAGTTGTCAAATATGTCTATACGTGTGTTTTTGATTTCGTATGCATAATCTGATATGCTTACAAATCTGAGTTGCTGCAGTGCTATTGTGGTGGCATAGTCTTTAAGATCAAATGGCGGTACATCGCCATAGCTTGAGAACCTGACATCATCAAGCTGAATTGCACTTAATGGAGCAAGGTTCTTTGTCTTACCAGCATTGAAGAAAGTTGTAATGATGTCTGATATCTCTTCTTTATCTCCCAAAATCGCTATTGCTTGCGATGATTCTAGTTTAAGTCTTGTGAACATGTCTAGGTTTTTGATGTTGAAATATTCTCAGCGTACGAGCACTCTTTTTACTAATTTCGCATTTTTACCAGCAATATTTATAAATTATATCCGATGCAAAAATCATAGACTAAAATGAAGTTAGGAGGCTCGGCAAGCATTTCTGGTATTCTGCTGCTAGTCGACCCTCTGCTGTAGACTACAGCAAACTGTTTGGAGTTTAAAAATTATGGAAAAAATGTCAGGTGCTAGATCTTTAATGGTTGCTCTAGAGAAAGAGGGCGCAAACATAGTCTTCGGACTACCCGGAGGAGCAAACCTTCCAATTTATGATGAGCTCTACAAGAGCAACATCAGACACATTCTTGTAAGACATGAACAGTCAGCATCGCATATGGCTGACGGTTTTGGAAGAGTAAGCCGAAGACCAGGAGTGTGTTTTGCCACATCAGGTCCTGGAGCAACAAACATCGTAACTGGAATTGCCACGGCCCAGGCAGACTCGGCCCCAATGATTGCCATTACAGGACAGGTCCCAACAAAGATGATTGGTAGAGATGCGTTTCAGGAAAGCGACATAATTGGAATCACAAACCCAATAGTAAAGTACGCATTTCAGCCAATGACACCATCAGAGATTCCAGAGGTAGTGAAAAAAGCATTCTACATTTCAGCCACAGGCAGGCCAGGACCTGTGTTAATCGACATACCAAAAGATGTACAGCAAAATGAGGCAGAGATGACATTCCCAACAGAAGTAAAGATACGAGGATATCACCCTTGGGTGGACCCAGACATTGGAAAGATAGAGCAGGCAATAGACATGCTACTCTCTTCTGAAAGACCTGTAATCTTGGCAGGTGGCGGAGTAATAATTTCAGGAGCTTTTGCTGAGCTTCAATCAATTGCAGAATTGTTAATGATTCCAGTGGTAACTACATTCAAAGGAAAGGGTGCGTTTCCAGAAAATCATCCTCTTTCGCTAGGTCCAATAGGAATGCACGGCCATGCAGAAGCCAACAAGATAATGGTAGAGGCAGACTGCGTTCTTGCATGCGGTTCTAGATTTTCAGACAGATCTGTTGGAACTTTTGAAGAGTTTGAAAAAAATCTCAAGATAATACACATGGATGTAGACCCAGCTGAGATTGGAAAGAACCAGACCACCCAAGTGGCTGTAGTTGGAGACCTCAAGGCATCACTTAGGATAATGGCAAAGATGCTAATTCAAAAAGCCGTCAAGAAAAGCGGAGAGAACCCATGGCTGAAACGAGTAAATGAGACAAGAGAATACTTTAGACAAAATCTCAAGCTTCACCCGCATCCACTAGGAGCAGCCAAAGTATTGCGAAAGCTAAGAGAAATGCTTCCCGCACAGTCAATTGTGACAACAGAAGTAGGCCAGCATCAGATGTGGGCATCACTATTCTTTGATGTGATACATCCAGGTACTTTCTTTAGCTCGACAGGTCTTGGTACCATGGGATGGGGATTTCCTGCGGCAATTGGAGCCAAGGCAGCCAAGCCTGAGGTTCCAGTAGTTGACATTGCAGGAGAAGGCAGTTTTAACATGACAGAAAACTCCCTTGCAGTATCTGTACTAGATGATTTGCCTGTGATCGTATTTTTATTGAACAACTTTTCGCTTGGGATGGTTGCACAGTGGCAACGAACTTTCTATGACAGACACATGATTGGAATAGACCTCAAAAACTGCCCAGACTATGTCAAGCTTGCAGAATCGTACGGAGCTCAAGGCATAAGGGCAGAAAGCATAGATGAGATAGGAAAGGCAGTACAAACAGCTCTTAAGAGTAACATAGCTACAGTCATAGATATACCAATTGACCCTCAGGAAGATGTATTGCCTTTTGTCGCTCCTGGCACTTCGCTCAAAGACATGATCTTACCATCATAGTGAAATATCCATGTGGTCCATAATCTCTGTGTTAGTAGAAAACAAACCCGGTGTCTTGTTCAAGGTAACGCATCTATTTAGATCAAGAAACTACAACATAGATAGTATATCAGTAGGCGTAACAGAAAACCCAGAGTTTTCAAGAATGACAATTACAACATCCGCTGATGAAAAGCAACTAAATCAGATAATAAAACAGCTTGACAAGATGATAGATACTGTGGAAGTAAAACAGTTAGATGAGAAAAAGAGCATATATCGTGAGTTGGTTTTAATGAAGATAAAGATAACAAAGCCGTCAGACATAATGGAAATAACGGATCTTGCAAATGCCTTCAAATGCAACGTCCATGATGTAAGAAAATCATCAATCATAGTTGAGATAACAGCTACCCCAGATAGGATTAACGCATTTGAAGACTTGGTGAGAGGATACGGAATACTTGAGATAACAAGGACTGGAATCTGTGCATTAGAAAGAGGCGTGGGCAGTGAAAGTTAGAATTTTTGATACCACGTTAAGAGATGGCGAGCAGACACCTGGTGTGGCACTAACTCCAGACCAAAAACTTGCAATCGCTCAAAAGTTAGACCAGTTGGGAGTTGATGCCATAGAGGCAGGCTTTCCAATAATTTCAGATGGTGAGAGAAAGGCAGTAAAAGACATTGCGCATGCTGGCTTGAAAGCAGAGATTTGCGGACTGGCAAGAACGGAGAAAAAAGACATTGATGCAGCAATAGCCGCAGGATTAAGTTACATACACACGTTTATTGCAACATCTGACATCCATCTAAAATACAAGCTCAATCTTACTCGAGAACAAGCAGTGGCAAAAGCAATAGAGGCAGTAGAATATGCAAAAACACATGGCCTACAGGTAGAGTTTTCTGCCGAAGATGCAACAAGAACAGACAGGGAATTTCTCAAAAAAGTTTTCAAAGCTGTGACAGAGGCTGGCGCTGACAGAATAGACATACCGGATACAGTGGGATACTCTACCCCTCAGTACATCGCTGCGATAACCAAGGATACCATTGAGGCAACCCATTTGCCTGTAAGCGTTCACTGCCACAACGACTTTGGGTTGGCCGTAGCAAATGCAATATCTGCAGTCCAAGCTGGTGCACAGTGTGCGCATGTTACCATAAATGGCATAGGAGAAAGGGCAGGTAATGCATCTCTTGAAGAATTCGTCATGGCATTGCAATGCTTACAGTTTGACAAAAAATTTGAAACAAACATCAACTCTAAACTACTCTATGAAACGTCAAGATTTGTTTCAAAGGTGGTAGGAGTCCAAGTTCAACCAAACAAGGCAATAGTGGGTGAGAATGCATTTGGGCATGAATCAGGAATTCACACACATGGAGTCTTGAGCAACCCGCTAACCTACGAACCAATCAGTCCAGAACTTGTAGGAAGAACCCGTTGGTTCCAGGTAGGAAAACACGCAGGGGCGCACGGTGTCTCAGCAATGTTAGAAGAATATGGCATCCAGCCGTCAAAGGAGCAGACGCATGAGATACTAGACCGCGTCAAGAAATTAGGAGACCAGGGAAAGCACGTAACAGACGTAGAGTTGCTCTCAATTACAGGAGAGGTAATGCATCAGGAGGGCTTGAGAAGACTGGTGCACTTGACAGGATTCTCAGTATCCACCGGGATTGGCAACATGCCGTATGCATTTGTCAAGTTAAACATAGAAGGAAAAGATTTCATAGGTACGGATTACGGAGTTGGGCCTGTAGATGCCTCAATTAATGCGATACAAAAGATCACAGGAGAGATTGCCAAGGTGAGAATAAAGGAATACAAGCTAGATTCAATCTCAGGAGGCTCAGAGGCATTGTGCGAAGTTACAATAAAGGTAGAAGACGCATACGGCAACCAAGCGTCTGCAAAATCTATTGGTGAAGACATTGTCATAACAAGTGTTCAAGCTATGATTGATGGCATAAACAGAATCATGCTCAAAAAAATTCTCAAACAAAAAAACTTGGGGCACTAGATGTACAAGATTTCGCTCATTACAGGAGACGGCATAGGGCCTGAACTATCCAAGTCGGTTACAGAGATACTGCATGCAATACATGACAAAATTGGATTAAAGTTAGAAATAACAACAGTAGAAGCAGGAGATAGCGCATTAAAAAAGACAGGCAAAGCATTACCAGACTCGACACTTGAGACAATAAAAAAATCCGATGCATGCCTCAAGGCACCGGTAGGAGAGAGCGCAGCAGATGTAATCGTGGTTCTAAGAAGAATGTTGGACCTTTACGCTAACATCAGGCCTGCAAAATCATACCCTAACATGCCTGCTCTCAAAGAAAACATTGACCTTGTCATAGTTAGGGAAAATACAGAAGATCTCTACACAGGAATGGAGTTTGATATAGGTAGGTCAGCTATTGCATTGCGGACCATATCAGAGGAGGCCTCAAGACGCATTGCAAAATACGCCTTTATGACAGCAGATCAGCGAAACGGGCAGAAAAAAGTAACATGTGTCCACAAGTCAAATGTCATGAGAAAGACAGACGGCCTTTTTGCAAGATCATGTGCGGAGGTGGCAAAAGGCTTTGCCAAGATATCATTTGAGCAGATGTATGTAGACGCATGTGCAATGAACCTAATCAGGCAGCCTGAATCTTTTGATGTCATTGTAACAACTAACCTCTTTGGAGACATACTCTCAGATGAGGCGGCACAGGTAGTTGGCGGCCTTGGGATGGCCCCTGCGGCCAACATTGGCGAGAGGTTTGCCTTGTTTGAACCTGTACATGGCGCCGCCTTTGACATTGCCGGAAAAGAGGCCGCAAATCCATCTTCGTTCATACTTTCTGCAAAGATGATGTTTGAGTGGCTTGCGATGAAAAATAACGACGCCGGGTCACTTGAGGTAGCAAAGAAAATTGAAGATGCAGTTTATGGGGTTGTAGGAGAGGGAACAAAGACAAAAGACATTGGAGGGAACAAGACCACTGGCGAGTTTACCCAACAAGTCATCTCAAAACTCATTTGAGATCTGATGCAGGCGGCTCTCTTGACCAGAAAAACATTGCAAGGCTGACTGGAATCATAATCATTATTGCCACACCAAAACAAACCCAGTAGAAGGTAGGGTCAATGCCTTTAATCAATGGAACTGGAAATACGGTATAAGCCCACACAAATGCTAGAAAACCTAGCAATACCTTGTTCTTTTTGAATACCTTCCAGCCAAGCTTGCGCTTTGCCACATAACATTTCTTGCAACGCGTTCGGTCGTTTGTCATACAAGAGTTACAACAGTGCTTGTCGCAGAAATAACACGTGTGGTCTCCAAAATCCGAACCACAAAAATCGCATTGTTGCACAAGTAACTGATGTAAAATCCAGATTTATCTTTTTAGGGAAATAGCCTTTCGGGATCTCTTGGATACAGGACAACTTCTCTTACGTTGTCAATTTTTGTCAGAACTGACATTAGTCTGTCAAGGCCAAGGCCCCAGCCAGAATGCGGCGGCATCCCCCAGTCAAATGCTTTGAGGTGGTCTTCAAATTGTGAGGGATTCAGGCCTTGCTCAACAAGTCGTGCCCTAATCTTGTTTGGGTCATGTAAGCGTCGTCCACCAGACGAGAGTTCTAGATATCCATACTGCAAATCAAACGACTTGGACAATGACGGTTCACCATCTTTTTCATGTATATAGAAAGGCTTTAGTTTCATTGGCCAGTCAATTAGAAAATAAAATCCCTGATGCATCTCTCCAAGTTTTCGCAGATGAGAGTCTTGCAGGTCATCTCCCTCAGTAAGAGAAATGCCCTCTCGTCCAAGTTCTTTGATAGCTTGCGCGTAGGTCACTCTTTCAAAAGGAGTCTTTGGTTTTTTTACTTCAATTCCTAAAACCTTTTGTTCTTGGATACAGTTTTTCTCAACGTGTTCAAAAACATCTGTTACCACTTTTTCTAGCACTTCCATTACGTCAAGATAATCCATGAAATCTGCTTCAATGTCTACGCTTGTAAATTCAGTAAGATGTCTTACAGTGTGAGATTTTTCTGCCCTGTAGAAAGACGAGATCTCAAAAACTCTTTCAAGTCCCAGTGTTAGCTGTTCCTTGTAAAGCTGCGGGCTTTGTGCAAGATACGCTTGCTTGTCAAAGTACTTGAGTGAGAATAGGTTTGCACCACCCTCACTTGCGCTTCCTATGATTTTTGGCGTGTTTACCTCAATGAAGCCAAGTTCTGTCAGAGTTTTGCGTATTGATTGCAATGCGTGATGTCTCATCTTGAAAATTGACGCAGTCTTTTGATTTCTCAAGTCAAGCGCTCGCGCATTTAGCCTATTGTCGATATTGCTTTCAAGTCTGCCTATCGGATCAATTGGCAATGGATGCACCGCCCTAGAAAGAATCTCAATTTTTTCTGACTTGATTTCAAACGGAAAATCTCTTGCCTTTGTTTCTTGCACTGTACCGGTGACTCGCACCACGCTTTGCCTGTTGAGGTCTTTTACTTGTTTGATTCCTTCCTCTCCTACGACCACTATTTGTGCGACTCCAGTAACATCCCGCAGGGTAAGAAAAGTAAGCTTGCCAAGCTCGCGAAGATCTTCAACCCAGCCTCCAACTATTACCTTCTGGCCTTTTAGAGAGGCGTTTAGGTTACCAATGTAATGTGTTCTTTTCAAATCCAACTGGTTTTCTCACTTTCTCTCAAATTCAACAACTAGTTCTATCTTTCGGAGGTGCTCAGATATTGCAATTACCTTGTCTACATCAATTGGAAACCTGAAGGTTTTCTTTCCTGAAACTATGGCTTTGGTTTTTTTGATTCCCCCAGGAGCCCACAGTTGATTAATTGCCAATATCTTGATTGGAAAGAACATGTCCTCAATGAATTTTTTATCATCACATTTTTCCTCTACGAGCCATATCTTGCCTTGAAACTCGCCTTGAAGTATTCTGTAGAGTTCGCGACTTTGGCGTACGGTCATTATATCAGTACTGTTAAGATACAGCACATAGTCCCCATTGTATTCTTGGCATGAGTTAAGGGTGAATTTTTCGATTTGAGGGATTTTTTGGGAGAGCTGTACTAGTTTTATTGATGCGTCAACGTCCGCCTTTGTGAGTTGCCCCGAGTCTAGTTTTGACTCGCATTGTGGGCATAAGATACCGTTCATTGCATCAAAGCTGCAAATGGGCGTCCTCAAGGAAATCGATTTTTCTACTACGATTGGGCTCATTTAAAAATGTCGGCGTGATTTATTACACCATGGGTAAGACGGGATCGAGATTTCACAGCGCGATCAAATCTGAATATACTCGAGAGATCTATGATATGTACTTACATTATTTCCTTGACACTGTACAGTCAAATATCTTCGATCTGGGCAATATGGATTATGTTTAATGAGGGCATCCTTTTTAGACGCTTCATGCAATTCCTTGATTAATTTTTGTTGCTCCAAAACCATATTGTGGACATTCTGATCCAAACTCTGTTCAGCAACAGACATGGAATGCAATTCTTCCATTAGTTTTTTCTGTTTTTCGACCATATTGTGGACTTCATCATCAATCTTCTTTTCTGCTTCCAGCATTTCATGAATTTTCAGGACAACTTCACGGTGCTCTTTAGTTATATAGTCATGAAGATGCTCAACCATCTCATGAATTCTCTTATCGGCCCTTCTGTGAAGCACCATAATTAAAATCCCCAACGATGATGCAATTCCCACATCAATCATTTTATCCGTCAAAAAATCCAGTTCAGTCATTTATGGACAAATCATACGTTCTTCATATTAACATTTTTTAATTATACTTTGAATTAAATTGGATTTTGTTAAAGCCCTAACTTACTTTCTATGATTTCCATCCTGTCTTCTAATGCACGTATCTATCCATTATAGAAGGATCTCGGCTACTTGTGTTTCCATTAACAAGTTTCTCAAACTCCTCTCCTACAATCCGCCGTATTCTTTCTTCACATATTGCCATACGGAGAGTTGTTTCAAGAAGGATATATGGATTCACGTGCAGTAAATTTTTTCTGGTCTTTTCCAGTTCAGTTGTTTGGATCCACGTATTTGGATTCCAAAATTTTCATAAAATTCGATATTTCATCTACCTGAAGCAGGTCGTCTAGGCACATTTTAACCTCATTTAGAATCGATTGATAATTGTCTTTGTACACTTCTTTTAATATTATCCGCAAATAGTCCGGATGATCATAGCAATCCCTAAGTCCTGCATCGTAAAGAGCGTTAAGTTTGGCAATTACCAGGTTATAGTTAGCATTTCCACTCTTCATCAAAGCCAATTCTAGGCACGATATTAGAGCCAATTTGTTTTGTTCTTTGGGAGAATCCACTTGGGGGAACGGAACATCGTTTATTTTTAATATTTTCTATCATGAAATTTATAAAATAAGATACTATATTGAGCGATATTTTGGAATACGTTAACACCTTCTTTTGAGGTCCACTTTTAAAAACTCATGACACGACCTGTCTTTGCATTTATTTTTATGTGGAATTTTCTGCGAGATGGTGATGAAACTAGCACATCAACCATCCAATAGCCTTCTTTTAAAACTGGTTTTTCTACCTTGATGACAGAATAATTTTGCTGCAAAAAGTTTGTTGCAATCGCCTTGGCGTGATTTTCGTCAGTCCATTCTGTAGACAACACCCTTGATTTTAGGCAGAAGATGACATTTAATTATGTATGATAAATCATTACTGAACATCGTTCTGTTTTGTCTTCAAACTAATTCGAGATGGTACAGCAGATGATCAATACGTAATCAATTACAGATCATTTGAATCCATTTATTATGGTAGTAATGACAAACGATACTGCCGCACCTGCCGGAATTGTAATAATCCACGCCCATACAATTCTTTTGCCAACACCCCATCGTACTGCAGAAAGTCTTCTTACTGCACCAACACCCATTATACCACCAGAGATTGCATGTGTGGTACTTGCTGGAATTCCAGCCCACGCAAGAATTGCAATTATGGTTGCAGACCCTGTTTCTGCTGAAAATCCTTGGTACGGTCTTAGGTTAGTGATTTTCATGGCCATCGTCTTTACTATTCTCCATCCTCCAAAGAAGGTTCCAAGGCTCATGGCAGTAGCAGCCATCAAAATTACATAATATGGAATTGAGAATTTGTCGATAACACCTTGTGTAAGTAAGATAAGTGCAATGACTCCCATTGTTTTTTGCCCATCGTTTGCACCATGAGTTAATGAAAAATATGTTGAAGAGACAAGCTGTAATCTGCCAAAAACAGTATTGACAGTATGCGGTTTTACTTTGGCAAAGATCTTCATTATCAACAATGCAATTACGAATGCTATTGCCAGTCCAGCTATTGGGGAGACAACTATTCCTGTTATCACAGTCTGCAAACCACCAAAAATCACAGCTTTTGCGCCAGCACCTGCAAGCCCTGCCCCTAAAATACCACCAACCAACGCATGGCTGCTTGAAGTTGGAAGGCCCAAAATCCACGTTATAATATCCCACACTATGGCGCCTGCCAAAGCGCCTATGATTATGTTAAGGGTCACAAAGTCTGGGTTTATGATGCCTTTTCCTATGGTAGTTGCTACAGCGACACCAAAGAGAAAGGGGCCCACAAAGTTGGCAAAAGCAGCAATGCCTACGGCTGGGAGTGGTTTTAGAATTCTTGTGCCCACCACAGTAGCAATAGAGTTTGCCGCATCGTGAAAGCCGTTTAGAAAATCAAAAACTAGGGCCGCTACTATAGCTCCTATGGCAAGCGCAATCATACAAAATCTACGTGTATTTTAGAACGACGTCTTCTATTGAATCAGCGACATCAAGACACATGTCGGAGGCCTCTTCCAAGGACTCGTAGATGTCTTTTAGTTTTATGATATTGATAACATCAGTTGTTTCCAATAGTTCGCCAACGGCCTTTCGATATATATCGTCTGCATTATGTTCTATAACACTTACCGCTCGACAGTGCTCAATTATTGATTTGTTTACCTTCAATTTGTTCAGACTTGTAATCATAAGGTTGATCTCGTTTGTGGCGTTTTGGATCTCCCTTGCCAATTCCAACATATAGGGAGGAGGAGACTTGATCTTGAAATTGACTATTCTGCCAGATATACCCTCAATGTAATCTATGATATCATCGGCTTTTGATGCAATGCGGGAGATGTCCTCTCTATCAATTGGAGTGATAAACGTCTTGTTCAGCTCTTCAAACACAGAGTGGGTTAGCTTGTCAGCCTCGCGCTCTATCTTTTTTATTTTTGTATGGTTCTCTTCTAGTCTTTCAAAGTTTTCAAATATACCTACAAGTAATTTTGATGCTTCCTCTGCCTTGCATGCAAGATCATTTAAAAGTGACAAGATTTCCTTTTCGTTTGATTTTATCCACGTCATCCATTGGGTCATGATGCTACTCTGAGGTTTCATAGTTAAATGTCCTGTGTATATAGGACACATGATCTATATAGTTACAAAACCTAACTGCGATCAAACAATTTCAAAAAGCAAATGTAGGCGAACATCATACACTCTAATCGATGACAGCCCTTTCCATCAAGGACCTTAAGGTACAATACAAGATAAAGGACAAGTTAATTAACGCAGTAGACGGCGTCTCGCTTTCTCTTGAAGATAACGAATCAATAGGCATTGTAGGTGAGAGCGGATGCGGAAAGAGTACACTTGGCCTTTCGATCATCAGATCCCTTTCAGGCGGAAAAATAGAATCGGGGGACGTACTGCTAGATAACAAGTCAATTTTAACAATGTCTGAAGAGGAATTTGGCAAGAAGGTGCGTTGGAAAGAGATATCGATGATCTTTCAGGGAGCAATGAATTCGCTAGATCCCGTATTTTCTATAAAACAACAGTTTGAAGAGATTTTAAAAGAACACCATCACGAAAACGAAAACCATCTAGAAATAATAAAAAAGTCCCTAGATTCAGTCGGCCTTCCCATGTCGGTATTAGACAAGTTTCCACACGAGCTCAGCGGAGGCATGAAACAGAGGGCAGTGATTGCCATGGCGCTGCTTTTGAGGCCAAAAATTGTGATTGCAGATGAGCCTACAACTGCACTTGATGTGCTGGTACAGGCTCAGATCCTAAGTCTTCTCAAGAAATTGAAAAAAGAAGGCATGTCGCTCATACTAATCTCCCACGATCTGGGCATAATATCCGAAGTATCAGACAAAGTCGGCATAATGTATGCAGGCAAGATAGCTGAGTTTGGCACCATGCAAGATGTTTATTCAAACCCCAAACATCCTTACACTCAGGCATTGCTCAAATCTACACCAAAGATAAGAGGTGGGTCTGACTTGATATCTCTGAAAGGCAATCCTCCAAACTTGGCATCTCCTCCTTCAGGATGTAGGTTTTATGACAGATGTCCGCAGGCCATGGAAAAATGTAGAAAGGAACCGCCCACAATCAAAACTAAAGCAGGATATGTGTCATGTTGGCTATACGAGTAAAATAAAATTAAAAAATTGTTTCTCTAGTGAGAATAGAGTGTCTGATTAAGACCTGCACCGTTGTAGTAAGAATTGTATGTGTTAATTGCATTCTGAAGGGCCATTTCGCTTGCGGTCTCAATTGCTGAATTTCTGCTGACATAGACGTTTTCATTTGTGGTCGAGCTTGTAAGTCCAGCATAATCAGTAGATTGAGTTGCTGTCAGGTGCTTTGCGTGAATCTCTTGGAAAATCTGGATTGCTTTGCTTAATGCATATGCTTGTGCAGCATCCAATTGACGACCCATAGTCTTCTCGTTGGTTGTAGGACCAGATTGGAGATTTACATAGTCAGTGTCAATCTTTGTAATTGCATTCACAAGAGCAGTTGCCTGGGCTTCCATATCATCCCAAGTTTTTTCTAATTGTGCTTGTCTGTCAGGAGCTTGTTCGTTTGTGGTTGCTTGAACTTGAATATCAGTATACGCAGCATCTATCTTGGATAGCTGTGATACAATTGCCGCTGAGCTGTTAAGAGATTGTTCTCTTGCCTGGTCAATCAGAGCGTTTCTATTTCGTCCCTGTTCGTCAGTTGTTGTGCTGTTTAGGCCAGCATAACCCGTATTCTGGAAATCAACGAGTTGTTTGACATGAATCTTGTCAAATTCTGACAAGGCGTTTTGTGTAGATGCCTGGGCAGCGGTATTCAAGTCACGGCCTTTGGTATTCTCATCAGTGGTAGTGTACCCTAGTCCAGACCAGTTCCTCTGTGATTCGTTAATGTCGTTAAACGTATACTTGGCAGAGTAAACCAGAGCGGCCCTTTGCTGAGCCATCAATTGTCTCTGAGCAATATCAGACCATTGATCGTCTGCAAATACCATCTTGTTTAGGTATACTGAACTTCCACTTAGAACTAAACCGGTTATCATAACCACGGCTAGGAGTTTAACGTTCACGTTTGTGTATCAGATATCATAGCCTTTAAAACTTTGCGATACTAAGAATTTGACCTAATGATCGCCTAAGACAGTTACCGTTAACCCGCACACTAAGATCTCAAGTACAGGCTCGGGTTCATAGACACCGCATTCCTTTAGTTTTCTTGATATACTTGAACAGCCAAATATCTCCACGGTGGAAGAGATCCTTTTTGTAAAGAACCTGAAAAAACACTTTGTAAAAAAGGGATTCTTGCGGCAGAAAGAAACCATCCATGCAGTTGATGATGTCACGTTTTCAATCAAAAAAGGCCAAACTCTAGTGTTGGCAGGAGAGTCAGGGTCTGGCAAAACCACCATAGCGCGCCTGATTTTAAAGGCAATAGAACCAGATTCAGGCGAGATAGTTTTCGATGGTGTTTCGATAGACAATGACTGTGGAAGACTTGGCAAATTACGAAGAGAGTGCCAAATGATACACCAGGATCCTTACGCATCAATTGACCCCAGAATGAAAGTCTTTGACATTGTAAAAGAACCACTAGACATACATGGTATTGGTAAACCAGGTGAGCGAAAAGATCTAGTTTTCGAAGCTCTAAGAGATGTAAGGTTAGACCCCGACGAGGTTGCATCCAAGTACCCCCATATGTTATCAGGCGGACAGAGACAACGGGTAGTCATTGCAAGATCCATTGCAACAAGACCCAAACTCATCATAGCTGATGAACCTGTCTCAATGCTCGACGTTTCAGTGCGGGTTGGAATTTTAGAGTTGATAAAAGAACTGCAAAACAAGCACGGTATATCATTTCTTTACATCACGCATGATCTCTCTACGGCAAGATATGTCGGGCATGAGATTGCCATACTGTATCTTGGCAAGATTGTAGAGTTTGGAAATATCGAGAAAGTCTTGCTACAACCAAGACATCCTTATACGCGGGCACTTGTTGAATCCATCTCGGAACCCAATCCAGAAAATCTGAACAGCGAGAAAAAAATTCACATCAACAATCCATTAGAGATTGATGTATACCAAGGATGCAGATTCAGAGCAAGATGCCCTTATGCCATTGACAAGTGTAGACAAGAGCCCCCTCTAGAACAGGTGGAAGACAAGAGATCTGTTGCTTGCTTTGTAAAATTAGACTAGTTTGCAACCTGTGGCACATTGGAAATTCTGTGCGATACGACCTGTGAAACCCCGTTTCTTGGAAATACTCCGTAGATGAGTTTTGCTTTTTGCACCACAGAGTCTTTTAGTGACACCATTATTATCTGACTTCCGTCAGCTCTGTCTTCAAGTATTTTTGATAATCGCTCGGTGTTTAGTGCATCCAAGTGTGCGTCCACTTCATCAAGGAGATAGAATGGAGACGGTTTGAGTTTTTGAAGTGCTAACAAAAATGTAATAGCCGCAAGAGTCTTTTCTCCACCACTAATTGAGGTAGATTCCCTTTTTGGCTTGTTTGGAAATTGCACAAGATATGATATTCCTGATGAGAATATGTCATCCTCGTTTTGAATTTCAAGCCAGGCGTTTCCTCCTGTCATCTTGTTGAAGATCTCACGTATGTCTTTGTCCACTTTGTCATATGATTCCAAGAATGTCTGCCTCTTGTCTTTGTCTATTTCTTCAATGAATTTTACAATAGAGTTTCGCTCTGCTTCTAGTTCGTTTTTTCTTGTAGACATTGAGCGGTATCCATTTGAGACCTCAACGTATGTTTCTGGGGCTCTGGTGTTAAGAGACCCAGACATCTCTTTCTTTTCAGTTTCAAGTTCTAGCAAAATTTGGTCAACATCAAACGATTCAAGCAGATCGCTGTATCCATATGAGAGAAGTGTTTTGCGAATTCGTTCTTCGTTTTCATTAAGGTCTTTGACATCACGCAATATAGAGTCCGACTGCCTCTCCAATCCGTTGATCTCTTTTGTAAGTGATCTTTCAGACTCGTAGAGGCTTTTTAGCTTGGCATCGTAGTCTTTGAGTGTTGATACAGAGGTACCCGATGTAGATATCAACTGCTGTTCTTTTTCACGTAACAAGACAAGAGATGCGTCGACGTTTTCCTTTTCCTTTGAAAGGGCTCTTGACTGTACCTCAAGATCATGCTTTTCGTGGTTTAATGAAGACTGTTCTTCAGAGAGACGGCGCATGTTTGCTTTGTGCGAATTTTCTTCATTGGTAAGTTCGGTCATCCGTGCAGTGAGTTCACGAAACTCGGTTGAAATTGTGCTTTGTGCACTCATAAGGGCGGAGCGTTTCTCATTTAGAGCAGCAATCAGGTTGGCAATCCTTGTTTGTTCTTCTTCAGCATAGTTTTCTTTTGTTAGCGCAATTCTCTCTTCAAGGGATATGATGTAAGAGTCAATCTTTGAAAACTCTACCGTTATACTCTCATCCCTTCGTTTGAGCTGCGATATTCTTGAAGAGATCTGTTCAAGCGATGTGTTGATTGTCTTTAGTTTGGTTTTCACGTCTGTGAGGCTGAGGTCCACGTTAGCAAGCCCAGTCTCGGAGGCATTATGTCTGCCAACAAGGTTTTGTGTTATCCTCTCAATCTTCTTTATCTGGTTCTTCTTGTTTTGGATAAACTTCTTTAACAATTCAAGGGATTGCACCAGGCCATCAACCGATGTACTAAGAAGAATTATCTTTGTAAGGTTTGATACCTTGGAGTTTATGTCTACAACCACAGCATTTGCATCGGCCTCAAAGAACTGTCCGTCTAAGGTAACGGCTCGGTATCCTTTCTTTGACAAGGCGTATGCTGTTTCTTTGGAGTTTACTAAGCAAATGCTTCCAAAAATGAAGTTTTTGAGGGGCTCTAGCTTTTCTTCACATTTGACAAAGTCAGACAAAATTCCAAGCACTCCATCCTCGTGCTTTATTGTTATCTTGGAATTTGCCACAGCATCTAAAGGAATAATTCTAATCTTTGGAAGTTTTTTCTGCTGCGCAAACTCTGCAATACCAAGTAGTGTAGCAAAGTCGTTTACTACAAGCGCCTTTAACCAGTCAGAGCCAACAGACAAAACCGCTCTCTCATATTGCTTGTCCCAAGAGAGAAGTTCGTAGACAAGCCCTCTTATCCCAAGTCTCTTAGAGTCTTCCTTGAGTTTTGCAATTGAATAGTCCTCATGCATCACTTCTTTTACGACTTTTATCTTTGCTTCATACTGTGCTGCAGCCTTGCTGGCTTTTTCAAAAATCAATGTAGTTTCTTCAATATCTTTTTCTATCTTGGCTCCCTTGTCACGCAGATCAGAGAGCCTAGACTTTAGCTCGCCGATTGCAGATTCGTGTGTTGCTCTTACTTGTTTTAGTTTTTGTTCAAGGCTGAGCAGTTTTTCTTTTTCGTGCTCTAGCGCTTTTGCTTTTTGTTGGTTTTGCTCCACTTTACTTTGTATGTCGAGACGCTCTTGCTCTAGTTTTGATTTTGAAAGCTTTGCATCGTTTAAGGTGCTGGAGAGATTTCTTACCTTTTCATCAATTTTGATCTTGTTTGTGGCAACTTGGGATTGCTGCCTTAATGTCTGACTAAGCTCGGAATCAACCTGACCAAGTTCTGCATTTGTGTTTTTTTTCGATTCGTTGATAGCGTTAACCGAGTTTTTCAGCTCTGCAATCTGAGATTCGATGGCAGCACGCTTCTCATGTAAAAGGGACAGCTCAGACTGAATTTCAGGCAATCGTGATTCGATTTGCGATATCCTTCTTGCGTTGGTAGCAAGTTTGCTGTTTGCAGATTCGGACTGGTGCATCGCTGTTGAGAGTTCAGAGTCTATTGAGGCCTTGGCAATGTTGTATGCGTTGACCTCTTCCATGAACTTTTGTTTCTCTTCTTCAAGTTTCTTTATCTCCTCCCTCAATTGTATTCGTTGTTCATCAAACTTTTTGTATTCGGATTGGATTGCGTTAAGGCTTCGCTCCTTTGATATCTTTTGTGTGTCAATATCTCTTAGTTTGTTGGATGCCTGTATGGCATAGAGCCGCTTTAGCTCACGATCAAGAAAGTCATATCGGAGCTGGTTGTTTCGCTCAACTTCAAGTTCGTCTATGCGCTTTTTTATCTCATCCATCCTTGCAAGAGCTATCTCAAGCCTTCTGTCTGCCTCATCAAGTTGCTTTAGGGCCTCTGTCTTTTTCTCGTCAAAATAAGCAAGCCCTATTATATCCTCAATTATTCTTCGTCTCTCCTCAGAATTGAATTCAGATATTCTGGTGATCGTACCCTGTTGTACTATGTTCAGTTTGTGGATTCCACAGTTTGCTATCTCAAGAAGATCCAAGATGTGGTTGCGGAGCACCTTTTTTTGGTTTAGATAATAGATGTTCTCTCCAGACTCGTCCATCTCTCTTGTGATGGTAACTATGCTAGAGTCAACCGGTATCTTTCTGTCAGTATTATCAAAGTGGCAACTTACACGTGCAATCTTTGCCCCATGGCGGGCATTGTCTACATCATGCAGTAATGAGCGCAGTTTGTCTACTCTCATGACCTTGGGCGAGTTCTCGCCCAAGGCAAAGGAGATCGCATCAAGAATGTTACTCTTACCAGATCCATTAGCGCCAGATATGGCTATGAGGCCAGACTCAAAGTTGACTATGGTGTTCTTGTAACCAAATGATTTGAATCCAAAGATCTCTAGCTTGCGTATATGGACCAATGAAAACGATGATCATGCGTGTGAAATAACAGATTATTGACAAGTTTCATTGACTAGGCTAACAATAATTGTAATGTGTGAGTTATTGGTCTCGTTTGCCTTCAACAAACTCTGCAAAGGCCTTCTTTGCCTCAGTGTATGGCATCTGGATAGGAGGATGTTTGAAGCAGTAAGATGAGATGCTGGTCATTGGCCCCGAGAGCTTTCTGTCTAGCGCTATCTTCAATCCCCGTATGGCGTCGATCATTATACCTGCACTATTGTAAGCATCAATTACCTTAAGCTTGAGATCCAATTTGATAGGTATCTTACCAAAGTACTTGCCCTCGATATTGATATAGCAGATCTTCTCGTTGTCAATGAAATCAACATAGTCACTTGGGCCTATTCTCATTGGGATATCATAGTCGGCCATCGCCTTTACTGCGCTTGTCTTGCTTATTCTCTTGTCCTCAAGTCGCTCCTCGTCAAGCATGTTGTAAAAGTCCATGTCTCCTCCAATGTTTAGCTGGTATGTGCCATCTACTAGCACGCCCCTGTCTACAAAGAGCTTCACAAGCGTTTTGTGGACTACGGTGGCTCCAAGTTGGCTCATCACATCGTCTCCTGCAAGTGGGATCTTTTTTTCTGCATACATCTGCTGCCATTTTGGCTCAGACGCGATAAACACTGGTATGGCATTAAGAAAGCCTATTCCTGCCTCAAGGGCTTGGCTTGCATAGTGTCGCACGGCCTCTGTGCTTCCAACTGGGAGGTAATTTACAAGCATCTCTGCGCCTGTATCCTCGAGTATCTTTTTGACGTTAACATCAGGCTCTTTTGATGAGGTTACTATTCTGGAGAGGTGTCTTCCAAGCCCATCTTTTGTTGGTCCGCGTTGTACTATGACTCCAGTTTTAGGCACTTCGGCTACAGTAACAGTGTTGTTTGGCCTTGCATAAATTGCCTCAGAGACATCTTTTCCAACTTTTGTGTCTGCCACGTCAAATGCTGCCACAACTTCAATGTCATTTGGGACATATCCGCCCAGGTTATATGCCGTAAGCCCTACAGTATCATTAGGATTATCGGTATAGTATTTTGCCCCTTGGATTAGTGCCGATGCGCAGTTTCCTACCCCGGCTATGGCAATTTTGATCTTCTTTCCCAACTTCGATAGCTTCCAAATTACACCTACATATTAATTGTGATTTAATAGTGCAGAGGATTTTATACCCCAGATTGGATTTGTGACCTGTGACAAATCAGGGCAGACCCGTAAAAGACATTTCAGTAAAAAAAGATGATTCCATTAACATGATATTTGATCAAATGTCAAAATCTGGAGGATTTGAATCACGAAATCTTGTTGACGGTCTGAATATTCTTTCTTCAATGGTCGAGGACAAGCAGTGTTTGAAGTTTTTGTCTTTTGTCGGGGCAGTCATATCCACAGGACTTAGGGGAATAATCAAGGACATGATAAAGAACAAGATGTGCGATGTAGTAATTACCACTTGTGGGGCTCTTGACCACGACGTTGCAAGACACTATTCCAATTATTTGGAAGGATCTTTTACCCTTGATGACAGCAAATTAGCAGACGAGGGAATTCACAGACTGGGAAATGTTCTGGTTCCACTAAAAAGTTACGGTCCACTGATTGAAGAAAAAGTTCAAGCATTTTTACAAAAAGAATACTCGAAAGGAAGAAAAGAGATGTCAACTCATGACGTTTGCAAAATAATCGGCTCCAATCTCGACGAAGATTCTTTTCTGTACTGGGCAGACAAAAACAATATACCGGTAATAGTTCCAGGAATAATGGATGGTGCAGTAGGTAGTCAGATATGGATGTTTACTCAAAAACACAATGACTTTAGATTGAATGTAGCTGCAGACGGAGATCTGCTGTCAGGATTAATCTTCAAAGCAAAAAAATCTGGCGCACTCATGATAGGCGGAGGCATATCAAAACACCATACGCTGTGGTGGAATCAATATAGAGACGGATTGGATTATGCAGTATACATTACAACTGCACAAGAGTTTGATGGAAGTTTGAGCGGAGCACTTGTCAGAGAAGCAATCTCATGGGGAAAAGTAACTCAGAATGCAAAACAGACTACCATACATGCAGAGGCAACAACAATTCTTCCGTTTCTTTATTCTGCCTTGCTTTCTAGAGTTAAATAGTGTAAATGTTTTTGCGATAAATCTCTTTGAAGTCCAACTTGTGGTAAAAACCAAGAAGTTTGTCTCTTTGATATGTTTCAAGCATCAGAAAGTCTAGGTTTCTTCTCCTGACCTCATCTATTGCAAAGTCAATTAACAAAGCAGCGCGTCCTTTCTTTCTCATTTCAGGTATGGTTCCAAGACAGTAGAGTCCTAGCATGGAATTACTTTCATACAAAGCCACGCAAGAACTTGCAGAGTCATCAACGTAGTATTCGATTGAATTGATAGACCTTTTTACTATTTCATCCACGGAAGCAAGCCATTCATTGCAGTCATATGCGCTACAAAATGTTTTTGACCAGACCAGAGATTCCTCGTTTGATATCCTGTGTGCTTGAGACCTTGTCGTAGAATTTGGAGTTTTGATAAGAACATGTTGGACGTCATACAATTTGAAATTTTTTTGCAATAGTTTTTCTTCAAGATCAGGTCGGTTTAACACGTAAAAGTATGGAATGGTGCGATATTTTGCAAAGAGTTTCAGCGAATCATCAAGTGTTTTGTCGTCAAGGCACGTCATGTTAGCAATCTTGTCAAAGAAAACGTCATTTGGCAAGTCTTGGTTGAAGAAAAATGTTCCACATGTAAGATTTATCGAGTTGCTCCAAATACCAGTAAAGGCAAGGTCTACTGCCTCTGCCCTTGATATTATGTTGTTATTCCCAACACTTGACATACTCGTTCAAAATCAACCAAGCTGATATTCTTACCTGCCATTACCTTGGAACATATGTTTTCAAAGATTTCAAGCGCTTTTGGCGAGTTGAGATCGTCATCTAGCGCTTCAAGAAACGCTTCAATCAACCCTGAGATTTCACTGTCTGTTTTTTCTGATGCTTTCAAACCTGCAAGGTGTACCTTGTCCAAAAATGGTTTTTTTTCTACAAGTTGGTTTTCATCAAAGTTAATGTCTTCTCGATAATGTTTTGAAAACAGGTACAGCCTCAACAGATTCTGCCCATATTTGCGCACTAGATCTTTTGACCAGACCACATTTCCTAATGATTTTGACATCTTTTCCCCTTTTGCCAAAACAATACCCACGTGCATCCATATCTTAACTGGGTTTTCCAATCCTGAGAACAACTTGTATTGTGCAAGATGTGCTTCATGATGGGGATACAAAAGCTCCCTTGCGCCACCATGGATATCATAGTTTGTTCCAAAGTTTTCCAATGCAACCGTAGTGTCTTGCATGTGCCACCATGGGATTCCTTCACCAAATTTGCTTTGCCATGCAAAGTCAAAGTTTTCAGAACAGTTCCAAAGCATGATGTCATTTTGGCTTTTTTTATTTGGGCCAATGTCCAGTCTGTGTCGCAAGAGTTGGTCGTGCGACTGTTTTGAGAGCATTCCATATGTTTTGATTTTGGATGTATCAAGATACACATTGCCATTTGCATAATATGCGACTTTGTTGTCAAGTAACTTTGCAATGTGGTTCTCTACATATTCAACATAGTCTGAAACATATGCAAGCCTGTTAACACTTTTGACGTTGAGTGCTACAAGGTCTTCAGCAAATTTGTTTGCATAGAACATGGCAACTGCGCGATAGTCTTGTGATTCAGATTTTGCTTTGTTGAATACGTTTTGGTTGATATCAGTCATGTTTACCAAGACATCAGTACCACATCCCCTCTCATTCAAATGCCTGCACAAGAGGTCATATGTGAGAAAGATCCTTGCATGTCCCACGTGGGTATAGTCATACAAGGTTGGACCGCAGATGAATATTCTCGCTAGATCTTTTTTGAATGGCTCAAAATTATCCTTGGTTGAAGTAAAAGAATTGAAGAGTGTGATCATGACACACCCTATCTTCCACCTTGGGATAAGATAGGAGTCAGCGTTACTGTTGAACGAACTTTTGGAATTCGTCTTATCTTATGTGTGACAATATCTTCAAGTTTAGCGCCAGAGTCGGCCTGAACCTTGACAAATATGTCGTATATGCCATAGGTGCCTCTAACCTCTTTTATTTCCGGGATTTTGGCCAGTTCATTTATGATGTCAATTTCTGCGCCCAGGTCACAATTTATGAGAATATATAATGATTCCATGCCATATGGTAATTTTTAGTACATAAAATGATTCCCCTGTTGTAAAGATCTTCGGATCTTTGAATTCTTTTGAACCCTAAACACCGGTGTAAGACTAGGGGATATTTTATAAGATCTTCCCAGCCAACAGAGCTCGAAGAAGATTGGAAACAAATACAACCACAGGTAGTGATGGCACCCTGCTTGCACAGTTTGAGAAAGAGATATGGAGCAAGGTTCCTCACGTAGAGAAGACAGATGGCGTAAAAGTTGTCAACGCAACACCTCTCATTGACATTACTGATAATTTGAAAGAGTGCGCAAGAAAAGAATTCGGTTTGAATCTTGATGATAAAAATCTGCAAGTTTTTGGCAAATTTGACTCTGACCTGCTAGCAGGCTCGATAAAAGTGAGACCCGCAGTACACATAATCCATGATGCTATTGCTACAGGCAAGCTCAAGAGTAAGCAGACAGTGTTTGAGGCTACCTCCGGTAACTTTGGGATTGCCCTTGGACAATTGACCAAGCTTGGACTTGATGTGGTTGCTCTGGTATCAAGAAAACTCCAAGAAGGAGTCTTTGAGGAATTGAGAAACGAAAAGATACGCATCATAAATCTAGATATGGATATTTGCCCTGCACCTGGAATGAAAGACAATCCAAACATTTTGGCCGCAAAAGCAACTGCTGCCAACATACGATCACAGTTATCCGAGCTTGGGTTTGACCCTCTTGTTTTTGACGGAGCAATTTCTGAGGTGCACTCGCTATTAGCCAAGCAGGATATCATAAATTTGGCAAAACTCCTTGCAAAGATCTACAACTGTTTCTGCACAGAGCAATATGACAACGCATTGAACATAGATGTGCATAGGACAGTTACAGGACCAGAGATAGACCAGCAACTACATGAAAATGGACTCTCGCTTGAAGACTTTAGAATTGTTTGTACTTTCGGTACTGGAGGTACATCAGGTGGATTAAGCAGATACCTCTCTGAAAAATACAATAAGAAATCACTGCATGTAGTATTCCCACTAGGTGAGCAAGATGTTGCTGGAATTAGGACGAAAGGAAAAGCGTCTGGATTAAGATTTTACGAGCCAGAACGATATGCAGGACAACACGAGGTAGATTTTGAACAAGCAAGGCGGCTGCTCAAGTTTTTTGTAGGCAAGGGGCACGACATGGGCGAGAGCAGCGCCCTTGCTCTCTATGCGGTAATGCAGATGGCAAACTTTGGAGGTTTTGGAGGAAAGTTTGTCGTAATAGTAGCTGATGGAATACAGAAATACAAAAAGAATCTGGAATCCATGTCAAAGAAGCAGAGTCGTGTTCAAGTGTCCTTAGAGGAGGCAGTAGCAACCACAAGTGAATATGACAAGGTCATCTG
>JAJPKL010000017.1 GCA_021323705.1 Nitrososphaerota archaeon
AAAGGAATTACAACTGAAGGTGGCACTGTATAACAGATTTGTGAGCATGTAGAAAAGGGTCAACATAATGTCATTTGTTAAATCATATGGAGTTAGTCAACAGAGCACTTATTCATTGTTTCTTATTATTCTTTTATAATTAAGAATACTTACGCCCCAAATAACAATCATGAAAATTGTAATATCCTTGTAAATGTCAAAATTTGGAAATTCAAAAAACGCTTTCATGCCATAGTTTCCTGCGGGAAGGTACCACCCTCGAAATACATCATTTACTCTTACTGCATCGATAATTGTTTTTTTGGAGTTATCAATTAGTTCTGCCTTCCATCCTGGAAAGTAGAGCTCATTTTCAACCATAAATGTAGGTGCCTTAAGATTAATTTTGTAAGATATTTCGTTTATTCCATACCGAATTTGTTCTATATCAT
Organism: Nitrososphaerota archaeon; assembly: GCA_021323705.1. Taxonomy (GTDB): domain Archaea; phylum Thermoproteota; class Nitrososphaeria; order Nitrososphaerales; family Nitrosopumilaceae; genus Nitrosotalea. The sequence goes on from JAJPKL010000017.1 coordinate 432, forward strand.
TTTGTGCCGAGTGGATGTTTACGAATTCTGAATCAGGAATTTTAATTTGGTCTTTAATTATTTGAGTAGCCGTGATATTAGGTAAGAAGATCGGCGTCCATTTCATATACATGTAATCTTGATAGATTTTATTTGACGCGACTATGTCATTGCCAGTTAACTTGAAACCACCATAATCCCACATCATAAAATTTCCGGTTAACCATCCTTCCCAAGAATAATTTCTATCACTGTATGGACTGATATTTTCCGTACTTATTCTTGATGGCCTTTCATTTGGCATGTGTGTAATAACGTAAAATGTTACTAGTTTACCATCTTTGGTCAACGGAATACTATTGGCTGCATATCTTTCTTCTATACCAGAATCTGTCCAAGTCGGCATATTGAATATTACAGCCGTTCCATCAATGGCGATAATTACAAGTATGATTGACAAACCAACATAAGATAACGCAAGTTCTTTTGTTTTGAATAGTTTATTTGATTTAATATTGTTATAAAAAAGGATTGCAAGTGAAGCAACAAAAATAATTATAGCAGTATTTTCTTGTTGATTAAAATTATTTCCATATAGTGAATGTATTCCCAAATAAAACCATACTCCGGCAATTATCGATCTAACTATGAAATTTTTAAAGTCATATTTTTTTTCGATTGTATGTCTTAGCCCACATAATGCAAATAGGATAATAGGGACACTAACAAATATCCGATAATCATTTACAGGAAATCTTGACAAATGCAATACAGGTATTACGTTTGTGATATAAACCCAGAATGGTGAATTAGGACCAAAAATCATTAGAATTCCTACAAACAACATTATGGAAAACATCCAATATCTTTTAAATGCGGAAATAGGCGTAAATGTAAAAAAGAGGATTATTGGAAGAGTAAGAAAAGTAGAAGACATCCCAAATCTTTCTTGGTTTACAAATGTGGCATTAGACATGAAAAAGGTTGCAAGCCAGCTATTTTCCATACCCCAATAATCTTGTTGTGGAAGTCCAGAAAACCTTGTTATCTCGTTTCTTTCTTGCCATATAGGTCCCAGATAAATGGATGAAATTCCGATTCCTAGAAATATCAATCCTAGAATTATTGCAAAATTAAAGAAAGTGTTTTTCTTTCCACGTTTTCTTAAATTATTAATAATTTGAGATATTATGAAGATGGAGAGTATGAAGGCACTTGCCACGTAAATTCCTGGATAGCCACCTGTAAAGAGCAAGTATACAAAAACTGGGATCAGCATTACTTTTTTTGTTAATTTTGGATGGTCTGTATCAAGTGTAATAGCATACAAAAGCCAAGGCACAAGTGCGAATGCACGGACAATATCAGGATGTTCTGCATTATTGTAAAAACCTCCAAAAAATTGAAATGCAAAAGACCCTACAATTGCATATCTGGGATCTTTCAAGACGTGTTTCAAAAAGAAAAACATTCCTATGCTTCCAAAGAGAACATGAATAATTTGAAAAACAACTGCTAGGTGAAGTGTGTATTCTATACTAAAAATTGGGAAAAGCCAAAAGGGAGGATAGAATATGTTGCTTTGGGGATCCGTAACCATTGGAAAACCCATGGCCTGGAAGGGTTGCCACATTGGAAATGTGCCTATATTAACTGCGGAAATCCAAAAAGCTATCATCGCATACCACCCTTTCCAGAAATCCCACGGAAATGCTAATCCATTAAAATAATGATTCCAGAATATTGCAATGTTCTGAACAACCAAGATTGATACGGCAAGAACTACCCAAAATTGTTTATGGTTCAACTCACTCACTGCTTTCAATTATCCCAATCGATGTCTATCGGAGGATGATAAATATGTAAATATTTGAAATATAGCATATGATGGACTTTTACGTTAATTTGCTTTTTATGAAATCTATTGATTTTGTTGGGGTCGGATCTACCCCCAAATTTATTGCATGATAAATCGAAGCATAATCAAGAAGATATATCAGATTTATTATTTTCGCTAGTATATTACCTTCCACAGAATTTACTTCTTTGTAAGGAATCCCATTTATTGAAAAAAATTCTTTAATTATTTTCCATAGTTCTTTTGTTTTTCTATAATCATTTCTTCCCTGAATTAATATAGGTTGAGTCCGAGACTTTTGTTCCCAAGCAACAATTCCATTATGACATGCTTCTATGACGTCTTCGGCAAACGCATGTATCTTGGAATTTTCTTGTAAAGAATTTTTGAATCTTATAGCGGCAGCTTGTAATCCCATCGGATAATATATTGCGGGTACGCCAGATAGCCAAATGGCAAGATCGAGAGAAGGATTTTCAGTAGTCAAATTATTAGAAGAGATTTTATTTTGAGTTTTTTCAAGTAATGAGATAGATTCCAAGACATCAGATTTTTTTATTGGTATGATGGAATTTAAAATATTTAAAATTGAATACAAATAAATCGGAAACGAAGTTCTAGGAGTATTTAGCAAGGGAATTTTCCTGTATTCAATTGAATTTTTTGTGCAAAATTTCTCTATTTTTCCTCCTGAGGAAAAAGCAATAATTTTTGAACCCACTTTTTTTGCCTTATGTAAAACCGTTAGAGTTTCTATTGTATTTCCCGAAACACTGGATGCGATTACAAGAGTCCGAGAATCTACAGTTTTTGGAAGATGAAATCCCTTCACCACACAGATATGTAGTTTAGTTTTTGATAAGATAGCTGAGAGGGTATCTCCAAGTGCTCCGGATCCGCCCATGCCGACAAATACAATATGGTCAACATCTTTGAAATCAACTTGATCATAATTCATTTTATAGAAATCATTTGCCAGTTGTGGCCATTTATTGTAAATAACATGCATGCCCCCCTTATCGTATTTCTCCAATTTAGAAATTGTAATCAATATAGAATTTCGGCAGAAGGGAATCTAATATAATGATTGTTGACTTATAATGAGGAGAATTTTGTCTTCTTTATTAGTTGATACCATTAATTACTTTGGAGTGTTAAAACGATTGGAGGGGAAGGGGTATCTTCATAAACATTTGATTTGGAATTAGTTATTTTTTAAGTAACATTCTAGTTGTAATAAATCCTAAAACAGTAGGATACCACGTTCCAACAAGTCTAATTATGATAATGAGCGATGATACAAGCGATAATTCTATGCCTGACCGACTAAGAAACCCTACCAAACTTATCTCTGTGATTCCTATTCCTGCTGGTAGGAAAGAGACCGCGCCAAATAAAACAGATGAATATGTGATTATAGTTGTGAAAATTATATTGAATTTCATGTTAAACGCAATAAATATAACATAAATTGTAAACATGTCAACAGCCCAAGCAAGTACACTTAGCAACCAGCTTTTTATCATGATTTTTTTAGTTGTTAACGAATAAAAAACTTCATACGATTCACTTATGTCATCAATAAATCTGTGCATCTTTGGAACTTTCAGTAATAATGTAGTGATTGATTTGAATAATTTTCTCACCCTTATTGCAAGATAAGATATTATCAAAAAGAAACCAATAATGCCGATTAATATTGTAACTTCGCGGAAATTTTGAAAAAATAGAAAAAATCCTATTATTGTGACTGTTGCTAGCAAGTCGTGAAATCTTTCTAGAAAGGTAATTGGAAATGTCTTGCTTATGCTATGACCCTCCTTAATTTTTAAAAAGTATGATTTTATTACTTCTCCACTACTTCCTGGTGTAATAATCATGCTCAAACCAGAAAAATAGAGCAACATATTATTTTTTGATGATAGGTTTATACCAATTTTTTTAAAAAGGATGTGCTGTCTGAAGCCCTTTATGATCATCGCTGATGTAGAAAGTAAAAAGATAACCGGCAGAAATTCAAATTTGAAATGCGTTATACTTGAATAAAATTTGCCAAAATCTGAATATCCTACAAATACTACATAGAAAATCATTGTTGACAGAATAAAAATAGTTACCTTTTTCAAGTGAATCGATTAGATGAATTAAACTGCTATTAATTATGTTATTGTTACTAATTGATTTAATTATCATTAGATTTGTCGCATAAAGTCGCTATATTTGAAAGGACTAGTGATATCTCATCTTTCTTTTAGTAAAGAGATTCTTTTTTGCATGATTTTTTTGAACATCGAAGTGGAAAATGAACCTATTTTTATTTTTGAATCTTTTCTTATATCATTGAAATTAGTAGGCATTTCGAAAAGTCTAAGAGATCTTTTTCTGGCATAAATTAGAATTTCTGTTTGGAGAAAAGGGCCATTATCCACTAAACGATTTCTGAATTTTTTTATCTCATCTAATCTAAACGTTATAGCTGATTGCGTATCAGAAATTTTCAAATTGAATACCATGTTTACGAGGATATTGTAGCATTTTGAAAAAAACTTACGCTTAAGAGGTCTGTTATCTATAAAACCTTCCTGCCCTCTTGCAGATATTATAATATCATAACCCTCAAGAATTTTTTTAATAGAGTTTCCTATAAAATCAAAACCAGTGGGGATTTCTATCCCATTAGAACATACAATAGGATATTTTGCATTATCAATTCCAGTTTTTATTGCGGCGCCTATTCCTAACTGATTTACTGAAATTAGTTTTACCTGACTCAAGCTGTTAGCTAATTCACTTACAATCTGAGGAGTTTTATCTTCACTTTTATCACAAATTAGAATTTCATATTCATTCAAAAAATCAAGAGATCTCAAATAGGAGACTGTCTCGAGTATATTACTACGTATAATTTTCTCTTCGTTGCGTGAAAGTAAGATTAGGGACAGATTTGTTTTATTCATTGTTATATTTTCTACAAAATTTGTTATTTCTTTTTACAATTGACATAGATTGTGCTAGCTATATCGGGATATTCTTTTCCTAATTCAAATAGAGCGTCAAAATATCTTTGTTTCATTTTATTATTCTCCCATAAATTTGATCGATAAAGTTTTTGCATTTGATGGTTAGGATGCGCTTTTAGGAGGAACCCTCCAGAATGAATCACTTCAAAGCCCGTGGAATATACCATTTTCTTTAATTTATGCAAATCATACATTTGCATATGTCCTACTTCAAGATCATGTTTACTCAATTCCCGAGTATTTTTCAATAGATTCATTTTTTTTCCTAACATTCGGTTTAGGGAATTTGCATTAGGCACATGTATTATCAAGACTCCATTATCTGAAAGCCATTTTGAAATTGTGGTTAGAATTTTTTTTGGATTACTAATATGTTCAAGAACGCTTATCATTATTATGGTATCAAACTTTTGAATAGGATAATAATTTTCAATTTTGTTAACAGTAAAGTTTCCTGTAGGAATTAATTTTCGTGCTTTATGAATCAAATTTTGATTTTCATCAATACCGTATACTTTCTCAAACTTATCTACAAGATTGCTACAAAGGGTACCATCGCCGCATCCTATATCTAGCAATGTTTTCCCTTTACAGAATTCTCTTAAAATAAGTGTCTGATACTTCCCCAAGATGTCTTCAAATGGTGCTTTGGCTCTTCTCCATTTCTCCCAGTTTACTTTACTTGAAGACATTAATTATGTACCTTAACCTCTATAATTTGTATTTTATCAAGTCGCAGATTTTATTACCCTAGCTGGATTTCCCATTGCAAGAACATTATCTGGAATACTTCTCATCACAACTGACCCTGCACCTATTATAGAATTGTAACCTATCTCTACTCCTTGTAATATTATACAGTTGGCACCAAGACGAGCTTTATCCTTAATTTTTATGGGAGTTTTCATGTATGAGTGACCTGCTCTGCCAAAGGAATTATCAGCAGATGTAGATATGTTCGGACCAATAAAGACATCTTGTCCTATTTCAGTAAATTCTGCTATCTGTGAATTAATGGAAACTCGCGAATGATTTCCTATTCTTACAGCATTCATTATCAAGGCATTTGTTCCAATTATATTCTCATTGCCAAGGATGGTATTTTCTCTTATCCACACTAAATCAGATAAGAATGAATCTATGCCAATATTTACACCTGCATATATCACCGAATTATTTCCAATGAAAACGTTGTTACCTATTACAGTTTCATTTACATTTTTTGTTTTGTTAACCGATTTTTTTCTTGTTTCAGGCTTTATTCCTATTATAGAATTATTAAGAATTTTAACTCCATTCCCAATTTTAACGTCAGGATAGATTATTACATTATTACCTAATCTTACATTATCACCAATTGAAACATTTTCCATTATGATAACATTTTTTCCTTTATCAAATCCTTTGCCTATTTTCTTCATATGTTTTTTCATATAATTTCATTCATTTGTAGGTAGTGACCCATCTAACCATTCTCTCCATTCCAAACATGCCATCCCATGGAGAATCGAATAAACTCATTGAACCTACATTTGGACACCTATCCCCTCCAAGCAAGGTCAAATTATCAATAATCTTCAATCTTTTGTCTTTTTTCATTACGATACCGATTGTTTGAATTTTACGCGAATTGTTTTCGTTACTTAGTTTATAATAATCTAGGCGGCGAACATGAATTACTCTAGAAAAGACAGGTTTAGCCAAGGAAGTTTCCACAGACGAAATTACTGTCCATTCTACTCCCTTTGATGAGTAGACGTTGTTTGTCAAGGCAGACTCTGCCCTCAAAGAAATAATTTCTGCCGATTTTTCTTCATTTATTGTTTGTTTTGGCAGTAGTATTCTATTTACATCATCTAATGCTTTGGCTAATTGTCGTGCAAAATTATCAATGATTTCGTTATTTGTGGAATCAATTAATATTGTATGTGGAGAAGAACAAGCATATTGATCAAACATACTTACATCTATAGCAATTTTTTGAACAATTTGACTAAGATTGTCCTTTAACGAAATCTCATCTATAATTACATAAGAATACTTCGGTCCATATACGATATCCTCCGTAAACGGTGACTTTGGTAAAGAAATTATCGAGTTAACAGCTTCCCAACCACCCCATGCAACTCTCACATCGGCGACTTTTGATAAAACGGTCTGATTTTCCACGTCATTTCGGTTAAGGTAGATCGCTTGTATGCATTGTAACATATCTTTCCCTTTAATTACATTCGTATCCACTCTTGAAAAGCTGTCAAGTAGATCTATTAACAGATCATGTTTCGCAGGAACCTTAATTATGGATACATTCTTTGTGATTAAAGCTTGAATGGCTGAAAAGATTCCAAGCAAGTCTACATTTCCTGCAATCCAATGCGAGATTACCCCTCTTGGTTGTGCATGAAATAAAAGCTCATTGTCACCTAGATCTACAAAAGAATCAAGGGCATGTCGGTTGCCGTGTAGTGCTACATCTAACTTGTTTTCCATATATCTTTGTGAAAGAAATAATGAAACGTATCTTGAATTTACGCCTATTTTATACTTGAATTCGGACGCCCAAAATTTCCCTAAATTATCAAAGTATTCAATTATATCGTCAACATTTTTTGAATGCAGCCAATTTCTTGATTGGTGGATTTTTTTTATATGCTCCTCAATCAGATTTGTTTCTATATCTGTCTTTTTACCATTGAAGATTAATATCTTAGCCAATAGTATCTCCACATCCTTTTACTTCTGCCTTTTCAGATCGCTTATCGAATTGGAAGTATTTTCCTTTCCGGCCACAAGGGCAATCGTCAATTCCCACAATATGCCCCAGATCATCCGAAAGTATTGATATTCCAGGATAACTTCTAGGGAGGGGGCTGATAAGCTGGATAAAACCACTCTTGCCAATACCTTCATTTTCTAGCGTCACAGTATTTCGTATTAGTATTTCTGAGTAAAGAGGAACGTGTTTATTTCCATATTCACATTCCGGATAAACGGTTCCCAATTGTTCAGTCATACCATAGATATCGATTATCCGGTTATTTGTTGTATGAAAAAAGTCACAGATGTTTTGATACAATTTATCTTTAGACATGTTGATGTCCCTTAATTTTTTCCACCCTCCGATATGAATAACATATGGATCTTTAAGATCTGTTAGTAAAGTCTTGACTTCTCTATTATCCATGTTTTGTTCAATGACATTATGAATTAGCCAAGTAAATCCAAAAATACAATAAGTCTTGCCAAAATCTATATTTTTAATTTTAGAGGGATCTAACTGTAGATTTTTGTTTAAAATGAAATTTATTGACTTCATGAAGGGTATGAAGCCTCTAATAGCTGATACACGAGATTTGATATCATTACCGCCGATAGATGCGTCATCAGAATCCATAACAATGAAATCTTTCTTTTCATGAATGAAGCTAGAAACAATGGCAATTAATGCTTTGGTTTGTCTCAATGATGTTATTCGATCTAATGAAATTATACTTGGAGAGTCTCCTGTTGTTGCACTTGAATAAACAGTTTTAAAAATATCCTTCTCATCTACTGACTTTAAGTGAAATTTCTTGAATAAGGATACCGGAAGGTATGGAATTTCCTCTAGGAGGTAATCAGACTGAGGCGAAAATGCCTTGTTGTCACATAATTTTCTGAATTCGACAGAATTTTTATAATGAAAGTTAATCGCTTCTCTAATGGATGACAAAAAGAGATTTTTTTTTTCTTCAGTTGTTAAAGAATATGGTTTCATATCTAACAGCTTTTCAACTAATTGATTGTTCATTATTTCACTCATTCCGGCATCAACGCAAAAGGAATCTTTGCACCTTTCCGTATTCGGTTTTGGGTAAATTTTTTACAAATTCAATTTTTGTTGGCACTTTATATCTTTCGAGATTTTTTATGCAATAATTCATTATAGTTAAAGAATCAAGTTTTGGGTCATCAGTTATGACAAACATCTTGACAATCTTTCCAAATAGTTCGTCGTCAACCCCTACAGCAACTGCATCAACAATACCAGATATGCTTTTAACAATCTTCTCTATCTCGTCTGGCATTACTTTTTCTCCACCTACGTTAATCAGATTATCTTTTCTGCCCAATAAATACAAGTACCCTTCCTCGTCAAAACGACCAACATCACCTGTTTTTAGCCACCCTTCTTCAAATTTGTCTTTATCTCTTATATTATTCCAGTATCTTTCAATCACATTTTTTCCTCGTATACATATTTCCCCTTCTTTGGCTTCTTTGCCATCATCGCCAACAACTTTAATCTCCACTCCAGGTGCAGGAATTCCAACAGAATTTTCTTTTCCAGATTTACCATTAAATATCATAAATGTTGATCTTGAAGCCTCAGTTAATCCATAATATGTTGCAAATTTGGTTAACGGAAATAGTCTAAGAATTTCTTTTACTGTTTGTTCATTCACTGCGGTGCTATTTGTAATAATAAGACGCAATCTCTTACAGTTTTCTACAAAATCATTTCTAAAATTTTTTAATAATTTAGCTAATGTAGGAGGTACAGCTGCCAGAGTACTTGCATTATATTCATTAATTGATTTTAACAGATCCAGTGGATTTATGGTGTTTTTATGAAGAATAATTGTCGATCCGCTATACAGAGATGTATGAAGGCATCCTAACCCAAATGAGTGAGATAATGAGAGAGGTACGATATGAACGTCATCTGAAACACACTCCAAAACTTTAACAATATTTTCGGTTGTAAAGAGAATATTCGAATGTTTAATTAGGGAACCCTTCGGTATGGTGGTTGTTCCTGAAGTATAAATTAATGCTGCATATTCTGAAGATATTGAATTTTCCTGATCATTTTGAGTTGATTTTTCCATGAACTCTTTAAATTCATTTAATTCAACATTTTTTGAATCCAAGGTCTTTGTTTTAGACATGATATCTCTTGATGTTATAATGGTCTGAGGTTTTGCGGATTCAATCTGATTATTCAAATTTAATTCGGAAATATTTGGAGAAATTACATGTGCAATATGACCCGCTCTAATGACACCTAAATACGATATTACAAACTCGACTGAATTATCAAAAAATATGGAAACAACTGAATTTTGTCGATACCTTTTCAGAGATGATGAAAATTGTACTACTGAATTATAGATAGTTTCATAATCATATTTGCCATCTTTTGTAATTACCGCTATTTTGTTTGGATTTTTCTCTTTAGAGACGGTCAAGTAATCTACAATCGTATTCATATACGAGATTTAACTATCTTTAAAAGATCTTCTGCAGTTTTTATTGATAATGCATCTTCTGGAGTTGTCATAATGTTGAATTTTGATTCCACTGCAGTAACTAATTGTAATTGAGCAAATGAATCCCAGTTAGCATAGTGTTCTTGAGGCTTTTTCCAATCAAAGGAAGACTCCGTCATATCTGGAAAAATAGTAAGAAATATCTTTTTTAACTCATCTTCTACGCTAGATGTTTTTTCCAACATCAAATCGTAGCGTTTTTCAATATAATTAAATCTTTAGAAAATGAATGTACATATGATGGGAAAATTTGGAATTGGAATCGATATTGTGAAAATCAATCGTTTTAGAAAAATGCCTTATCCAAAGAATAAGAAGTTTTATAATAAAATTTTTCTTTTAAAGGAAATCCAGTATTGCTTAAAGTATAGAGATTCCGCTGTGCATTTTGCAGGTAAATTTGCTTTAAAGGAAGCTACAAAAAAATCCATAAACAAACATTTAGATCTGTTAGAAATTGAGACCTCTCATTCTAATTCGGCCCCCATAGTACGATTATTGAATAATAATAACTATACATTTATGGCTTCTTTAAGTCATGAGGATATCTATGCGATAGCTGTAGTAATTTCAGCGGAAAGTAACTAATTTTAATTTTTATTGTTATTTTGAGTCAAAAACAAATGTGATTCCTCAATAATTCCAACAATCCTGCGTGCTACTTCTCCATTTGGAATAGGAGAGGTAATGTGTCTCTTATTTTGGCTAACGTCAAGAAAGAAATTCAATTCATCTCTAATTGTATTATTAGGTGTGATAATTACATCTTCTAAAACCCCAGAATGGTTGTTAATAAGTTGAATTTTTTGCAATACACAGTCAACAAGTGCTGTTTTTTCGGAACCTACAATAATCATTTTTCTATTCCTAATAGGATTCAACCAACTTAATTCGATATTGACAAAAACGTCTTTTCCGCCAAATGAATCTACTAAATGATAATTTATGATCGCAAATTCTACATTTTTTTGTCTGAATCCTTCTCCTGTACAAATTATGTCTTTTGGCATTCGTTCAAAAATATTATCTAATATGTCTATGGGATGAACACCAAGGTCGAAGAGAATATCTCTATCAGGAAATATTGGTTCCAAATTTGTCCAAGATATATTGACAGTATAAATTCTTCCAAGATTTTTGTTATGGATCAATTCTTTGATCTTTTTTATTGCGTTGTTAAATCTGAAAATATGTCCTACTATTAGTACTAAATTTTTTTCATTAGCTAGTTTTACTATTTCGTCTGCATCTTTTAGATTAGTTGCAAGAGGTTTTTCTAGCAATATGTTTTTTCCAGCATTTAATGATTCCAGAGCTATTTTATGATGTGTGGAATTAGGTGTACAAATACTGATTGTTTTAATTTCATTGTCATTTAAAATGTCATGATAATCTTTTACTGGTTTTGCGTTATAGTTTAATTTACAGAATTGAAGATTTTCATCAGACAAATCTGAGACTGCCACATCATGACCTAATTGAAAGTATTCGTCAACGTGTTTTTTACCCCAATAACCCACTCCTATTACACCGACTTTCATCTAAATGGCCTCCATTATTTTTTCGGATATTAACGCAACTTCCTCATCCTTAAGTAAAGGATATGACGGAAGAGATAAAATCTCCTTAACAAATTTTTCAGCGTTTGGGAGAACAAATCCATACTTGGAATAAAGAGGTTGCTTGTGTATGGGAATTGGATAATGTATCGCAGTGCCTATTTTGTTATCAGATAGATGTTTCATAATTTTATCTCTATTCTTGTGTTTAATCACTATCTGATGATAGACTGCTTTGCCTTTTGGATTTTCTCCAAGAAAAAGTTCTTTACCTAACTTTTGTTGATAGATTCTAAGAATTTCTTTCCTTCTTTTATTAAATTCGTCTAAATGTTTAAGCTGAACTCTTCCTATCGCTGCACTAACAGTGTTTAATCGCATAGTAAAACCTAGTTTATCATGCTCTACTTTGGATTTCCTACCATTATCTCTCAATGACCTTATCGTATTTGCAACATCTTCATTATTGGTCGTAACCATACCGCCATCACCAGCTACAGTCATGTTTTTTGTTGAATAAAACGAAAAACAGCCCACATCTCCCAGACTTCCCGCTTTTTTGTCATCATAAATTGCACCGTGTGCTTGGCAGGCATCTTCTATAATAGGTATATTGTATCTTTGACTATATTCTATTACAGATTCGTAATCACATGGATTTCCATATATGTGCACAGGTATTACGGCGTCTACCCCATATTCACACTTGCTAAGGTCAATATTTCCATCTTCTAAATTTATATCACATAATTCTGGTCTAGCCCCAACCATTAAGATACAATTTGCAGATGCTATAAATGAATTAGTACTGGTCAAGACTTTTGAGCCATTCTTTATTCCCAAGGCAAGCAAAGATAGATGAAGCGCGCTATTTCCCGAACTCACTGAAACGGCATATTTTGTTCCAATGTATCTTGCGAACTCTTCTTCAAATTTGAATACACTTTCTCCCATGATAAAATTCTCATTGTAGAGAGCTTGTAACGCAACCTCTTCCATCTCTTTTGTAAATTTGATATCAAAAAATGGTATCACAGATACAATCCACTAAGAAGTTTCTTTTATACTATTCAATTTAATCGAAACCAAATTTTTAATCATAAAGCCAAAATAAAGAGCCAATTTCATTTTGAAGTTTTTCGAAATCCTTTGGTATGCCTATGTCTATATAATAACCACTAAATAGGTATCCTAAAAAGGGCTTTTCGATTTTAAAACAGGCAAAAACGTCTCGTTCTAATGAGAAATGATTTGGAAGGGATAGCCAATCGATAGAGTCCTTTTTAATCAAATATGCTCCTGCGTTAACATATACTTCTTTAGAGGTAATTCCCTTTTCAACAAAGGAGGTTATGTTATTATTAGAATCTAATATAATTACTCCAAACCTTTCAGGATTTACAACTTTTGTTACTGCAAGAGAAATATTAGAATTATTTTTCTTATGAAATTCTACAAAATCAGTATATTGGACTTCCATTAAAACATCTCCATTTACAACCAGAAATTCTTTTTCTAATAGATCATATGCGTTTTTTAGTGCACCGCCAGTGCCCAGTGGTTCGCTTTCCAACGAATAGTTAATTCTTACATCAAATTTAGTACCATCTTGAAAATAGTCTTTTATCATATCATGTTTATAACCAGAACAAATTAGAAGATCTCTAAACCCTTGTTTATGCAGATATATTATCAAGTGTTCCAGAAATGGCTTGCCGTTTACAATAGCCATCGATTTTGGCCTATCTGATACAACTTGACGTAGTCTCGTTCCCAAACCACCAGCCAAAATTACTATCTGCATATCTATGAAAAAGAAATTTATGACTAATATTAATTATAATTTTGTTAACGTACTTTGATTTAAGATAAAAATGTAGGATGTAAATTTACTGAAAGCCTTGTAGATGAAATTAACAATCCTAATGAAATGGAAAAATTTTGTTAAAGTATTCTAGATTGATGCCAAGTAGATGAAATTGAGATGGTAAAGATGGATTCATTCCAAAATCGTTATTTTATGTGTGCTGTTGCATTTACATGAATAGCTGTGTTTAGCGGATATCCACTAGGCAATGTTCTATCAGAGTAGGTAGCAGTCACATCATCCCCTGAACCTACATGCAATATACCACTACTTGCGGAGTTGCCCTGTGTAAACTTTACTGAGCCACTAAATACTCCAGTTGATGGTCCCGTTTCTACCACATCAACGTAAGTACCTATAGGATCTGAGGTGGACCGGACTTGAATCAAATGGGTGTAAATATCCACAAGATTTCGATTTTGATCCAAGTCTTTGTCAATTAATGTTATAATTCCATTTCCACCTACTCGATACTTTGATGAATCCCACATAAGCAGTCCTATGTTCCACTTTATGGGTACAGCTCTCTGAATTTCTTGATTACCATGTAAGAATGATACGGTAATTACATCATTACCATCATCTTGAATGCTTCCAGTAGGACCACTTCCGTTGGTAAGGCTTGGTAAGGGTGTACTTGTATCAGTTACAGAGTAATTGAATCCTGTTAGGTCCATCCTGCCTGTAAATATTCCTGTATCTACTCCTGTTTCAACAAGTTTGAAATTATGAAGTGTGTGCTGTGCTGTAGATATTGTAACAGAACTACTGTTGGTGTTTCCTATCACATCAATTAGATTTGGATCAGTGTTCATCTCAGGTGCTATAACAGTAATGTATACACGGTCTTTCCAAGAATACTGATTTTTATCAAGTTCAATCCTATCTATGGTTTGATGCTGAATAGGCTGATGATAAGTAACACTAGTTATTGACGCAGTTTTCAGTGAATCCATATCATCAGTTATTTTAGTTAGGATTTGTGATTTCAGTGGTGGAACAACGATTGTATTGTTTGCATAATTTCGTACAACCTGTAACATTTGTTGGGTATCATACAGATCATCGGACTTTACAAAGTTGTCCGCTGCGGTCAGATAAGTTTGTAATTGTGCAATATCACTTGTAGAATTTTTAAAGAATGCAGGAGGCATTGAATTTATGCTTGCCTCTATTGAATGAATTCTTTCAGATCGGATCTCCCTTACTTCATGCATTGTTATCTCTTTTGCCAGAGTATACCTCTGATTGTGGATTAGTGTCCATCCCCACTGCTCATACCAAGAAACCAACCTTGCTCTCAATTCTCCCGTATATGTAATTGTCTGGTTTGGATAGTCAAAACTCATTGTGGAGTTTGCAATCTTTGCAAATTGCGGTGCAATTGGAGTTTTGATCAATGTCATATTGTCAAGATTGAATGACGATGTAGTTGCGTTATAAAATCCTGAGTTTGGATTGTATTTTTGGAATCCAGTAGAGCTTGAAGTCGGTGGTAACTGAATGATACCCATGCTTCCGCCGGAAGGTGTTGAACTTACAGGAGGGTCAAGATTTACAGAACTCAATACATGTATGCCATCAGACCAGCTAGAGTAGGACTTTGAGTTTAGCATTAGATTATCCCAATCATCAAAGTCTGACAATGAATTTGATACAACTTCACTACCGTCACAAAATGCAGAGTGAATGTTATTGATGTCTGTACTTCCCACCATCGACGAATCTATTATGCCATTTCCATTGGCATCAATAGGTGCTTGCCCTTCTGGAAATAGACTGATATCTGACGGTGACAGCACATAATTCCTTATTTGAACATCATCTATCAAGCCGTTAAGTGAGTATGCACCATTGTCTCCTCTTGCTCCAATCTTCAGAGTGGCCGATGATGGCCATGATGTGTATGTGGAAGCAAAGTGTGTCGTACTGTCTAGAGTACCATTAATGTATATGCTTAGCGTACCTGCATTATCAAACGTAGCCACCACGTGAGTCCAGTCACCTATTTTTGCAATCACCGTATTACTAGCAACGCCTTGAGCAGTTAACCCCTCAACTACGTATGCATAGATCCTGTTATCAGAACCAAGTCTTAGGGCATATCCCCCACCTGCAGATGTCCAATCATATTTTTCTATGATGCCTTGTTGTTGGTTTAGTACGCTTGGATTAATCCATGCGCTCAGAGTCCAAGGACCAGTAAGGTTGGTAGAGGTCGAACTCGGAATAGTGAGATAATAACCATTGAGATTTGCTGAATAGCTACCAATTTTACCTGTTGAGAACACAGCTGTTGCCGAACCACCGGATGATGAGGTTGGTGTTACAGAATTTGCATTACCACTAGAATCTGCTAGATTATTTTCTAACTGCAACCATAATGTGTTACTAGACGACATTTGATCATTCATAATATATTGAATATCAAAAGCAGGCAACGCATAATTCCTTATTTGAACATCATCTATCAAGCCGTTAAGTGAGTATGCACCATTGTCTCCTCTTGCTCCAATCTTCAGAGTGGCAGATGATGGCCATGATGTGTAGGAGACAGATACGGTACTGTCCAGAATACCGTTAATGTATATGCTTAGCGTACCTGCATTATCAAACGTAGCAACAACATGATACCATTTGCCCTGTTGAAGTACTGTGTTACTGGCAATGCCTTGCACTTTTGTTCCTTCAACTACATAGGCATGGATCCTGTTGTCAGCGCCAACCCTGAGTGCATATCCCCCACCTGCAGATGTCCAGTCGTATTTTTCTATGATGCCTTGTTGTTGGTTTATGACACTCAGATTAATCCATGCGCTCAGAGTCCAAGGACCAGTAAGGTTAGTTGCGTCAGAATTTGGTGCAGTGAGATAATCTGTACCGTCAAGCTTGAGCGAGTAGGTTCCAACTTGGCCTCCTACATAACTTAGAGCTTTTGTTGCGCCAGTAAATACTGGAGAAACAGTGACGCCGTTTCCACTAGAGTCTGCCAGATTATTTTCTAATTGTAACCATAAAGTTTGATATGCAGAGTTACCAGCCCACGTAGTCTTGTATATCAACCCACTATTTACTCCATAAACAGTTTGCAGATTTGGCGGTCCGCTAATGCCAACACCGCTGCTCTCAGTAATGCCATTTTCATTTAGAGTTCCAAGTATTGAGGTGTGCGAGTAGTCAAGCGGCCTGTTTATTGGAAATAGTTCCTTGAATTGTCTTGAATAGCTCATAACACTGAGATAGTTTGGCTTGCAGTTGTCTGGTACGTTGCCCCCATGATCTAAACCAAGATTGTGGCCAAGTTCATGCATAAACGTCCCTTCTTGCTGGTCAGTAGTTCCTATGTCTCCGGTAAAGCTGCCAAGCGAGATAATCAAGTCGTTTCCCGGTTGTTCGGCCTCACCTGAAGATCCTTCACCGCCTGTCTGTGAATGAATAAACAACGCATAATGGAATACTTGCTTCTTTGATGTCAGGTTCTCTTGATATGTCCATGTAGAAGGTACGTTTTTCAAATCTGCTGGAAGTGCAAAATGTGCCTGTTTTATGAGATCAAAATCAGTTGGGTTAGTTGCCCCTGAACCGCCAGGAATTGGGGTTGAAATGGTGTCCTTGTGTATTGAAATCTGGTTACCCAGTATTATGTGAAGATGTATTCCGCTCTTGCATGTGCTACAAGCTTTGAATGGAGAGTGCACAAATGAATCAACCACATCTATCAAGGCGTTTGTATCAGGCTTGTGACCCACCATCCAGTCAACTTGGACATAAACATCAGCTATTGCTTTATCAGGACATACTAAATCGCCTAGTGCGTCATACCATTGATTAGATCCGCTTGGCGAGGTATAAGCTAGGGTTGAGTCATAGGAAGCATTTGGATCACATGGTAAGTAGTAGTATCCATTTGGGATGGAACCAGTCGAGTCTGCTACAAGATATGGGATCTGAAGTCCCGGATTGGACTGTCCTGCAGGGATCTTCCAGTTGTCACAAACGCCGTCATTTGCCTGATTATTGCCATAATTAGAACAATCCGCTATCACCTTACCCCACAAAGGTTGTGGCGATATTGGGGTGGGCGGCCATGTGCCATATTCAGTATTGATTACAGATGCAGATGATGTTACAGTTGGCGTTGTTCCAGCAGGATATGTTGCAGTAATGGTTATGGGCGAACCTGCTGCCGGAGCTGTACTTCCGATATTTAACATCACGTTTGTGCTAGAATATAAAATTGTAAAATTAATGTACGGGCTTTGGTATATGTGATTTACAGGATCTACCAGCTGAAGGGGAAAGTCATAACCTGCAGTTCCAGGAACGCCAACATGCACCTTTACAGGGGAAGGTGGTGCGCTGGGATCGGTTACAGTAAGTACGAAGGAATGATCAAAAAAGTATGTCGCATTATCAAATGTTAGAGCTGTAGTTGTAGATCCATAAACATGGTGCGAGACTGGAAGGAAAAGAACGAGACTGAAGAACAGTCCACAGACTAGAATGCAATTTTCATTTGATATCTTTGCAAATAAAAAATCAACCTTATGAAATGCTATGCCCTCCTTAACCCCCACATTACTTTTGGTTAGAATTATTTATCTATGATCTTTAAATCACCCATTCAAGTAAATTTCTTTGCAAAAATGTATCTAATTATGATATTTTTTGCGGCTGCATAGAAATCATCCGATTTTGACTAATTTGTAGATCATACCATACCAACAGATCAAGATCTCAGGACGTTTTATGACGCCCATGAAAAATAAATATCAGCGCATGATTGCACTCATGCGCCAAATTCTCAAGAAAATGCATGTTCCTCTTTATTTGCATTCCAAATCAAAGCATGTATTTTCTGTACACCAGCATGTAATCATGCTTGTACTAAGACAGTACGAGTCAAAAAGCTACGAGTCTTTTGTAGAATGGTTGGAAGTGTCTACCGAGATTACACAGATGCTTGGAATGAAGACCATCCCGCATTACACCACACTACAAAAGGCAGCTGCAAGACTGAGTGACATTTTATTGCATGTTGCGATAGGAAGGTTCATCGGCCTAGTATGTCCAGATAAAATATTTGCAGGTGCTGATGCTACAGGATTTGAAGACAGACATGCGGCTTCTTACTATACATACCGCGCTTGTCTTGTTCGCTCGTACACAAAACTGTCTGCAGGTTCTGACATGAAAACACAACTTGTCATCGCTGTAGTGATACGGCACAACTCTACAGGTCATGAGATCAAGCTTTTTCCTAAAATATTTGAAGAGGTAACAACTGTTGCTACACCCTGGATATTTGTTCTGGACATGGGATACGATGCAGAATGGGTCCACCAGATGATTCGACGGCATCAGATTGTATCAATGATTCCTGTCAGGAAAAAGAGTGACACCATAGGACGTACCAAGGGCAGGTACAGAAAACAGATGAGAAGAGGATTTGATGAATCATTGTACCATCAGAGAAACAAATGCGAGACAATATTTTCAGTTATTAAGAGAAGGTTTGGATCTGAGATCAAATCATACAATGGAATCATGAAAGAAAGAGAGCTATTGTACCGTGTTCTGGCATACAACTGTCACAGAATGTGCATGATTTCTGCTTTATTGTGGATGATTTCTATGCAGCCATTTTTTGCTTAAAAATGATATACTCATGCAGAAATTCAGGATTATTTTATACTTTACTTTCATCAGATGAAAGCAAGTTATTAAGAATGCAGATTTGAAATAACTCCATGACGCTATGAAATGATCAATAGTTCAAAAGAAAGTGGATGGGTTTTAGCTTGTAGTGTCAGTGCACTAGTCTGTACTCTTTTTTTATCTATTTGTGTACCATCAGCATGGGCAGACCCACTAAATGTTGTAGAATTTAGTTTTCCGGGTGGAGTAACACTAAGCGATAACGTCTTTTTTGATGTCAAGGAATCTGGAGCTGACACAGATTGCCCAGAAAAAGGAGGGCCAATCTCTGTTACTATAAAGTCCATCAAGCCTGATACTACAATTCGAGATTCGATTACATTGCAGGCTGTAGAAATTAACGATCCAACGCCAGGACTTAGAAATCCAACACCGAACACATGCATCTTTGGCAACACTGCATTATATCTATCACCTGACAATCAGCGTTTTGCAATAGAGTCAACTGTTACCATAACACAAGACGATTCAAGTGGAGGCAAGACAACTAACGGAATAATAGATACAATATCTGTCACCGTATCGTCCACATCAACACCATCAGGAACATCTCTTACCCTTACTGAGACAGGACCCAATACAGGAGTCTTCAAGGGACAGATCAAGTTTACTGCAGGCCCTACTATATCTGGTAGTGCACTCCATGTATCACAAGGAGATATTATCAAGGTCAATTACCTAGGCATTCTTTCATATGGCCAGATCCTTCCAAGCCCTAACGGTAGTACTGGACTATTGGTGGCAGATGTCGGAGATACCATTGAAGCAACATACAACGGATTTTCAGGTACAACATCTGTCTGTGTCTGCGGAGGACCTGGAGGTGGAGGAGGCGGACTTGTAAGACCAGGACTTGTACTTGACTTTATATCTGGAGGAGGCCTTGGTGGTTTCTTTGAAAGCATATTCAACCCACCAAGTATCGGAAACGACTACCACAACCAGTACGGCGGCGGAATCACAATCAACGGAAAGCCGTTTGACATCAAAAACTATTCCACTACGATACAGCAGCAGGTGCTAAAGATTGGCAAGCCTGCCAACTTTACACTAAAAATGTACGACGAGAGGGGAGCATATACGATATCCCACGCAGGCATGTACTTTCACTTCAAGGGCGACCCTGCAGTAAATAACGCAGACACATGGATTTCATGGGACAAGTACAAGGGAATACAGACGCACGACCCAAACCACATATTCAACGATATCACGGTTGACACAAAGATTGACGGCAACTATTTCCGCGTCATGTTTACCATGACACCACAAAAGACAATGCCCGACTCGAGCCTCATATTTAGGATGTGGGACGACAAGCGCGCAGTGGGAGATGTGCCAATCTGGGGCGCCATTGTTATAGTAGACCCAAACGAGCCCGTACCCGTAAAGAAGGTGCCAGAAAACCAGTACAGCGATTACGCCACGCTGCAGAAAATTCTAGACGGGGATGGCTATTACATCCCAACCATGCTCAACAAGTTTCATGCCATGCCGGACATCTACACATCCCTTAAGATAAACTGGGTCTACGACAGGGGCACAGACAAGCTGACAATGGTACAATCTGACAAGTCAGGAAACCTCCTTGGTACAATAACGTGCAGCCTTTTCAAAAAGACACCGCAGCCAACTGTGACAGACCACGACTATTTCATATTTACAGTACAGCAGCTAAACAGGCAAAACCAAACTCAGGAAGACCTGGCAAAAATGACTGAGGCCCAAAAGGCAGTAAAGATTCTACAAGAGTTGAGCATGATACGTCAGAACAATTTTGCAGGCGAGTTTCTGCATCATTGATGCGCTAAAATTTAGAATTCTTGACAAAATAGTAGTTGAAAACTTGCAATTCTAGGGTTAGACATCTCAAGCACATAAACCGCATCTATAATTTTGACAGATGGTAACATGTCAGAGAGTATCATGATATAGACTGTACAAGTGTGATTGCCGGAAATGTCGTAAACCAAGACTAGAGCGATATCTATTTATGATAATAGTTATCAATATATTACATGCCTTCAAGCTATAACCTGCCAGAAATAGTCAGAAAGGAGATAGATGAGCTGGTCAGATCAGGATACTATTCAAGCAAGTCCGATGTTGTCAAGGATGCACTCAGGTACATGTTTAGCAATAAAAAAAACCTAAGGCTTGCAGCTGCAGTAGGACTGTACAAAAAGGGCGAGGTCACTCTTGGCAAGGCGGCTGAGATTGCAGATGTTGGTATAATTGAATTCAAGGACAGACTAAAAGAGTACGGCATTAAGAGGATAATTGAATCAGAAAGCGCATCAAGGATGGACAGTGCGATTGAAAAGATGAAGGGCAGGCATGGATGAAGGTTGTAGCGGATACAGACATACTGAGTATTTTTGCAAGAATTGGAAGGCTTGATATTTTAAATGAACTTTTCGAGACTGTTATTGTACCACCATCAGTAAAGGTCGAACTTGCGAAAGGGAAGATAGATATTAAGAAGCTTTATCCCGAGTTTGTCCAACTAACAACTATTGAATTAAAGAACCTAAAGGACGCACATAGTGAGCTAGACAAAGGAGAAAAGGAATGCTATGTTATAGCAAGGAGCAGAAACATTCCGCTTGTAAGTAATGAAAAGATCGTGCATAGGTTGTGCAAGGAAGACGGCACAAGTTATTTCTCGCTGCCGAGGATACTGAGACTTGCAATCACGGATGATTTAGTCACAAGAAATGAAGCAAGACAGCTTGTTAACAGTATAGAGAAAGAGGAACACACAATAATAAAGAACAAGGATGAGATATTCAGATAAAAACACATGATCTAACCTTAGAGAATGAGTAAAAGTGCCAGTAATAGATTAGGCCCAGTGGATGCACCAAATGATATAGTCAATTGTTGCTTAAGACTTGCACCATATTATGTAGTAACTAGATATCCAGATGTAGGAGAGCCTATAATTAGGAAAACCGTCAAGGAACTATTAGATGACAGTATGAAGGTGATAAGATGGATAACCCAGAGGCTCTAGCAATCAAACTTGCAAAGGACTTTAAGAAAAAGGCGGCAAGAAAGTACGGCATAAAAAAGATCATTCTGTTCGGATCACAAGTTACTGGCAAGACAAGAGAGGGAAGCGATATAGACCTGCTTATAGTTTCAGACAGTTTCAAAAAGAGAGCCAGTTTCATGTCAAAGCTCTTTGCAGAATGGCACATTGTACAGAAAAAGGACTTTCCTGTAGACTTTTTGCCATACAAGACAAAAGAGTTTGAGAACATGAGGAAGGGTGTTACAATAGTACACCAAGTAGTGGAAGAAGGCATCGAGATATAGTGGTACAGGTACAGATACAGTATGGCTTGTTCTAGAAATGATGATCCTGCACAGATAATAAGCTACATTCTAAAAAAACCCAGCAGTTCAACCCCACGCTTAGGAGCATCACCATGGTGGAGAAATTAATCTACGAAAACAAGGAATTTTCTACAAAAGATCATTTATACAAGAAACTGCCAAAAGGCATGCAGTACTCCATGTTCAACTTTATCTTGGAGCTGCTAGAAAAAGAAGACAAGATCATGTTTGATAAGGACGGTTCCTTCTTCTGGACGGGACAGGCAGGTCCAAAACTACAACAAAGTCTCAAGTCTGCAACAGAATACTAGATACATTTTGCTTTCTATTGTGTAATCTGCCTAGTCTTCATTATCTTGACATATTTCCTTGCAACTCTTTCAAGTTGGCAGTCATCGGTTACAAGAATAAGACTTGATTTTTTTGCAACTACAAGATATGATGCATAGTAAACTGTCAATCCTTCTTTTATGTCAAGTTCTTGAATACGTTTTTCGACTTCCTTTATGCCTATCGTCTTCAGGTACCGTAACAAAAGCAGCATAGGATCAAGAACGGCAGTTGCAATAGCCTCCTGCCATACAGTCAAGAAAATGAATTCAACCAAGCCAATACATAGATCCACTTAGATTTTAAATCTAAGTCTTTATATAGTAGAAAGTACTATCATGCTCCGAAGTACAAATGAAGGTAGAATCGCTGTTTGGGGGAAAGACCAGATTTGCCGTACTAGAAACGCTGGCAGATGCCACCGATGGTACCACTGCCTATCAGATTGCAATTACCAAAGGACTAGACCCGGCAGCAACATATCGCTGCTTGGCAGAATTGTCAGAGCTTGGAATTGTCAAATCACAAACAAGGGAACGCAATCAAACATTTTACAAACTTTCAGACGGGCCAGGCAAAGCCGCTGCTGTATTTCTAAGGTCATTGAAACAAAAAACACCCCAAGTAATGGATTTTGAAACTTGGATGTCGCCCCAGATGAGATCTGAAAGAATGACAAAAATAGTCAGATTAAACCGATTAGATATGTCAAAGACCAGAAATCCTAAGAAAAAACAAGATATTGAATACATCATGTCTAAAAGAACTCCTGGAGAACTTTCTGCGTTAATTACAGCATCAAAAATAGCTTTTAGCGAATTATTTGAACAAAAAGACGGCGCATACATTCTAAAAGCAAGGTAATGTGTAAATTTGGGATCTAAAACGCGAGATAGATTTAGAACATCGCCAGAGTATAAACAGCTAAAAGAAGAAAAAGATCAATTAAAAAGAAAATTGCTCTTTTTAGGATTTTTTTCAGAGAAACTAAAAGAAAAAGGTGTTAGTGCCATAATTGTGGGTGGCGAGGCAGTAGACATCTATACAGGAGGCACCTTTGCTACGACGGATATCGATGTATTGGTACAGAACAAAACTGCGGCTGAAAAATTACTCAACAAGTTTGGGTTTGAAAAGGCAGGAAACACGCTCTGGTTAAATAAAGAGCTTGTAATTGTCATACATGTTATGGAATCATCATACACTGGTGATTCTGGCAAGCTAAAAAAAATGAAGATAGGAAAATACGAGATTCAAATAGCGTCACCAGAGTATTTAATAAAAGATAGATTGTGTTCTTTCAAGTTCTGGAAGGACAATCCTCAAAGCGATATGGAAAAAACTGTGGCGTTGTTAAGAATATTTTCAGATTCAATTGATAATTCATATCTTGACAAACTAGCGAAGGAAAATGGTATAGAAGATGTTCTTGCCAAGGCCAGAAAATATGCATCTACAGTTTAGCTAAATGAGAAGGAATGTAGAACCAAAAGCAGATCTCCATTCATTTATTCCAAGTATGTTTTTTGCTGATTTTATTTTAGCATCAGCATTCTTGATCTCATTTTTGATTTGATCAATGTCAGACTCAAACTTTACAATCCTATCTTGCTTCAACAAGTCGCTTAAACTCATTTTCATCACCAGTTATCATTATTGTGGAAGTCTTTGAGATTTCCTTTATCAGCGGTATCCTCTTGTTTGCCTTGTCCAAGAATTCTTCTTCTGTCCACAAAAGATAGTTTATTTCACGACCTAATGTCCTTTCCGTTTTGGATATAGATCTTAGAAGGATATCGTCGCTTACGTCCCCTATTACCAACAAGTCAATGTCACTTGATTGCGATTCAGTTCCTTTTGCAAATGAGCCGTAGATTAGAGCATACTTTATCCGTTCTTTTGGCAAATTTCTGGAAATGACTTCATCTAGCATTTCAAACTTTAAGAATATTCTTTTTAATTCGTTGAATATTACGCCTTTATTATTAATTTTATAGAACACCAGATTTCCTTGGACTCGTCTTTGTACAATGCCCATATTGTAAATCAAGGGCATCTCCTTTGCCACCGTAGAGGGAGCAAGGGAGGATCTTCTTGCAATATCATTTGCATGGAATTCACTGGAAGAATTCAAGAGCAATAACTTTAGGATCAGTACCATCGCCCTGCTTCTGAACAGGTTTTCAAGCGAGCTCTTAATTGATACAACCTTTTGTGGTTTTTTCTTTTCCTTGAAGACTAGGCTTCTTACCGAAGACAGTGCATCACCCATGACAGGTTTTACTATTTCTTCCACCCCATCATTTACCAGCAATAGTCCAAGACCAAGATTTTGGCAAGAGTTTTGAATTTCCTTAGAAGATCTGCCTTTTGGGATTGCAAGATACGAGAAATTTACCGCGTTCTTTTGATGCAGAGCTTGTTCAACCCCTCTTTGCATGTTACCAAGTCCACCCTTTACTTCTATTGTGGCTATTTTACCATCCTTTGTGGCTATCACATCTACAATCCTTCCCCTCAGCTTGGCCTCGTGGTAGGTCTTCCACCCCCTCTTTTCTAGATACTTTTGTGCCTTTTGCACAACGGCATCTTCCGTATTTATAAAAATAGTATTTCTATTATGCGAATAACTATTCACGATATAGAAATAGTATTTCTATTATATATAGTTAGTACCAACCTAGTATCAGTTGCCACATCAGATGCATTCTCCTGAAAAAGAAGTTTTTCTGAGAATTTGTTGAGGAGAGGTCTGTCATGATCTGGTGAATTATGGTGTATTTTTTTGAGTTCTGTTAACTCGTAGAGGAAAATTTGATGAACCAGAAAATTACTTGAGCGATTCCCCAAATATTTTGACCAAAATCTTCAGCGATAGTACCACAGGATACACTACCATGTATTTCATGACGCGTGCAAAGTTCTTGTGTGATTTCATAGATTCGGCAATCTCGGGGCTGAACGTATAGTATACGTCAAGAATTTTCTCAAACTGTTTTTTGTGCGGCGACTTTAACAAAACATTGTCGCGGTATTCACGCAACATCTGAACGTGGGGATGCAGCTCAGACCCAAGAGCGGCTGTTGCAATAAAGCACCCCTTCTTCTTCTGAGGGGCCTCAATCAGAGGCCGCGTGTCAGCAAAGTCCTTTGCCTTTTGCAGGATGTTGTCCTTGTTGGTATAGTCTGTATACCACAGGATACAGCCGCCATATCCAAGGTCTGAGGCATTTGAGAGAAAGTTTTGTGCGGCAGGAACCTCCTGGGCTGCATCATATGGCACATGCCCCACTGGATATCCACACTCTCCAATGATGCAGGGCCTGCCTCCAAAGTCAGACGGAGAATATGGAGAAAGCGAGCCGTCCGTATTGTACACATGAAAGTCAAAAAAGTCAAGATATGATGCAAGTGAACCAGAGTTGTTTTTTGCCGTATCATATCCCATAAAGCCGCACGATATCTTGACCTGAGGGTTTGCAGTCCTGATGGAACTACAGCACGCAATAATGAAATTTTGTATGTCAGAGAAGACAAGCGTGTCTTTTTGCATCAAACATTCAGGCTCGTTTATCAAGTCTATTGCAAACAGTCCTGGGTGCGACCCAATCTGGTTTATCAGCGGTACCAGCGCATTTGCAGTAAACTTGGATAGAGATGCACTGTCCTTGAACAACGACCTTGCAATCCCCTTCCAGGTGTTTTGCAGGCTGGTATAGTCCTGCGTCTTGCCCGCATTTACTATATCCTGCGACGGAGTTCCATAGGCTGCCCAAAAGTCAAAAAGACATAGGTAAACTTGGATTCCGTTTGCAGAAGCAGCGTCAAGAACCTTGCCAAGGTTTATCAAGAATTCAGGATCGATTCCAGTCACCGCTCCCTTGCTGTCAAACTGCAGCCCTTCAAACCTCTCAAAGGCCCACACCCGCACCACGCCAAGGTTTTTCTGAGCAGATTGCACATTTTGAAAAAATCCAGTCACGTCCCCCGGATGACCCGAAAGATATGGCTGTGGAGGGCTTGGATCAGGCAGTGACGGGTCAGGTATCGGGTTCTCATACAATCGTATACCAGAGTACTGGTTGTTTCCAATGTCATGGTCGTACTGCCCTGAAAACCACCCGTTGTTTATACCGACAAGAAACTTGGAACCTGCTTGAAATGACAATAGGATCTAGATATCTCTCAAGTATTAAACGGTTTATAGAATCCCGGACACTACCAGCTCTTCTACAAATAACGATGTAAAAAATTTTGTTTTGTTCAATTATTTTTGTTAGATTCTCATTGGATGTTTTTTTAACGACAATTTTTTCGAGTGTATAAATTTCGCCCCAGTTATCTTTTTGAACAAGAAATACGTAATGAAGATTGCAACCTATTTCTCTTACCAAGGATGGGGTTGTCCTGGGAGTATGCATCCAGACATCTTGCTCCCAGGAGATTTTGATTTCCAGAATTTCTGAAAATGTTCTAATAAAATAATTCAACTCACGTCATGTTACAAGCCATGTTCCCTTACTGGTTTAGTTTAGTCTTGACTTTGGCCAAGATTCGCTCTGCCAGTTTTATTGTCTTGAGAGCATCGTCCTCATTCATCAAGTCCGGCTGATATTCAGAGGCGTTCTTTCTGTCTATCAAGTATGCAAACTGCTTCCTTATCTCTTCATACTCTGGAGAAGGAAGAATGCTTGAGCAAGAGAGATTGCCTCGGTATGATCGTCCGATCCGCGTTTGCTTTTAAACTTGGTAGTTAGGGCATCAAGTGCGTTGATGGAACTGTGAATTGCATTTGTTATTGCACTATTGTATCGCTTATTTTTTAACGAGTCGTTAGCGGTTGCCAGAAATTCATCAGCTTTTAAGATGTAGTTTGGCGCCTTTTTTGGATCTACAGGTCTTGCCATTTATGGAGCCTTGATGCTTTTGCCGCATATTAGAACATGGTTATCAATGATTGACCGTACAAGGGATTCTTTTTGTTTAGCTTTGAATTGTTTTTCGGTAAATATTAGCGGAGATATGCCTCCATGAAATACCGAAAATATTTGTTCACTTACAATCCCGATTTGTGTAAGGGCATGATCGCGATCATTTGATACCACTAGAACATCGATGTCGCTGTCGATCTTTTCCTGCCCTTTTGCAACACTTCCAAAAATTACTGCAGTGATAATTTTCTTTGTGTCAAGGTGTTTTTTTAGAAGAAAAAGCAGTTCAACAAAGGTGTTTTTTTCCGACTCGATTATTGGCCCTATTATTTTATTTAGAATATAGCTATTCTTGTTCAGTTCTAATTGATAAGCTCGTCCAACTGGCTGAATTGTTACGATACCAAGCTTTTCAAGGTCTTGAATGGTAAGTGCTGCCTCATTTGGTGTTACCTTGGCTTCTCTTGCCAGTCCCCTTACAGTAAAGATCTTGCCTTGATAGTTTATCATGGTACGAAGCAAGGTGATGCTTGCCTTATTTCCAAGCACCTCTTCCAGATATCGATGCAATAGCATAATGTCCTAAATTTAGGATATATGTCCTATATTTAAGATATATGTCATAAATATATGACATAGATAAACAATGATATCAAATGATAAAACTGTCAAATGTCCCTATCTCATGAAATGCTGCCAAGAAATAGAAAAGAACAAGAAAATATAGAAATTTAATTATCACTCTATTGTCTTGAGAAACTTGCGTATGTGCTCCTGCGTCGCATACTCGCCAAGCTGGTTCTTCATCAGTTCCACAATGTTACAGTACGCATCTCCAAAGGTCTCAAGCAGCACCTTCCGAAATATCTCGGGGTTGTGGAAACAGTCCACAAAGTGCAGCGCATACTCTTGGTACAATTTGTAGTATACCTCTTCGAGAGCCGAGTTGCCGTAATCAATCAAGGCCTTTTCTATTGCATAGGATACAATTGCTTCCCTGACATTGTTTTTTGAAGCCATACCTTGGTACCATGGAATCCAGAATTGATATGAGGTGCTTAGCTGGCACGGCAAATTCTTAGCTGATACAACAAGCTGGGCATACATGTTTCAGATGCGATACCATACCATGTCAGAAATGTTCAAGATGGACAAGATGGAATCAAGGGCATACCTGATGATAAACTGCGAGTCAGGAGCTGAAGAGCACGTGCTCGATGAGATAAGAACATTTCCCCAGATTGTAGAGTCAACTCTTACCATAGGAAGGCATGACATATTGGCGCTAGTTCAGACAAGCTCGCCTGACGAGCTGAGGGATGTAATCGTGCTGAAGATACGAAGGATACCAGAGGTCCGCTGTACCACAACGCTTGTCTGCACAAGAGCAGGAGACTGAACAAAATGTACGAAAAAACCCAGTGCCAGTCTTGCGGATGCGATAGTGCGTTCGTAGTTCCAGAGCCAAGATACAACGGATACAGGGGCAGGTGTCCTGACTGCGGCGGGGACTGGCCCGAGTCCTGATGATACAAAAAAATTCAAAGATTAGCTTTAGGTCAGCTAAGAATCAATGATCAGCGTTTTATTGTAAATTTTTCAGAGAAACCTGTCGGCGTCGCCAAGCTCGGCATGGCGGAGGTCTGAAAAACCTTATCCGGTTTGTTCCCGGACCGTGGGTTCAACTCCCACCGCCGACGGGTTTGCATCAATATTGATTTGGTCTCTAATAATGTTTTAGACTTTGAACAGATTACCACTCAAACCTGTATGCCTCATATGCAACAAGGTTTGATTTCTGCCACAATATTTCAGTGCGGTCCTTGAGATATTTCACCTTGGCAGCAGGGTTTGCGTGGGTCTTGTAGCCAGTCTCCGGGTCAACCCTTAGCACCCTGTTTTTTACCTCCATCCCCTTTGGCGCAACAAAGCGGTACTGTAGTTCCTTGCAGTCAGATGACACCTTGTAGAAAAAGTTGCGCTCAGGCTCCTCCCAGTCATACTGCAGCGTGATCTTCTGTCCCTTCTGGTTTGGCTTGAGCGGCCTGTCAAGCTTTACAATAAACTCCTTGCGGTACGGCTTGTTTACGCTAAGCGATATTATCTTAAGTTCTTTTTTCGAGTCATCAGTTACAACAACGTTCATGTCAGCAAAGTCCCGCGGGACGTCGCCGTCAAGGTAGTAGAATATCTGGTCCTTTGGCTCGGCAGAAATGTTCTTGATGTCCCAGGTCCACCTGTGGCGCACCATCATGGTTTTAGGATCGGTCACCTCGACGCCAAGTCCTATGCCCGAAAAGTAAAACGTGTTACTATTTTTGAGGTCCTGCTCCGCTGCCTTGCTTTTCTGGACCTTGCCCTTTTTTGGGCTATTCTTGTTGCCAAACCCATCGCCGTAGATGTTGTAAATCAACAGCTGCTCGCCGTGCTTTACCGTATAGTCCCCGACAGGATGCATGATTGCTCGATATTCAGGCGAGAGCCTGCGTATGTCGTCTGCTATTTTAGATGACGCAAAGATCTGCATCGGCCCGCCAAGGTCCATGACGCGGCGAGCTGCAATGATTCCAGGACCCCAGAAGGTTTTGTTGCCGTTGAGGTCATCAATCGTATACACAGGGCCGGTATCTATTCCCACCCGGATGAATAGCTTCTCCTTTGTTGTGCGAAGCTGGTTGTATCTTGAAATTGCTTTTTGTGTCTCAATTGCAAGGCGCAAGGGCTTTTCTGGGCTGTCAGAGAATCCAATCACCATGCCATCTCCTGTTGTGAGTACCACTGCAGAGCTTGGGCTGTGCTGGAATATCTCAGATTTTCGAATCAAGTCTGTTAGTATGAGAATCTTGCGGGCCTGCTCCTTTGTTGATATGGCAGGGTCTGAGCTGCCTACTATATCAGTAAAGAACCAGTGGTATGTCTTGGTGAGGGTGCGCACGTCCTCGATTAGAAACTCGTCGTTTTGGAGCAGGCGCGATATGTGGGACACAAAGTTGTTCGGTGCAGCACGCAGTATGTCGTATGCATTGGTAGGCATTACTCCAAGCTTTATCTTGTGGCGCTTTAGCTCTTCAAGCAGCCAGTCGCGCCCCTTGCCTTTTTCTTCCAGTAGGCCAAGCACCTCGGCAATCTTTGCAATCTTGTTCTTACCCCTTCCCTTTAGCAAACACTTTCTTGTGGGCTCTGGCATCTATTAAGGGATATTGTACTACAATCTACCAACAATTAATATCTGAGAAGATTGTCCCATGCATCCAACTCTGCGCATAGTGTTGCAACAAGGTTTCCTCCCCCGCCGCCTGCTGCAAGAATTTTTTCCTGTCGACTCATGGTATAGGTATGGTGGACCGGACATATTACCCTGATTTGCGTTTGCAGCTAACTATTTTCACTGCAAGCTAATCTGGCGTGATCTTGTCACGGTATAGACAGGATAGCTAAACTTTAACCCAAGCCCATAGGACCCAAGTGTAGAAAACTCGTATCCCTTCATCGATTTTACAATCTGGTAGAGATCCCCACCTATCACAAAACCGTTTGCTGACGCGGCACCGTTTATCTTTGCACACAGGTTTACTGTAGGACCGAATATGTCCTCGCCCTCAGTTGTTGACTTGGCAACTATACCGTAATCTGCAGAGACCCTAAAGTCTGTTTTTGGAAGGAGTTTTTCTGACATGATGTCATTTATGGTTCCATGCGAATCCAGTATTGCAAGGCTGCACTCTAGCACATCCAAAAAAGAGTCCCGGTCTGAATCATAGTCAGTCCTTGGGAAATAGTACAAGAGGCTGTCGCCTATGTTTTTTACAACCTTTGCACCAAACTCTTGTACTATTGTAGACATGGCTTTGTGAAAGGTACCATAGTATTCCCCCATCTTAATACTAGGTATGCGTGCAGTGTTTGCAGTAGAGTTTACTACATCTACAAGCCCAATGCAGTAGCTCTTGGACATTCCAGTAAAGACTGCGTTGCGCTTGATGTTTTCTTTCACAAGCCTTGCCAGCTCGTCTCTGCGAAGGGCAAGCGACCTGCCTCTATGCACCATCACGAATATCTTATAGAACATTGTTCTGATAATGGCAACTTAGCTTGATTGGCAACCGCTTAGCTTGGTACACAAACCGTACTGATATGACACAAAACAATCTTTAGATTGATGGCATTCGTTAGCCAAGTGGTGAGGAAGGGGTTAGACTCTGCGGCAGCAGACTTTTTGGAGCTTGCAAGCGAGCAGAGGCTTGAAATTTTATCCAGATTGTACGAACAAAACCAGAAGGTGTCTACAGTTGCAAAGGATATCGAGGCTACCGTGCCCGAGGTGTTTAGAAACTTTGAGAGGCTTGCAAAGGCAGGCCTAATATCAAAGGAGACAGACGGCAGCTACTCACTTAGTACTGCAGGAAGGCTGATGTGGAATCAGATCTCGCTTGTCAAGTTTCTCTCAGAGAACAAAAAGTACCTCAAGACACACGGGTTTTCAGACATTTCAGAAAAGTTCCTCCAGAGAATTGGCGCCCTAGAAAGCTGTGAGCAGGTCAAGGGAGTAGTCAAGGTGCTTGAAAAATGGAAGGAGATCTACGAGAACGCAGAGAGCTACATCTACAACGTATTATTTGAGGTGCCGTATACAGCAGATTTTATTGAACCAATTGTAAAAAAGGCAAGCAGTGGAGTGCGCGTGCGCTCTGTATTTTCAAGTACGGCCATAATTCCAAGCGACAGAAAAAAAGTCTTTGAAAAGCACGGTTTTAGAAAACTAGTCGAGGAAGGAAAGGTGGAGCGCCGCATGAAAGAAGAGGTAAGAACAGTTGTGATACTAAACGAGAAGGAAGCATGTGTGATGTTTCCAGCGTCAGATGGAAGTCCCGACATGAGCGAGGGCTTTTACTCAAAGAACCCAAGGTTCCACGAGTGGTGCCTTGACTATTTTACGCACTGCTGGGATGACGCAGGACCGTTTTCTGAAAGCAGGCTGAAAAATGCGTGATCTTCAAAGTACGTCTTGAGACTTGAACAAGAACAATATTTTTACCCATTAGAGAATTTTCAACCAATTTTGTTTTAAATTGATTTTTTATTTTACTCACATCATAATCAGCAAATTCTACAACATGATGCAGAAACATCAGAGAATTGTTTTATAGAACATTTTTCCATGTTTGTACCAATGATTTCAAAAACAATTTTGGCAGCATCGCTTGTTGCGGTAATTTCAGCCTCTGTCATACTGCCTGCCATGGCAACCTCTTTTGCATCATGGCAGTCTGTAACTGGAAGCTCAGTTACTGCAAGAAACGACAAGACAACAACACTGTCAGTGCAGGCCTCTGATATTGTTCCACGCCACACTAGTCTTGCAGCAGGTTTTGCATGGATTTATTCAGGCGGACCCGATACTGCGTTTGTGGTGGTAACACATGATGGGCTTCGAGATTCGGCCCAAAATCCAGACGGATGGCACGTTCACAGCGTCTTACTTGGAGGAACACCGTCCGTGAGCAATGCCTGCATTCTTGGTGCATCACCTGACACCAACGCCGGCATATCAATTCAAGGAAACACAATCAATGTCAATGTTAGAAACTCTGAATTTACCAGTTCCCTCTCAGGAACGGTGGTTGGATTTTCAGTTGTACAAGACAGTGCATGCGGTTCCGGATTGGGCGTAGATATTGTGCCGTAAAATCACACATCCAACACTTTTTTTCTTTTGTTACGCTGTATACGGTACGCTAGAAAATATTTCAAATTAAATTTTTAATTCTTACCACTACAATACAACGCAGTTCTTATCACTACAATACAATGCAATACGTTGCATTGCGTTTCATCAAATACCTTTATAACATGATGCCAAGACGTTAGGAGCAATCGATGGGGGTTACTGTATGAATTATTAAGATGCTGACATATGGAATTCCAATGAAATATTTTCAGAACGGCAGGTTGAAGGTTTACCAGATTCATAGTGCACACGGAGGGTCAAAGGAAATAATGGATAACTGCAAAAGGGATATCGCAATGATCCTCGCCGACCTTAGGCCGCCATTTAGGATGGTCTCAAGGATTGTACACGATATCAGTACGATGAATGGCATGTCAGTTGAGATTGAGCTTGAACGCTCCACACACCA
Source organism: Nitrososphaerota archaeon (assembly GCA_021323705.1). Lineage (GTDB taxonomy): Archaea > Thermoproteota > Nitrososphaeria > Nitrososphaerales > Nitrosopumilaceae > Nitrosotalea. Next base: position 34,485 of record JAJPKL010000017.1, read on the forward strand.
GTCCTTTGAGGGCTTTGGCGGTTCCCTCATCTGCCCATACGATGTATCAAAGATGGAGCCTAGCAGAAAAAAGAAGTGGCTCGACGAACTGCGGGCAAACCACCATTCAATAATTTATGCCTCAAAGTTTGGAGAGGGAAGCGTTGTCATGTCGCAGGACCTTGAAAAGTAAAAAATAAGCTTTGCAACTTGATTAAATGAAGTCAAATTCCAGTTTTATAAAAAAATACGGTACAAGAGAATCCTCTAAATACGAATCATACTCTAGATGTCAAGTGGCAGCAAAGAGGGCAAAAAAACAATCAGTTTCAGGCTTGATCCCCAAATCATAGAAAAATATCGCAGGCCGCAAAAGAAGACAAGATAACACTCAACGCACTTGTAGACCAGATTTTTGACAACTATGTGTACTGGGATAGAAGGTCAAGCATGGCAGGCTGGATTTTGGTAAAAAATGATGTCATGAAATTGTTCACCGACAGCTTGAGCAAAAACACATTGAAAAAACTTGCAGCAAGAGCTGCAAAGATAGTGATGAAGGATACATTGCTTTCAATCTCAGGCAAGATAGACCTCGAGTCATGGCTTTTGGTTACAAAGTACAGGTCGGTGAAATCGAACTTTGTCTACCAAGAGTTGCGCAGTGCAGGCAAGATCAAGATAGTCATCACGCATGGCTTGGGACCAAAGTGGTCTTTCTTTCACAAGATATACTATATGCAGATGCTAAAAGATCTTGGAAGAAAGGCAAGTGTTGACAGTACCCCAAACTCGCTTGTAATAGAGATAAAGAATGGATAAATTAGAAAGATTCTAGAGTAATGCATTTTTTAGCAATTCCATGAATGTACTTTTGCTCTCGCAATTCTTCTCAACCACAAGGGGTGGTGGTGAGTACATCTTCAGCCTTATTGCAAGGAACTTGGCAGAAGACAACAACAAGGTATTTGTGATAACAAACAAGATTGCAGGAGAAAACTATCAAGAGCACAAAAACATCGATATAATTTTTGTACCTCCGGTATTGCAATACAAGGGAGGGCTGCCTCCGGGATTTTCAGACAACATCAGATATACCATTAATGCGGTAAGACAAGGCCTCAAGATAATAAAAAAAGAAAAGATTGACATAATACACTCTAACAACTTTGCACCAGCCCTTGCCGGCTCCATACTTTCTAGTCTGACTGGCAGGCCGCACATTACTACAGTACATGATGTCTTTTCGCTGTGTGGCAAGAATTATTGGAAAGAGTGGGGAAAGCAAAGTGAAGTATCAAGCACGAATGTACGCCTTGCGCCTTTTTTTGAAAAACTGATGATAAAGTTAAGATACGATCGCATCCATACGGTTAGCGAGGCAACAAGGGACGACCTTCTAAAGTTTGGAGCAAAAAAACCAATCCACGTAATACACAATTCCATAGAATCAACGCAAGTAAACAATGCTGCATCAAATCCACTGCAGTTTACCTATGTAGGAAGACTTGTCTTTTACAAAAACCTCGAGGTTGCAATAAAAGCAGTAGATATCGTACGAAAGACAGAGCCCCAGGTCAAGCTTGTAATAATTGGCAGCGGTCCCCATAGAAAAACACTTGAAGAAATGGTAACAAGGTTGAGTCTTGAAAAAAACATCGAGTTTAGAGGATATGTCACGCCTGAGGAAAAGTCAAGAACGATTGCCGAGTCTGCTGCCCTGATATTTCCAAGCTTGTGCGAGGGCTTTGGTCTTGTAATACTAGAGGCATACGAACAAAAAAAACCGGTCTTGGTATCAGATGTCAAACCCATGTCAGATATAGTGTCAGACGGTATAACAGGACACGTCTTGGATCCGCATGACGAAAATGCATGGGCTCAGGCACTTCTTGATATAATAAAAGATCCAGCAGATGCCGCAAAGATTGGCCAAAATGGATACCACATGTTGGAAAAAGAATACGGTCAGAAATCAATGTATCAAAAAATCATCAATATGTATGAAGAAGTATTGCAGTAAAAAACTAATGATACCATCCTGAAAATAAAGAGAGAAATAAAGTCGTTAAGACAAATTACTAATGCAGCAACTCTGGAGAAACGATGCCAGATACATCATCAAGACAGCGTTGGTCTTCTGTGCGCTGTCAGCAGCGTTCTCCTTTGTTGGAATGCTCCTTCCAGAAAAGGGACCTCTGCCAAACCCAAGCGGCGCTCTGAATGCTCGCGAGATTGGAGGCCATATACTGTGGGGACTTGCTGCAGGCGCAGTATTTCTCAACGCAAGATATGTCATAATCACCGGCCTCTTTGCCGTATTAATTGATTCAGACCACCTAATCGCGTTGCTCCACGTTGATGCGTTATCACGAATATCACACTCTTTTGCGTTTAGTGTTATCGCAGTGATAACATTGATGATATCATTTGGAAGAAGGGATGTAAAACTTGGCGCAGCGGCATTTGTCGGAGTGCTGTCACATCTTTCATATGATACATTTGCAGGAGAGGATGGAAAGTTTCCACTCTTTGTTCCCTTTTATAACCACCAGATAACATTTCCAAACATTGATTGGGTATACTTTGAGCTAGCCGCAGTTGCAGTGTCAGGAATCGTAACCATCTTGGCAGTAAGGCAGTCAAAAAAGATTCAGGCCAGCACCTAGAACGCAATAAAGTGTCCACTGGGATATCATACGTCTGGTACCTAGAACTGTCTATGTTGTCTGCGTTACCAAGTTCTTTGGATTTTTGTTGAACTTGTTTACTATATACTGCACCTTGTCGTCACCTTCAGGTAGTGGATTTGCACATCTGCTGCACTTTGGCAAGGTAACGACTGCGTCATATTCTATCTCGCCTATGAACCTGTCACACCTAGAACAGCGAACTGATTTCATGTCGTAGATATTCATTGTATTATATAATACGACGCCATTGCTATTAAGGGATCAGGAAATTCCCAAGGATGCAGAGAAGCAAAACCACTAAAGACTAGTTGCAATATACCAAATACCAATGAGGAAGAGATCTGCTGCAACAAAGCCAAAAAAGATTGCAAAGAAAAAGGCTGTAAAAAATGTAAATTCAGAAAATACAAAGGGTAGTGCCACAAAAAGAACTACACCAAAGAAAAATCAAAGTACAGACCCAGAGGGACTTGCATTATCAAAAAACGACATACTAGAGTTCTGCGACAGGGTGCTCAAAAAATGGCAGCAAGATCCGGTACACAACGCAAGAAACATCCCTGCAATGCTTGCAGTCAGGACAAGTGTCTTTTTCTCGGACGAAACATCGCTCAAGGCAATCTGGTCTGAAATAATATCATGGGTCTACCAGTTGTTGTACGAGAATGCACAGGCCCAAGCACGAAAGGAAGGACAGAGCTGGGCGCAAGTGTTCTCAAAGATAAAAAAGTGACAGAACATCCTAAGCATAACGGTCTGGGCACTCAAGCCAGATAGTGATGTGAGACGTAGCGATATCAGAGAAACATGGAGATCATGTGTATATAGCTGTAGTACAATATCATGACCTAATGACGTATACCTCAAAAAAATTACTACAGACTATAAAGTTTGGATTGTTAGCAGTCGTTGCACTCTTGGCTGCCACACCTGCTCTTTCTGCAACCATACCCACTGCTGTTGCAGAATCTGATGTTGGCAAAATTCATCACAACATAATTTCAGAGGAATGGCACGAAACGCATACGGATAGGAGCTACTGTCCCAGTAAAAATTTCCTGAACAGTCCTGATATTGAAGGCCAAAAACAAATTCTAAACATAAACTGGATTGCAAAGAACGACGAAGATTCTGGTCTTGATGGCTACTGGGGTCTTGATCATTTCAGGGAGAACCTAAAGGTTGGTCATTTCCAAATGGAACATTTTATGCAGTGAAGGTTTACAGCGGAGTGTTTGTTGCGCCACAGAGCGGAGTAAGTCCAGGCTCATCTGCAGATCCCCCCACCGGCCTTGTCCAGGGCGAGTCATCATTTGGAACCATCGATGGGGGTTATGTGGCCACATTTTCTGGCACGTTTGCTCCTGCGACACAGCCAAGAGCAGGATATATCGGAGCATTTGACTATGGCGGAACCCTAAGCGATGTACTGCTACAATCATACGACAAGGGCCAGACAGGAGACATGCACCCCTATGACTGGACATCTGCATACTTTACTGGAGTCTCTGGATTTGCCCAACCCCATTGGGGATGGTCATACCAACTTGATCCAATCTTCATATCTAAAAATTCCATAAACCAGTGGTGTAACTACAACCCTGCTGATGGCGGAAATTCAGGCGACATTTTTACACCATAGGCAGGATTCTTTTCTTTTATTTTTTGTAAGGATTCAACGAGAGCTGCAAGACTGAATCTTTTGCTATATTTGCTCAACTTGTGTGCATTATACCTCTTTTATCAAAAATACAATACCTGAAACAGATTGATAGGAAAACTAATCGTCTTTGGAGTTATAGCCGCCACAGTGATAGTTATTGCGCCCGGTCTGCTAAAGGGCAGTTCCCATGTATCTCCAATTGATACCATCAAACAAGGCATAGACGAGGCCAAGCAGATACGTACAAACACCACAGGTTCCATAGTATATGGCGGCATACTTGCAAACTCTGATGCAGGCAACACAAGCAAGCAAGATAGTACAGGTGCAGGACAGACCGTTGGTACAGGTCAGATTCCACCGCAAGATGTAATCAAGCAAACATACACAGGCCAAGTCTTTGATAACACAAACGGCACATGCCAAGTCTCAGTTCCCGGCATGGTGCAAACAATCAACGGCCATTCAGAGCTTGCACATGTAATCAAGGTTCCAAACTGCAATCTTCAGGTAAACAAGCCAGTGCAAGTCACATCGGTAACACCCAAGCAAAATTCCACCAACTCGCCTGACCGAGGAACCGTTATCCAGGTTATTCCATACGCAAACTCTTACAATGACGGAAACACAAATCCTCCAACTGGTTCTCCAACTGGTTCACCAACTAGCAGTCAACCAAGTTCCAATAATCAAACCTCTGATCCCCAAGCCCCACCATACTTTCAAACTGTCCAGCTAAATGCAGTAAACCAAGGAACAAGTGTCTTGCTCTCATATGACGATACCACCGGACAGACCACCCAAGTTACAGTAACCATGAAAAACAGCGAAAAGGTCCTCTTCTCTGGTACTTTTTACTCATCACAGTTTCACACTGAAGTAAATGACATTCCAAATACTCCGCATATAATAGAGATGACAATTCAAAATGCAATTTACGGTACCCTGCATGCATCAATCTATGCTCCACCAAACATTCAGAATTCAACTATATCTGGAGTATTTGCAAACTAGGCAGCAAGTGCCGTTTCGCTTTTAAACCCATACACTTTAAGAAACTCGTTTGGCAGACAAGAAGAGTAAGAAACCAGATCAGGAACGCAAAAAAGAAAATGAGCAAGAAACAGCAAGGACGTTTTCTATTAGGCCCCATCTTCTTTCTTGGGCAGTCTTCATACCTACAATTGTCATAGTTTTCATCACACTCATACCTGCAGTCTTTCCCGCACTAATTACAAGGACTACTAGTCCCTTTAATGCCGACATCTATTCGCCAAATATTATCAACCCATTTACGCCAGGCGTTATGGCAGCACCGCTTGTTATTGTAAATATCATCATGCTTGTGATAGGCATTGCATACTATAAGAGATCAAAGTGCAAGACATACATCTCAAAGATTGCATCATTTGAGATTACAAGAAAGCAGGCCCTTATAGGAGTAATTGCCGTGCTTGTAATCTTTGCAGCAATTACTGCAGGAACCATGGCAAAGGAAGAGACATGGGTTGACTATACTGCTGTAAAAAAGAGAGTCCAGTCATGGGACATATCTCAGTTTGGCAAGAGTTTTGAGCCGCACTTTAGGTACCTGTTGCTTTCCACGTCTTTGCACGCGTTTGGCAACATCAGGATACTTCCGTTTATCATAAGCGCCGCACTTCTTTTGCAGACATATTTTTTCACAAAGAAAATTACAGGAAAAAGGGTTGCAGGAATTGTCTCCATGATACTTTTGCTGCAAAGCGATGTCTTTGTGTCATACAGTACAACTGCAAGCTATGAGAATTCTTGGATTCTTCTGTATCTCTTCTCACTTTACATGATACTCAAGTTCTGGCCGCCTTCTCCAGTACCATACTTTTTGTCAATCTTCTCAAAGCCCCTCACGATTGCCTTTTTCCCAATGAACATCTACTTTATTGCCCGCTCTGCTTTGCCCAAAAAAACCAAGATCTATTCCCTTGCATCGTATGGCATAGTTGCAGCAATCATCGCAGTTGCCGCATCAGCATACCAGTCAAACTTTGTTGGAACGGCTATTACATTTGGCGCCTCGGAATTTTGGCAAGGCTTTGCCGCAATGGCAATGCAGATGAGGTTTGACTATATAGTGGTGCTCTTCCTTCTACCGCTTACTGTATTGCTCTTTTTTGCATCAAGGCGGGGAGTTTTGCATGCTGATTCCATGCTGTTTTTCATCTTTGTGATACTCTTAACCGCACCGTTCCTGACAGGGTTTACAGAGCAAACAAATCAGCCTTACAGGTTTGTCTCGCTTTCCACCTTTTTTGCAATAGGTGTTGGAGTATTATTATCAGTAAAGTCTAGGAGCCAGCAGTCCGAACAATTGTCCAGTAAGTAGTCATCTTGTCTCCGGGTGCCACCGGAAACCCGTCATGGTTTGCAACAACCAATACCTTAGGGCCGCTCGGAGTCTTTAGCGATATGAGGTTAAGAGAGACTATGGTAGGAGATTGGTGTACGAGCGTATCGTTTACCTGAAGTATCTCAATGTCCTGCCCCTGAACAGTAACTGTAGTTTTCTTGAATTGGTTTATGTTCTCATTTATTATTTGATTAAAATTTTCTTGATCGTTTATTCTCACATTTGAAGTCTCAAGATATGAGACCAAGTTTCCTGACGAGTCACGAATCACTATCTGCGCAAAAATCCCAAGCAATTGTTGCGGTGTGGGTCCTGCTGTCTGCGCAAAAGATATTCCCACAGATGACATCAGCACACAACATATCAAAGCAGATGGTATGAGATATCGCATGTTTTTCCAGAACGATTCTTTACTAATAAGCTTCACGAATATCCAAATACATTATTAAAGGAACAAAAATCAAATCCAAGCGAAGCCCGGTAGTGTAGCGGTCAAGCATAGGGGCCTTTGGAGCCCTTGACCCCAGTTCGAATCTGGGCCGGGCTACCAAAAAATCTAAAGCTGTTTTTCAATCTCTCGTGTTGCCGCTTTCGTAAAATCTAGATGTAATGCATGTACTGCATTGGAGCAGGCATAAAGTGAGGAAGTATTGTAATCCCTACCAGAAGTGGCACAACAAACAACAAAATAGGAATTGCGGCAAGGATTATTCCAAGCAAGAGACAGCTTCTGGCCCTCTTTGGGTCGTCGTCGCGTATGACAAAGTACGCAACTATTCCCCCAAGTATGTTAAACACTATTGGTAAGAGAAACCAAAGGCTGCTTCTTCGTCTAATCTGCACTGTACAATTTACACAGATTTTCCATTTAAACGGTGCTCTGCCTGCCTAGGAATGATTGACTCAGAGACCCATGCTTTTTAGTGCTTCGTTGAGTGCCTGCGATATTTTGTATACCGGCACAAATGTACTTGAACCTGCCTTGGATATCATGCCAGCATATGGATCGCATGTAACGCGCGAGGTCTGCCCAAAGCTTACATAGTATGACCCTAGTGCCTCTGACATGCAGACAGGATTTGTCATTAACAGATTGGTCCCTCCGCCATGTCCGCCAGTAGATGCGGTCCCCGGACCTCCGCCTGGTGTTACAATAGAGCTTGTGCCTGTTTCTGGGGTTACTGGAATGCTTCTTGTGTATATTGTGATTATGTTGCCGCTAATGGTAAATGGTACGTTTGGTGCAGTGTTTGGCACGCCTATTCCCCACTGCCTGTTATTGTTCATCATCGCAAACTGGACCACCACATCACACCCCTTGTGTGCCTTGTCTGTGAGTTCCTGCACCAGACCAACATAAGTCGCGTTGATGTTGTGTCTCTGCAGCACAGTAAATGCAGTCCGTATAGAGTCTGGCCCTACTCCCTGATCAATTGGTTGTAGTACGCAAACTGTTTGCTGGATGCCATTTGCGGAAATTTCTGGCAAATACATCCCTGCGCCAAATAGCACTGCAATCGATATAGCCAGCGCCACAAATTTTTGCTTATGGCAAATAAATTCAAGCAATAGGCGGCACCTCCGTTAGTTTCAGGTTGTTCTTTGACACATAGAAATCAACAATAACTTCAAGCTCATTTGATACGGTCCTCTTTTCAAGGTCAGATAGCTGTCGAAGTTTCTTGAAGACGGCCTCCTTTAGAGTTGCAGTTGTGAACCCCTTGGCTTTCTTGCCCATACAGTAAAGTTACTGTATATCGAGATATAAAAATTTACAGTAATATTACTGTACATTTAATCAAAGTAACCTTAAATGAAGTATACGGTAAAGTTACCGTATGGCAAGAAAGGACTGGGTAAGCGCAAACATTCCTGTGGGGTTGGCAGAGAGGCTGGATGAGTTTCTCAAGACACAAGACTCGTACAAGATGGGTTATACAAGTAGAAACCAGATAATCGTGGATATAGTAAAAGAATTTTTGTCCAAGTACGATTCGAAAAGTGAAAAGCGTTCTAGGTCAAAGAGCTAGATCTCAAGTTTTGAGAGCAGTTTTGTGGCAATGCTAAAAAGCACTGCTGCTCCGGCAACCAACACAACCATCTCATATGCTACCGTACCAGTAAAGTTTCCAAATATGCCTGCGCGCACCACATCCACAAGATAAGTCAGCGGGTTGAGATAAAACGCAGTTGCAAGTATTGGAGGTGCGCCCTCTGCGGGATAAAATGCCGTACTGACAAATGCAAAGAACAAAAATACCGTATTTATCACAACGTTGAATCCTTCGCTTGACTTGAGTCTTGTGGATATGATTGATGCAATCGAGCCAAAAAGTATTGCTCCAGTGATTGACGCAAAGACAACAAGCGGAACAGTCAAGATGTTAAACTCTACCGACTTGAAAAAGAGTGGGTACCCAATTGCAGTAATCAGTCCGGCAGAGACTAGTCCAATTATGCCAATTGTATACACGTTTGAGAGGATGTACTGTGCACGGGTAAAGGGTCCCACAAGTATCTGCTCAAACATTCCATGCCTCCTGTCGTTCCATATGATGATTCCAGAGATGAGCGTGCTGTTCATTATGTTAAACCCTATCATGCCAGAAGATATGAATGCAGGATAGTCCAGGTTCTTTTGCCCAAACGGAACGTTATGGATTAATGCCGTATATGCAAACCCCGCTACAAAGATGTAGATTACAGGAAATATCACCTGCCATATCACAAAGCCCATGTTGAGCGATATGGTAAGATTTCTATTTATCAGACGAACTATTGGATGCAAGTTTCCCTCCAAAATTGTTGTTAGAGTTTTTCACAACGGTCAAAAAGATCTCTTCCAAACTTGTTGGAACTACGCTTAGGTCTTCTACTGCAATGTTGTTTGCATTTAACACCTGAAGAATCTTGACTAAGGCCTGCTCCGAGTCTGCCGAGTGCAAAGTGATTACCGTTCCCTCATCATGTGATACCTCGTACTTTCCAACCCCCTGCAGGATGGCGCCCACGTCTTCTGCCTTTCCTATGTGAACTTTGATGGTCTTTTCCCGTCCAAACTTGTTTTTGAGCTCATCTGGGGTGTCTACTGCAATGATTTTGCCGTGGTTTATGATTGCAATCTCATCGCAGAGGTATTCTGCCTCCTCAAGAATATGTGTTGTAAAAAATATCGTAAGGCCGTCCCGCACCTTTCCCTTGATATAGTCAAGCAGTCCCCTTCTGGCAGACGGATCAAGCCCTACTGTTGGTTCGTCAAGAAAGAGGAGGTCCATGTCATGCATAAACTCGCGTGCAACCTGAACACGCCTCCTCTGCCCAATTGAGATGTCGTCATTTTTCTTCTTTCGTATCTCCTGCAGGTCAAATGCAGCAAGAAGTTCCTCTACTCTGTCGCGTCGGGTTTTACTGTCAACGTCCCACATCATGCCATATTTTTCAAGCGACCTTTCTACTGTCAGGTTTGGCTCGTAACTTGGCTGCTGTAGTACCACACCAATCTTTTTTCGCACCTTGAGCGGATACCTTGCAGCATCCATCCCAAGAATGTTTATGGTACCGCTGGTTGGCAGAATCAATGTTGTTAATAGTTTGATGGTTGTAGTCTTGCCGGCTCCGTTTGGTCCCAGAAACCCAAATATCTTTCCTGATTCCACGGATAGATCGATAGAGTCAACTGCTGTTACATTTCCATATGACTTTGAAAGCGATTTTGCCTCAACACAAAGCATTTACGAACGGTTCTCTTGCCCTACTAATTTATCTACTGAAATTTTGCAAAATGGTACACATCTAGAATTGATCGCAGTCATTCAACAATTTTATTAACACACAGATTCTATCAATTTTTGATTTGTCCGAATTTGATTCATTGATGAGTAAACTGCTTGAGCAAAAGCCCGAGCTGTCAAGAAAAGACATCGAGGAGATGATCCAAAGAAAGAAGGAAAAGATTGGAGCAGGTTATCTTACAGACCAGGGCGCGCTCTTTCTTATTGCATCAGACCTGGGTGTGTCGCTTAGCGAACCTCTCAAGGTAGAGATGTCGCTTAAGGACATCTATGTTGGCGCAAAGGAGATTACGCTTGAGACTCGTGTAATGAATGTCTATCCTGCAAGACAGTTCTCAAGAAAGGACGGCTCTCAGTTTATGTTGCGCAACATGACAGTATATGACGGCGACCAGAGGGCAAAGGTAAAGCTTTGGGATGAAAAGGCAAACCTGCCAGGCATTGAAAACTTGAAGCCGGGAGACTTGGTCAAAATAATCAAGGCATATGTCAAGTCAGACCTCAAGGGAAACCCGATAATCAACATTGGCTCAGGCTCAACCGTAGAGCCAAACAACACTCAATCCAAGATCCCAAGCCTTGATGACATAACAGATGACGTATCAGATGTAAAGGAAGATCAACAGAACTTGGTGGTATCTGGAATCTTGGACGGAAATATTCGCACTACAGAATTTACAAATTTCAAGGGAGAGCAGAGCAAGGCTTTGCAGCTTCGACTCAAGGGCAAGGACGGTACAATTGTAAGGGCCGTACTGTGGAACAAGGATGAAAACTCGATTCCAAAGGTTGTATCAGCAGGTGCAAAGGCAAGACTGATTGGAGTAAATACCAAGGTGGGCCAGATGGGCCTTGAGCTGCACGGAGATGAGGGAACTGTCCTAGAAGTAGAGGGCGCAAAAGAGATAGCTCCGGTTGCTGCACGAATTTTGTCTGCAACAAAGGCAGATTCCGGCAGCAGGCTGCTTGTCGGAGTGCTTGAGGACAAGAAGATTGTAAACATTGCAGATGCGTCGTCGATAACAGCAGATCTCAAGGTTGGTGATGCAGTAGAGCTTGTGCCATCAAAGATGTATGGAAATACCATAACAATTGAGCAAGACTCGCCGATAAAAAAGATCGAGAATCAAGACATACCAACGCTTGCTGCTGCCAGAACAAAGATAAGGGATCTCAAGCCGTCAGACGGAATTTACTGCATCGAGGCCATAATTCTCAAGGCCCCGCAAAAGCGCGAGATACAAACAAAGTCAGGTGAGACAGTCCTGCTTTCAGAAACGTTTGTCGAAGATGACACAGGGCAGATATGGCTCAAGGGATGGAGATCACAGGCAAGGCTGCTTGAGCAGTTTACACAAGGCGAGATAATCAGCGTTACAGGAGTTACCGCAAAGCCAGGCCTTGAGGGAAGGACTGAGGCATTTCTTACCGCTTATTCTGTCGTTACAAGAAAGAACTAGTCTCATTTTCACCGGTAGGAATAGCCCCATAGGTTAAAAGCAGTTCATAGAACACTTACCAATGTTTAGAAAATGGAAGAGTCTCCAATTATCAACTATGTTCTTCTTGTAGCCCACCTCTTGGTGGGTTTTACGCTGGTATTTTTTGCAGCCAAGGCGTTCAAAAGAACAAGATACCCCCCGATGATACTTTTAGTGATAGGTTTTACGCTCCTTGTGCTTGGCGAAACCGTAGTGGAGTATAGTTTTGCTTTTCTTGAAAATGAAGGCATCCAGAAGATAATTGAGGAAGGGTTTGAGATAGCCGGTTTTATCGTACTCATCATTGCTGTCAAGAAAAGCTGAGAAATGGCAAACGATGACGAGATCCTTGCAGTCCTTGCTGATGAGTACAGCAGAAAGATACTGTCGGCTCTATCAAAGAACGAGATGAATGCACAGCAGATCTCAGATGCTCTTGGCATCCCCACATCCACCACATACAGAAAGATAAAAAATCTCGAACTGCTCGAGTTTGTAAAAAAGACCAAGGTGATACGCACTCTTGAGGGGCTGGACGAGAGCTACTACAAAAGTTTGTTAGCGGGAATAGATGTAACATTCAAGGACGGTCAGATATCTTGCAAGGTTGAAAGGTTCACGATGGACAAAAAGATACAAAGGCTTTGGGAAAAGTTTTCAGAGTAGCTATTGCGGTATCTCAAGTCTTTCCTTCTGCCAATTTCTCAAAAGCAATAACGATACAACAACGATGCCACCCTGAGTAACCTTACACAATATGTCTACTGCTCCCACATCTTCCTGTATACCAACAACCGGTAAGTTGACAGTTCTTGAAGTAATGTACAGTCCAATCAACGCTACGGAAAGGAGGCTTGCTATCACATATGGCGCCCTGCTGTGAAGTTTGTTTTTTATCATCCACACCCCCAGCGGCAGGTATGAGACTGCGGCAGTAGTAAACAACATGGTTTGTATCTGGCTTTCAGCATCGCTTGATTCCTGCATCTGCGAGTATGCAGTAAAAAAATAGATCCCGCTGTTTGCAAGTGCAAGAACTGTAGCAACAAGTATAAACTGCTGCACTGATCTTTTCATGATTCCAGTTACGCATTTTGCATTTAATTGCCTACCTCCCGTTCTCATTGGTAGGAATGGCAATTGTACTGATATACAAAAAATAGTGGAAACCGGTTTACAGAGGTTTGACTTCTTTTCTTGTACCGTCCTTGTTGTAAAAGTAAATTTTACCCGGTTCCTCTCCGGCAGTCTTTTTGTGCGAGCCGTCACAGTATGGCTGGTTCTTGCTGAGGCCGCACATGCAGATCCACTTGGACTCTCCGCCAACCTTTATCTCCATCGGACCTGTCGCGTCTTTTTCTACGTAACGCACCATGCCAGTTATGATATAATCGATTCTAGATAAAACTAGTCCCAAAAACCTCGGGTTGTGACGTACTGCCTTTCTGCCTCGTATACCTGTCGGTACATCTCTTCTTCTCCCACCATATTTCGCAGTATTCTTGCGCCAGTGTCTGCACCAACACCATATCCTGAAAGCACAATAAGTGCAGTCTTTCCAAAGTTTTCCAACAGTGACGATACCTTCCATGCCCTGTTGAACTTGTGGTTCTCCTCTTGTGTTACCTTTTTTCCTGCAATCTTTTTTTGTACAATCTTTGACAGATCATAGTCAGAGTAGAACGTTGCAGTGATCTGCCTTGATTTGCAATGCGGACACGCAAGTGTCCCGTTTATCTCATTTGTTTCAACCACCTTCTCCCACCTGCCACACCGCATGCACACAAGCCTGTGCTTTGTCTTGCCCAGCCGCGCCTTGACAAGGTCAAGCACTCCCTTGTCTAGGTTTGCAGGAGACGAATAGTACTTGGTGGTGTGATCCAAGATTGGCTCGGCAAGCCTTGAAAAACTGTCAACTTCAAACCACCTTATCGATATTGCACCATCCCTTATCTTTTCAAGTATACGAGCTGCCCCTTCCAGGTCATACTTGTCATGAAAGAGCTCCCGCAGTGCTTCCTTTGCAAGTGGCGTGCTAGAGTACCTGTCGTACAGAAATCTTGCAGACTTGCGGTCATATACTGCCTCCCTTCCCACTATGCCAAACTTTTTTGCAACGCACCAGGTTCTCCAGTTTACATTGTGCGTGCCAGAAAGAGACGCCCGCACGATTGATTCCAAGTCATATTGGTCTTTTAGCACAGAGACTACCGAGTCCTCTCCCACCCTGCCGTTTGATGATACCATGATTCTGTACGCGTCAGATCTCGAGTCTGCAAGATATCCGCTCTTTGCAGAAAGCATTGCAGAGAGTAGTGTAGAAAGTGTTGCGTTTATTCTTGTCCCAAGGCATGCATGCATCACTATGGTATTTCGCGCACGCTGCGATTCTACAACAATTGTTTTTTCGTCAGGAATTGCATTTATCTTCAAGTTTTCAATTATCTTGTTTGAGAGTTTCTCCTGCTTTGTCTTTGTTCGAAACAGACCAACCTTTCTTGCTGTTGTATAGTCTACCGGAATGTTCTCTCCCTCCCAGTACGGGACGTTGATTCCGGCAGACTGGACAGGTTCCACGTTTATCCTAAGCGAGCTGTCGTCCACGTTTAGAATGCGCCACTGCATCCCGCGCAGCACAAACACATTTCCAGAGTCGCCGTAGTCTCCCACAAACCTCTGGTCAAGGCTTCCGATTATTTTTTTAGATACGGTATCAAACACCTTGAACTTTAAGATGTCAGGAATGGTGGACAAGTTTTCAAAGTAGTACCTAAACGAGCGCCCTCTCTTCTTGAATATCATCTCTTCTTTGTCAAAAAATATGATATATCCGTTGTGAAGTATCTCAAGGACTCCTGCCAAGTCCCCAAGTGTTGTCTTTCGAAACGGATATGCTTGGTTTATCATGGCTAACGCAGACTCGACTGATACGGTCCCAAACTGCATCGTCATGCCGACCAAGTGGTGCGCCAAGACATCCAGTGCACCGTCGTGCACTATCTGGTCCTCAATTGATTTTTCGCGTACTCGTTCAAGTATGGCGCGGGCCTCAAACTCGTCGTCTGCATTGTTTGTCACAATCAAGCCCTTTGCAGACGAGCCCCTGCTGTGCTTGCTTCGGCCAATTCTTTGCACAAGTTTTGAGACCTGTCTTGGAGAACCATAGTGTATCACAAGTTCTACTGAACCAATATCAAGTCCAAGCTCAAGCGATGAGGTGCACACTACAATTCCCGGCTTGCCTGCCCTGAGAGTTTCTTCAGTCTCTTCCCGCACCTGCTGCGAGAGCGAGCCGTGGTGCATCTCGATTTGAAGGCTAGACCTTTCCTTTAGCAGCGATGCAAGATATTCCGACTCGCCCCGTGTGTTTGTAAACAAGAGCACAGGCGAGTCAGGATGGTTTTTTGACACATATTCTATTACAAAATCTACCACATCTGTTATGGTCCCGTCGATGTATCTTACTTCCACGTCATACGTCCGGATGGAATGATCCTCGATTATCTTGCATTTTCTTTTTGTGCCTACCACAAACTTGGCTGCCTCCGACGTATTGCCTACGGTTGCAGAAAGTCCCACCCTTGTTACCTGAAATTTTGTGTTTGCCTGCAGGCGCTCAAGGCTTAGAGAGAGCTGAGCCCCCCGCTCATTTCCAAGCAACTCGTGCACCTCGTCGATTACAATCCATTCAAGCTCATCAAGAGCTTTTAGCATTCCTGCTTGTGTAAGCAGAATTATGACTGTCTCAGGGGTTGTTATCAGTATGTCCGGCGGTTGTGCGGCGATTTTTTTTCGAACTGACTGAGATGTGTCTCCATGTCTTATCTGAATTGACAGCCCCTCATTTTCTGCATACCTGATAATTCTTCGAAAGACATCCCGGTTTAGAGCCCGCAATGGTGTAATATACAGCGTTTTGATCTTTCCAGTTTTTTTTGACGTGGCAACTCTGTCAAAGATTGGCACAACAGCAGTCTCTGTCTTGCCTGAGCCAGTAGGAGCAATTACCAGAGAGTCAATCTTTTGATGTATTACAGGAACGGCTTTTTTCTGGATCTCAGTTAGGTGTTCAAAACCAAGATTGCGAAACTTGTTCTTTAATTCAACTGGTACTAGTAGATGACTCGGATTCCTTGGGTTCTCTTGTTCTAGATCGCTCGTATACCATTGCACCAACTATGCCAGCTCCAAATAAGATAACTGTGATAATCGGTATCTGATCAAAAATTCCTGCCATGAGTCAGGTTACAACCTCGGTGATAAATAGATTAAGGTATCTCTACGAGCCCAGCCGGTGTTATATCGTACATGATCTCTTTTCTTGCACCAAACGAAGGCATGACCTGAGCAAGAAACTTTGAGCCGTGCTTTTCAAGCCGAATCTTTTTGTGGGTAAAAATGCTAATTGATTTGTCAAGGTTCTCCCTCTCTTGCCCTCCAGAGCCACGAACTACGTTTGTCACTACGGCTGGAATCTTGCCCTGCACGCAGATTAGGCTCAATCTATGCATGTACTGCATGAACTTTGTGTGCTTTTCAAGCGAGCTTGATTCCTTGGAATATTCAAACGAGAACAGGTCTGATATGTTGTCAATTACAACAAGGATAGGGCGCAGTTTGGATATTTTTTCAAGATTTGCAATCTGCTCTGCAGTGTTTGTAACCCTTGCAACCATCATGTTGTCCAAAAGTTTTTGGTCCAAGTTTCTTGCATGTAATATCTCAATCATTGTTTCTGGTCTAAACGAACCGCTTGTGTCATGATAAATTATTTTTTGATTTATCGCATTTGCACATATATGCATTGCAAGCTGCGTCTTTCCACTGCCGCTGGGCCCAAATATATCAGTGATTGTACCCTCAGCTATTCCCCCACCTAATAACTTGTCAAGTCCAAAAACGCCAGTTGAGATCAAATCATTTTACTAGAAAACACCTGAAATTAAATGGTTCAAGTGATGATCGGGAAGGCTTTTATTTACGATTTCAAGCACTGGTGACAAGTGAATTAATGATTGTCACAAGCGACTCCTAAGCGACCTCTGACAACACTTCAAAAGGGTGTCAACAAAAAGGTTGTAGTCAGACTAAAAAGCGACATCGAATACAAAGGAAAGATGAACAACGTTGATTCTTACATGAATCTAATCATGACAGACGCTGAGGAGATTAGCAATGGCAAGACCGTTGCAAATTATGGCAGGGTTATAGTTAGAGGAAATAACGTACTTTTTATCAAACTAGAAAATGAGCTGTAATGACTCAGATAATGAACGATATGGGTAGAAACTATCTTTTTACCTCAGAATCTGTTACAGAGGGCCATCCCGACAAGGTCTGCGATCAGATATCTGACGCAATTTTAGACGAGTTCCTAAAACAAGACCCCGAATCAAGGGTCGCAGTTGAGACCATGACAACTACGGGAATTGTAGTTGTGGCAGGCGAGGTCACATCAAAGGCAAGGTTTGATGTTCAGGACATAGTCAGAAGTACAATCAAGGAAATCGGTTACAATGATCCCCACTATGGTTTTGATGCAGACTCGTGCAGCGTCCTAGTTTCTCTCCATGCCCAGAGCCCAGACATCTCCATGGGAGTCTCTGCAAATGAAAGCAAGGAGCAAGGCGCAGGAGACCAAGGCCTCATGTTTGGATATGCCACAAACGAGACTGCAGAGTTTATGCCGATGCCCATACTTCTTGCACACAAGCTCACCCACAGGCTTGCAGAGGCAAGAAAGAAAAAAGAACTCCCGTGGGCAAGGCCTGACGGCAAGTCCCAGGTTACAGTAGAGTATGAGGACGGAAAACCAAAAAGAATTGAAACAATTGTAGTATCAACACAGCACTCACCTGATATTAGCAACGACCAGATTCAAAAAGAGATTTTAGACAAGGTAATCAAGCCAGTGTGTGGCAGTTTATGGAACGACAAGATAAAGATTCATGTTAACCCAACCGGCCGATTTGTAATTGGCGGGCCTCCAGGCGACGCAGGACTTACTGGACGAAAGATAATTGTAGATACGTATGGCGGCATGGGAAGACATGGCGGTGGCGCATTTTCTGGAAAAGACCCGTCAAAGGTAGACAGGTCTGCATGCTACATGTGCAGATACATTGCAAAAAATATTGTGGCTGCAGGACTTGCAGAGAGGTGCGAGGTTCAGGTTGCATATGCAATAGGAGTAGCAGAGCCGGTCTCGCTCATGGTGAGCACCTTTGGTACAAGCAAGATTCCAGAGGAGCAGATTGAAAACTTGGTCAGAAAACACTTTGACATGAGACCTGCTGCAATTATATCGCAGCTAAAGTTAAAGCGCCCGATTTACAGAAAGACTGCGGCTTACGGACACTTTGGAAGAAACGAGCCAGAGTTTACGTGGGAAAGCACTGACAAAGCTGACGTATTACGAAAGGCTGCAGGCCTCTAGCATTTTATCGTATCCTGTGAATGCAATTCTTGAAAGGCTAGCAAGTTTCCTATGGTTTCCAACATAGTTACCTACCAAGATGCTAAGATCATCTACGCCAAAAGGCGAGCTTGCTGACACAAGGGCATCATGGTATGATTTCTCAAAATCTACATGTTTTATCTTGGCTTTTCCAACAAGATCTCGCACAAAGCGGTTGTAGGTTACAGTTTGCAGCCCCACAAGATCTATTATTTTTCTTGAGAACTGTCTGCCAGAGATTGCCTTCATTATAACTTGGGCCACATCATATACAAAGATTGGCTGCAGCCTGTATTTTCCCGAGCCTGGAATTACAACCACTCCATGATGATATATTTGACTTGAAAGTGTCCTTGAGAGCTGATCCCCCCTCCCTATGATATATGACGGCCGAAATATTGTATAGTCAAGGCCTGAGTGAATAATTTCCTGCTCTGCTTTGAACTTTGAGATAAAATACCCAAGCGTAGATTTTTTGTTTACACCAAGACCGCTCAAGTAAACTATTTTTCCAATTCCTGCCCTCTTGCAAAGTGCAACTGCATTTTTTGTCAAGTTGACATTTACTGTTTCATAGTCATTTTCTGCTGTCTGCCTCCCTGTACCAATAAGATGCAAAAAGGCGGTCGAACCCTTTAGATGGCGTACAAGATTTTTTTCTGTCAGGTCCTGTGTTTTTAGGGTTTTTCCAAAATCAGTCCTTCCCTTTCTTGCAAGAGCAACAACATCAAACCCATTTCTTGCAAGAAATCTTCCTGTGTTCTTACCTACAAATCCAGTAGCTCCCGAGATAACAACTCTGTTCCTGTGCACAACCAAGCCACAGATCTCCGACAAATTAATTTTGGTGTTATTCCAACGTCTATTTGCTTGAACCTGTCTGACTGTTATCAGATTCTAGGTGTGCAAAGAGGAGCATCGCAGAAGGAGATAAAGAGTGCGTACAGACAGCTCTCGCTCAAGTACCACCCAGACAAGAGCGAGAACCACAGAGATGGCGAGAGGTTCAAGCAGATAACAGAGGCCTACCAACTTTTGCGAAAGGAAGAAAAATCAAAGAACAAAGTTTCAGAGTCAGACGTAGCTGCAAACTATGCGCACTTTTGGAAAAAGTATGACGCAAGTAAGATGAATGACGATTTCAACTTTGGGCCCAACTTTGCAGGATTTAAGAATCCCTTTGGGGCAAGCACGCAGGAAAATTACAGCCACTTTAGAGAAAAGGAAGCTTCGTTTAAGAGCACACACCTCATACTCTACGGCGGCCTTGGATTGATTGCGCTCTGGATAATACTTGCCAGCATTCTCAAATGACCACGTCAGTCGGGTTTGCAGCAGAACCGATTAATACATAACAAAACAACTTCTCACACATGGAGTCTGACGACAAGCCGAGGGGGAAGATGAGGACTGGTTACACCACAGGAACCTCAGCTACTGCAGGCGCAAAGGCAGGGGTGCTTGCAATTTTAAATCAAGAAAAGCAAAATGTTGTAGATGTCACACTTCCAAAAAAATCCAAGATGCAGATAAAAATTTCAAGTTGTACATTTGACAAGAGTTCTGCAACCTGCTCTGTCATAAAAGATGGTGGCGATGATCCTGACGTGACACATGGTGCAGAGATACACACTGCAGTATCTCTAACCAACAACATAGGCAAGATTGAGATAGACGGCGGCGAGGGAGTGGGCAGGGTAACAAAGCCCGGCCTTGGCCTCGAGGTGGGGTCTGCTGCAATCAACCCCACGCCAAAAAAAATGATAACTGAAAACATTTCAGAGATTGCACAAGACCTTCTCAAAAAAAACGGAGTCAAGGTAATCATATCTGTTCCAAAGGGAAGAGATCTTGCCCCAAAGACTGACAACCCACGTCTTGGCATTCTAGGGGGAATCTCAATTCTTGGAACAAGCGGCATCGTGGTGCCATATTCTACCGCATCGTTTGCCGCATCGATACGACAGAGCATCGATGTAACAATCGCAATGGGAAACGATACAGTTGTTCTGACAACTGGGGGCAGAAGCGAAGAATTTGCAAGAAAGATAATTGACCTGCCAGATCATTGTTTTGTCCAGATGGGAGATTTCTCTGGATATACAGTACAGCAGTGCGCAAAAAAAGGAATCAAAAAAGCATACGTTGCAGGCTTTATTGGCAAGCTGACAAAGATGGGGATGGGAGTAAAGCAGACCCATGTGAAAGGCTCTAAGGTAGACATGGAGTTTCTGGCAGAGATTGCGCAGATATGCAACGCACCAGAGGATGTAATTTCAGAGATAAGAAAGGCAAACACTGCAAGACATGTCTTTGAGATAGTCTCAAGCAGAAACTTGGGTAGAGATTTTTTCAACCTTGTCTGTTCCAAAGTGTACACCCAGCTAAGAAACCATTCTGAGGAAAAGTTTGACATTGATGTAATAATGTTTGATTTTGACGGCAACACGATAGGCAGATTCCCCATACAGTAACAGATATGTTCGCTTGCAAAAAAGAACGTGTATGGATAAAGTAGCAATAGTTGCCATTACTAAAAACGGAATAGAGATAGCCAAAGACTTGAAGGCCAAGCATCCATCCTGGCAGGTCTTTTCCCCCTCTAAATTTTCAAATAATGATTCTGCAATAAACGGGTTTGAAGACTCTACCACAGAAAAAATAGGCGAGCTCTTCAAAAGCTGCGAGGCGCTTGTCTGCATATTTTCTCTTGGTGCAGTAATACGCCTTGTGGCACCACACATGAAGGACAAAAAGACAGACCCTGCAGTTGTCGTAATTGATGATACAGCCAAGTTTGTCATAAGTACTCTTTCCGGCCATCTTGGGGGCGCAAACAAACTCACAGAAGAGATTGCTGGAACCATTGGTGCAACCCCAGTTATCACAACTGCTGCGGACGTGAACAAAACTATTGCAGTAGACTTGGTAGGAAAAGAGTTTGGGTGGCAGATAGATGATGACTCGAAGGTTACAAGGGTCAGTGCATTTATGGTAAACGAGGAAAAGATTGGAGTATTCCAAGATGCAGGCGAGAAAGATTGGTGGCTTCCAAAAAAGGAACTTCCAAAAAATGTCCACACGTATTCCAGCATTGAAGAGATGGTAAAATCAGACTGTAAGGGATTTTTGATAATATCTGATAAGACAATACAGGACAGGCAGTTGCTTGAGAACTCAGTGGTATACAGACCAAAGACACTTGTGGTAGGAGTGGGTCTGCACTGG
Organism: Nitrososphaerota archaeon; assembly: GCA_021323705.1. Taxonomy (GTDB): domain Archaea; phylum Thermoproteota; class Nitrososphaeria; order Nitrososphaerales; family Nitrosopumilaceae; genus Nitrosotalea. The sequence continues at coordinate 56,166 of JAJPKL010000017.1, forward strand.
GATACCACCAAGGATACAATCAAGGAGGGTCTAGAGTTCTGCCTCTCAAAGTTTGGCCTTAGCGCAAGATCAATTGCCAAGTTTGCGTCAATCAAAAAAGAGGCCCAAGTGGCAGGCCTGCGCGAGCTTGCAGATGAGCTGAGAGTTCCAGTAGACTATTATGAAAAGGAGGACCTTGCAACCATTACAATACCAAACCCCTCGGAGGTTGTACAAACCTTTGAGGGAACCCCAAGCGTCTCTGAGGCCTCTGCGCTGAAGAGCTCTGGAGGAAAACTGATAGTTGAAAAGCAGAAATTTCCCCCCAATCTAACCATTGCAATTGCGAGGATTGTAAAATGAGGCGGGGGTTGTTGCTAATTGACAGGGGCAGCCACGAAGATGATGTAAGACAAGAGCTGCAGTACATATGCAGCAAGGTAAAAGAAAAGGGAAATTACCACATCTCAGACTATTGTTTTCTGGAGGTAGTCCCTCCCTATATCGAGGAAGGAATCACGTCGTGCCTTTCTGCAGAGATTGATTCGCTTACAATTGTTCCATATTTCCTATATCCCGGAAGAAAGGTCAAGGCAGCAGTAGACTCTGCATCAAAGTTTCAGTCAAAAGCCAAGGTAAAGTTATCCATATCAAAGCCTATGAACATGCACAAGTCCCTGATTGCACTTGTGGACGAAAAGGTACAGAAGACGCTTGCCCTAAACAACGTTACCACACAAAAGAATAGTGTGGATGTCTTGGTAATAGGCCACGGCAGCAAAGACCCAGAGGCGCGGTCTGCCCTAAAATATGTTGCAGACGGACTGGCCTTGATGTATAGAAATGTAGTTTACTGCTTTTTGGAAATCGAAGAGCCAAACATAAAACAAGGAATTGACACCTGCGCAAAGAACAATCCAGACTGCCTTGTTGTGGTACCATATTTTTTGCACAAGGGAGCTCACGTAAAGCGAGACATTTACGAAGACCTAAACCCAGCCATTGAAAGTTCCACCATCAAGCAAGTACTTCTTTCAGAGCATCTTGGAACAGACGACAAGATGGTTGACCTAGTTCTTGAGAGGGCAAAGGAGGCAGAGAGATGATCACACAGAAGGGTCAATCAATTGAGGACAAGAGCATGGAGATAATCGAATCCGAGATAGGTTCCCATCCATATGCCAAGGACGAGTGGACCATAGTCAAGCGAGTCATACACTCTACTGCAGACTTTGATTTTGCAAGAGCAAACAAGATAATTTTTCACAAGCAAGCAATAGAGAGCGGTACCACGGCGCTCAAGAACGGATGTAACATAGTTGTGGATGTAAACGGAGTGATAGGCCTTCTCAATAAAGACAACCTAAGCAAGTTTGGAAACAATGTAATTTGCAGCATATCAGATTCGCAGGTAGTAGAAGAGGCAAAGAGATTGAACAAGACGCGGGCCCAGACTGCAATGCGGCTTGGCGCAAAACAAATTGATGGAGGAATTGTAGCAATAGGAAATGCCCCAACAGCACTACAAGAGGTAGTACAAATGGTAAAAGAAGGTGTGACAAAACCTGCCTTGATAATTGGCATTCCTGTAGGCTTTGTCTGTGCTACCGAGTCAAAGGAGGAGCTGAGCAATACCCAAATTCCTTACATCACAAACATTGGCCGAAAGGGAGGCAGTCCCTGTGCCTCTGCAATATTAAATGCCCTCTACATCATCCTAAAGCAAAATCTATCTTCTTGACAGCTTGATGCAGTTTTCAACAAAGGTCTTTGCAACACTTGGCTGTGCAAAGTGCATGTGCATGTAGGATGCAAGGGTGTTGTATTGTATCATTCCATCTCTTTTCTTGTCAATTCCTATTCCAATGTCCATCTTGTATGCAAATGTAGAGTCTTTTGATATTGATTCAAGTTCAGAAAAATGAAACTCGTGCCCGTAGAGTGTCGCACCTCTCCGTGATACTGCACAAGTTCTTGATGTACTTGCCTTGGTGTAGTTGAGCTTTAGTTTCTTCTGCATGGCTGTGTCTGCCTCAAAGAGGCCAATCATATTGAATTTCTTTTTGCCGTATCTAATAGACCGCGTAAGATACATGAGTCCGCCGCACTCTGCGTATATTGGAACCCCTTGTTCTGCCTTTTCTCTGATCTGTTTTTTCATTGAATTGTTTCTTTCAAGCAAGTCTCCCTTGACCTCTGGAAAACCCCCTCCTATGTAGAGTCCGTCACATGAAGGCACCTTCTTGTCATGAATCGGGCTGAAAAACTCAAGTGATGCCCCCTCTCTGCAAAGCGCATCAAGGTTTTCCTTGTAGTAAAAATTGAACGACTCGTCAAGGGCCACTGCAATCTTTGTTCTTTTTCTTGCATTATACGCCTGAGGTATCACTGGCAGACTTGGAGTATTACGTGAGATCTCAATAATTTTTTCAATGTTGATATGATCAGAATATGATTTTGCAATGGAGCGTATTTTTTGTCCAAGTGATTTAATCTCACTTACTGGAACAAGCCCAAGATGTCTTGATTCCAAGCCCTGAGAAGCATCTCTTGGTATTACACCAACAACTGGAATTCCAAGTTTTGACAGTGCCTGCCTGCATAGTTCCTCGTGCTTTTTGCTGCCTATCTTATTTAGAATCAGCCCTCCAATTCTAGAGTTTTTCTGGAACTTGACAAAGCCAAGAGCGGTGGCAGCAATAGAGCGCGCAGCCTTGCTTGCATCAAGAACCAAGATCACAGGAGCTCTTACAATTTTTGACACGTGGTATGTGCTTGCAAAATTAGAGCCGCCCTCAAACCCGTCATAGTATCCCATTACTCCTTCTACCACAGATATGTCACTTGACGAGTTTTGGACAAAGTCTTTGAGTACGCCGCGCTGCCCCATGAGCCACGCATCAAGGTTTCGTGCAGGCCTGCCTGCCACTGCAGAAAGATATGTAGGGTCTATAAAATCGGGCCCCACCTTGAACGGCTGTACTGAATACCCATGTTTTTTTATGCCATGTATTATTGCTGAGGTAATTGTTGTCTTGCCCACTCCACTGCTTGTGCCGGCAAGCACTATCCTTGGTATCTTCTTCAAGTCTTGTCGCAACTTGGAATCGTAATAATCATATTAATTTTCTTGTGGGGTGACATTTTCTTTTATCAATCCAAAGAGTTGCCGTATCGCAAGTTTTGGATGGCTAGTAGCTAGTTTAATCATGCTGCCAAGTCCAAACTCTGCCTTTACAAAGTCCAAAAACTCTTCTGCTGAGAGGTCGTCAATTATTCCGATCTCTTTATCCCATTCCTCGTCGCTTAGGCCAAGCCACCTATACTGCACCTTTATTGCCGACGCAATCTTGGAGCCTATTGCTTTTCGCATCGAGTCTTCATATGGTTTAAGAGATTTTTTTGAGGTGTCGCCTGACTTGACTGCGTTTGCAGCCACCTCTCCTGCCTTTCTGCCAAACTCTATTGCATATCTTATTCCTTCAAGAACCAATGGGTTTGCTTGGCCTGCCGAGTCCCCAACCAAGATGAGGTTGTCCTCAACAGTTGAGGTCCGCAGCCCTTCGTTTGGAATTAGGCCGTAATGAAACTCGACAGGAACTATTCTACCTAGTTCGTCAAGGGGTTTGGGTCTTTTCTCAATTAGTTCCATTAGGCGCTGGGTGGCGTCTGCCTGCGACTCGGGTTTTCCAACACCGACACCTATTCTTGCCTTGTTTGGTCCAATCGGAAAGATCCACACATATCCAGCAGGCGAATAGTTTTGTCCTACCATAAGATACCATGTCTGCGGGTCTATCTTTTCCACATAAGCCTCATATTCCGCACCTGCCCCAAATCTTTTCCATTGTGATACAAGTCCTGTTGCTTTTCCTACAACAGAATAAAACCCACTTGCATCTATGACCACCTTGGAGGAAAACAACATGTCTTCTTTTAGAGATGTTGCCTTGACTCCCTTTAGCTTCCCATCCTGGCTTATGATATCAGTGACACCAGTCCTAAGGAATATTTCAGCACCAGCATCTGCTGCTTGATATGCAAGAAACTGGTATGTCTTTCTAACATCAAGCACAGCAACCTCGGCTTCTTTGCTTTTTTTCAGTATTACGTTATTTGGAGAATAAAACGCATAATTTTTTATAGGATTGTAATATTGCGGAGGAATTCCAAAAGACTTGGCCTCCTTTATCCACGTGACCCCGCTTGTCCTTACGCTTTGCCCGACGGCTTCCTCTCTCTCAAGTATTGCCACCTTGGCGCCTTTTTTTGCAGCGCTCCATCCTGCAGAGAGACCGGCAGGTCCGCCTCCAACTATGACAACATCATAATCATAATTTTTTGTCATTTGTAGTTTATTGGGCTTGGTCTAGCGTAATAACCGTTTTTTCATGGATACATATTGTTTCAAAGCGTCAGATTTTTACTGGTCGCAATAAAACAACTTTTTATGGAAAAGGACGGGCTTGTAATTGTTTATACAGGTAAAGGAAAGGGAAAGACAACAGCTGCGCTTGGAATGGCATTGCGCGCAGTAGGTTACGATTACAAAGTCTGCATGATTCAGTTCATCAAGGGATCGTGGCACTACGGCGAGATGACGTCATCGAAGAGGCTTGAGCCAGAGTTTGAGCTTACTGCAGTGGGCAAGGGATTTGTAGGAATTATGGACGACAAGAGTCCTATTGAAGACCACAAAAAGATTGCAGACGAGGCGCTTGTCATTGCAAGAGAAAAAATTTCTTCACAAAAATACAACATTGTGATTTTAGACGAGATAAACTATGCAGTAAACCTAGGGCTGGTATCACTTGACGATGTGTTAAAACTAATACAGTCCAAGCCTGCGTCTGTGAACTTGGTTCTGACAGGAAACCATGCCAGAGATGAGATAATCGAGCTAGCTGATCTGGTGACAGAGATGAAGGAGATAAAACATCCGTTCAAATCCGGCATAAGAGCAAAGAAAGGAATCGATTTTTAATAAATATGCTTCAAGTTACCGTTCTTGCAATAAGATCAGAACATGATACTGCAAAAATAACATCAACAACATTAAATTAAGCGCTAAAAGCTTGAAAATCATGTCTACTGCAATGCAAGAGTTTCCTGAGGTCGGAGAGATAGTTGTTGCAACTGTAACCAGAATCATGGATCAGGGAGCCTATGTTACTCTTGACGAATACAACAACATTCAAGGATTCTTGCACATATCAGAAATTGCTACTGGCTGGATTAGAAACGTAGAAAAGTTTCTCAAGCCAGGTGAGAAAAAAGTGCTTCTTGTAAAGCGTGTAGACCCCAGACGATCTGAGATAGACCTTTCCTTAAAACAAATCTCCTCAGACCAAAAAAAGAAGAAGCTCTTGGAGTTGAAACGTAAAGAAAAGGAAAGCGCCTTGATTGAGAACTTTAAGACAAAATCAGGCCTCTCAAAGGCTGAGACTGAGAAGATTGAAAATATTCTTGTTGAAAAATTTGATTCTATTTATGATGCATTCAGTGAGGTTGCAGCAAAGGGCATATCTGTTCTGGAAGGCCTCAACATGCCACAAAAGGCAGTCTCTGCAATCGAAGAGCTAAGCTCAAAGATGCAGATACCGCATGTAGAGATAAGGGGAGTGCTGGAGCTCACAAGCACCAAGCCTGACGGCATTGACATCATCAAACGTTCACTGGTGGCTGCCATGGAGAACAAAAAAGTGAACGTATCAATAACATACATGGGCGCGCCCAAGTACCGCCTCAGTATTACGGCACAAAATTTCAAGGATGCCGAAAAAGAGCTCAAACCCATTCTTGCATCAGTCGAGCAAGTGATGGAGAAGAGCGGCGGCACATTCAAGTTTACAAGGGAAGAATCAAAAAAGACCCGAGAGGGCTAGAAATGAAGTTCCAGATGCGCAAGTGCGACAACTGCAAGAGATACACTCTCAAAGACGCATGCCCCAAGTGCGGAAGCAAGACATCAAGTGTCCATCCCGGAAAATATTCTCCAGACGACAAGTATGCAAGATACCGCATCTCTGACAGATACAAGTGAATTTACTTGGCTGTAGAAGGAGATGCCCTTATTGATATGATGCGGGCATCATCTGGATTTACTGGCTGACTGTTAGAGTTTGTTGGCAGCGATGCTATCTTATCTACAACATCCTGGCCTGATGTTACCTGCCCAAATAGAGTATACTTGCCGTTAAGAAAACTTGCATCGCCTACTGTAATGAAGAACTGTGAGCTTCCACTGTTAACATCTTGCCCGCGTGCCATTCCTACCGTATATTTGCTGTAGTTTAGATCACTGAATTCTGGCGGTATGGTATATCCAGCGTCTCCCATTCCCCAGCTGTCTCTTGTTCCATTCTTTGTGTTGGGGTCTCCTCCCTGAATTACAAATCCCGGAACTATTCTGTGGAATAAGGTTCCATCATAGAATTTCGAGTTTGCAAGCTTCTCAAAGTTAGCAACTGTCTTTGGTGCTGCCCCATTGAACAGTTTTAGTGTAATGTCCCCATACTTTGTAGTAATTACTGCAGTGTCACCTGTTGCAGTAGATGAACTATTTGTGGTTGTGACAGTTGGCTGTGTAGGCTGCTTGGTACTTGTAGTTTGAGTATTGTTTGTCTGCTCTGTGCTTGTTCCAAGTACATAGTTTGGATTTACTTGGTAAATCAACACGCCAGAGAAGACACCCGACCCAGTCATGTTAAGGCTTGATGACTCGTATGCAAGCTTCAGAGGCCCTGAGCCGTTTGAAGAATATTTGATGTTTTTTGAATAAATTGCAGTGTATCCGTTTTGGTAGGTCTGAGATTCTTGGTGGGTGGTAGGGTCATAGTATGTTACCGGAACAAATGGGAACATGTGCCCAAGCAGTGTATTTTGCCAAAAGTAATCGGTGGGTGTAAACTGGTCAGGCTGCAAGAACTTTGTCTCGTCCTCTCCTCCAATTCTCATGAACCACTGCTTCTTGCTCTCATCTCCTCCACCGCCTAGGATGTATAGGTCTTGGCCGTTTGAGCTAAACTTTTGTCCTACAACGTACACCAGAACATAGTCTGCATGCATGTCCCGCAGGGTCTTCCAAGCATCATCTGGGGAGCTTAGAAGCAGTTTTGCAATTCCTGCAATCTTGGCAGTATCAAGCGTAGCGTTATCAACAAAGGTAGTTCTGTTGCCAAGCGTTTGTATCCAGTATCCGTAATCCCACCAAGATGCTATAACTGAGTTTGGCGGAGTGTTGTTCTTCAGCCAAGCCATCGCATCAGGCCAGTCGCTTGTTGCTATTGCAAAGTTAGAACCTCCATTTAGTATGGTTGGGGGAGATTTTACCATTGTTATCCAGTTTGATTGAACAGGAAAGACTGTGGGTATCAACAACAGTCCCACCACTACTGCAACAAAGGCAATCTTTGAGAATCTGCCAAGGAAGACAAGTTGTTTTTTTGTCTGAGTTGTCTTCTTTTTTGAGGACTCTTTGGTAGGTTCTGCCACTTGCGGCTTGTTCTCCTTTTTTAGAATTTCTGATGTAAGACCTGCAAGTCCGATAGATGCAAGTACAATGACAGAGGATGCGGTCAACAGTTCCAGCCTAGAAAATGTCGAGCCGGCATATGCACCAACTATTCCAAGTATGAGTGCAAAAATAGTCATATCATTTTTGATGTTAAACTGCAAAGAGCCGTTGCCATCTTTCTTTCTGAAGGTAAGCCATATTCCAAATCCTGCAAGCAGCATCAAAATTGAAAAGTAGGTAAAGTTTTGTGCCAGAGTTGGTGTGGCATGTTCTGCAACAGAATCCACCAATGGGTTTTCAGATGTCAGGAATGGATCTACTGCATTCATGTAACGGAAGCTTGGTGAGAGAAGCGTTCCGGAGGCAAAGATTGCAGCGCCTCCAATTATACATGCGGCAAGAACCAAAAGGCCGTTGCGCATCTTGACCTCCTCCTTGCTGAATTTCTGGACGAAAATTATTATGACCATGAGTATTGTTGGCCCTATGAGCGCAAATCCGCGCTCGCCCAACACAAAGCTCGGACCTGGTCTTGCAAAAACGCCGCCTGATATTGCCATAGTTATTGCTACAAAGAACGGAATTGCCCACAACAAGAACTTGTGATCTTTTCTCACAAAGGGCAGAACTACCACAAAAATTCCGAGGGGTATGATGAAAAATTCTACGCCTCCCCACGAGGCAAAGCCTATGCTCAAAAATCCTGCCCCTCCAAAGAGTTTGGCTATCGCAACTTTACGATTTTCAGTTTTGATTCCGCTCAGAAAGAGGTATACTCCAAGTAGACCGTAAAAGAGCCCTAGAGGTTCTGATTTGAACCATCCTATGGTACCTCTTACTATTACTGGAGGCGAGATTGCAAAGAACATGGATGCAAAGAGGCCAGCCGTTGTTCCACCTATAACCCTGACTAGAGCAAATACGACTATGGCCGTCATGGAGCCAAAAACTACTGGAAATATTATTGTAAAATCATAAAGGCTCATTCCGCCTCCAAAGATTTTATACAAGACAGCATCGGTGATGTGAAGCGGCACTTGTGAAGTTGCAAATACATCTCTTCCTTGCGGATACCAGCTCATGGTATCATGCCAGTGCACATATGCATTGAGGCCGTTGTTTAGGAGATATTCCGTTGCTCTATAGTTAAAGTAAGGATCAAACTCATTTAGCTGAAATCCATAGTCTGCTGCCTGTGATCTTACCATCGCAGAGATGGAAAAAGATGCCACAAGTATGCCGATTACAAGTATATGTCGTAAGTTAAAATTGCGATTTCCGACCGCAAACAGTTTTCTGTCTTGAATCAACTAGCTTGATGAAATTCCCACTGTTTATTACTCTTTTGTGCGTGCACTATTCTTTTGTGAGTATGTGAACCTCACACTGTGTCACAGAATTCTTGAACTCTTGTGCGTCTTGCACACTTCCCACAATTGAACCATAGTGCATAGGCACCACCACTTTTGGTTTTATTGCATTGACAGCTTGTACCGCTTCTTTTACAGTCATGACATATGTTCCACTCACTGGTACCAGCAACACATCTGGTTGCAAATTATTCATATCTGGTATAGGATCAGAGTCGCCAGTATGGTATATTGTCGTCCCTCCCATATCGATTAGAAATCCAATTTTATTGTCCTCTTTTGGATGAAATGGCTTTTTTGTGTCAGGATTTATCTTGTCTATGTTGTATGCCCGAATTGCCTTTATCTTGATGTCGTTGATGGTTTTTTCTTCTCCTGGCATGAGGTCTGTCTTTTCCTTGCATGCAATGTTACCAAGCTTGTCCATGCATTCCTTTGCTGCAACAATTGTAGTCTTGCTTGATGAAACTTTTTTGAGGTCGTCTGGACTCATGTGATCAAAGTGGTTGTGAGAAATGAGTACCATGTCGGCTTCAATTGGTTTTGAAATTTTATATGGATCAATTACTATCTTGATGTTTTTTTCAAGCACAAAACCGTCGTGGCCAAGCCATTTTATCTTGATACCCTTGTACTCTAACATGTTTTTGTGATCACCCTTGCTAAAGTTAAGTTTTACTTGGCTCCAAGATTATTTTATCATTTGCCAATGATAACACCGAACCCCCATTTTCCTTTATTTTTTTCTTCAATTCAATATCTATGGTAGCTACGATGCCACCAGTTTTCTTTACATGAGATACCAATGCGTCATCTACACTTGTTCCAGAAATTTTTATTTTTTCAAGTTCTTTGGAAATTTTCAGCGCCCCAAGTGCTGAACTTTTTTTTTATTGTCCCCTTTGGATATTCTTTCTAGTTCGCCGACCACTAGGTTTGGAACAACAAATTCCAAGTTGCCTATCTCGGTTTCAAGACTTGAGATATTTTTTATCTTTTTTGATGCAAGGACCATTAGAAAACTAGTGTCGCAGATTACCTTAACCAACCACACCCGCTCCTATAAGCCTCCACCTTTCGGCAAGTCTTCTGCTTATTGCAACCTTGCTGTTCTCAAAGAGACATACAGGTCTCTTGAACTGGATCTCGACAGTTTTGCCCCTAACGCTTGTCACCTTGGAGAGCAGCGGGGCCGTTCCTATGCTCAGCCTCAGAGATTCTCCTGTCTGAATTGATGACACCTTTATCTCATCGCCTGAGCCTACTGCAGTATCAAAAAGGTTAACCTCCATCTTTGCGCTATAGGAATTTTCCGGAAGGGTTCCTGGCTTGCCAATTACAGAACCTATCAATGAGTCGCTTCTTGTCATGGATGGATCAAGTTTTGTTCCTATTGCAACAAGGCCTCCTGGTTTTACCTCATCAACTATGCCAGCTCCTGTTCCAAGAGATGATATCGTAGTTGTTATTGGCTCATATTTTCCAGACTTTTCGTTTGCAAGTCCAGGCTTTATCTCAACCTCGTCTCCTACCTTGAAGGTCCCTTGGGTAAGGCTTCCCCCTATCACACCTCCTCTCATGTCTTTTATCTTGGCACCCGGCTTGTTTACATCAAATGATCGTAATACATGCATGACCGCATCTCCTGATTCCTCACGCTCCGGCGTTGGAATTGTTGATTCTATTGCACCAATTAGCGCGTCAATGTTCAGTTTTGATTGGGCAGAAATTGGAATGATTGGGGCTTTGGCAGCATTTGTCCCCTTGACAAACTTTACTATATCAGAATAGTTTGCCATTGCATCTTCATATGATACAAGGTCCACCTTGTTTTGCACTATTACAAGCTGCTTGATTCCAAGCGTTTGTAATGCAAGCAGGTGCTCTTTTGTCTGCGGCTGGGGGACCTTCTCGTTTGCAGCCACTACAAGCATGGCGCCATCAATTAGCGCAGACCCTGAGAGCATGTTTGCCATAAGGCTCTCATGTCCTGGACTGTCAACAAAACTTACCACTCTGGTAAGCTCGCTTTCCTTGCCACAGTTGTTGCATTTTGGAGTTACAGAATATCCCAAGGGAACTTCGCAGCTTTTACATTTGTAGAAGGCAGCGTCTGCGTATCCAACCCTGATGGTAATTCCTCGTTTGAGCTCCTCACTGTGTGCGCTAGTCCAGATTCCTGTCAGTGCTTGAATCAAAGTTGTCTTGCCGTGATCAACATGACCTGATGTACCAATGTTTACACATGGTTGGTATCCATATTTTTTTACATACCAATCAGGAAGAGTTTCTTTCCAGTGCACAAGTAAGCTAAAAACGTGACCTATGTTAACTTATGCCTTTTTTGGTTTTTCAGCGGCCTCTTTTTTTTCTGCTTGCTCTTCTTTTGGTTTTTCTTCTACCTTGAGCTCGCTATCAATTGAGCAGTTTATCTGATAAACCTCTTCGGTTATTGTATTTCCGCGTATCAACTTGCGTATTCTCTGTCCGATCTCTGCGTGTCGCAGACCTACGCCTTTTGACAAAAGTATGTACTTGCGTGCCCCACCATGTATGTCAGGACGCAATGGAATTCCGGACTTGTCGCTTCCTCCAGTTATCTTTAGCTTGCCGGCCTCGCCCACAAGTGCTGCATCAAGCTCAGAGCCAACTTGAAGTCCCAAGAATGGACTTGCGTCTTTTTCCTTAACCTCTTTTGAGATTGTTCTTCCTTTCTTGTCTGATATGTTTAGCTTGAATGTAGCCAAGTAAATGAAAAAAGTTTTTTCACTATTAATTAACGTTTACCTAAATCCTTTAAAATTTACAACTCTCTTCTGATATCATTGAAAGAGCAGATAAGATGTCCACGATGTGAAAAGGTAATGACATCGATGCAAGCATGTCACATGATATGCACAAATTGTGGCGCTCATCTTGATTGTTCTGACAAGGGTTCGTTCTGGTAACTAGAACCCGCCAGGCCTGTCAAATTGAAAGTTGTCTACCATTGCTCCAATTTTCTGTTTCATGATATTTAGATAGTCGTCATAGCTTGCCTCAAAACCGCAGTGAGGACACTTGACATGGGTTACCTCATCATCAAGAACTGCAACCTTGTCGCACTCGGGGCACTTTGCATCCATGAAATCAATTGGTGTTTAAAGTATATAATGTTAGGGAGCAGAGTTTTCCCAGGCGGAGTTAGTCTAGCCCGGTATGACGTCAGCTTCCCAAGCTGAAGGCCGCGGGTTCAAATCCCGCACTCCGCACCTGATCTCATTTTTTTAAGATCTCCAAGATTTCAGAGATTTCAGATTCGCTCAGCTTTGGCCTTTTTGTAAACATGCTGTGTACAGGCCCTGCACCATCTTCCTGCTTCCTTGGAATAATGTGCACATGGACATGCGGTACCTCCTGTCCGCTCTCTTTGCCATTGTGAACTGCAACTAGAGAAGAGGGTGCAAGGCGCTCAACTTTTTCAGCCATCATTCTTACAACTTCAAAGAGATCTGCATTGTCTTGAGATGACATCTCCTGAACCTTGACATAGTGTCTCTTTGGGATTACAAGTGTGTGGCCCCGCACTAGCGGAAACGCATCAAGAAATGCAAGTGAGTGTAAAGTCTCGTATACTTTTCTTGATGGAATCTTGCCTGATATGATATTACAGAATATGCAGTCCAATTACAACTTGATTCTCACAGGACTGTTAAATTCTTTTAGAGGCTAGCGTATCTCAGATATTGCCTGCAAGATTGATGCTCTGTCCTTGGCGTCAGGCATCTGTTCTAGATATTTTGTGAGATCTTCTTTTGCCTCACTAGTTTTATTTTGTTCAAGCCTTGCGACGCCCCTATTCTTGTAAATGGGCACAAACCTTTGTGGATTGATACCTATTGCCAAAGTATAGTATCTTTCTGCATTTGCATAGTCCTTTGCCTTGAGGTAATAGTTACCAAGACCGCGGTATGCAAGGTAACACCTTTGATTGAGCTCTATGCTTTTCTTGTAGTGCGGTACCGCTTCTTCCCGGTTCATGTCATTTAGTATTCCGGCATAAAGACATGATGCAGTAGAGTTTGATTGATTTGTCTCAAGTGCCTTTTTTAGCATTAAGAGTGCTTCGTCTACCTTTCCCTGCAGTCGCAGCTTTTCTGCATCAAAGCAGAGCCGGTTAGACTTGGTGTTGTTGTCGTTTGCAATCTTTGCCTCTTCAATGATATCAGGCGGCACAAGCAAGAGCATCAGCCTGTCATCTTCCTGCCACTGTTTGTCAAACGTTTCTTCAGGAATTGCGCCAATCTTATCAGGCTCTGGGATGTAGTGAAAGATGGTCTTTTCCGTCTCATCATATCCAATTACCAATGACGCGTGTTGCACAACATCCTTTATTCCAGGGAGTATCACAATTGGAGGAATTCCCATATCGATAAGCCTTCGAAGTTCTTTAATCGAGGAGTTCAAGATTATACTACCAAGGCCGTGTCTCTCTGCAAGCTCTACTCCTTCAATGAGTATGGTCCCTTTCACATTGGGGTATTTCTTGGCAATCTCTTTTGCTTCTGCCAAGGGCAGGTCTACGCCCCAGTATTTTGAGACAGCACTGATTACAAGAGGCAGACATATGTTTTCTTCTTGAACTAGCGGAATGTCAAGCGAGTGGGCAGATTCCATGATCAAGTAGAACCGTGCACAAGTCTTAATTAATTCTATTTGATGGATACAAAATTTTTCAACAACTGTTTTCCGTCAAGGCTCATTTCCGGATGAAACTGAGTTCCAAAAATGTTTTGGTTCTCATACTGGAAGATTTCAAACTTGCATTCATCTGAGCTTGCTATCGTACCAAATTGCGAGTCAAGGGTGGCAACCTTGTACGAATGGCTCTCAAAGACCTCAAGCTGTCCTTTGCATAACGGATTGTCTTGGATTACATCTGCCTTGCGGATGCCATAGCGCGGATGTTCCATCTTTCTTATGGTTCCCCCAAGTGTTATTGCAAGAATCTCGGCTCCATAACATATGCCAAGCAGGGGCCTTTTCCCAGATAAGGCATATCGTATCAATTTAGAATTGATTGCATTCATCATGGGGTCATTTTTTCTCCTTCCTGACAGAATAATTGAATCAGAGCCTTCAACATCTACTTGAGTTATCTTGTCAAATGGAATGCGTTTGTGGTCTGTCCCTATTTCCTTTAGACAATCTATGATTGAATTCGTGTAGACAGAGCCATTGTCTACAACCAGCAGCAACTATCCTACCTCTATCGAGATATAGTGAAGCTCAGGTACATTGTTTACAACTACGATGGCTCCCAGGTTTACCGTGTTGTTTTGCTGCCAGAAGATTATCCTGTTTCCTGGCTGCACAAAGTTCTTGACAAACCCTGAGATGAGGGTCTTTGCGTTGTCAAGATCAGTTGGCTGCTGGAACGAGGCGCTTCCCTCCTCAAAGGTGAGCGGCAGCTGTATGGTAGTAGGGGTCACTACTGTGAGTTTGTCATCCTTGAGTATCGACTGTATAGTGGATATCCTTGAGGATACATCTAGTGCAAGTGTGGCTGTGACATTTGAAGGCGTGACACCGCTAAGCTTTGCCAGATATGCAGCAAATGCCTGCTGTGGCGTATTTCCAAGCCCTACGAAATATTCACCATCAAATGCGGCTCCCACTGCAGCAATTGTTCCAAGCTGGGTTACGACTCCACCAGTGCCTGATGTATATACAGGAATAAAGTAGACGTCTTGATCTCCCACCCTGTACAAAATGTTATCTCCATATCTTGGGCTCTGCAGCAGTGTCTTGAGCTGCCTAAAGTCAGAGTCCTTGTCAAGTGCCTCACTTACCGACGACGGTCCAAGTAGTTTTGTGCTGGAATTGAGAGGAACTTGGTAAAACTGCATCTTTCCAAGGTTTGACATGTCATTTTGGACTACCATAAATCCTGCCAAGTTTCGTCCCGCCGATCCTCTAAGTTCTAGCGATAGCAGGCCAAGATATGTAGGCTTGTCAAATCCCAGAGGCTTGGCCTCTACATAATATGTACTAACACCGTCTGGAACCTCGTAAAAGTTGTTTGCCTGAATAAACGTTGAAGTGTCCGTGACGTGATATATGTTGAACATGTCCACCTTCCAGTCAAACAGTTCCTCTGGATACCTAAGTTGCTTGCTGAGCCACGATGGCGGATCTATGAACTTGTCCTTGTACTGGCTGTAGAACATGTTTGTGAAAAAGTCGTTACCTGTCTTTATCAGTGTGACATTGCCGTTGTATACATCAATTAACGCATAACCTACAAGTCGCAGGTATGGGTTGCTGACAGACCACGGCACATTTTTTGTGTCAAATCCTACGATCAAAGGCATGAGCCAGTAGGTTTTCTTTCCATCAGTTACTGGCAGTGAGCTTACTTGCTTTCCAAACAGGTCATACTGGAAGTATGGATAGAGCAGATGCATCCTGTCATGTATGTCTCTGTATCGCATGATGTGGATTGGTTGCGTTGGATATGACAAGAAAAAGTTTGGCTCAAAGAGTTGGCTTGCAGGGGGGCTTACATCTAGGCCTCCTGCACCTGTATATGTGGCATTGTTTAGCTCATCGCTTGTAGTCCTGCCTACGGGATACGCGGACCATGTATCTGAAAACAGACCTCCCTGACCATAGTAGATCATTCTCTGCTTGAAGAACTGGCTTGCATCAACTATGGTTCCGTTGTGAGCATCAAGCGTAAGAAATCCATTATCTACGTGTGTATAAACAAAGTGCTGATTGTACCACACGTTTTCTGTGCTAACCGATGATGGTAGTATCGGTTTCATTGTTGCAGTCCAGTATACCGTATTATTGAATCGTAAGACCTCATTGTCTTCAAAGTCTACATATGGTATCAATCC
This sequence comes from Nitrososphaerota archaeon, assembly GCA_021323705.1. Classification (GTDB taxonomy): domain Archaea; phylum Thermoproteota; class Nitrososphaeria; order Nitrososphaerales; family Nitrosopumilaceae; genus Nitrosotalea. Next base: position 71,915 of record JAJPKL010000017.1, read on the forward strand.
AATCTCTGGTTTTAGCTTTGCAAATGCTGCCTGCCAGTCCCACACCCTGACTTTGTTCAGAATATCATTGTTAGCAGCAACATAGCTTGAGATCTGGTCGGGTGGGACAGGCGAGAGCTTTACATTGTGAGATACAACAGATATCTGATCTAATTGTCCAAGGTACCTGTTTACTCCGATCTGCTGTGCCTTGTATGGTCCAAGATATTCTATCTTCCTTGCATCTGCTATGCTGTTGTTGACTGCCATTATCGAGCCTGCTATTATTGCTATTATTACAACGGTCACAATGCGGATGTATACATCGCGCTTTGATGGATGAATTATTACTCTAGCTTTGAACTTGTCAATGAAGTAAAATGCAGACAGTGCAAATCCTACTGCAAAGGTTCCCGCAATCTGATATCTGGTATTGTAGTCTATCTGGTCTGTGAAAAACATGTTTATTGCTGCCCATATCACCCCTACTCCGATTATTCCCTCAATTGTTGATATGTAATCAAGAAATTTTGGCTTGCCTTTTGATGAGTCTTGGATGTAGCTTATGACTATTCTAACAATGTTGTGCAGTCCTACATACAGCACAAGTCGCAGGCCTATTACTGCCAATAATGGTGGAATGAGTATGGTCAGTGCCGGAATCATTGGCACTACATGGTTTATTGCATATGCAGGATCGGATGGCGGCGTGGTAAACGGAAGAGAGAAGATGTTCCAGACATTGTTTATTCCAAGATCATTTCCCTGCAAGAGGTAGATCAAGGTGAATCCAAAAATAAGATTGGTAAAAAAGGCACCAAAGAGCAGGACTTTGGTTATCTGCCAGATTACGAAATTGGGGATGCTCAGCTTGTAATCCTTAAAACCCTGGATGCTTTCTGCCTGACCATAGCTGCCCCTTTTTAAAAGTGTCAGTACAACGTTGAGTGAGTACCAAGAGATTGAAGATCTGTTCTTGATGTTTACCCTAATTAGTGCAATAGATGACAAGACAAGCGCAGATATAAGCGAAAAGTACAGTGGTTGTGTAAAGAGAGTTCCAAACTCTTGGAAGTTCATGTATAAAACTACGGCTTGGTTGCTTCCCATCACAAAAATTACAATTGCAATTATGGCCGCAATTCCTATCTTGATGTACTTGGCGGCATCACGCGGAGGTGGGCCTGCCTGTGTAGATGAGCTGTACAAAATCACGATACCTCCCTATCTGTCAAATTAATGTCTTACCTATCTTTGAGTTTCTTGGCAACTATTAATAAGTCAAGAGCGTTTTTTCAAATAACACTAGCTAGTCCCTTGCATATCATGTATACCGCTGTGTACTTTGGCACGGATGTTCTCTCATTTGCATAGGGACCATATTTCTTGTTCTTCAACCTAATTGAGACGGGACAGTTGGCAACAATGTCTACTTTTTCCTCGCCAAGCAGACATGCGTTCAAAAAGGGATCAAAACTATCAAGATTTTCGCATTTTATTTTTGAGAAGCCACTCTTGCTGTTGATGGAACCCTCCAGTCTGAAGACTCTGTGTATATCCATTGTTACTTTGGGATCTACCCTTGCACCAATTGTCTGGCGCATGCCTTCAAGCCTTATCTGGAAGGCTGAATACCCATCAAGTATAACTTGCCGCGATACCTTTGGTGCTTTTGATTTTGATCCAAAAAGGGCCAATGCCGCCCTCCCTCGCCATCCAAGTTCCCCCATCTCAGGAAGCGTTGATTTTGAATTGTTTTGTTTTTTGATACCAAATGTTTCTGGAATGGCTCCGTTAAACATGATATAATCCACAAGATCCGCCCTTTCCTGCGATCCCAAGACTTCATAGTTGCTGTTTATGGCTCTTACATGAAATCCTTCATTTCCTGAAAAATAGACTTCGATCTCTTCATTTTTTATGCCAAGATCATCTACAAGTATGCGTACTAGTTTTTTGACCTCTTTTTTGGATTCCTCGATGCAGTTCTTGCATGTTACAGATACGGTTTCAGACTTGGTAGATCCACACTTTGTGCATACGTTTTGTTTTCCCAAAATTACATCATTGCATGCACTACATCTTGAAACAGAGTGATCATTTCTGCAGGGTAATGCTAGATCTTTTGCATCAATGTCAAAGATAAGGTCTGCTCCCTTCCAGTCCTTTTCTGACATGGGCATGTTTGGAAAGGAATAGTAGGCGTTTGAGCAGTAAACATCAGATGGTGTTTCCTGCATCAGGAGCAGGTGAAGTTCCTTGATGTCCTTTATTGCAACATGTCTTATCATGCCGCCGTTGATTTTCTGGTATCCAAATTCTCTTTGCGATATCTTTGGAGGAACGCAGATCAGATCAAAATGATTGAAATAATATTCTTTGATGGCATTCTCGACTAATGCCGAGTTCTTTTCAATCATTTGTTTTTCCTCTTTTTTTGCCAAATTGAATTGGATTTATTATTCCATCACAGGCAGGGATGGCAAAGCACAAGTTCTCGCTTCGCAACTTGTTGCAGGAGGGACATTGGTACTTTGTTCCCTTACCTGAAGAGCCAGAGATGTGCTCCAGTTGGTATCTTGTGATTCGTTCGTTATAGTCTGGTGCATTCTTGAAGAGCGGCGCTATTTGATCAGTTGTCTGACCCCTTGCAAGAAGATACGTGGCAAGCAGAAATCTTCCCGAGTGAGGAAGGTTCTCACCCTTTTCTAGAACCTCGATTGCATGTTTGACACATGGAGGATAGTCAGAAGAGACTACGGGTGCGTCGGAGAACTTGCTTGCAAGCAAGACCAAATCCTGTACACGGACCTTGAAGGTATCAGGAATAGCAGGAAGTGTAATTGATTGAATCTTTGAGTTGATGTACTGGCCAAGTTCTGTGCGTATGAGCCTTACAGTCTCGTGCGCTGTGAGATATACAAATCCATGCTGAACCCTTCTGTTGACAAGCTTCCATTCCTTTTCGTGAAAGTGCACCGCTCTTTGCAAGTAATCAGCAACTTTTATCACAAATTCATCATTTTCCACCGTAACCTGGACTCCAAATAATTCTTGGATGATTTTCAGTGGAAGATCAAGGTTTTTCTTGTCCTTGCTTGACCAGAGGTCTTGCTGTAGATATTTTTCCGCTCTTCTTGCTTCTGCAAGAGAGAATCGTCTTGTCAAGGTATGAATGCCAGCAGCTTTTAGCAATATGACTGCAACAATAAAGGACAAAATTTCCATATCGGCGTTCTCAAGTCGTTCCAGTTCAGAGCCGTAGATCTGCCCTGACGAGGCCACTACAATTCTGCCATATGCCTTTTCTACTAACGGGGCCCAGTCTGGATGTCCTAGTTGTTCTAGATTGAATCCCTTGTCACGCAGATAATCCCCAGCCTCTGCAAGGAATGGATACTTGGCAAGGTCCATGATACCTGGCTGTAACACATTTCTTTTCATCTAACTGTCCTTAAAAATTTGATTCTGTTGAGCTCAAGGCATGTTAATCAGCTTCAAATTGAAAAATGCACCGAGTTTAAATTATACTATCGTAAACTACCCCCCATGCAGGTCGGGATGCATGTTTCTATCTCAGGCTCAATCGATAGAGCAGTAGACAATGCAGTCTCGATGGGCTGTACCGCATTCCAAATATTTACACGCAATCCTCGCGGCTGGGCTGCAAAGCCTCTTGCTGCAAACGATGTTACCCACTTTAGAAAAAAACTGGATGCATCTGGCATAGATAGATTTGCTACTGTTGCGCACATGCCGTATCTACCAAACCTCTCATCTCCAGAAGACGATCCTTTTGCCAAATCGCTTGGTTCGCTAATTGATGAGATAAAGCGATGCAGCAAACTTGGCGTTCCGTATATAGTTGCACACCTTGGGAGCCACAAGGGAGCTGGTGACAAGAGGGGAATCGAGAAACTAGTTAAAGCGTTTACAAAGGCTGCCGAAGACACTAAAGACGACGTAATGATACTGCTTGAAAATACCGCGGGGCAGAAAAACAGCGTTGGTTCAGACTTTGATCAGCTTGGTTCCATACTTGAGCAGTTGAGGCCCGCCAAACGTTTTGGAGTATGCTTTGATACATGCCATGCGTTTGCAGCAGGATATGACATGCGAACAGAAAAGAGTGTTTCTGACACACTTGAAAAATTCAATAAAGCAGTAGGGTTTGAGAATCTAAAGATTTTGCATCTCAATGACTCAAAAGGCGAGATTGGGTGCAACATAGACAGACACGAGCACATTGGTTTGGGCCATATAGGAGAGAAGGGCCTTGCGCGTGTGATACATGTAATGAACTCAAAAAAGATTCCAATAATTTTAGAAACGCCAATTGATGAAAGGCGGGATGATCTTGGTAACCTTAAAAAAGTAAAGGAACTGGCCTTATCGTGACCTCGGTGATGACATTCTATGAATTATGAACAGATAATGCAGTTAGCGCTTGAAAGAGGATTTTACTTTCCAAGCTGTGAAATCTACTCTGATGCTCCTGCTGGATTCTGGGAGTATGGGCCGTCTGGTACAAGCCTCAAGAATAAATTCATCGAGTTATGGAGAAGGGAGCTTGTAAGGAGAGACAAGATGTGGGAGATTGACGGCTCTCAGATAATGTCGCAGTCTGTGTTTGTGGCATCAGGGCACTTGGCAAGCTTTGCAGATCCTGTGATAGTATGCCAAAAGTGCAAGTCGATCTTTAGGGCAGACAAGTTGATTGCAGAGGTTTCTTCCATAACGATACCTGAGAGTGCAGACCTTGACCAGTTTGACAAGACCGTTGCAGAAAAAAACATCAAGTGCCCCAAGTGTAAAGGAAATTTTGACAAAGCAAAAAAATTCAACATGATGTTCAGGGTTGGGATTGGCCCACAAGACGAGCCAGCATACCTGAGGCCTGAGACATGCCAATCAATCTTTGTCGACTTTCCAAGGCTTTACAAGACAATGCGCGGCAAGCTTCCAATCGGTGTTGCGCAGATAGGAAAGAGTTTTAGAAATGAGATCTCGCCCCGCCAGAGTTTGCTTAGGTTAAGAGAGTTTTATCAGGCAGAAATTGAGGTCTTTTGCAATCCCAACAGACTTGACGATATGGAGAGGTTCTCCGAAGTTGAAAATACCATACTTCGCATAATGGTTGACGATATCATCAGGCCCATGACCTGCAAGGAGGCATATGAAACAAAGACAGTTCCAAACAAGCTAGTGGCATACTATCTTGGATTGCTTGCAGAATTTTATCAAAAGACCGGTATTGATACTACCAAAAGCAGGTTTAGAAAACTTGGAGAAAAAGAGAAAGCGTTCTATGCATCGGTGGCATTTGATTTTGAAGTGGAGACTACCACGGGCTGGCTTGAGCTTGTCGCATGCAACTATAGGTCTGATTATGACTTGACAAGTCACGGTAATGTAAGCAAGGAAAAATTTGAAGTGTTAGATGATAATGTCAAGGTTTTACCTCATGTTTTTGAGTTGTCGATGGGAATAGACCGAAGTCTGTATACCATACTGGAGCACAGCTTCAGGGAAGACAAGGAAAACGAGAGGGTAGTGCTATCTCTCAAGCCATATCTTGCACCAGTGCACGTGGGAGTGCTTTCTCTTGTAAAAAAGGACGGCCTTGCGGAAAAGACAGAAGAGATCTTTTCCAAGATCAGAACAAGATATGACGCGTTCTTGGATCACTCTGGTGCCATAGGGAGACGATACAGGCGGCTTGATGAGGTTGGTGCACCCTTTGCAGTTACGGTTGATCACCAGACTCTTCAGGATGATACGGTAACAGTCAGGATGCGTGATTCAATGAATCAGGAAAGGATAAAGGCGTCAGACCTTGATTTGTATATTGCAAGGTCGGTGGCCTTTCCCTAGATTTTCTGAAACTATTGCGACATAAACGGTGTTTCTACGGCCCTGTAAATCACCTTCATGGAAATGTCTTTCATTGCGTCGGCTTGAGGAATGAGTTCTTGTACAGAATCAATCTCAACCTTCCACTGTCCAACAATTGGATCTACCGATGTTATAGAGAATCGCTCAAGTGCATCATCTGGACCAGAGTATCTTATTCTGTAAATTTGGTCACCTATTGTTACGCTCTTGAGCTGTCCCCTCTCTCCAAATGTAGAGTCCATTACAAGACATCCGTCTGATCCACCTATGACACACGTACCGTCTGGTGCAATGACCTTGTATCTTGTCGTTCCATCGCCATGATATGATGAGTACAGAATTTCTGGATTGGCCACAGTACGATTGCCCTTGTCTGTTATTGGTTCAATGTCTGCCAATTCTGTAATTGGGACGACCTTTATTGAAGAGAATGTTGTTAGCAATGCGTTTGCGTTAAAGTTTTGGTCGTAAATGTTTGCCACTGCTTGTAGATTATGGTTTTCTACTCTGTCTCCTGGAGGTGTCTTCCATTCAAGTGATACGGAGGTTTGTGCCGAGCCGTTGAATATCTGCGGTTGCGATGTATACACATTCTTTCCGTCAACTAGTAGAGATATGGTGCCATAAACAGCGTTGCCATTATTTGTAAAGTATGCTGTCGGGTTTTCAATAGCCCCTGCAGCCCTGAACTGGACAACGTCAAGTTCTAGTTTTCCATCTACAGGATAGTTTGGCTTGACTCCAATTGTATAAGCAGTTGAATCACTTGTCTTGCCAACCTCATTTTGTACGTCAATCCAGTAGTTTATGGCAGGCGCTTGCATCATTTCTTGAGGAATTGTCCCTGATACGATGTAGGTGGTATTTGATATTTGAAGTGGCACTATATTCATTGATACTGCTGCATGTTTGGTAAGGTCCTGCCCCATCTGCACGTATCTCAGCTCTGCCTTGGTAAGTGGTGTCGGGCTGCTTATGATAGAATATACAGTCAGTGGTTGGTTATAGACATATTGTCCTGCAGCGTCTGACGAGTCTTGCTTTGTGCCGTTTGCTATCTGGAACTTGGTATCAAATATCATGGGTGCGCTCAGGTCTGTTGCCTGCTGTCCCGCTTCAGGCCCATACTGCTCAAATGTTACGGTAGCCTTGCATGTTGTAACGTCAATGGTTCTTCCTACTGAATTTACGTTGTTGTTTTCTGCAAGCAATGCAACTATCTCAAATGATTTTTCCTGTGAGTTGATTGCAACATCGTACACGTATTTTTTGATGGTGGCGTTGAGGTTTTCATTCAAGAATGGTTGATCCTGTGAAAGCTGTGCAGATACTACACCGGATATCGATGAACGCAATATGACAGACGGGACCTCGTCACTGTCTGTTCCAACTATGATTCTTGCCATGTTTTTATCACATACATCGTATGATACTTGGTAGATCTTCAACTGTGGAAGCAGTATGCCACCAATTCCTTCCACTCCGCTAGATGCACCTGCTCCAGCACCTTCACTGCCAGGTCCAACACCTACAGTACCAGATGCTCCTCCAGCATTTGCAGAAGAGCCAGTACCTAAGCTGGTGCCTGTACCGGAGCCTATACCATGTCCGCCCAATGCAAACTGGGAGAAGTGCTGGGTTTGGACTACAACGTCACATGTGTTGCTGTTTCCTGCAGTAGGAGCTGCAGAGATTATCTTAACTGGGTTAGTAGTCCAGCTTCTTGTGTTTGGATCATATACATAGACGTTCGAAGCAGGACATCCGTTGGAATCCACCTCTATTCCAGATGGATTCTTCGGCAACTGCAAGGTCAATTTTGGCGGGCTTGCAAAGTTGCTTGGGTTGCCCCAATTGAAGCCAGTGCGGGTCTGCTCGTATTGATATGTTACGTTGACGTATAAGGTAAGCTTGTCATCTTGGGGTAGTACTGGAAGAGCAGACGGTAGCTGGTTATTGACGTGTATAACAAACCAATCAGCTGAAGGATTACCCACCGACGTGGAAGACGGGTTGGACTGCAGATAAACTTGCTTCAGTCCTCCTGTAGAAGGTACTATCTGCTGTGCTACTGGAATTACCATCGGTTGCCCTGGTACAATTGTATCTAGTGGTGGCGTGGTAACTATCTGGCTTGAGCT
>JAJPKL010000004.1 GCA_021323705.1 Nitrososphaerota archaeon
AGTTTATCTGATTCAATAATGGTTTGTTTCCCTCATCGCCTCTTCGGACTTTGTCTCGAAGATCTTTTGGGATAGTACTCCACCATTGTTCAAAGGTTCTACCCATGCTCTGATCAATTTTGGTCCGTGTAATTAAGTCTTTTGTAAATTATACGGATAATATAACAAGTTGATTTCCCAAACGCTAAACGTTTAAAGGTACTCTGAAAAGATTTTCAATTCTTGCAGGTTAAAGTTCTAGGTGCGGCAAAGGAAGTGGGCCGATCTGCCTTTCAGGTAAATTGTGACGGCGTGAGTTTTCTGTTAGACTATGGCGTCGAGTTGGGAAAGGAGCCTGCCTACCCCCTACAGGTAGATCCCCAAGAGATCAATGCTGCCATCATAACCCACGCCCACTTGGACCATTCAGGTTACATGCCATCACTTTTTGTTCATGGAAGTGCAGATGTCTATGCTACTCCGCCAACTTTTGATCTTTCAAGATTATTGATAGAAGACATGGTGAGGCTTGAAAAAAGTAGCCTTCCTTATGACTTGTCTGAGGTCAGCAAGATGATGTTGCATTCAAAAGAATTGGGGTACAGGGAGAAGGTAACTCGCGGGAACGCCTCCTTTGAGCTCCGCGAATCTGGCCATGTACTTGGAGGTGCCTCTGTTCTTGTCGAATCACAAAATAAAAAATTATTCTACACAGGAGACATCAATCCTAGGGGCTCGCGCATGTTAAGAGAGGCAGATCTTGACTTTGGTGAGATTGACTTGCTTATTACAGAAAGTACCTACTCACAAACGGACCAGATGCCACGTAACGAGTCAGAAGAAAAGTTCATCGAGTTTGCATATGAAGTGTTGGACAGGAAGGGTTCACTTTTTGTACCTGCTTTTTCTGTTGAAAGATCACAAGAGATAGCAGTGGTGCTAAAAAATGCCAAGTTTAAACACAAAGTAGTCATGGATGGAATGGCCATCAAGGTAAACGAGATCATGCTCAGATATCCAGAGTATCTACGCGATGCAAAGGTTTTTGCTGATTCTGTCAATCATGCAGTTTGGGTAAGAGGAGAAAGCGAGAGAAAAAAAATGCTAAGCGAGCCTGCGGTGATAATTTCTCCCGCAGGGATGCTCGTCGGTGGTTCTGCCGTGTTTTACTTGCAAAATCTTGCACTGGATAAAAAAAATGGCATAGCGTTGGTTTCGTACCAAGGAGAGGGAACCCCCGGAAGAAAACTTTTGGAAACAGGCAAGGTAAACATCCGTGGCAAAGAATTCAGGGCAGAGTCTGAGGTAAGACAATTCGAGTTTTCAGGTCACGCTGACAGAACGTCATTGTTTGACATGATGAACAAGATCAAAGGAAACCCCAAGGTCTTAACAATACATGGAGATAATGAATCGTGCACCAAATTTGCAGAGGAGATACATGAAAGATTTGGGTTTGACGCACATGCACCTATTGCTGGCGAAGTAGTAACTGTATGATATGCAGAGCGTAGAAACAACCAATCTGAACTTTACAATCAATAGCGGTCAAGTGTTTCTGTGGGACAAGGCAGGAGATACGTGGTATGGCATTAACGGGGATGATCTTTTGGTTGTAAGGGAGCCCTTTCAAATAATTTCATCCAAAAGACAAGCTCATCATTTTTTCAGGTCGGATGACAATCTCACAATGATATTATCTGACATTAGTAAAGATAATCTCGTAGGTAAGGCTGTAAAACAATTTCCTGGCTTGAGATTGATGAGGCAGGACCCCTTCCAGTGTTATATCTCGTTTATATGCTCGTCTAATTCGTCGATACAAAATATCCGAAACATGCTCAAAAGACTTTGTGCCAGATTTGGAAATAAGATAGAGTATGAAGATCGGCAATTTTTCACCTTTCCTAGAGCAGACAGACTGGCAGATGCAACAGGCAAGGAACTGCTCTCATGTGGACTTGGTTTTAGAGCCAAATATGTTAAAGATGCTGCAAAGTCTGTAAGTTCTGGAAAAATTGATTTTGAATATTTGAAAGGGACAAGTTATGAATCTGCTCTTGAAAACCTAAAGACAGTGCGAGGTATTGGAAACAAGATAGCTGATTGTATACTTTTGTTTTCGCTTGACAAGCTAGAATCTTTTCCCATAGACAGATGGACGCAGAGAATTTTACAAAAATATTATCCAAAAATATTTGACAGCAATGGAACCAAGTCGTTGACTGAAAAAAAATATACTTACCTACATGAAAAAATTGTAGAATATTTTGGTTCCTATGCAGGTTATTCACAACAATTTCTTTTTAAATTAGAAAGAGATCTCAATAAAAAAAATTGGTTGTAAACCCTTAATACGGATACCAATTGCCCGATAATTGGGCCTGTAGCTCAGCATGGATAGAGTGCTGGACTTCTAATCCAGTGGTCAAGGGATCGAAGCCCTTCGGGCCCGGTCCTTTTTTGAACCATATTTTGGACCCAGACAATTTTTTCTGAGTCATGTTTTCGGAATACAACAAACTTGTATTTGGTTCATTTGGATACTTTTTTTCCAAGGTTTTCAATAACTTTTACCATCATAAAACTACTTTTTGATCATTTTTTATCACAGAAAAAATATATCAATTCTATTACGAATTGATGCAGGCAACCAAATTGGATGTCATCAAATAAAGTATGTATCAGATGATCTAAATTTTAGTAACATGGTTCGTTATTCTACCCTTCTCTTGTAGTTCTGGCTGTTCAGAATTCTATTGAATTAGGATCTTTTAGGATCCCATATTCTGTTTTTGTTCAATCTAGTTTTTTGTCTTACAAGTCCGATCTAAAGGTATCTCGCTTGTTTTTTGTAATTGCTAAAGGTCGAATTACTTTGAGGGTTCTGATCTGTTTACCAGATTAGAATTTGTTCGATGTATGAAATCTAGTCTAGATATGGTATTGTATTTACTGTACGTTGATTGTTGTGCTCAACGGTGGGCTCAGTGCGTTTGGATTGTCAATTGACTGCCATACAAAGATTTGAGCAGTGTATGTGCCGGCAGCTGACGGAG
>JAJPKL010000020.1 GCA_021323705.1 Nitrososphaerota archaeon
ACCATATCTAGACTAGAAACATCAAACACAAACTAACTTTCCCCCTTTTCCTTTTTGTAAATTTCAGAGACTAACGGCAGTTGAATCAATTTCAAGGTATAATGATATTAGTTGAATTATATCAGGACGTAAATTTCAAAAGTTGAATACTATAGAATTATGAAGGATATGATTTTTCAACTTGCTTTATGTTGTAGATATAACGTACAACATACTATGTATTCTATACTGGGCATTTAGAAATAATCAAACGATCGTCATAAGCTTATGGCAAAAAAAATTATCTTAGGTTTGGCACTAACGCTGATCCTAATTATGCCGACAACGACAATGTTTGCACATGCAGACAGTTCACCAACCCCGCCGCCTAGTGGCACAAACTATAACATAGTGGGTGCTGGTTCGTCATTTGTCTTTCCGTTGATGGACAAATGGAGAGTCGAGTACAACGCATTCTATCCGAATGTGAAGCTGAACTATGCATCAGTTGGAAGCGGAGCAGGCATTAACCAATTCACCAAGAAAACAGTAGACTTTGGGGCTACCGACGCTCCACTGTTTCCCAATGAGATGAAAGCAGCTCCAGGCGCTCTTACCTTTCCAGAATCAATAGGAGCCATAACCATAGCCTATAATTTGTATGGTGTAAAAACCGGACTCAAATTAACAGGACCGACAATTGCAGATATTTTTGAGGGCAAGATAATTTACTGGGATAATCCAGCTATAACTAGTAACAATCCAGGAGTTTATCTTCCACATGCAAGGATTACAGTGGTTCACCGCTCTGATGGCTCTGGAACAACATTTGCCTTCACACAATATCTATCCACAGTAAGTGTGCAGTGGAAAAAAGATATTGGATTTGGAAAGACAGTGCCGTGGAGGGCAGGTATAGGTGCACCAAATAATGCAGGTGTGGCACACTATGTACAGCTTACTCCCTATTCAATTGGATATGTCGAACTAGCATATGCAATGCAAAATAAGATGACATATGCAGCAGTTCAAAATGCTGATGGGGACAACTTTGTCCTACCTACATTGGACACAACATACAACGCTGCAAAACAAGCAGGAAGCTTACCAGCATCAAACGGAGACTGGCACAATGTTTCCATAGTAAATGAACCGGGGCCCAATTCGTATCCCATTGCTTCATTTACATACATTGTTGTGTACTCTGACCTTAGCAAACTGAAATCTATGACTCCGGACAAGGCTGGAGTCTTGGTTCACCTAATCTGGTGGATGATACATGACGGTCAGCAATATACCAACAACCTGTGGTATGTCAAACTTCCAGACAACGTGGTACAAAATGATATGAACGGCTTGGCCATGTTCAAATTCAAGGGACATCAGCTGTTCAACTATACTGGCGGAGCATAAGCAAACACCCTTTTTTCTTTTTTGTTCAATTAACTAATGTTAATTATAGACTCTAAAGCTGATTTCATGTAAGTATAGAGTTTATGGTAACTATTTGCGCTTGATTAAAGTTTCATTGCATGTTTCTATACTACAGTGATAAAGCGTTGCCAGATAAGATTTGCAGAACCTGCGGTGAAGAGTTGATCGGATATTCTCAATGCTTTGAATGCAAAAAACCAATACAGCAAATCTGTGTAAAGTGTGGAAAAAGAACAATGGAGAGATTTCATTTAAGGTGTTTCTCTCAGGCAAGAAATAACCCACCTCTATCCAATAGCATCTCACTTGCAGAATAATATAGCGTCTGCAATACAACCATAAAATATGCATTTTCAAATTTTTTTCATAGAACTCTTGTTTTATGAAATCTATGTTCTACAAGGAAAAATAGGTTGTTTATTACTGAAACCTAATGACAAGAAAAATATTCATTGCGTCAGGAATCTTTGTAATTTTTATTTCATTGTATCTGAATGCGATAAGTTATGCTGTCGTAGATGATACAGCAAAACAACCCATCTATACAAGCATGGATGGGTTTGCATTTACAAATGATGGATGTTGCCCAAAAGTTTCGACTAATCTCAATGGTGAAGCGACAATTGATTCAGATGACACAATGGAGCTTTTGCAACAAAGTGGAACTATTATAATAGGATCTACAATTTACAGCTTGGAATTCACACCTACTGATAAAACAACCAAAGAAATAGTAAACAATGACTGTTCTTCAAGTATTACCTATCAACAAGATGGCGAGATAAACATGGTTGGAAGTGATGGAACAGTAATCAAGGGCTCAGGTGAGTATTCTTGGGGAACCTATCCCAGCTGTTCTGATGAAAAGCATTCATTTACTAACTTTAGTGGAAAGGTACAGGATGCTTCTGGTCAATCAATAGAATTTTTCACTGGAACAGACTTGTTGCCTATAATCTAACTCTCTGTATTTTCTACAATCTAAGCTAAACGAACCATCTAATTAGCAAATAGTTTTTTAAATAAACGGATAAGAGGTTTACAATGAACGGACTTTTAATCGGTAGGTTCCAACCGTTTCATATTGGACATCTGTCGGCAGTCAAGTTTGCCTTGTCCAATGTTGAAAAACTTTGGATAGGAATTGGCAGTTCAAACAAAAGTCATGAAAAAAGAAACCCGTTCACCGCAGATGAGAGAAAGCAGATGATCCTCTTCTCCCTTGATCCTGAGACTAGGGGCAGAGTTGAAATCTACTATGTACCAGATATAGGAGACCACGAGAGGTGGACATATCACCTTGACTCGATAGTGCCAAAGTATGATGTCGTATTTTCAAACGACGACTTTACCATCTCCCTTTACCAAAAGCGAGGAATAAAGGTAATCCCTGTTCCATTATTGCAAAGGGAAATGGTTTCTGGTACCAATATACGAGAAATGATCGCTGCAGGAAAAGACTGGTCAAGTCTTGTTCCGCAAGGAACCAAGAATGTTTTGCTGAGCATAGGCGCAAAACAAAGACTTTGCAATATTCTGTAATTATAAATAATGGTCTATAATTTTAGGGAATGGAGAATTTATTTGGAATACTTGGTAATGTTGCCGGGACCTACAAACGTTCCGGAAAGAGTAACGCGCGCAATGTTTACTCACATGATAAATCACAGGAGCAAAGATTTTGTAAAATTATACTCAGATGTTGTTGAAAAGACTCAGAAAGTTTTTGATACAACTGGAGATGTCGTTGCACTCAGTGCCTCAGGTACTGGTGCAGTAGAGACCTCGGTTGTAAACATGATAAAAAAAGGCGATAAAGTAATCATACCAGTAAATGGAGAGTTTAGCAGCAGACTTGCAACAATGCTAGAATGGGCAGGAGCAAGCGTAATCAAACTGCAGACTCCATTTGGCCAGAACGCAAGTTTTGAGCAAGTAAAAGAGGCATTTGACAACAACAAGGATGTCAAGGCGTTTTATGTAGTATGGAATGAAACCTCGACTGGAACAATGGTAAGATATCTAGACAAAATTTCAAGCCTTACTGCAAGAAACGATTCATTCTTTGTAGTAGACGGCGTATCAATAGTTGGTGGAGAAGAGCTCCACATGGACAAGTGGGGAATAGATGTATGTGTCACAGGAGCACAAAAGGCTCTTGCGGCTCCACCCGGCATCTCCCCCATCGCAGTAAGTCCAAAGGCAAAAAAACACATGATTGCAAACCAGCCTCCAACATTTTACTTTAACATGGCAAGGTACTTCAAGTATTATGACGAAAACAAAGAGACTCCATTTACTCCTGCAATACCACTGCTTTATGCATACAAAGAAGCGCTTGACATGATACTAGAAGAGGGAATGGACAAGAGAGTGCGCAGACACAGAATTTGCTCTGATGCATTTTACAGTGGTCTTAGTGCACTTGGTCTCACACCATTTGCAAAAGAGGATGCACGCTCTACGGTTGTTATTGCACTAAACTACCTGCAGGGACTTGATGACAAAACCTTTAGAGGAACATTGTCAGAAAAATTCCGAGTTCTAGTAGCAGGTGGATTTGGCGAGCTGAAAGGAAAGGTGTTCAGAGTTGGCTGTATGGGAGAAGTCGACAAGTATCATGTGATGAGAACCATTTCTGCAATTCACTCAACTCTTGACATGATGGGATACAAGACAAACCCAGATGCACTCAAAGTAGCTGAAGAAAAACTAAAGGCACTGTAAAATTTAGGTTCTATTGCAAATTCGTAATCTACAAAATATTTTACATTTGAAATAAAGCAAAACAGAAGATAAATTTTTTAAAATCAACACATAATCAGTAAACTACAAATTTTATAATCTGGTATATATGCAACCAAATCTCATCTTGGTGGATGCCTCAAACAAAACCGATAGTCGACATTGTAAACGTAGTTGCATCTGCATCAGTTGATCAAAAAATCGATCTTAACGAAATCACAAGAAAATTTCCAGAAGCAGAATATCACCCAGAACAGTTCCCTGGGTTAGTCTTTCGATTAAAATCTCCAAAAACGGCCACCTTGATTTTCAGTTCAGGCAAGTTTGTATGTACTGGTTCAAAATCGGAAAAAAGTGCAATCGGTGCTATACAAACTGTAGTACATTCACTTAGAAAAGCCAAGATAAAGATAACAAATGAGCCCACAATTAAAATTCAAAATATTGTAGCCTCCGTAGATCTTGGTGGTGGAGTTCATTTGCCTCTTGCAGCAAGAAGCCTTCCTAGAAGTATGTATGAGCCAGAACAGTTTCCAGGAATAATACACAGGATGATCGAGCCCAAAACCGTAACCTTGATCTTTGTAAGTGGAAAGCTTGTGTGTGCTGGAGCAAGAAATGAGGAGGATGTTCACAGGGCAGTTAATAATCTACATACCTATCTTGAACAAAAAAATCTAATGAAATATGACATTAAACCGTCTCCGATTTTAAAAGCATAGGATAAATCAAAAAGAATTTTTGTACCTGTCTTAACTCTTTGCATACTTACATCTGAGGATTTCTTATGATTATTTCATGTCCGTAAAACTTGTGCAAGGCACAATATTGATTTGCAATTTTTTCAAGTGATTTTCTACTATAATATTTTTCATTGTAAAGGCCAAATGATTTGTTGCAGTTAAGACAGATTATCTCTTTCATTTCAATTAATTTTTGTCATTGTCCAGTCTGAAGAAATATGCTTTTCCTTCCAATCCTGAAATAATTATGATTGCTAATCTAGTCCAAAGTTTTTCAAAGAATTTACTGCTAGACTGTTTCACAATTGGTCACCCCAATTGCTCCATGTTCTCCCATGACGTAATTCACAGTTGGAATTGGCTTGATGAAATGGATTGTCCTTTTTGGAAAATTATCCACTGTAATATTGAACGTAATGTCTCTTAAAGTTTCAGGGACTCCGATTAAGACATCCTCTTGGCTTAGGATCTTTGTAGAGTTGTTTGTTATATCCAAATCTGATTTGTGTTCCCGGATCTCGCTTACAAGATAAGCACAATAGATCAGCAATGTTTCATGAACATTTAATTTAAGATTTCTAGAAAGCTTGTCTTTTACAATTTCTATCATGTTGTAAAAAATTGGTTCGTCTTCATCTAAAAAATTGAAAACCTTGGAGAAGGGATGTGTGTCTGGCTCTCCCTTTACCAAGGCCCGGATGGTAATCAATTTCTTTTTGGAATCTTTGCCTTTGGCCCATTACCAAAGTCATAGGTGTGACCTTTGCCACGATATAGCTTTGGTCGTACTGGACTTCCATTTTGGAGTCCTTTCTTTGTAAGGGATAGTCCTGCCAAAAGCTCTACAATCAAGCGATTTGCAAGACCTGAAGTAATTCCACCGTTATAGGAATTACCATCGCTTACATCATAGTTTGGAGCCACTTCTACTAGGTCAAAGGCAAATTTGTCAGGGTCGAATGAGGTTGAAAGTAGTCTCATCAACCTCATTCCCTCCCTGGAGGTCAAGCCGTTGGGTTCTGGTTCTCCGGTTCCTGGTGCATAGGCGGGATCAAATGTGTCAATATCCCAACTGATGTAAACCGCGTCTACGTTGTCATTAGCTCTATCTGCAGCCTCTTTTGCAATTTGGTCTATGCCTAATTCTTCAACATCAAGCATGGTAAACCACTGAAAGTCTTGGTCTGCCATCCATTTGTAAAGATCTGGCCCAGGCCAATATCCGCGAGGCCCAATCAAGGTGTAGTTTTTACCCTTCAAACAACCAAGCTCCATAATTCTTCTTATGTGAGCTCCATGATCATATTTGAAACCACACAGACCCTGTGGAGCACAGTCAGCGTGAGTATCAATATGGATCATTCCTATGTTCTTGTATTTCTTTGCAAAGGCTCTCACATTTGCAAAAGTAATAGAATGATCGCCACCAAGCATTACTGGAATGCCATCTATGTCTAGGACTTCCTTGACCTTATCGGTCATCCTTCTGTGAGATTCTACTACATCACCTGGTGAAATGTTGACATCGCCATAATCTACTGTTTTGAATACTCCAAACGGATCGACTCCTGTCTCAATGTTAAAGTGCTCATATGGCGGTGATGGTACTGTTGAAGCTGCTCTAATGGCTCGTGGTCCGTATCTGGCACCAGGCCTGATAGTAGTTCCAAAGTCGAAAGGCTCTCCAATTATTGCTACATTGGGTCGCACCTTTTCCAACTCTGCCTTACTTTTTATCCAAGGCAATTTCAAGAACGTAGGGATGCCCACAAAAATTGGTTCGTCATTGCCCTTGTATGAATCTCCATAGAATTCCATTCCCATATTTATCGCATTAATAATAGGTTAGTATATACTTAAATTTGTCTAAGTAATCTACGTTTTTCAATTAGTTCTACAGTCGAACTTTTTTGTACTTGATTCATAAATTGCGAAATACCTTCCGTAATCTACGTGTTAAATCGTAGAAAAAATATTCATAACATGAAAAAATCAGTACCGACTTTCAATCAGAATAGCTCCAAAAAATGCAAGCTAAAATTTTAAATATATTAGAATTAATAATACTGGAATGACCGACCTTACCGGCATTTACGGAATGTTTACTGCAATATTAGTTGCAGCAGGATTCTTCCTATTCCTTGGTACAGTTGGAATAAAAGGCGATAAGAAAGAAGACCAATTGCACAAATCAGAAGAATCCCCCAATTCTTAACCTCTCACATCATATTCTCTTGCACAAATACTAATTTAAACTAGGAAAACCTGAGTATCAGGATGATATTTCACTGGTTCAAAAAGAACAAACCACAGCAGCCCACTATAGAATACAAGAAAGTTTCTTCAAAAAAAGAGGCATCCGAAGATCTTGTAAGAATGGGCGAAGATATGGCAAATAAGAGCAATTATGAACAAGCTTTGAAATATTTTGAGAAAGCCATTGAGATGAACTCCAAAAATGATTTTGCGTGGGGAGACCGTGGGCTCATGCTAGACAAGTTAGGTAGGAAAGATGAAGCAATTGAATCATTTTCCCGGGCATTAATGATAGATTCTTCTAACGCAATAACATGGCACAACAAAGGATTGACACTGATAAAATTAAGCAAATTCGAGGAATCAATTGAATGCTTTGACAAGGCTATCGAGTTAAATGGAAAATATGCAAAAGCTTGGTACAACAGAGGTCGTGCCTTGGCCCTTCTAGGAAACGAAACTGAAGGTCAAAAGAGCTTTGACACTGCAAAAAAATTAGATCCTATGCTATATACCAAACTCAAAAAAATGAAATCATAAGTTTGGCATTGTTTCCTTTTTGGTTGCCAAGAAATTTTTAAATAAAAATAAAACCAAAAATGCACACTTGTTTGGTAAAAGTTATGGATGTGGTGCATGTGGTATGCGATTTAAATATAGAGATGAGTTGGTCAAGCATGCACAAGATAGTCATGACAAAAAAACTACCTATCTGTGTATAACCTGTGATGAATCTTATGAAAACGAATCATCTTTCATGTTGCACATGGCACGCGAACATAGAGTTTGAATTTTTTTGTTTTGAAAGATTGCAAATCTGAGATCTAAATGAAAATGATTTTGCGATAAAAGCAATGTATGAAATTTTATTGTTCGACTGTCGAAAATTGGCTCATCGCCGACATATTTAATAATATATAATTACTAATCATATGGAATGGGAGATATTCCAATCGCGTATCCGATAGTAGTTCTAGCGTTTGTAGCTGCAACTGCTGCCATTGGAGTTCTCGCAGTAAAATTTGTCAAAAGAAGTAGCAAGCGCTACATTGTAGCTGGCAAAAGCTTGCCATTGTTTTTCATTGGTACAATGTTAGTGTCTGAAGCTGTAGATGGAAATGCATCGCTTGGAAATGTCTCTTTGACCTATGGCTTGGGATTCTGGGCGGGAGCAACTATACCCCTTGGCTTGGCAGTCTGCCTAGTTCTGACAGGTGCCTTCTTTGGAAAACGATTTAACAGAATGTCAATGATAACACTGGCAGATTTCTACTACAGACGATATGGTAACACAACTGAAGTAATGTCTGGAACACTAATGGCCATAAGTTTCATCGTACTTGTGGCAGGTAACCTGGGTGCCAGTGGTTATATCTTGTCTGTGTTGCTTGGAATACCTTTGATCTATGCCATGCTAATTTCCACCGCGGTAGTCTTACTGTATACCTACTTTGGAGGCCTGTTCTCCTGTGCTTATACCGATATTTTTCATATCTATCTTGCAATTGTAGGATTTTGGGCCGGTTTCATATACTTCATTGGCCCCTGGTCACCGATTCCGGGAGGCTTGGAAACCATAGTCGCAAACGCTCCAGCCAATTTCATGGATATGTCTGGTTTGTACGATATCAACAATGGGGCATTGCCTAACTGGGCTGGAATAATATCGTTGGGAGTTGGAGATATAGTTGCACTTGATTTCATGGAAAGGGTATTTGCCGCAGATGGTGGAAGGACAGCTCAAAAAAGTTGCTACTTTGGAGCAGGTCTGACATTATTGTTTTTGATACCGACTACAATGGTAGGAATAATTGGACTGAGCCTAGAGCCAAATCTTAGTGATCCGTACACTCTCTTTCCAATTGTGGCAATAAAGCACGCACCCATGGTAATAGGCATTCTGATGTTGGTAAGTACGATAAGTTGTGGTATGTCAACTGCAAACGGCGGAACCTTGGCTATAGCCAGTGTACTTTCGAGAAACTTTTTGCAGCGCAATATACTCAGAGTTATGAAGAAACAGAAGCTCAATGACAGACAACTACTACTTGCTACAAGACTTCTTGTAATCCCCATGTTCTTTACTGCATTTGCTTTAGGCGATCTTATCCCAAGACCTGGAATCTATCTCATTTTGGCATTTGACATCGTATTAGCAGGATGTCTGGTACCGTTGGTTTTTGGAACCTACTGGAAAAAGTCTACTGCATCAGGAGCAGTTGCATCCATAGCAGTTGGTACTGGACTGAGACTGATCTTATTCTTCCTCATAACAAATGCACCTCCTGGCAGTGCCTATGCAGCTTACGCAGGTCTTGATACAATCATTCCGCCACTAGTATCTCTGCCTGTGTTCATATTCACAAGTCTTGCAACACAAAGGAAAACACCACCACGACACGATGTGGTATATCTGATTCCAAATGACATGGATGTCGTTAGTGGAGCTGACGTAAAAGACTGGGTCAATCCAATAGACATGAGAATAGTCGACAAAAGTGGCGGTAACAACCGTGGGGCAATATAACGTAATGACTAGAATGAATTGCCAGAAAATGGAGAAATAAAAAATGTCAGAAAAGAACCAAGTCAAAGTAAAAAAAATTCTTCTTGCAATTGACAAGTCAGGATACAAAGACAAAGCCACTGCATATGCAATCACTTTGGCCAAATCCCTAGGAGCGGAGGTGACCGCACTTCATGTAATTGGTAGTTCGTCACTTGGTGCAACGAGGGACGTCCTAGGATATTATCGAGGGGGCAAACTGAAGGCTTACCAAGATGCATTAAAGAATGAAGCCGAAAAATTGCTTGGCAAAGTAGTAGAACTTGGCGAAAAGGAAGGAGTGACAGTCAACTCAGAGGTCATAATAGGCTCGCCGGTGAAAAAGGCGATAATAGACTACGCCAAAAAACAAAAAGTGGATCTAATTGTGATAGGATCCAAGGGTATGGTAGGAATGGAAAAATTTGTCTTGGGAGGAGTTGCTCACGCCGTTGTATCTTACGCGCACTGCCCAGTGTTGGCAATTAGGTAGTTTGTGATAATTCCGTTCGGTTGTCGAACTAATTGAGATGTCTTACCAGAAGATTTTTGACGTAGTCTGTTACCTCTAACCCATTTTGGGAGGCTTTTTCATTTAGATGATCCCATAATTTTTTGTCAAATTTCTTCTTTGGGTTGAAGACAAGACGTACTGTTAACAATCCTTTTGGAGCTCCCCGTTTTACTCCAGTCTTTATCATTACTTCTTGAAGTTTTCCATCAGATACTGCATTTACCAACTTTTCTTGGATTGCTTTTGGTTTTCTTGCTATCTGTATTGCTTCATACATGGTAATCTCTCCACCCTCAATTGCTCGTTGCAAAGGTTCGGCTAGTGTTAAGATACTAAGCCATTCACTAACCGTGCTTTTAGAAAGTCCATATTTTTTTGATACACCAGTAATGCCAGACTCGGTAGAGTCTACCAATTTTTTTACCATTTTTGCTTTCTCAAGTGGTGAAAGGTCCTTTCGAATCAGATTTTCAAATAATGATGCCGCCTCTGCTTCTGCCCCTTCGAGTTCTGTTACTACTGCTGGAATCTCTCTTGAACCTTTTGCACTTAGTGAAAGAAATCTTCTGCGTCCAATCAAAAGTTTGTATCTCTTACTTGCATTGTCAAACCTAACAACTACAGGTTGCAGCAAGTCAAACTTTGACAGATGATCTTTGATAAGATCATCTCTTGAATCTTCACCAAAGGGATGATCCTTTCTAACATTTTCATCTGCAATATCTATGAGCTTAAGGGGGATGTTCTTAATCTTCATAAATATTTCTTAATTAGTAAATCTATTTATTAATTTCTTTTCTTTCATACCTGTTTTTGCAATGAAAGTGCAATTTTTACAACAAGTTCTATCTAAAATGTAGATTACGTATCAATTTTCCGCTGTAAATCAGTAGTTTACATTTTTTACCCTAATCTTTAAATCATTTTTGAAGGATCTACCTAAAACTATGGAGAGAACGAGTATGGGGTTTGACACAAAAACAGAAGAATTTCTATGCAAAACCTCTGTCCTGAGTTATTATATAGCAACATACAATGCTGTGAATGGAGAACTAGGGCTTGATGGCGAGCCTGTCACCGTAGATGAAATATTTGATTTCATAAATGACCTAAAGCACGAGGCAGGTCTAGAAAACGTACAAAACATAACAAAATCAGACGTTTCTTTAGCTTTCAGGATACTGTTGAAAGCAGGATTGGGAAAGCAAAATTCGCTAAATCTTGCGTCTTTGTCAAATTAGTTTCGTACTTGCACCATAGTGCAAACCCATCACTATAATGTAAGAACCCTTTTTGCAGAATTAACTCTATCAAGCAAATCTTTAAGGAATACGTCCGCAAAATGTTCAAAGGTTTTTACGCCAAATTTCGTTTCATATTCTTTCTTCCTTTGATCATACTCTGACTTGAGCCAGGCAAAATCTGATTCCTTCAGATTAATTACATTGTTACTAGCCTCAGCTTTGGATTCGAACATGTTGAGCATGAAAATACTTGCAAATTTCGTAAAATTGTTTGCCCTGTATTTCTTCTCATATTTTTCCTTCAATGTCTTATAATTCTCCTCAAACCATTCTTTAACATCGGATCTGACGGTTAAAGATGTGTATCTTCCAGAAAAGTCTATCTTGATGTTGTGCATTCCTACCGTGTAGTATTCTCGTTTTATTTCATTCATCATGATTATCAACGCACTGGGTAGGAACATTCCTGGATAGTATTCATCAGTCTTATCTTGCAATTTTGAGATGATTGCTGGTTTGAGTCCTATTGTTGCATACCCCTGACTAGGCATGAAGACCGATTGGAGAATTACGTTAAAAATCTTTAATTAGTATTTAAATAAATTTTCTACTTTCTGCACAACCAAGAATAAGTATCTAAAAAAACGAAAAATGTGTTTACAATGGATCTACAAAGGAACCATTGTATCAATCAGTCTTGCATTGGTTACATGACCGTCTTTCATTTGAATAACCAAATCTACTGTGTGCTTCAACTTGTTTAGCAGAAAAGTCGTTTGTACATCCCAAGAGTCTTGTGGACCTTTTTCTGGCAATGGGAAGAGTTCTCTTATCTTGAAATCTTGTATTTCACTGCCATAAAGCGCCTCTACTGCTTTCTTTGAAGCTTTTTCTACTTCGTCACGTGTTTTGACTGGTGACATATTTTATTTATACTTAGTAAATATAAAAATATATTGATTTTCGATTGTCGAACTAGAACAAATGATACAGTCTTGCCATCGGAAGTTTTTTCGACGCTTCAGTTGTAGCTAACTTTCCATCTATCAAAACCTTGTAGGTCTCAGGATCTATCTCAATTTTCGGCAGTAAGTTATTGTAAACCATATCTTTCTTGCTTATCTTTCTGCAATTCCTCACTGGAAGTAGTTTCTTTTTCAGGCCCAATTTTTTTGCCAAACCATTTCGTATTGCCAATTTTGAGGTGAAAGTTACCGAAGTGGAATGAACTGCTTTTCCAAATGCGCCAAACATTGGACGGTAGTATACTGGCTCGGGGGTAGGAATTGATGCATTTGGATCTCCCATCAAAGAGTATGCTATGAATCCACCTTTTATCACAAGTTTAGGTTTAACACCAAAGAATTCAGGAGTCCACACTACAATATCTGCCATCTTGCCTTTCTCTAAGGAACCAACATAGCCGGAAATACCGTGTGTTATTGCTGGATTGATAGTAAGCTTTGCAATGTATCTTTTGACACGTACATTGTCATTATCTCCAGTTTCCTCTGCAAGACGACCAAATAATTTTTTCATCTTGTCGGCAGTCTGCCATAATCTAATACTTACTTCACCCACTCTTCCCATTGCTTGGCTGTCAGAAGAATACATGCTTAGGGCACCAATGTCGTGCAGTACGTCTTCTGCAGCAATTGTTTCTCCTCTAATTCTAGATTCTGCAAACGCCACATCCTCTCTTACGGATGGATTTAGGTGGTGACAGACCATCATCATATCTAGATGTTCTTCTAATGTGTTAACAGTAAAAGGTCTGGTCGGATTAGTAGAAGAGGGAAGGATGTTTTTCTCTCCTGCTATTTTCATAATGTCAGGTGCATGGCCGCCACCGGCTCCTTCAGTGTGATATGTATGAATTGTTCTTCCGTTTATTGCTTCTATTGTATCATCAACAAAACCGCATTCATTTAATGTATCAGTATGGATAGCAACTTGCGTGTCTGTTCTGTCAGCAACACACAACGCAGCATCAATCGTGGCTGGAGTAGAACCCCAATCTTCATGCAATTTCAATCCGCAAGCTCCTGCTGCAATTTGTTCCATTAGCGTAGCTTCTCTGGAATCGTTTCCTTTCCCAAGCAAGCCGAAATTTATGGGAAATTCGTCCAACGCCTCAAGCATCCGATGAATATTCCATGGACCAGGAGTACAAGTTGTTGCCTTGGTACCATCCGCAGGTCCTGTTCCCCCGCCGATCATCGTTGTCGTACCGCTGCATATGGCCTCAATTGCCTGTTGGGGCGAAATAAAATGAATATGAGTATCAATCATTCCGGGAGTGCAGATGGTATGCTCGCCAGCAATTACCTCGGTGCATGCAGATATCACCATATCTATGTCATCCATAATGTTTGGATTTCCTGCTTTTCCTATTCCAGCCACCACGCCATCTTTGATGCCAATGTCTGCCTTGATGATACCAAGAATGGGATCGATGATAATTGCATTCGTTATAACTACATCAAGAGAGTCTTTGCTGGTAACCCCACTTGCCTGCCCCATTCCATCTCTGGCACTTTTACCCCCGCCAAAAACTATCTCATCTCCATAAACCTGAAAATCCTTTTCAATCTCAATTATGAGATCCGTATCGGCAAGCCTGATCTTGTCTCCTTTTGTCGGCCCATAAAGATCAACATACTGCTTTCTTGGAATTATTAGTGTCATCTCTGATCACTGTCCTTGAATCCCAGCTTTCGTGCTTTTTTGATCGCAATTTCTTTTCTAGTAGAAAGCTTGCCGTTTACAAGACCGTTGAATCCATAGACAATTTTTTGTCCGCTATATTCAGTAAGTTCTACTTCCTTTGTATCGCCGGGTTCAAACCTCACTGATGTTCCTGACGGAATGTTCAGGTGAAATCCATAGGCTTCCGCCCTAGGAAATAGAAGAGCTTTGTTTGTTTCAAAAAAATGAGTATGAGAACCTACCTGTACCGGCCTATCTCCAGAATTACTCACTGTAATCTTGATAGTCTTTCTTCCTTTATTTGCAATAATTGGAACATCATTTATGAAATACTCTCCTGGGATCATATCTATACGATAGGATCGTGTACAGTGACGAGTTTTGTCCCATCTTCAAATGTTGCCTCTGTCTGTACGGTTTTGATTAACTCAGGCACGCCTGGCAGAACATCATCTCTTGTTAAAACTCTCCTGCCTGAACTCATTAGCTCCGATACAGACCTGCCGTCTCTTGCTCCTTCCACTATATGATCAGAAATTAGTGCCAAAGCTTCTACATAGTTAAGCTTCAATCCTCTTGCTTTTCTTCGTCGTGCAACCTCTGCAGTCATAAAAATATAGAGTTTATCTATTTCTCTTGGAGTAAGCATCATATCTCTATCTATCCTGACTTCTTGTATTTATTATTTATAATAAATTACTATGAATTTGATCAAAAAATATAATTTCAAAGATTGAGCTAGATTATCATGCTAACAATCACATCAATAATCGGAAATATTTTTCAAAACAAGGACTTGATGGAAAAATTCAAACAAATGGAGTCAGAAAAAAGATGTGAAAAGATCAAGATCTCACGCCTTGAACTGGAAAGAGGAAGGATTAGGAAAAAGACTGATGTTGGAACTGATATTGGTCTTGTTCTTGATTCTAGACTATATCATGGTGATGTTGTATTATCAGACCAAGAAAAATTCATTGTAATTGAGCAACTACCTGAAAAAGTGTTCTCAATAAAAATAAAGAATTTGAAGGATAATGCTACTGGTCTGCTTACTATTGGTCACATAGTAGGAAATAGGCACAAACCAATAGCAATAAGTGACAACGTTTTTTCATTTCCAATACACTCCGATTCCGAAGTAGATGTTTTCAAAAAATTATTGTCAGGCGTCGCAAGTGACCTCGAATTTGAGGTAGGGGAACAGATTTTTCAACCTCAAGATGGGATGTATGTACATGAACACTGATCACGAGTTTTTTTTAATGCAGTTTTCTGACTCTTTCTTTCCATCCGGTATGTTCAGTCTGTCAAACGGTCTAGAGTCCTTAGTGAAGCGTCAGGTGGTAAAAAACGATAAAGACGTTTTAAATTTCATTGAACAGCAGATCGAATTTCAGATAGTGCCTTGTGATTGCATGATTTTCCTGGCGGCTTTTGATGCTGTAAGAAACAAGAATGTTGAAGAACTGGTTCAAGCAGACAAGAGGTTCTACTCGATGAGACTGATTAAAGAAGCAAGAAACTCTTCTGTTAGATCTGGCTCCCAAATATTGAATTGTGCAATTCAAATGGCACTTGACAAAGATGATAACAAAATCGCAAAACAGTTTCAAAAATTAATATCGTCAAACCATACTCCAGGGACATATCCTGCCTGTTTGGGTATAATCACTAGCATTTTTGGAATTCCACCTGAAAGCGGCATCAGAATAATGCTATATTCATTTAGCCAGAGTATTGTGGGAGCGGCTATTCGATTAGGAGTAATTGAGCACATTGCTGGTCAAAAAACTCTTTCATCACTTTCCATCAAGATTAATGACATTTCAAAAAATATCAAGAAACAACCACTGGATAACCTATGGCAATTGACACCATTGACAGATATTTTTCAAATGATGCACGAATACGATAATTCCAAGATGTTCATCACATAGATTTGGTCGATTATGTTGTCAAAGAATAAAAAAATTCCAAAGGTCGGAATAGGAGGGCCAGTAGGCTCCGGCAAGAGCCGTTTGATCGAAAGAGTAGTCCCAGTCTTGATAGAAAAAGGTTACAGATGTTGTATAATATCAAATGATGTCATATCAAAGGAGGACGCCGAGCGCATGCAACGAGTATTAGCTACAGAGCTTAAAGTCATGCCCGAAAACATGATTATAGGTATAGCCACTGGTGGCTGCCCACATACTGCCATACGTGAAGATCCCACAATTAATCTTGCAGTCATTGATGAAATAGAAAAGAAGGACCCTACTCTAGACTTGATAATTATCGAAAGTGGTGGCGATAACGTTATGACCACCTTTAGCCCCTCCCTTGCAGATTATTTCATTTACATAATAGATGTAGCAGGCGGCGACAAATATCCCAGAAAAGGAGGATTGGGAATAGAAAGCAGTGATCTGCTTGTAATCAACAAGATTGATTTGGCGCCACATGTTGGTGCAGATCTTGCTGTTATGGAAAGGGATGCAAAAAAAATCAGAAAAGAAAAACCCTTTGTATTTGTCAACTGCCAAACTGGTGAGGGCATAAACCTAGTTGCTGAAAACATAATCAGATCCATCCTCTTTGACAAAGAACCCATTGTAAAAAAGGATAGAATTGTATGAGTTCTCACATTCCAGACATTTTCAAAAATTTCACAAACAACAAAGTCAAGATGCCGGGCCAGACCGGTACAATAAAGATAGAGTTGCAATCAGATGAAAACTCAAAGACGTATATCAAATCATTGATGTCAAAGGCGCCATTTTTGATTCAAAAAGCCATATACCCAGACTCGGACAATCCTCATTTTGCACACGTTTACATGATGTCATCTTCCGGAGGCATTCTACAGGGCGATGAACAGAAAATCAATATCGTGATGGGAGAAAATTCCACTGCAAGAATCACGAATCAATCTGCCACTAAAATTTACAAGATGGAGGAGGGTCATGCTTCTCAATACATCAGCATACATTGTCAAAAGGGAAGTTATCTCGAATTCATCCCGCACCAGATAATCCCATTTAAGGCATCAAGATTTTATCAAGAGGTAAGTCTTGAGGTTGACGAAAATGCTGTATTGATTTATTCAGAAATTATATCAGCTGGTCGTATAGCCTCTGGAGAAAAGTATGATTTTGATCTCTGTTTTTTCCGTACGTCTGCTCATAGAAACGGCCAACTATTGTTTACAGATGTAATGAATCTAGATCGAAGAGGCAAACCAAATCTTGAATCAGTGTTTGATGGAAAGGGAGTATTTTCAACAGTTTACATTATTGGAAGCTCAATTGCAGCGGATAAGATTGCAGAAGAGATAGCGCAGGTAACAAAAAATTCATCCCTGTTAGCAGGTTGCTCATCTCTACCTCATAATGCTGGAATGATTGTCAGGATGCTATCAAATTCAGTTTCTGATATTATTTCCCTTACAGAATTAATAGCTGGTATTCTAAAAGATAATGCCAAAGTTGAAACCATGATTCAAAATCACCCATGAATCTAATCTAACATAAGTTCCCTATCTAAAAATTCTTGTAAATTATACGATCAGAAGTTTTATAATTACTAATTATATTATATTTACATGGATTCTAACGGCAATTTACTTGGTGAGGGAACTGAATTTTCCTCAGGTGAGGAAACTCGTAGATACAACTTGCTTGCTGGAAAATTAATTGCTGATCTTATCAAAACTTCATTTGGACCCCACGGATTTGAAAAAATGTACATTGATCTTCTAGGCGAGGTAACTTTGAGCAAGAACGGCTCCACCATCTTGCGAAAACTTGACGTTGAACATCCAGCAGCCAAGATTATGATAGACGCTTCAAACTCTGTTGACAATGAGGTCGGAGACGGAACTATATCGGTAGTTGTTTTAGCAGGCTCTCTTCTTGAAAAAGCAGAAAAAATGCTGGATTTAGGTATCTCTCCTTCAACAATTGAAACAGGATACAAGAAGGCCGCCGAAATGTCATTAGACATTCTAAAATCAATGGCAAAACCATCAAGCTATAAGAATAAAGAAGTAATGGTCAAACTGGCTGAAACATGCCTGAGTTCAAAGGCTATTTCCATACTATGTGAGAGCAAGTCAATAGCAGAGTTAGTTACAGAGGCCTTCTATACAATTGCAGATTTTGTAGAAAGAAAAGTCGAAACAGATGATGTAAAGATAGAGGAAAAACCAGGTAATACATCTGATATTCAACTAGTAAAAGGCGTGGTAATTGACAAGACAATTGATAATTCTGCAATGCCTAGAAGAATTGAAAATGCGAAAATTCTCTTAATTAACGAAGAACTTGACAATAAAAGAACAAAGGCTGATGCAGAAATCACAATCAATTCACCAGAAGAGATGCAAGAATACATTACAAGAGAGAATAAAGACGTAAAGGAAAAAACTCAGAAGATAATTAATTCAGGAGCAAATGTAGTGATATCCCAAAAAGGAATCAGCCTTTTAGCTCAACATTACCTTGCAAGGTCAAATATAATATCAGTTCGTAGAGTGAAGGAAAATGACCTTCACTGGTTAGAGAAAGCCACAGGCGGAATTATAACAAACGAATTTGACAACATCACCAAAGAACATCTGGGTTTTGCAGGTAAGGTTTATGAAAAATTTGTGGGAGATGATAAGATGGTGTTTGTAGAGGAATGCAAAAACCCAAAATCGGTGACCATCCTATTGCGAGCAAATTCCAAGCGATTACTAGATGAATACCATCGTACGGTACTTGATGCTCTGGCAGTTCTAAAAGACCTTTTCATCAACTCCTCAATAGTAGCGGGTGGAGGTTCAACTGAAGCAATTATTGCAAATGAGCTAAGAAAAAGATCATTGTCTTTAGAAGATAAACAACAGGTAACAATTACAAGTTTTGCTGAAGCTCTTGAGGAAATTCCATTAACAATAGCAAGAAATTCCGGAATGAATGTAATTGATACGCTTGTACAAATAAGAAACAAAAATGCTGAGCATAACAATGGCAAAGTTCACTCATGGTATGGTGTAGATACAATTGAAAGAAAGGTAAAGGAAATGTACTCACAAAAAATAATCGAGCCTCTCATAGTTAAGGAACAGATAATCAAAACAGCATCAGAAGCTGCATCATTGCTTTTACGTGTAGATGAGGTCATCATGAGACAACCTGCAATGTACACACATACTCATGGAGATGGTACTACACATTCGCACGCAAGAGGAAACAAGCCCCATGATCACTTTGACAAGCTTGGTAAGATGCAGAGACCAGCACACCATTACTATTGAATTACTGTTAACTTTTTTTTACTAAAACTTTCAGCCATTTACTCTAGAAAGAAGCGCAGAATACAGAAAGGGTAAGATGGTTGTTATTTCTGCATGTATTGTGGTTTGTTTTGCATTCTGTGTGACTTTTCCCCATGATATTGCCTCTCTTACAAGTGCCCCGCTCAAACTTCCATCAAATTCTTGTGCAGTGGTGATATAGACGGCGTAATCTAGGCCATCTCGATACTGATTCCACCATAGGGTATGGTGCTTGGATATGCCGCCGCCCAACATGAGAGCCCCTGATTTTTTTGCTTTGAAAATAAGTGAAGACAAAAGATCACTGTCTGCTGCTACATTTAGTTTGAAATCGCGATGTTTCTGAGTAAACATCCAAATCTGGCTCCCAACTCCACCGTCCATTATTCCAGGAACAATCACTGGAATGTTATTTTTGGCTGCCCAATACAAGAAGGATCCCTCCCCCAGATTCTCGCCAATCATTCTTGTGATGTCTGCAGTGGACATTTCCTTCCTGCCAGATTGATAAGCCTCTTCCAAAAATAGTTGCATTTTTTCTTCGATTATGGGGCCGTAGCTGTCCATTGGGACAAGCACATTACCTAATCGGTGGATGTTTTTCTTTAATAGCTCCGAGTCATCAAGAGTAAACGATCCTTCAAGATAATTTGAGAAATATCTTGCGATATCATGATCAAGAGCACCGCATGTAGTGATTACAACATCGAACATCTTGTTTTTTAACATATCAGCAATTATTCCTCGAAGACCAGTTGAAGTAATTGCTGCTACAAATGAAAGAAATTTCAGACATTGCTTGTCATTTATCATTGTTGAGAGTATTTCAAAACCGTCAGAAAGATTTCTTGATTCAAAACCGCCAGATGTTGCCATTTGTCTAAATATGTCTTGAAGGTTGGTTTCGTTTTTAATTGACAAGTCTCGTACTGGCCTTTCTTTATTTTTCATCCTGTAGTAATTTGATTAGTGGTATAAATTTCTTGTATCATAGGTACAACTATCAAAAATCAAAACGTAATCTACGCATTCAAGACCAATTTTTAAATAATAACTGAAGGAGAAAATGATGTACCATGCTTGATTTAGTACCAAAAAAATTATTTCTTACTAAAGGCAAAGGGGTCCACCAAGATCAACTGACAAGTTTTGAATATGCCCTGAGGGATGCAGGCATACCAAATACAAATCTAGTCCTTATCTCAAGTATATTTCCCCCAGGAGCAAAAATAATTCCTCGCCAGGAAGGATTGAAGCTGATACGTCCTGGTAGCGTCCAGTTTGTAATCTATGCAAGGCAACAGTCAAACGAGCCACATCGATTAATGGCAGCATCAGTAGGATTGGCAGAGCCAGTTGACAGAAAAAAGTGGGGTTACCTATCGGAGTATCATTCTTTTGGAGAGACAGAAAAGGAAGCTGGTGATTATGCTGAAGATATTGCAGCACAAATGTTAGCATCGTCTCTTGGAATACCATTTGATGTAGACAAAAACTGGGATGAGAAAAGGCAACAATGGAAAGTGTCTGGACAGATATACAAGACTAGAAACATCACCCAGAGTGCAGTTGGAGATTCTAGAGGTAGATGGACTACTGTTTTTGCAGCCGCTGTTTTAATTCTTTAAAAATAGTCTCTTTCTCAAGTATGAAATAATATTTTGCGTTATCTTTGAGATAGTTTCTTTTTATTAAAATAAATTTCAGAAAGTTCTTTGTAGTACTGACCTAATTTTTTGTAGATGCGTTTTGGTTTTCTTGGATTTTCAGTACTCAAAGCATACAAGCACAAAACTGGAAATGCTATAGTAGCATCAGTATAAACAACGATGACATCTTCATGAGAATCCTTTACCTTTCCCCAACTCTTGCCTTCCTGAAGGGTAGCCCCAGACAGACCGCCAGTATCTGGCCTGGCGTCGGTAATCTGGATGATATAATTTTGTCCTCCATGACCCATCCCTAAGATTTGGTCAAGCATGGGTCCTGTTTGCTGTGCAGTGTTTTTAGGTACGCCACCGCCTATCTCTACAATTCCTGCTTTCTTTGAATTGTATAAGATCGCCGCCTGTTCAATAATTTCACGTACAAAATCAAGTGAAAATTGCTGGTTTGCAAGCCTTAACGGAGCCAGATCTAATGCTAATGACGAGTCTTTTAGTGTAGATATGTAAAGAGGTACATCATAATCATAGGCAGAAACTACAAAACTTCTTTCCGGATGTTTAGAATGCTCTTTGGAGTATTTGCCCATCCAATTGGCAAATTCAGCCGTTGTAAAGGGTTTCCCCATAAGGTTATTTTCAAACATTTTTTGTACAATTTTGTCTTGTTTTTTCAATGTCTCCTCACCCTTGATGTAAACATCCCTTATTCTGACAATGTCTTTTTGATAAAGAATCATATCATCTACTTCGAAATGTCCTTGTTTTACAGGCAGGTTCCAAGCAAAATGATCCTCATGATACAAATTAGAACCAGTAGATATTATCCAATCAACAAACCCATTTTCAATAAGGGCCTTGAACAGCCCTCCAAAACCGACGGGCGTCATTGCGCCTGCTATAGTAAGACAAATAGTTGCATTGTCATCGATCATTTTACAAAATAATTTTGCAGCCTCCCCAAGTTGCCTTGCATTATATCCAGATCTTGCATAGATCTCCACAAGATCGTCGATCTTCATATCTGGGTTAACTTCGATATGCGGTATGTTTTTTCCATGGAAGTGATGAAAATCCATTATTCCGTAATCATACCTATTGCTACTAGATAATTTTTTCTAAATATGATTAATCACATGATGAAAATCCGTAAATGTAACCATAATATTGATTTGTATCCAAAATTATTTTTGCACTTTACGCATATTGTATTAAAGGAAGTTTTGTAGATTACGTTTTTTCAAGGCATATTTTTATACAAATAGCAGACATTTTTCTTGTGCAGTTATCATTACTTAAACCAATTATCATAATATTCACATACTCTTCATGCGGGGATATTTATCATGATTGATGCTTTTTGGACCTTCATCTTATTGTCAATACCTACCATGCTGGTCCTAGGAATACGCCATGGGCTGGACGTTGATCACATCACTGCAATTGATAATCTAGTAAGGTTGCATAACGCTTCAAAGAAATCAAGACTGGTAGGAGCAGGATTCAGCTTAGGCCATATAATATCAGTTCTGGCCGAAATGGTTTTCATAATTTATGTAGTTGGCAGCATCACAAGTACGGGAAATCTCCAGTTCTGGGGAGGTATAGTAGGCGCAGCTGCGTTAGGAGTGATAGGTGGAATCAATATCTATGCTACGAAGAGGTGGGGTAGGAGCGGTTCTGCAATACTTGCTACAAAGATCTTACATAGAACTGGCATGCTGGGCCCTGTAGGATCTTCACTTGTTACTGGTCTGGTCTTTGGTTTGGGTTTTGACACAGCAACACAAATTTCTGCAATCACTCTATCTGCTGTGGCCTCGGCTACAACCGGAATCCAGACAGCACTAGTTCTGTCAGGATTCTTTGCACTGGGTATGATTCCTGTAGATGTGTTGGATAGCATCCTGCTTCGCTCAGCATTTTCCAAGATATTTAATGCAAAAGGGTTCAGATACATGGGATATGCTTTGAGTGGAGCAGCAGTATCCATTGCATCTCTAGAGTCTTATGGTACTGTCACTAGTGCAAACTTATTGCCAGAATGGGCAGGACCAGTTCTAGCCGTAAGCATAGTATCAGCATCGTTTGGATATGCCTTTGTGACCAGAAATAAGAGATCACCTCATGATCACTGTATAAAAAAAGAAGCTGAAGAGAATAGTTTCTAAAGCAAGTTTGGAATTCTAATTCCAGATTAATCTTCGTGCAAACATGGAAAACGAAAGAAATCCACTAATGAAAGGTATAATGAGTAGCCACTCAACGCTTGCATTTCTCAAGTTGTTACATTTTGACTGCTCATCAGAGAATACCATTTTTTCACATTGAAGCTTATCAAAATAATTGCCAAACCCACCAACCATTGCATCATCTAGCAATATGCCAAGCAGTACACCGCTACCTATTATGATGGAAATAACGAGTTTCCTATTAGTAATAACATAATAAGTAACTGTTTTCATGGATCTTCACTTGTTTTTCATGTAATAAAAACCGAAGAAAGATTTTCGGCTTTGATAATGACCTTCATTTTTACCAAAGATGGCGACAAGTTACCTTTTAGGCTGTCTTTTTGCCATTTCTAATTGGGTTGTATGAAGGTCTATTTCGTCAAGCCTTTGTTTGATCTTTGAGCTATATTTCTTCATGGCAGCCCACGTAAGAAGTCCACAGGAACCAAAAATTGCTACTATGGCTAAAGTTTCTATCATATTCAAGTTCGAATCAGTATATTTGAAATATAAGATGGTATACTGTTATAGGATTAATTTTTTGACAGAGATTATAGAAAAATTATATCAAATTTTATCTATGAAAAAATAATTTCTCATAATGTAATTGATAGATATCATATTTTGTCAACTGCTTAAATCTGGCAAGTATTAGTAAATTACGTATACTAAATCAAACGGCTTTAGAAAAAATTGAATTAGCTGTTCTTTTTACAAAAGAAACATCTAGTCGAATTTTACTTCTTCTTGCTGTCCTGATGCATTGCAGTGAGCGCATTTCTCTGAAGGGGTCTTGTAGTATACCATATGGCAGTTTTTGCAGGCTCTCAGATCACTTAGTCTAACCATTAGATCTAAGCCGTGACTATGGTAGAAAAATCTTATTTTAACTGGACCCATGCTCAGAGTTTCAAACATTAGGTACAATCTATCATCTTTCAGACCTAATATATGAACAAGTGACTTAATTTATCTGCAAGAAAATAAAATAAGATTGGTGGAAAAAGGCTACAAGGAATATCTCATACTGAACAAAAACATCTTACTTGGATTCTTTGCATCTGTTACAGTCTCTGCAATTATTGCCCAGGTTTTGTCTTTGCAAGCAAAATATCTTAATAGTTCAGCAACTCTCGCAGTAGATTTATCCGTCTATTATGCAACTTTCTCAGGCTTTTTTTATGTTGATAACAAAAAGAAATATCGTCTAGATTCTGGAGAGTTGGACAAGTCTAGACTAAAGTCCGATCTCATAAAAATAATCACGTCATTAGGATCAGGAGAAATAGTTTACAGTATATGCAGGTGGTCTATCCAATATTATATGCTAAACAGCGCCTATGAAGCATATATTGCGTCTGTTTTGGCCCAGTCTATTTCATTTGTTGTATATCTGATTTGGGTAAATTTGATAGCAAGATCTGTGAGATTGTATAAAGATAAACTATAGGATTTCTTTATACGAAAATTTTTGTGATAAATGCATCGCTTAATCCTTACTATGCGACAGACGAAGAAAGTAAAATATCAGGTATTAAATTATTCATGTTAACTTAATATAAGGAACAAAAAGGATCGATGACGTTGACTTTCCAAAAAGGCACCTTGATTCTGGTAGATTATACTGCCAAAGTAAAAGACACAAACCAAGTCTTTGAAACTACTAGAGAAGCTGATGCCAAGTCAAGCAATATCTTTGATGCAAATGTCAAGTACCAACCGCGACTTGTCTCAGTAGGCGAGTCTTGGGTACTCAAAGGTCTAGACGATGCACTACTTGCAGCAAATGGAGGCGACAAGCTCACAGTTGAGGTACCACCAGAGAAGGGATTTGGTGCAAGAGACACAAGCAAGGTCAGAATGATTCCGCTACGAAAGCTAGGTGATGATGCAGACAAGGTATCTGTCGGAGATACAATTGAACTTGATGACAGAACTGGAATTATCAGATTCATAGGCTCAGGTAGAGTCCAAGTTGATTTCAATCACAGATTTGCAGGTAAGACAATTCTTTATGACGTAAATGTAATCAAGTCTCTTGACACTGATCAGGATAAAATCATGGGATTGCTCAAAAGGAGATTCCCGCTTGATGACTCTAAACTAAAGTTTGAGATCAAGGGAACACAACTTGATGTCAACATACCAGATGAGGCCATGATGATGGAAGGCCTTCAGGTAGTAAAGCGAGCAATTGCAAATGAAATATTCAAGTTTGTGCCAAGTCTTGAAAAGATAAACTTTGTAGAGGCATACAACAAAGCAAAACCGCAAGAAAAACCAGCAGAACAAAAGGCTGCTGAAAAGCCTGCACAGCCAAAAGCTGCCTAGAGGACACCAGTACTTTTTGCAAGGGTTATAGCTTTTTCCTCAGTCATTTTTACCTCGCTCAATATTGTATATCTTTCCGGTCTTAGCGACTGCGCAATGGCAAGCGCTTTGGCCAATATCTGTGGAGACAATCCAATCTCTCTTGCCTTTGTTGGAGCGCCCACATTTTTTAGCATCTGAATAATCTTTTTCCAGTCCTGACCCTGAAGCTTGGCAATTAGTATTGCTCCAATGCCGCATTTTTCTCCATGCAGGCCTACACCAGGCTGCAGATAATCTACTGCATGTGAAAACAAATGTTCTGCTCCAGAACAGGGTCTGCTAGAGCCTGCAATGCATGCAGCAACACCTGAGCTTATCAGGGCCTCTACAATCATTCTAACATCCGGTTTTTTCTTGAAATTTTTTGAATTATCAATCACTATTTTTGCGCTCATGGAGGCCAAGTTTGCTGCATAGGTACCAAAATATTCCCCGACCTTATCCCTAGCAAGCTCCCAGTCTCGCACAGCAGTAACCTTGGCCATTAGATCGCCGCAGCCGCTTGCAAGCAGCCTATGTGGAGCCTTCTTCAATATTTCGATATCAACAAAGACACCAAGTGGAGCTGTGGCAACAATAGAATAGGGTTTGTCTCCGCGCAGGGACACAAACGGGCTTGCAATACCGTCATGTGAGGCTGAGGTTGGAACACTGACAAACGGCTTTTTCAGCTTGAAGGCAATCATCTTTGCAATATCTACAGACCTGCCTCCACCAATTCCTACAATAAGATCGCTATTGTCATTTTTTATTTCAACCAGAGTCTTTTCTGCCGACTTGACGTCGTTGCTCGTACTGCGACGCCATGCATTTCTTATCTTGGATTTTTTAAGTGACTTGGAAACCTTCTTGTATGTGATTTTTTTTACCTGATCGCCTGAAACAAGAGAAATTTTTCTTGGATTGGCAAGACCCTGCAGGAAACTTCCAATATCGTCAATGTTTTTCTCGCCTACAACTATCTGCCTTGGTAGTTCCATGACATGTGAGGGCATGAGTTTTTCCTCAAATCTCGTTATTTATCAATATCCACAACTTGCAGTAACACCTTTAAAGCGGTGTAATGCTAGTCAAGGTATCTCTAGTTAGGGAGAATGTTATTTGTCAGACTATATTGAACAACACACATTTCATGGAACAACAACGGTAGGCATTGCCTGCACGGATGGAGTAGTCTTGTGCGCAGACATGAGAGCAAGCGCTGGCTATTTCATTGCAAACAACAACACAATGAAGATTCAAAAGATCGATAACCATGCAGGCATGACCATAGCCGGAGGAGTAGCAGATGCTCAAAACGTCACTGACATGCTGAGATATCACTGCAACATTCACAGAATAGAGAAGGGAGAATATCTTCCAATCAAGTCAATTGCAAGACTTGCATCACTAATCTTCTTCCAGAATAGATACTATCCATTCATAGCCGATATTCTTGTAGGTGGATATGACAAACAAGGACCAGCACTATACAATATCGATATGTTCGGCTCTCTTGACAAGAAAAATTATGTCACAACGGGAAGTGGTTCCCCAGTAGCATATGGTCTGCTTGAAAGCGAATATCGAGACGGACTTGCAGTAGAAGAAGGCAAAATAATTGCACTACGAGCTGTCAAGGCTGCAATAACAAGAAACATCGGAACAGGTGACGGAATAAACGTGGCAATAATTGACAAGCAGGGATACCGACTCTTAACGAAAGAACAGAAAAAAGCCATCATTACGCTCTAAGTGATTTAATGCAAAGAAAACAGCAACAAAGAGAAATGTCGCCATTACCCAATATCATGGGCACCATACTTCAAAGTATACCAAAAGAGGCAGAGGTGACCAAGATAGAGTATGAGGGTCCAAGAATTGCAATTTACACAAAAAACCCCAGATATCTAATGGAGCACAACGATGTCATTTCTAACATGGTCAATGTAATAAAAAAGAGAATTGTAGTTCGAACAGAAGAATCTATCAGAAAGAACGAGGAGGAGGCAAGACAGATTCTCACCCAAATGCTTCCAAAGGACATTGAGTTGCGCGGAACCTTCTTTGATACCGCAACAGGCGAGCTTACAATTGAGGTAAAGCATCCGTGGCTTCTGAGCAACAACGAGTCTTTCAATATTGCAGACTTGGTCTCAAAGATAGGCTGGCGTGTTAGAATAAGAAAAGCAACAACAATCCAGTCCCAAACCATCCAGACAATAAACTATAACCTCAAGATATCATCTTCAGAGAGAAGCAAGCACCTCCGACAGGTAGGCGAGCAGATCTTTAGGCCAAAACTGTCTGAGGACGCCGAGGTCTCATTGATCACCCTTGGTGGATTCAGCCAGGTGGGCAGGTCATGTATGCTATTGAATACGCATGAAAGCAAGGTCCTAATTGACTGTGGCGTAAACCCAGGTGCTCGAAGCCCAATGGAGGCGTTTCCTCGCCTTGACTGGGCAAACATCACGCTTGACGAGCTTGATGCCGTTGTTATTAGCCATGCCCACCTTGACCATACGGGATTTCTACCAGTCTTGTTCAAATACGGCTACAAGGGGCCAGTTTACTGCACAGAACCAACCCTTCCGATGATGAACCTGATTCAGCTTGATGCCATCAAGGTTGCTGCTGCTCAAGGCAAGGTTCCGCTGTACTCTGAAAGAGATGTCAAGCAGATAATGAAGCAGACAATACCTCTTGCTTATGGCACTGTTACGGATATCTCCCCTGACATCAAACTTGTCTTCTCAAACGCAGGACACATCTTGGGTTCCGCGTCGTGTCATTTTCACA
Source organism: Nitrososphaerota archaeon (assembly GCA_021323705.1). Taxonomy (GTDB): domain Archaea; phylum Thermoproteota; class Nitrososphaeria; order Nitrososphaerales; family Nitrosopumilaceae; genus Nitrosotalea. The sequence goes on from JAJPKL010000020.1 coordinate 28,527, forward strand.
TAGGTAATGGAAACCACAATTTTGTTTACACTGGTGATCTAAAGTATGGCAAATCTATGCTCTTTGAGAGTGCATCGTGGAATTTCCCAAGGGTTGAGACACTCTTAATTGAGAGCACATATGGTGCAAAAGAGGACATACAGGCCACAAGAGAAGAAGTTGAGGGCGCATTTATCAAATCAGTAAACGAGACACTACGAAATGGTGGCAAGGTGCTGATTCCAATTCCAGCGGTGGGTCGTGCACAGGAATTAATGATGGTAATTGATCAATACATGAAAGCAGGACAGCTCATGGAAGCACCTGTCTTTACAGAAGGAATGATTGCAGAGGCAACTGCAATTCATGAAGCATATCCAGAATATTTGGCACGCGACTTGAGAGAAAAAATACTTAGCACAGAAGAAAATCCGTTTGATTCTGAATACTTTACAAATATTGAACACTCTGATGCAAGAGAAGAACCACTTCGCGAGGGTCCCTGCATCATCATGGCAACTTCCGGTATGCTAGAAGGTGGGCCAGTGCTTGAATACTTTAAAAACATAGCACCAGTGCAAAAGAACAAGATCCTCTTTGTGTCATATCAGGTAAATGGTACTCTTGGAAGAAGGGTGCTTGACGGTTCAAGGCAGGTGTCAGTTGTAGGAAAGGACGGAAAGGTTGAGATAATCAACATAAACTGTTCAACTGAAAAACTTGATGGATTCAGCGGACACAGCGACTACAACCAGCTAATGTCATACGTACACAAGCTCAGACCAAAACTTCGTAGAGTAATTGTAAACCACGGCGAGAGAAGAAAATGCGAGAATCTTGCAAGTTCTATTCACAGAATGTTTAGAATTGCAACAACCTGTCCACAAGTACAAGAAGGCATCAGACTACTTTAAGTCGTATTCTGCCCTCCAGATTTTAACACCTGAAGGAGTCACAATAATTCTTTCTTCTCCCAATCTTGCAATGTCAGCATCATTGGTCTTTGCAATGCTGTAAATCTCTTCCACCGTCTTTCTTAGCTCATCTACGTTTTTTTGTGCAAGCGGAGTAACACGCAGAACCAAGATCATCCCCTTTTTGATATCTTCTTTTACAGTATGGATGTCGCTATAGTCCCGAAGCGTAATGGCCTTGAGATATGTAGGGGCCTTTTGTGTCTGCATGATCTGTATGCAAATATCTCCCTCAAAAAGGCTTTGCAGTCAATTGCAATTCACAGACTAGCTTGCTTGACTAAATTCTGTATTTGAGATACTCTGACTCGGAAATGGCACCAGCTGAAATCTCTGACCCTATGTCATTTTTTTGTGTAATGACTATGCCGGGTAATTCCTTTGGAGCATCGGAATATCGAAAAGTAATGTCTGAAGCTAGTTTTAAATTAGTCTGAGAATCGTCTCCTCGCAAAAGAGAAACTGGGCCGACATGATCTTTTGTTTCAAGCAGTACATCGCCGGAAAGTGCAAGGGCCTTTAGCATCTCATTTTCATCTTTATTTCTTCCGACAATCAATTTTGTCTTTGCATCAAATCTGAAATGCCTTCCAATCTTTAAGAGATCAATGTCATTTGTTGTGGGAGTCTCTGTGTGATTAAAAAGATCTTTTGCTCTTAATGCAAACTTTGGGTCAGTGAGCAGACAGCCGCCACCAGCATTTGGAGGATCTTGAAATCCAAACTTTTCTGCAAGCTTCAATTGTTCCTTCCTTGATCGTCCGCGGATCATTCCAAGGTCTTCTCGTTTTATCAGTCCCCTCTCTTCTGGTTCTGTTTTTGGTAGCAGGGCACCGGAAAGTGGCCTTACAATCTTTCCCTCAAGTCCAGCTTCTTTTTCTATGGTACGAAGTGCAGGTCCATGCTGTGACATTGGTCTTTGGCCAAGCACCTCTCCTGAAATAACAAACTCTGCACCAATGTCTTCCATCACTTTTTTTCCAGCCTTGAACATCATTGCCCGACAATCTATGCATGGATTCATGCCCGAACCAAATCCATGCTTTGGATTTTTGAGCATCTCGATGTACTCGTCTGCAAGATATACTGTCTTTAGATCTACATCTAACATGTCTGCAGTCTCGCGAATCTCAAAACCGCAACCTCTTCCACAATCAAAATCGCAAAACGGTGTCTTGATTGCAACAGCAGTTACATCAAATCCTTGATTTTGCATCATCTTTACCGCTAGTCTGCTGTCGAGCCCTCCTGAAAGTAATGCTACGACTTTCTTTTTTTCTTCCACAGGACAAAAACTTGGCTTCCGTTATCTAAACTTTCCAACAAACATAAATGAAGATGAGGTCAAGTTTGAGATTGATGCAGAACCGAAGAAAAAATCTCTTAAAATTTTGTAATAACTTGGAGTGTGACACACTAGTTGCCTTTGAGCCTGAAAACCTATTTTACATGACTGGATTTTGGGGCGAGGCAATTGGAATACTTGACAGGACTGGCGCAACCATCATAGCGCCGGAGCTTGAGGTAGGGCGCGCCAAGGAAGAATCAATTAACTGCAAGGTAATCAAGTCAGAGCGCGGCAAGGGCTCACTGTCTACTCTAATCCAAGCCGTAAAAAACAGGAAGATCTGCACAGATACGAACAACTATGATATGGTCCAGTCACTCAAAAAGAGCCTTCCACGCGTAAGGTCTACAACTGAGCCTTTCTACCAGGCGCGGCAGGTAAAGGACAGGGACGAGATTGCCATTCTACAAAAGTGCTCCTCTATTCTTGATGAGATGTATGAGCTCTGCGTGGACGAAATCAAGATTGGAATGTCAGAGATGGAACTTCAAACTATTTTAATGTCTTATGCAATGGAAAGGGGCGCCTTTGCCACAGGCTACAAATCCACCCTTCAACCCCTTATCATAGCAGGGGGGCCAAACAGCGCACTTCCGCATGCGCAGGTAACTGAAAGGAGATTTCAAGACGGAGACATGATTGTAGTAGACCTTACACTACGCCACAAGGGGTATGTCTCTGATGCAACAAGGACATTTGGCCTAGGTACAATATCTGCAGAGGCAAGAAAGGTCTACGATATTGTAAAAAGATCACAGGAGGCAGGCCTGCATGCAGTAAAACCCGGAGTCTCTTGCAAATCAGTAGATGATGCATGCCGAAAAATAATTACAAAGAAAGGATATGGAAAATATTTCATCCATTCAACAGGTCACGGAATAGGACTTGAAGTGCACGAGCTTCCAAATCTTGGCCCATCAAGCAAAGCCATATTATCAAAGAACATGGCAGTTACAGTAGAGCCTGGAATCTATCTGCCGAAAAAATTTGGTGTGAGAATTGAGGATTCAGTTATCGTTGGACCAAAAGCAAATGTCATGCACAAGTTCACAAAAGAATTGATTGTTATCTGAGATTAGAGATCAAAATTTTCTGCAAATCGTCGTTTTATCTGGTTGGCAACAAACTTTGCTATCTTTTCCTTGTCTTTCCATCCAGATTCCAACTTACTTTTAGAGTCAACAACGATTACGTTGTTTTGATTTGGATTTTTTTTATACCTTGTACCAATGTCATTTGCAACTATCATGTCGGCACCAGATTCCTCCATCTTTTTGCGCGACAATGCAACTAGTTTTTCTTTTGATACGTTAGTTTCCGCCTTGAACCCTACCAAGAACACGTCTTTTTGAAGCTTCTTTACCTCGTTTATTATCTTTGGAACTTTGTCAAGTTTTACTACAATCCTGTCTGCAGTGCTCTTTATCTTTGTCTTGTTTGGCTTTTCAACAGTATAATCAGATACGGCTGCAGCAAGTATCACCAGATCAAATTTTCTTTGCATCTCACGCCGTACTGCCTCCCGCATTTCCTTGCTTGTCTCTACTCTCACAACTTTGGCCCCCTTGGGAGGCAATTCTGTGCCTGGGCCGTAGATGAGTGTGACCCTTGCGCCATATGAGACAAATTCTTTTGCAAGCAGGACGCCTGTCTTGCCAGAGCTCTGGTTGGTGATTACCCGTATTGGGTCGATGTACTCTACAGTAGGGCCTGCAGTTATGAGCACCTTCCTGCCTTCAAATACAGGAGACGCGCCAAATTTTTTCAACACAAAGTCAAGCACTTCTTCAGGCTCGGCAGCTTTTGCTTTTCCTTCGACAAACTGCGGCACAATAAAACTCACCTTGTTTTTTAAAAATTCAATATTCCTTGTTACAGCAGGATTCTCATACATGGCCCTGTGCATTGCAAGTGAGATTATTATTGGAATCTTGGCTCCAAATCCAACACTTAGAACCGTAGAAATTGGTGTATCGTCTATTCCATGTGCAAGTTTTCCAAGAGTATTTGCAGTACAAGGATACACCACAATCAAGTCAGATTGTTTGTAGTCTGCAACCTTGATGTGTTCAAGGCCTCCTGTTAGCTTTGTTATGACATCGTTTCCCGTTGCCCACTTGAAGTAGCTGGGCTTGATAAGATCGGTTGCTGCCTTGCTTGCAACACAGACTACATCTGCACCATGTCGCATAAAGAGCCTTGCAAGCTCAATTGACTTGTATGCAGCAACACTTCCTGTTATGCATAGTACGATTTTTTTTCCAGCAAGCTCTGTACCATCGGAGCTTACAATATCTAGGGAAGGATGTTCACGCAATTTCTTTTTTCAACCTTTCAAGTTCAGTTTTTTCCATCGAAAAAGAGTGCTCCTGTGACGGAAACTTGCCAGATATCACGTCATTTCTGTATGCCGTAACAGCTTTTACTATATCTGCAGAGAGCTCAAGATAGCGCTTGGCAAACTTGGGCTTGATCTTTTCATATAGTCCCAAAATGTCATGAACAACAAGGACCTGCCCATCGCAGTCAGGACCTGAGCCTATTCCAATTGTTGGAATTGCAACAGATTCCGTTATTATCTTGGATACCTCTCTTGTCACCATTTCTAATACAATGCCAAAGGCACCTGCTTCTTCCAACGCCTTTGCGTTCTGGATTAGGACAAGAGCAGTATCTTTTGTCTTTGCCTGTACCTTGTAGCCTTCCTGAAGCGTAGTCGTTTGAGGTTGAAATCCAATGTGGCCCATGACTGGTATGCCAATTTCTACAATTGACTTGACAGTATCTTTTATCTCAACTCCACCTTCCAGCTTTACTGCGTCGGCTCCTGCCTTGACAAGCCTGCCGGCATTTTCTATTGCCTGCGACTTGGACGCTTGGTATGACATGAAAGGCATGTCTGCAACAACCATGGCATTCTGTCTGCCCCTGCTCACGGCTTGGGTGAAAAAACACATCTGCTCCATTGTAACAGGAATCGTATTTTCATAACCTAGCATCACCATGCCGCCGCTGTCTCCAACCAAAAGTATATCGACACCTCCTTTGTCGCAAAGTTGTGCGGTGGTAAAGTCATATGCAGTGATCACCGAGATCTTTTTTGTTCCTTTCATTGAAAGAATCTCTCTTGCAGATTTAGGCATGCGACAATCTCCCAAGGTTGTTTTTTATTGTAAGGATTGACTGATTCAGGTTTTTTTTGTTGTCAAACTTGAAATTTTTCTCCAGCGAAGACTTTTTCATCTTCTTGCAGGTCTCAACGAGTAACTCCATCCCCCTTGTTACGTTATCCACTATAGTAATGTCAGCAGTCTGTGCGGTGCGTGACATTGGGTTGAGATCAAAGGTAATTACTTTTTTTCCAAATTTTTTTAACGCAATAGTTCTGTCTCCGTCCTCTAGAGGCACCAATACAACATCAGCAATGAACATGCCGCGCTCATCTACAACTCTTCTTGCACTGTCAAGCCTTGGAATCTTCTGAGAAAACTTGGCATCAAATCCAAGCACCTTGCGGGCACCGTTCTTTTTGAGGAAATTAGCTATTGCCTTTTTTCTTTTCTTGCTTGCGTAAAACAAGTTTACCTCAATTTCTGCACCTGTGACTTGGGCAAGACGCACAATTTCTCTTGCACAAAGAGCAGCCATGTTGCCGTTTACCGATATGACAGGATGTTTTGCTGAAAGCAGCATGTGTGCAGCGGCTTTTATTGCAGCATGAGATGTCTTCAAAGTCTTCTCACCTACGAGGTAGTCAAACATCTCGCCTCTCCCGTGAGCCAAAAGGCCTTCTTCTACTACCAGCCCTTTTCTATATCCGCTGACTAGTTTTTCTCTAATGTGCAGGGATGCTGCCCTGGGGTGCGATCTTGGAATTAGCACTAGGATTCTCTGACCCCACTTTTATCAATCTCTGTTTTGATTATAATCCCATCATGATATTTTTCTAAAATCTGTAGAACTTGAGATTCTTTTGTCTTTGGTACCAGCGTGAACACAGTTTCACCAAACATTGCAACACCGCACTTGAATCCATGTTGTTGCAGGTCATCAATTACCTGTTGCATCTTTGGAGTAATAACGCCTACATATCTTGCAAATTCAAGCGACATGTCCAAAAACTCCATGTGGTTTCTTGACCTGAGCAACCTTGTAACCATCTTTGCTCCAAGGCCGTTTATCTTTGAGAGCTCAGTCCTGATGAATTTCTTTGTAGATATTGGAGAAAAACAAATTACAATTGGCACAAAGTCGGTGTGAATTTTTTTCAGGCTGCCTATGCCTGGTGCCCCATGTTTCGTTCTTATTTCAAAACCGCCGTGGTATGAAGACAGTACAGTTCCAAGGCCTGTTTTGCAGTGGATCTCTGCGTTGTGAGCTATCTGCCCTACTTGGGTTCTTGAAAGATTTGTCCCAAGTGCCCTGTTTAGCGCAAATGCCAAGCTTAGTGCAACAGCACCGCTTGAACCAAGACCATATCCTACAGGAATTTCGGCATGGTGCTCTATCTCCAAAAAATGGTTTCCCTTTGCAATCTTGAGGAACTCTTTTGCAACATATTCAGAAACTTGGGTGTTATCAGACCTGTATCCTGTGTTTGTAATCTTAAAGCCTGACTTGCCAGTTGTGACCTTGACCTTGGTTGTAACTCCATTTTTTATGCAAAACCCCGCACCAATAGATCCCTTCAGTTCAGGTCTTGCCGGTTCCACCTGCGCCTTGAAAAAACCAGTTATGTGCCCTGGGGCAAAGGCTTGTGCCTGCATGATGAATTTAAATTTTAGAGAAAATATAAAAATAATGATTATATAATATAGATTGATATAAATTGACTAAATTTATTCGACGCCTGCAAAAGGTTGGCAGCAGCATACTTGTCTCACTTCCAATAGAGTGGGTTGAGGCAAACAAGCTTGAAAAAAGCGATGAGGTTGAACTTGAGACTGGCACTAACAGCATATCGATCACTCCCACAGGAAACAGCAGGCCTCCAAAGGAGGTCATAATAGAATATCCTGTATCAAAACAAGAAAACATCAGCGCCGACGTAACAGGGGCTTACCTTCTTGGATACGACATTATCAAGATAAAGGGCAAGTCTGCAATCTCAGTTGAAGACAGGGAAAAGATTCGAGGCCTCATGCGCCGTCTAGTTGGCATGGAGATTGTCGACGAGGACGCAACAAATGTCAACGTGCAGTTTCTTTTGGATGCCACTACTCTCAGTCCTGACAAGATCCTAAAGAGGATGAGCTCAATAGCGCTCGGATTATTTCGAGATACAATAAACTCGCTTACAGCAGACGATAAAACTGTACTGCAGACAATTCCAAGCAGGGATGACGAGATAGACAGACAGTATTTTTTGCTTGTGCGGTTGATTCGCAGTGCGATGGTAGACAAGAGGCTTGCAACTGCATTCAATTTGGGAAACATTGACATCTTGGATTATAGAATTGCAGCAAACTTGATGGAAACTGCAGGCGATACCATAGTAGAGATTGCAAACTCCATACCAGAGCTTGGCATCTCTAAAGCAGAATTAAAAAAACTGCATGCATTGGCATTAGAAATTGAAGACATCCATGAAAAAGCTATCACTTCATTTATAGAAAATAACCGACTGCTTGCAATTGAAGCAATTACATCATTTAGGAACTATCAAAAGAAAATTTCTGACATCAGGTCTTCGCTTGAACCAAAAAAGCAGGTGTCGATACAGTTGCTGGACTTGGTCTATACACTTGAAAAACTTGCAAGGTGCTGGGCCGACATTGCAGATCTTGTAAAACCAGTTTACACGTAGATCTTATTTTTCATCGAATACGTTAAAACGGCACAGATAGTCTTTGAATCAGTAATCTTGCCTGACAAGACCATCTTTAGCACCTTCTTAAAATCCATCTTTACAACAGAAATTATTTCATCATCATCCAACTCTAGGCCAGATATTTTTTTGATTCCAGATGCCACAAAGCAGTGAATTATCTCTGTGTTGTATCCAATGGAAGGATAGTACTTTACAAGGGGCAACTTCTTCTTTGCCTCATAGCCAGTCTCTTCTTTCAGTTCCCTAAACGCGCACTTTTTGGGGCTCTCGCCCTTCTTGAGCGTTCCTGCAGGAATCTCAAGGACAAATCCATGTGGGAACCTGTGCTGCTTTACAAGCAATACCTTACCGTTTTCTATGGCAAGCATTGCAGCAGCTCCTGGATGCTCAATTACCTCTCTTGTTACTTTGCGTCCCCTAATTGATGTCTTGTAGACATTAAGGGAAAGAACTCTGCCCTGAAAAATTTTTTTGCGCATCAAATCAAATGACAAACAAATATGTTATGAATGTATCTGGGATGCAAGATGCAACTTTTTTGATTTCTTTGCATGCTCAATTGTATTTTTCACCCAAATTTGTGGAAAATTGATCTCCTTTGGAATGAAAAGATCTACTGATTGTACCCCATCTACCTCGTGCACCTTTTGGCTCAACTCGTCAATCTTGTATATGTCATTGCCGTAAAAGAAGACAACTATCTTATCCAGGTGCACAAATGGTTTTTGCAAAAACGAGTCTGAAAATTTTTCTTTCAGCTTGGATAACACCTTTTTGACATCGTTCACTGAAACAAGCATTGTAAAGGGAATAAAATCTCCCATGTTTCTTGGATTGTATATCAAGGTAAACTGTATCGCTTCATCATGTTGCAGTTTGTCAAGCGATCTTGCAACTGTCTTTGTAGAGAATCCTGAGATCTTGGCAATCTCTTCTATCTTCAGGCGGGGATCCTTTAACAATATGTCAATTATTGCAATATCGGTCTTTGTAAGATCAGATCTTATCTCCGGATTTTTTGCTTCAAATATGGAAAGTACTCTGGCATCTCTTAGAATATTTTTTGCAATCTCCATAAAGCGTTTAGGATCTCCTTTTACCACAATGCTGCATACAGTAATTCCTCCAACACACGGAACAACAAAGAAAGGCTCTCCCACAAGTCGTATCTTTTCTAAAATATCTTCGACCTCCTTTCCGACTACAACAAAATAGAGAACGCTGTAACCCAAGACGGGCGGCTCAATCTTTAGCGTAAACTCTTCGATTATCTTTTGTTTTAGCATCTTCTGAATCCTTGACTTGACAGCAACGCCTGACACTCCAATCTCCTTGCCCATCTGGCTATCAGGTGTCCTGCAGTTATCAAGCAGGCAAGACAGTATTTTCATGTCTAATTTGTCCATTCTATACATCATTATCCTATTACGATTTGATTTTAGAACATTTACATATATAATTGTCTTGTTATTAAATAAAAATATGACAAAATATTAAATATACGACTATTTCCTGATCACTCGTGGATTATAGGGCACAGATAGGCATTAGGTTCATCACGAGGCGTAGGGGAAGCCTCATAGCTGCCTGCCTTGCAATTGCGATTGCAATCTTGGTAGTGCAGGTAAACTCGGTAATCTTTCAAGGGCTGTACGATGCGATTGTAAGAGACCTTGTAAATTATAGATTCGGACATGTCTTTATCTCAAAACGTGGAGACTTTATTTCAAGATCAGACTTTATGTTGGTAAACTGGCTTGAAAGAATTCCATACGTCCAAGCTGCAGCACCAAGGCTGGAGTATTCTGCCCTATCAATAAACTCTACAGTAAATGGACAGCTGATACAAGATGCCAATGCGCCGGTTCCAGTACTTGGTGTAAAACCAGAATGGGATGTCGCTGCATCTACGCTGCACGAAACCGTAAAGGGACAGTTTGTCTCGTTTCGCGATTCAATAGTTTTGGGCGCACTAGTTGACAGAGATCTTGGCTATCCAAAAATTGGCGACACTGTAAAGTTGAGATTCAAGGATCAGTTCGGTAACGATGTGGTTAAAAGATTTGTAATAGTTGGAATCACCCAAACTGCCGGCAGCCAAGGCAGTGACAATGGAGTAATAGTAAATATCGATACGCTGCGAGAAATAATGGCAAGACCAGGCCAGAGCTCAGAAATTATTGTTAGATTAAATGATCCGTCCAAGGCAGAGTATGTAAAACAGCTCTTTCTTAGCGCATTTCCATCAAGTGCAGACAAATTCAAGGCACAAACAATAGAAGAAGCTGCCGAGGTACAGCTTGCAGGTTTCAGATCAGGAATTGCGCTAATTAATTTGGTTGGGCTCTTTGGAATGATCTCATCAGCATTTGGTGTAGTAACAATCCAGATGATGCAGGTAACAAGCAAGACACGCGACATTGGAGTAATGAGAGCAATTGGCTCAAAGAGAAAAGATATCCTGCTTGTCTTTATTTTTCAGGGAATAGTAATAGGTGCTATAGGGGCAGCCATGGGAACAGGATTGGCCCTTGCTTATACCACCTATGCAAAGGAAACCCACATGACATTTAATGGAAGCTTGGCCTTGGAGGTAAAATACAACTGGACAGGTCTAATCCAGACAGACATTATGGCTTTTGCGCTAGCAATTGTAGCCTCGATATATCCAGCATTCAAGGCCACAAAACTTCAACCAGTGGAGGCGATCAGGACTGCGTGATACTGTACTAGAGGTGCGCAATTTGGAAAAAGTATACGGCGAAGGTGATACTGCAGTTCATGCACTGCAGAACATCAGCTTTTCAGTAAGACGGGGTGAGTTTATGCTAATAGTAGGAAGCTCAGGCTCTGGCAAGTCTACTTTGCTAAACATGATAGGCCTGCTTGACAGGCCTACCAAGGGAAAGGTACTCATTGATGGGGTAGACACCTCAGCCCTTAACGACAACCAACTATCTGCATTTAGGAACTCTAAACTTGGATTCATATTTCAATTCTCAAATCTCCTGCCAGACCTGACTGTTCTTGAAAATGTAATCTTGCCGCGAAAGATTCAGGGTACGGTAGAGGGTGCAGAGGAAGAGGCAAAAGCACTGCTCAAAACTGTAGGACTTGAGTCGCAGTACAACAAATTTGCAAACAAGATCTCAGGTGGTCAAGCTCAGAGGGTTGCTATTACGCGCTCCTTGATAAACAAGCCGTCCATAGTTCTAGCAGACGAACCAACTGGCAGCCTCGACTCGGTATCAGCAGAGACCACGGTTCAGCTACTAAAATCGTTGAACAGAAAGCTAAACCAGACTTTTATCATTGTTACACATGAGAAACCACAGTTTGGTGAAGTTGACAGAATAATAACGGTAAAAGATGGTAGGATTATAGAAGGCGAGATGGAGGCAAGCTTGGCATGATTTACAAATCTATTCTACTGATGACAATATTTCTTGCAGGACAGCTTGTAATACCAAGCTATGCAACCTCCCCAGAACAGCTCCAGCCAGGTGCCTCTCCATTTACACACGGATATACTGATGTCAAGTTTCTTGATGCCTATTTTGGATATCCAAACCAAAAGATAGAGGTACAGCCAGGCGACCAGAATGTTCCACTGACAGTATTGTTTTCAAACGTAGGAACAGAAGACATTGCAGGTATACGGGGATTGCTCAGCCTCCCCATGGGTTTTTCGGCAGCAACTCCTCTAGTTGAGGGCCTAATTGAGGCAGACAACTCACAGACTGCAACGTCTGGCAGCTCATTCACCCTTACATTCTATGTCAACCTTGACAAGTCAATTAACGTACACGACTATGCAGGAACTGTCAAGCTTACCTATAGCAGAGTCAGAGAAAATGGCGTGCGAGAGGCTTACTATGACTTTAACTTTAAGGTGACAGGCAGGAGCGTTCTTAACATGAACGCCGTAAACCCATTCATCCAGCCAGCATCAAACAACCAAGTGACGGTACAGGTGTTTGATAACGGCACTGCGCCACTAAACAATGTAGATATTGTATTCAGCTCTTTGTCGTCTAATTCCAGTCTTGCCAGCATGTCTAACTTACAAAATGTTGTCATAGACCAGCGCCACTGGAATGTGGGAACTGTTACGGCCGGATCAGCAAAGGCATTCTCGTTTAGCGCATTTGTACCGCAAGATGTTGCAGGCCAGAGTTTGCACCTGCCTCTGACTGTAACATACTTTGATGGCCAGGGAAATCAAATAACTACAGAGAGGACAGTAGATCTAATTGTAGGTCCTGCAAACTCTAACTTTAATGTAAAACTCTCAACACCATCTTACATCATGATGGGCGTAATGCAAAATCTTACTCTCGGCTTGGAAAATCTTTCCCCGTCAAAGATATCAAACATTGCAATTACGCTTACACCAAGCTCATCTAATCTGAGAATTCTTGACGATCCAAGGTGGTTTGTAAGTGAGATACAACCGTTGACTGCCACCACCTTAAACATTCCAGTGTTTGCAGATCAGAACATTGCAAACCAAGCAATCAACTTTGATGTTAACATACAGTACACAAAGGATGGCTCTACAGTAATAGAAAAGCAGAGCTTTGCCACATACATCAGACCAGTAATTGATGTATCAGTTTATGGCGTCCAAGTCTCAGAAATTGCAGGACAGCAAATGATAATCGGAAATGTACTCAACCAAGGTAACATCAAGGGACAGTTTGCAATAGTGACAATTGATCCAATGGAAGGCGCTACATTTAAGGAAGCGACACAGTACATTGGTGACATCGATACGGATGCACCAACTCCGTTCAACGTTCCAGTTCAATCAACAACAGGCCAACTCTCAGGTGACCAAAAGGTGCTAGTTACATTGACATACAAAGACACGCTTTTGCAGCCACATACAATAACACAGGTGGATACCGTATCGTTTGGAACACCGACGCCCCAGTCTGGAGAATCTTCCTCACAGTTACAGCTGGTGATTCTCATTGCAATAGCTGCTGGAATTGGGGGAATTGTCTTTAAGATAAAGAAAAAGCCACGGGAAACACTTGAAAAGAAAGTCCAAGAAACAAGCTAAAGTTATTATTTAGACGACGGCCAGTTTTTGGCATGGCTTCGGATGAGATCGAAGTCCCAAAAGATGTTCGACCATTTATGCTAGAGAACGCTGAGGAAACAAACTTGGGACAAAAAAATGGAGCCATAAGACAGTTTCGATATGGCAATCTGCATATTCGTGAATATGAAGACAAGTATCTAGTTCACATGGACAAGGTAGACCCAAGAAATGATCCTTTGGGGCATCTTTTGCACGACGCCCCAGAATTTCTAGTTGGAATAGCAAGCGCATACCTTGGCGGAAAAAAAGTTGCCTCCGAAGTTTACAAGATGCAAAAGAGCATGCCCTTTGCTGCAGTCGGTGCAGGAGTTGCAGGTCTGCTCGCTTCAGTTGTGACAGGATACGTAGGATATTCCTTGGTAAAGAAGATAAAGGAATTCTAGGAGTGGATTGGCATCACACTATCTAGAACGCTTGGAACCTTTCTCAAACTCTTGCCCCTTGTCTTGGCCCTGCGAAAAGACAGGAGGGAGTGGGTAAGAAGAGAGGGCAAGAACGTAAATCTATCAAGATACCAAAAAAATGCCCGTAGAGCACTCAAAACTTTTGTCTCGCTTGGTCCAGTATACATTAAACTTGGCCAGTGGCTCTCGTCAAGGGCAGATATACTTCCGCAGCCATATCTTGAGGAGCTTGCAAAGCTCCAGGATGAGGTGCCTGCAGCGCCATTTGATCAAGTAAAACCAATCATAGAAAATGACCTTGGACCAATTGAAAGAAATTTTGAATACATCGACAAAAACGCAATCTCTGGCGCCTCGCTTGGGCAGGTATACCGCGCAAAAATAAAAGGCCAAGATGTAATTGTTAAAGTAAAGCGCCCAGGAATTGAACAAGTAGTAGAGCAAGACATCAAGGTCTTGAAAAAAATAATTCCTTTTGCGATGAAGTTTGTTGACCCAAACTTGCGGTATTCTGCAGAAGCCATGCTGTCGCAGTTCATAGAGACAATACACGAGGAAATGGACTATAGAATCGAGTCGCAAAACCTAAAGACAATTCGAAGAAACCTTAGGAGCTACCCAAAGGTGATAATTCCTTCAGTACTAGATGACTATTCAAGCAAGAATGTACTTACGATGGAGTACATTCCGGGAATCAAAATTACAAATGTAAAGGAACTTGACGCTGCCGGTGTCAATAGGGAGCAGCTTGTCGTGCGAGCACACAAGGTCTTTTTTACTATGCTTTTGCGCCACGAGATGTTTCATGCAGACCCGCATCCGGGGAACCTTTCCGTTACAAATGACGGCTCGCTGATACTGTATGATTTTGGGATGGTGGGAAAACTTGACCAAAAAACTCGCCTAAAGCTGATACGACTCTATCTTGCACTGGTAGAAAAAGACCCATCAAGGACAGTAAACGCAATGGATGACCTTGGCATGCTGATGCCTGGATACGACAGGGGAATCATAGAGCAGGGAATTGGGATGTCAATTCAGGCAATGTATGGAACCAAGGTAGACAGGATGGAGGTAAGAGCCTTGATGGAGCTTGCAAACAAGACAATGAGCAGATTTCCATTCAAGCTCCCAAAACACTTGGCGCTCTACATGAGGATGGCATCAATCCTTGAAGGAATCTACCTTACACACAAGGTCAACTTCAGATTCATTGGAGTGCTGCAAAACATCTTGGAAGAGGAAGATGTTGTAAAGGACGCCTACATTGAGGAGGTAAAACTTGCATTCAATAGGTTTGTCAAGTCTGTTGATGCAACAATAGCAGTTGTTCCGGAGATAAGAAAATTCCTAGAAGATACAAAAAGGCTGCGCGAGAATCCTCCAAAACAAAAAAACACGCTGCTTGCAGGAAGCATCTTGGCAGCAGCAGTCTTTGTTGGATCTACAATACTTTATGCAACAAACTCGTTGATTGGAGAAGTAGGGATGGCAGGCTCTGCAGTAATTATGGGAGTAACTATTGCAATAAAGGAACGCTAGATACTATTCTATTGTAATGTTTTTTCCTGATTTTATTGGAATTGTTAGCACAAGTACGCCGTCATGATACTTGGCAGATGCGCCGAGGTCTTCTTCGTCTTTTACTCTCATTGGTAACCTTATCTTCTTGTCTATGACATTTGGCCTCTGGCGCCAGATTACTGTACCCTCTTCAACAGTTTCTCTCTTTGCAGCTATAGACAGTATGTGGCCGTGAATTCGAAGCTTGATGTCTTTTTTATCAAATCCCGGCATGTCTATTGATACAATGAGGTTGTCGTTTTGCATAACTATATCCACCGGAGGAAGAATGAACTCGAAGAACTCTCTTGACTTGTTTCCTATTTCTTTCATGACTTCTTTTACCATGTAATAGCCCAAGCCCATTTGCTATTTTAGTACTTTTTTGATTATTAAACCTTAGTCAAATCAACACGTCTCAAATTTACAATTTTTATCTACTGCCCCATTCAATAGGATTTGATGATTATAGTTGTAGAGGGCTTTGACCAGGCAGGAAAGATGACGCAATCAAAACTCTTGGCCAAATTTCTCAAGACAAAAAACATGAAATCAAAAATATTTAGTTTTCCAGATTACCGCACACCGATAGGCAAAGAAATCAAGCGCTATCTTGGCGGAAAGAGGAAATTTTCCCCACAGGTGATTCACTGCCTCCTTGCTGCAAACAGGTGGGAAAAGGCAGAGGAGATACGCAATGCCCTGCAAGAAAACAACATTGTAATCATGAACCGATACTATCAATCAAATCTAGTTTACGGAACAGTAAATGGACTTGACATGCAATGGCTTCAAAATCTCGATAAAGGACTCCCAAAAGAAGATCTTGTAATTCTTCTTGATGTAAACCCGACTGATTCTTTTTCTCGCAAAAGAGAACGACGCGACAAGTTTGAAGAAGATATCGAGTTTGCTAAAAAGATTACACAAACATATCGAAATCTTGCGGACAAATTTGGATGGAATGTTGTAAACGCATCTAGCCACAAGCAGCAAGTTCATCAAGACATCAAACAGATTGTTCTAAAACATATAACAAAATAACATGGCAAAAAAATATCTCCAAATAGTTGACCCGATACATGGATTTATCAACGTATACGGACACGAAGCTGCAGTCATTGACAGTCCAATATTTCAAAGGCTCCGCAGGATAAGGCAGTTGGCAGGTGCACACCTAGTTTATCCAGGTGCACAGCACTCTAGATTCGAGCACTCGCTTGGAACAATGCATGTGGCAGGAGAGGCGTCTGTAATACTTGAAGAAAAGGGATACCTTGATTCTGACCGCGTAGAAAATCTCAGGCTTGCGGCTCTACTGCATGACATAGGGCACGGCCCCTTTTCACATTTGTTCGAAGAGGTACTGCAAAAAAAGAAAAAAATTTCTCATGAAAAAATTGGCGAAAACATCATCTCAAAAACCGAAATTGGAGACCTTGTCTCAAGAGGAGGCTTTGACAAGAACTTTATCAGTAAACTTGCTTTTGGAAACTCGAGATTTCAATTCATGAACGAGATAATCTCAGGCGGCCTGAGCTCTGACATGATGGACTATTTGCTTCGCGACGGCTACTTTACTGGGGCAGAGCATGCAAAAATAGACTTTAAGAGAATCATAAACTCGCTTGACGTGCATCAAAGAAAACTCTCCCTTGACAAATCTGCACTGCGTTCGTTTGAATCAATGATGATCTCAAGATACCAGATGTTCAGGGCCGTCTACTTTCACAAGACTGTGAGGGCAGCAGAGGTGATGCTTCTAGAAGCAATGCTTCTTGCAGACTCGGAGCTTGGGCTTGCAACAGACAACCTGAAAAAATATGTAAATCTAACAGACGAGCTTGTCATATCAAAACTTGTCTCCCTCCCAAGGACAAGCTCTGACCTTAGAAGGTCAGGCCAACTTGCGCTTGACTATCAAGAACGCAGGCTCCTCAAGTGCGTCTATGAAAAAATTTTCATGAAGCCAAGGATGGGAAAGGTAAACGCAGAAGAGCTGCAGCGCGATATTGCAAGAAAAGCCAAGGTAGACGAAGCTGAGGTGTTTGTTGACATATCAAAGACCCCCTCCATACCGCTTGCGCCGTCCAAAAAAGAATCCAAGTCTATCATTCTTACCTCAACTGGAAAAGATGGCCCAAAGGAGGCCTATGAGCTTCCAATCTCTGAGATTCCGTTGGTGTCTGCAATCTCGGGATTCATGGACATACTTCGAATCTATGCAAGACAGCAGTTTAGAAAAAAGGTTGAAATGGCAGCACAAGTCATCCTTGGTGAAAACAGAAAATGAGAAAAAGAATAGTCATAAAACTGTCGGGCAGTCTTTTTGGCCTTGAAGATACAAAAACGCTAAAGCAGTTTGCAGAATTTTTTGTAAGATCAAGTAAGATTTGTCAGCCGATAATAATTGCAGGGGGAGGCAAGATTGCCAGGCACTATATCTCGCATGCAAGGTCGTCTGGTGCAGACGAGTCAACACTTGATGAGATTGGAATCGAGGTGTCAAGGCTGAACGCAAAATTATTGATCTTTGCACTTCAAGACAAGGCCTATCCGCATCCGCCGACTAATCTAAAGGAGGTGGCAAACGCTGCAGACAGCGGACAGATAGTGGTTACAGGGGGCCTCCATCCTGGTCAGAGCACAAACGCCACTGCTGCATTGATTGCAGAAAAAGTGAGGGCAAGTGCATTCCTTAATGCAACCGATGTGGACGGTGTGTACGACTCTGATCCAAGAAAGAGCAAGCATGCAAAAAAATTCAAAAAAATTCCACTCAAAAAACTCCGCGGGATGCTTGTGCACCAAGATTCCGTTGCAGGTGGCTATGACCTGATGGATATCGTAGCCCTCAAGGTAATAGAGCGCTCAAAGATAAAGACAAGGATTCTCAAAGCAGACATCAAAACGCTTGAAAAAGCAATCAGGGGAAGCCCCGAGGGCACAGAGATTACACTAGTTTGACAGTTCCGGTAAATTCTGGGATTCCGGCAGCAACTGCTTTTTGCAAAATTTCTCTAGCTTCTTTTTCTAACAAGACCTTTGACTGGGCTTTGGCGTATCCTTCTTCGTCCACTATTACAGCAACCCACCCTTCTGGTTTTTGAGCCACAGAGACAAGCTCTTTTTCCCCTACAGGGACAAAGGAGCCTTGGGATTTCTTTACTGTAAGTGTAAGCATGGCAAAGCCTGCATGCTCAAACAGAGTCATTTGCGACTTTCTTGCTCTGTCCTGACCAATTCTTATTGCCTGGTGGTACTGCACAAATCTAATTCCTAGAACTTTTACTATAAGGGTTTTTCAGCTGAAGGTTTAATTGAAGATCAAATTCATTGGCTGATGTATTTGGATACTAGAATCTTGCTTGGAGGAGTTGCTGCTGTAATTGTTGCAGCAATTGCTGTGTTTGCACTATTGCCAGGCTCTGGCATGCTAAAAAATTTTGTCCCTCAAAGTCCAAACACTCCTACCTCACTTACATCAATCTCGGCCCAGATAAAGCCGCTTTCCATATCGTACAATGGAACATCGGTTGTATCGTCTACTGAAAAAGATGCGACACTGGCGACCAACTTTTACATCACAAACCCCAACACCACCACCGTAATTCTTGAATCTATAACCTATGACATCTACGCCAATGGAATAGTGGTTGGCCACGGACAGATAGGACAGAGATATGAAGGAAGTTGGGAGAGCTCCTACTACTATCCGCTTGTGGCAGGAACCTCAGATAACATAAGCAACAATGTCGACATAAAAAACACTGGAAACTATCCTGACGTTTGGACTGCACTGCAAAAGGGAACTGCAAAGATTATGATTTCTGGAACTGCCTACTATGCAACAAAGACTGCATTTAGCGGCAGCGACTTTACACAAGACTTTAACTTTACAAATTCCTAAAGCCTAGTGCAGGGCTGGGTTGTATCTAGATCGCATGAACTTTACTAGATACACAAAACCAAGAATTATCCAAGTAAGTATCATCATTGCCCAAACAAAGACGATTATCTGTTCCAAGTTTATGTTATACTGCGACATGATTGCAGTCACTTGAGGCGGCAGTATTGTATTTAGTTGGTACAGTGGGAAAAGATACGGGTTTAGGTTTTGATTAAACGACAATGTATCCCCAAGCAGCCTTACTACTGCATGCCATCCAAAGAAAAATGTCACAAAAAAGAATACGGCCTTTCTGCCCACTGCCTTTTTGTATCCGCGTTTTTCATATCTCTCAAGTTTTTGTTTTACGCGGCTAAGCTCTGATTTTAATTCCTCAACAGATTGCTGCTGTCCGGTTTTTCTTTTAGACGGCTCTATGTATGTATCTATCAATGACTCGAGATATTTTTTGTCGGAGATGTACAACGGCCTGTTGTCTTGGAGCATGCTTAGAATGTAGTTTAACCTACCGCCGTCTCCCTTTTTTGCATCAATCAAGTATAATACGTGTTCGATTAGTTCTTCGTTTATTGCAAATCACCTATGCCTCAATATGTGTCAGATTGTCAGATCCGCCTTTAGATAACTTTATCAACATTATCAAGCTCCTTTGGAAAAGGAATTTGATTATTTGTTATACTAGCTCACTTTTTTGAGGAAATTTAGAATGGGCTCCTTTTCTGTACTTGACAGAGATGAGAATCCCTCCAACAGCTCACGCTGAATTGTAAGGGATTCGTCAAGTGCCTTCTTTACGCCCTCGCTGTCAAACGGTACAAGCTTGTCAATCTTTCCCTCGCTGTACGATTCTACGTATCTACGCAAGAGGGACGAAACAAAATTTGGGGCAACTTTAAGCAATGTTAGAATTGAGTTTTTTAGATCCTTGTCTTTTGAATTGGAGTTTTTCTCAAAGAACTCGCTCATGATCCGTATTCTCTCTTTTCCCATTTCTGAAAGTGAAGCAGCAACAAGCAAACCTCCCTCAGTAAGCTGGTAGTATGGAACTCCTTGCTCCTGGAGTGCCTTGGGGCCCCGCTTTATTGGAAGCCTGCCTGATTCTTCAACTATTTCAAGCGGCAAAAGAATTTCATCAAGATCCCTGAAAATTCCGGAATAGATGTTTTGCCAAGTGGTCCCATTTTTTTCTGCAAGCCTATGCGCAATTGCAGTCCTTGTCTTTTTTGTTGGAAGAGTTTCTATGGCAAGATGCATAATTATTCCGCGCTGGCGCATGGCCTCGCCTGTAAACTCCTTGTTCTTTGTCTTGAACGTTTGAAATACAGATAACTTTGGGGCAGTCTTCTTTGGCTTGGTCATATTTCTACTCACTTGACAATTTTAGTACTGATAGATGGTATAGATTAATACTATTATAATTTGAGATTTTCATTTTGTGATAGTATCATACTTTACATAGATATAAGAATTTACGATTTCAGATAAAACAAGCAAAATACATCCTTTCCAGAGATGGTAGCATAGTTTGGCAGCAGCAAAATTTAGAGATTTTCTAAAGAATTTCATCCCTTGTATGTGTTATACAACTGCAAAAATATGAAATGAATTTACATTGGGTGGTATAGTAAACCTTCATGCTAAAATCACCAGAGGAACTTGTAAAAATTCTTGAGATGCCAAACTTGGTTCTAGTTGACTGCAGGTCGTATAAGGAATATGCAGAAGGACATGTACCAGGTGCTGTCAACGTTGACCTCTTCTATTATCATTGGCTTGACACAACAAAGGATGGAATAAAGTCATTTGAGAGACAGATGGAGACGCTCTTCTCATTTATGGGCATTACAAAAGACGCAACTGTGATATTTTACGACGATGTTGCAGGCATGAGCGCTGCAAGAGGAGTCTGGCTCTTGAAATACTTCTCGCATCAAGACGCGTTCATGCTAGATGGTGGATTTCGAAAGTGGAAAATCTTAGGACTGCCGGTAGAGACCAAGACAAATGGATTTAGGCCTGCCAAGTTTTCCGGCAAAATTAACAAGGAGGTGCTGGTTGGCTTTGAGTATATCAAGAAGAAACTTGGCAAGGCAAAGATAATCGATGCGCGTACAAGAGAAGAATATGAAGGAAAAGTAATTCGTGCGGCAAGAAAGGGACGCATACCAAACGCTGTCAACATAGACTGGATGAGCAACATCAATGAAGATGGAACGATGAAGTCACTTGACGAACTTGGAAAATTATACCAATTTTCAAAAGGCGATGAAATTATAACATACTGCCAGGGTGGATATCGAGCCGCAAACTCGTTTGTGGCGCTAAAGATGCTTGGGTTTGAAAATGTAAAGGTCTATCTTGGTTCTTGGGGCGAGTGGGGAAACAGACTTGATCTGCCAATTGAAGAGTAGACATGTTCCAGATATTGCAACATGCCAGATGCAATGTACGATGATCGCACCATGAAATTTCTTAATTTTTTGAAAAAATGAAGTGATGCTTTGCAGGAATTAGATTAATATACCGTCGACAAATGAGCCATACCTGATGGTGCTGAACAAGCGTTCTAAATTATCGCTTATCATCATAATGGCGGGGTTGACAATTGGGGTATCAACCTTCTTTACAACTCATTCTGCATTTGCTGCAGAAACCGGCGCTGCAAACAGCAGTCTGACAAAACCATTACTTGCTATCGCTGCAGCAATTGCAATTGCTGGAGGTTTGATAGGTACCGGTAATGCACAACAAGGTATCGGTGCTGCCGGTATGGGTATCATTGCAGAAAAGCCGGAGAAGTTTGGCCAGGTGCTATTCTTCTTCGTCATTCCCGAAACATTATGGATCATCGGATTCGTATTGGGAATAATCTTACTGCTAGGTATCCTGTAGTGGTTTAAGTAATGAGCATCGAGACTTTCCTCCTTGAGATAGAGAATAGAAAGAAGAAGGAAATTGATAGTCTCGACAAGGACCTAGCAGAAAAGAAATCCAAACTTCAAAGGGAACTTGACATCACCGTAAAAGAGATCCAAGAAAAGTTTGCAAACGAGGCCAAGATCAAGTCAGAAAGGGAGCATGCAAGAATAATTGAAGCTGCAAAACTTCAAGCAAAAAAAATAATGTTTGACGCAATCAACGAAAACATGCAGTCTGCATTTGATGTTATCAAAAAAGAAATTGAAAGTTATGCCAAGGGCCCGCAATACAAAAAAGCCCTTGAAACGATGGTGAACAGCTCCAAGAAAAAACTTGGGCAAAACATTGTTGTTCACTGCAGAGACGAGGACAAGTCTCTGCTCAAAGACATGGGAGTGGCAGTTGGCAAGTCAATCAAGACTCTTGGAGGTATAGTTGCAGAAAACAAGGAAGGAACAAAAGAACTCGATCTTACTTTTGAAGAACTACTGCGAACTCACGAGGACCAAATCAAAAGTTTCCTTTCGGAGAGAATGTAATTGCCGACATCGCAGTATGCATCATCCTTTGGACGTTTACAAGCAATCTCGTTAAATCTTCTATCAAAAGAATCTGTGCAAAATCTGATAAAGGCAAAAGACGAGGGTGAGATGGTAAAAATTCTCGAACCAACTTGGTATGGCCCTGAAATTGAAAAGGCAGCTACTCTATTCAAGGACGCAAACTTGCTAGAGGTTGCACTGAACCGACACTTGGTGCAGGTAAACAAGATTGCACTTGAGGCAACTCCGTTCAACGGCAAGTCTGCAGTGCGTGCATATCTTTCCAAGTGGGACATTTACAACATCGAGCTCATACTTTCCTCAAAAAGCATGAACAGGCCAATTACTGAAGTAGAGTCATTTCTTGTGTCTAGCAGAAACGTTCCGGCCGGAATCTCGGCAGGAAACATCCCTCACGATGAGATGAAAGTAATACTATCGCAGAACAGCGTGGATGGAGTTGTAAACCAGCTGGTCAAGTACAACTATGGTACCACACTCATGCAAAATCTTGAGATTTATCAAAAGACAGGAGATCTAGGTCCAATGATGTCAGCACTTCAGGCCCACTACTACCAAAATCTATTGGAGTCGCTCAAGTTTTTTCAGGGAGATGAGGGCGTGATTCGAGGACTGTTTAGGGCAGAGATTGACAAGAAAAATGTCCTAAACCTGCTCAAGGCAAAAGAATCAAACCTTGACAGGGAACTGCTAGGCAAGCACCTAATCGACGGTGGAATGGTTACAAAAAATGAACTGATGGATATCTACGGAGCAAAGGACGTTCCAGAAATTGTGGGAAGAGTAGAGAACCGCTTTATGCTAGTCAACGCACTTGCGCAGTACAAAAAATCAAAAAGCCTCATTGATTTCGAGGTCGCGTTGGATAAATTCATAAATTCCGAATATGTGAGCAAATTGAAAAATATTGCATTGTCAATTGGAACAATATTCTACTTTATCATCAAGATGGAACAGGAGCGTGAAAACATAAAGAGGATAGCATATGGTAAACGCTACAACCTTTCAACAGAACACATTACATCGTTATTGCTAGAGTGATAATATAATGTCGACTCAAAAAACACAATCAAGTGGAAGGATCGCTGTAGTAGGAGAGCGAGAACTTGTGATAGGGTACAGCCTTCTTGGAATCGAGGACACCTTTGTCGTAAGCGGTGAAGATGCCAGCAAGACAGTACAAGAATTGTATTCGTCAGGAAAGTTTAGTCTCATTATTGCAAGCGATGCTGTAAGAAATGTGCTTCCTGCTGTGTTTAGAAAAAAGATCGAGGCATCAATAGAACCTCTGGTTCTTTTTATGCCGGCCATGGAAGGAAACATTCAAGAGGAGTCAATAGCGGCACTGGCAAAGAGAGTGTTAGGAATAAGTATCCCTACAAGTTGATGATAGTAAATGACTGATGGAATAATCTCAAGAATATCAGGTCCGGTAGTTATCGCTAGTGGACTTGAGGGGGCCCAAATGTTTGATGTCGTTCGTATAGGTGAGATGGGGCTGGTAGGAGAGATAATCAGGCTGGAAGGAAACAAGGCAACTGTACAAGTTTATGAAGATACCACAGGTCTGCGCCCAGGAGAGAAGGTAATCAATACAAAAAGGCCTCTCTCAATGCAGCTAGGCCCAGGACTTTTAACTTCGATTTATGATGGAATTCAAAGGCCGCTTGATGTCCTAAGAGAGCAAAGTGGTGACTTTATCAGCAGAGGTAAAGTAATCCCTGCACTTGATCAAACAAAGAAATGGGACTTTGTTCCGTTAAAGAAAAAGGGAGACCATGTATCCCCAGGTGAGATAATTGGTGAGGTACAAGAGACTCCGCTTATCATGCACAAGATAATGATACCCCACAACGTAGAGGGAACGCTATCAGAAATTTCTGAAGGCAAGTTTACAGTTAACGATATTGTTGCAACGGTGCAAAACAGTGTCAAGACAGACATTGGCCTTTCAAGCTGGTGGACTGTTAGAACTCCAAGACCAGTTCTTCGAAAACTTCCACCAGAGGAGCCGCTTCTTACTGGACAGAGAGTGCTTGATACATTCTTCCCGGTTGCAAAGGGCGGAACCGCTGCAATCCCAGGTCCATTTGGAAGCGGAAAGACAGTAACGCAGCAGCAGCTTGCCAAGTGGGCAGACAGCAATGTAATTGTCTATGTAGGATGCGGCGAGAGAGGAAACGAGATGACCGAGGTCCTTTCGACATTTCCAAAACTTGAGGATCCAAAATCTAAACGACCTCTGATGGAGCGTACAATTCTTGTAGCTAACACTTCGAACATGCCTGTCGCAGCAAGAGAGGCAAGCATCTACACCGGCATTACGATGGGTGAATACTATCGTGACATGGGTTATGGTGTTGCACTGATGGCAGACAGTACATCAAGATGGGCAGAAGCACTACGAGAGATTTCCGGCAGACTTGAAGAGATGCCGGGTGAAGAAGGATATCCAGCTTATCTTGGAAGAAGACTGGCAGAATTTTACGAGAGGGGAGGAAAAGCAATTGTCATATCTCCTGAGGAACGTGTAGGCTCACTTACCCTTGTAGGCGCAGTATCTCCACCGGGCGGAGACTTTTCAGAACCCGTATCACAAAACACACTTAGAGTAACCCGAGTCTTCTGGGCACTTGACGCAAGCCTTGCATCAAGGAGACACTTTCCATCAATCAACTGGCTTACCAGCTATTCGCTGTATGCAGACGGCATGGGCGACTGGTACAAGCAACACGTTGCGGCAGAATGGATAGCGCTGCGAAAAGAAGCCCTTGAGATCCTGCAGAAAGAATCTGAACTGCAAGAAATTGTTCAGCTTGTTGGATACGATGCACTGCCAGAACCAGAAAAGGGAGTTCTGGATACGGCACGCTCAATCAGAGAAGACTATCTGCAGCAGAGTGCATATGATGATGTAGATACATACACATCAATTAGAAAACAGTTCCTAATGCTTGCTGCAATCATCGAATTTGGAAAGATGGAAGCAGAGGCAATCAAAAAGGGAGTACCGTCATCAAAGATAGGTGCATTAGAATCAAGAAAGATGATATCCAAGATCAAATGGACAAAAGAGGACCAAGTAGAACAACTCGTCAAAGACTTTCAGGGCCAGATGCAGCAAGATTTCAAGAACTTGTTAGTGGAGGTAACGCACTAGAGATGTCTACCATATCGTACAAGACAATTGACAAGATTGCAGGTCCATTGATGTTTGTAGAAGGAGTGGACAATGCTGCCTATGGTGAAATTGTAGAGATTAAACTTGTAAACGGAGAGAGGAGGCAGGGTCAGGTACTTGATACAAGACAGGGCCTTGCAGTAGTGCAGGTGTTCGGCCCGACACTGGGACTGAACACAAGCGGTACCTCAGTCAAGTTCCTTGGCGAGACTGCACAACTTGCAGTATCTGACGAAATGCTTGGAAGAGTCTTTGACGGACTTGGAAATCCAAGAGACAACGGACCAAAGATAGTCTCAAAGCACAAGGTAGACTTGGTAGGTTCCGGCATCAATCCGTATTCTAGAGAGGAGCCGTCTGAATTCATCCAGACAGGTATGTCAAACATAGACGCAATGAACACACTTGTAAGAGGACAAAAACTTCCTGTCTTTTCAGGCGCAGGCCTTCCGCACAACTTGCTTGCAGCACAAATTGCAAGACAGGCAAAAGTGCTCAGCGCATCTGAAAGCTTTTCAGTAGTATTTGCAGCAATGGGAATTACAAGCGAGGAGGCAAACTTTTTCGTAAAACAATTTGAGGAAAGCGGTGCACTTGGAAGAACCTCACTTTTCCTAAACTTGTCATCTGACCCATCAATGGAGCGTTTGCTTACTCCAAGACTTGCACTGACCACTGCAGAATATCTTGCATATGAAAGAGACATGCACGTACTTGTAATCATGACTGATATGACAAACTATTGTGAGGCATTAAGAGAAATTTCTGCCGCAAGAGAAGAGGTGCCTGGAAGAAGGGGATACCCAGGTTACATGTATACTGACTTGGCCTCTCTCTATGAAAGAGCAGGAAAGATAAAGGGAAGACACGGCTCGGTAACACAGATTCCAATTCTTACCATGCCTGCAGACGATATCACCCACCCAATTCCTGACCTTACAGGATACATCACTGAAGGACAGATTGTCATGAGCAGAGATCTCCACAGGGCAGACGTACACCCTCCGGTAGATGTGCTGACAAGCCTCTCACGTCTTATGAACCAGGGAATTGGAAAGGGAAGAACAAGGGAAGACCACCGAAACCTTGCAGACCAACTCTATTCTACTTATGCGCAGGGAAAAGATGCAAGGGCACTTGCAGCCATTGTGGGTGAAGAGGCCCTAAGCGACCTTGACAGAAAGTTCCTAAAGGTTGCCAACAACTTTGAAAGAAAGTTTGTCAATCAAGGAATGGACGAGAACCGCTCAATCGAACAGACACTAGATATCGGATGGGAATTGCTAAGCGAATTATCAGACTCTGAGCTAAACCGCATCAAGCCCGAATTCATCGAGAAATACAGAAAGAGGACCACCACAGGTGAAAAGTAGAGTTGCCGTCAGCCCTTAACATCAGACCGACCCGACTCGAATACATCCGCACAAAAAGAAGAATAAAGATTGCACAAAAGGGCCTCAAGCTGCTCAAGCTGAAAAGGCAGGCCCTGATCTTAGAATTTTTCAATACAAGCAAGACTGCTGCATCACTCAGAGGGGCACTGCAAGCCGAGCTCATAAAGGGATACCAAAGTATCAAGATGGCAGAAATGCTGGCAGGCTCGATGAGACTAGAAAACGAGGCAATGAAGATTCCACAACTAAACAAACTGCAGATTGCATCAAAAAACGTCATGGGTGTACGAATTCCAAAGATAGGGGGCGGACAGAGCGACCGCGTACTGGTAGAGCACCTGCTTGAGCTTCCACCATCAATCAACGAGGCAATCAAGGCATACCAGAACGTGCACAAAATGGTGCTTGAAGTTGCAGAAAAGGAGACTGCACTGCGCAAACTCTTGCTTGAAATAGAAAAGACAAAGCGCAAGTCAAACGCAATAGAAAACGTATTCATACCAAGACTGCAGGCCGCAGTAAAATTCATTACCTTCAGGCTGGACGAGATGGAGCGAGACACCTTCATTATGCTAAAGACAGTCAAGAGAAAGATGGGCGAAAGAGAACAGCAAGCTCAGCTAAAAAAGGAGAAGGAGATAGTTGCCTAGCTTTAAGAACGAACAGCAGAAAAAGTTCTACATGATAATGAGAGCCTTCAAGTTTGGAAACATCTTTGGCACTGTTGCGCTTGTGCTGTATGCTGGGAGGCACTTTCTAGGAGTTTAAAATGTCAACTGCAGAAAAATACGTGCATTCCCTCAAGCAGATAAAAGAGGCCGAGGAGAAGATTCAAACACAGATAGAGGAACACAAGAAAAAAGTTTCAGAGGAATTTAGAAATTTTGAGATCTATGTATCTAAGACAATCAACACTGCAAAAAGCGACGGCGAAAAACTGGTAGAGTCCAGCATGGAGCAATCTAAGAAAAAGGCCTCGACAGAAACAGAAAACATAATTGGCGAAGCTACATCCAAGTCAAAGACAGTCTCTGCAAGAATTGACGCGCAGACTGTACGAGAAATAATTGATAACTTGTTAAAAGAGGTATAGACTTTGGTTCTAAAACCTGTACCAATGGCACGCATTGCCGTGCTGGGACTGCGAAAAGAAAGACAGACCGCAGTCTCAATTCTTCATGACCTAAACGCAGTTCAGCTCGAGTCCCTCTCAAAAGACGTTGCCGCCATGATGAGAAACGAGCATGAGGACGGCGAGTACAGACAAGTTTCCGACCAGCTCCTAAGGATGAGAGCCCTAAGAACAGTCCTGCCCCCAGTTGAGATTACGCAGTGCCAGAGGTTTGGCTCTGTGGTGCAACTCCTGGAAAAGGCCAAGTCCATTGATATCGACGACAAAGTAGCATCACTTGAGAGAGAAAAAGAAAACCTTCTCACACAGATGAGGGAGGTTGAGAACAACTCAAAACTAGTTGAAGAATTTTCGTTCTTTCCTGAAGATTTTAATGTATTGCAGCTATCATCTGCACACTCGTACTTTGGCAGGATGGACCAAAAGAACTTTGCTGGATTCAAACAGGCGCTAGATGTAAACAGCCAAGACGTATTTTTGTATTCAAAAGAAGGCAAGGACGCAACGCACATCATACTTGTTACTTTTCCAAACTTTCCGCCGCATGCGCTAGCTACGGTAGTTCAGGAATACAACGTAAAACTCGAAGCTGTTCCAAAACTAAAGGGAAAAGCGGCTGAGCTTACGCAGAGCTTGAAGAGCAGACAAAACGAAATAAATCAAAAAATAAATGATGTTGACAGGCAGCTTGCCGAGATCTCAAAGAACCACTATGTAGATATCACATGCGTTGAAGAACAGCTGGAAATTGAGAACAAAAAACTCGAAGTTGTAGACAACCTAGGTGTTACTTCCGACTCTTTTGCGTTAGAGGGGTGGATCCCCAAGTCAAAGGTAGACCAGCTGAAGGGTGCTTTTGACAGCCATGCCAAAGGGACAATGCTTTTTGTGCTAGAGACTGACGAAAACCCGCCAACCATGTTTGATAATCCAAAGAGATTCAAACTCTTTGAGGCCTTTATCCGATTCTACTCGTTGCCTTCAGGAAAAGAATTTGATCCAACTATAATCTTTGGAACTTTCTTTCCAATATTTTACGGACTTATGATAGGTGACTTTGGTTACGGTCTTGTCATATTACTAGTATCAAGATGGGTTATTCGAAGAGTAGAGGGAGGAAAGAAGAACTTTAACATCATGCCCACTCCGCTGCGCAAGTTTGCTCTGACCATACTCAAGCCGCGGCAGATGGTAAAACTTGCCAAGGCCATGACGCCTGGCGCAATCATTGCAATGGGGTTAGGATTTGTGTTCAACCTGTACTTTGGGTTCCATCTCAATGGATACCTCTTCAACTATCTCAGTACAACATTTGGACTGCACTTGCCTGCAAGCGGCGCGTTCTTTGAACCTATCACTGGACTGAGAAAACTGCTGCTCATAGCTGGATACATAGGCCTTGGCATGGTAACATTTGGCTTGGTCCTTGGCATACTAAATACCATAAGGGAAGGGCACAAGAAACATGCGATAAGCAAGATAGGGTGGCTGCTCTTTGGATGGGGCGTTGTCTTTACAGGACTTGCGCTGATGCACCACCAACACGTCAATCCGATTCACCACGTAGAAGGAATTGGGTATGTTGGAGTGATGGTTGCTGGAATAGGTCTGATGGTATATGGCGAGGGAATGAACGCAATCATGGAGCTTCCATCGATAGTATCCCACATTTTGTCGTATACAAGACTTGTTGGAATCTTGCTTGCATCTGTGATTTTAGCTGATGTCATTGACTTTATCTTCATCAAGACGCTGCACCACTCGATACCCTTCATAGTGCTTGGCGTGGTCATAGTTTTCATAGGGCACATATTCAATATCATAATTGGAGTGTTTGAGCCTGGAATCCAGGGAGCTAGGTTGATTTATGTGGAATTTTTCTCCAAGTTTTACCACGGCAACGGAAGACCGTTCAGGCCATTTGGTACTACAAGAAGGTACACGTACGACCAGTACGAGATGAAGGCCAAGGAAAAATAATTCTAGGAATTAATAGTACTTTAGTTCGTTAACATCCAATATTCTTGTGCAGAACCTGCAACGCAGCACAAGTCCTGTCTTGTCTACTACATCCATCATCGGGTCTATGTCTTCGTCGCTGTTTGAGATGCAGTCGGGGTTTGAGCATCGAAATATTCTCTCAATCTCGTTTGGCAGTGTAACGCGCCTTTTTTCCACAAGCTTGTACTCCTTGATGATGTTTACAGTTGCTTTTGGAGCAATCAGTGCAAGCTTGTTTGTATCAGAATCCTGTAGAAACCTGTTTTCTACCTTTATGATATCTTTTTTTGCAACCTTTGAGCTTGGAACGTTTAGTGCTATTGTAATTACGTTACCGTCCTTTCCATCTATGCCAAGTGCATTGAGAACCTTGAGGCCCTTTCCTGCCTCGATGTGATCAATGACAGTACCATTTTTTATCTTTCGAACGATTAGGTCGGACTCTGACATTGGAATAGTTTTTGTAGTACCACTATATAACAGTGAACTGCAA
The DNA here is from genome assembly GCA_021323705.1 of Nitrososphaerota archaeon. Taxonomy (GTDB): domain Archaea; phylum Thermoproteota; class Nitrososphaeria; order Nitrososphaerales; family Nitrosopumilaceae; genus Nitrosotalea. The sequence continues at coordinate 59,328 of JAJPKL010000020.1, forward strand.
TGAGCAATACTTTTTTCCAAAAAGATATTGTCTCGGTACGCGATTTTGATAAACAAAAGTTTGAGCAGGTATTTCAGGCAACCGACAAAATAATTGAGATGAATCCAAACGAGCGCAGGGAACTTGCACGGGGAAAAACTCTTGGATATCTTTTCTTTGAGCCAAGCACCAGAACTAGACTGAGCTTTGAAGCCGCGATGGCCTCGCTTGGGGGCACATCAATTGGCATAGCAGATGCGTCGTCATCTTCTGCAAAAAAGGGCGAAAGCTTAGCCGACACGGTGCGAATAATGTCACTTTATTCTGATGTCGTTGTGCTGCGCCACCAGCTTGATGGCTCAAGCAGGTTTGCAGCAGAGGTCTCAGAAAAGCCTCTCATCAATGCCGGCAGCGGAACAGAGGAGCACCCCACACAGGCCATACTTGACTTGTATACGATCAGAAAAGAAAAGAAGAAGATTGACGGCCTCAAGATTGGCATAGTAGGGGACCTAAAGTACGGCAGGACAGTCTACTCTTTGCTGTATGCGCTAAGCAACTACAAGGTAGATGTCCACTTGATATCTCCGCCATCGCTTAAGGTTCGTTCTGACTCGACATATGAGATAAGAAAAAAACTAACGTACACGGAATCTACAGACCTTGAAGAAAACATAGACGACCTTGATGTCATCTATGTAACCAGAATACAAAAGGAGAGGTTTGCAGACATGGAAGAATATGTGAAGGTAAAGGGCAGCTACAAGATAGGCCCTGATCTTTTGAAAAAGATGAAAGAAGATGCCATAATCATGCATCCGCTACCGCGTCTTGATGAAATATCCCACAAAATTGATTCTTCGCCCCATGCAAAATACTTCAAGCAGGCCCAGTACGGCAAGGACGCCCGAGCCGCACTGCTTGCGCTGGTTCTAAACGAAAAAGGAATCTAGCTATTTTACTACGCCGACACTCTTTAGGTACTTTATCTCATCAACAACCATGTCTGCAGGCATGTTGCCGTATATCATGTACCCTACAGTTTTCTTCACCCACTGGGGGATGTAACTGCCGTGAATTCCAAGCACCTCTAACAGCTTGGCATCTGAAATGGTAAACGTTGAAAAGCCAGCCCATGCGGTGAGTGCACCCCTTGCGTCAAGGTAAAAGTACTCGTCATTGTTTGGAATGTAATCTGGATCAAACCCTGAGATTGTCACCTTGTGCTGGCCATAACCAACATTGAATGCCACATGCCAGTTTTTGGTTTCGTTATCAATGCTTACCAGTGCATTCGTTTTTGTACCGTCAACTAACACCTCAAAGTTTCCTTTGCTTGAATCTTCAGGGAACATAAAGTTGGCATAGTACGGTATCTGCCAAGGATTTGATGCGTCAAAAGACATCGAGTTGCTGTTTTCATCAAATTTTTGATTTGTGAAATATACAATCGAGAGCAGACTGATGTAAAATGTCTTGCCTTTCATTGGCACTGACAACTCGATGGAATTGTCAGTTCCTGGAACGAAACAGCTGTAATAGTACACTTCTTTTGCAACAGTGGAATCAGGATACATCACAAATTTTGTCTTGTTTCCTGGACTCAGACTTGGAATTGTCCATGTGCTTTGTACCTCATCAAGATAGTCGTTCTTCTTGTCATGGACCAATGCATAGATGTCAACGTTGTTTACTGTCTTGCTACCAGTATTTGTGATAAAGCCTGTGAGGTGGCCGTCTGGATATTTTATCAGAGTCTTGTCATAGTTTATCTCTATGTTTAGTGGATTGCTGTTGGTAAGAATAAAGGAAACTGCAGGCTTTTGAAGAATTGGTTTTCCGCTGGTTATCTGCGGAAACTTGAATTTGAATGGCATGTCATTTAAGGAGTATATCAGAGGAAGAATTCTAGATTCTGAAAATGTGGCGTTTCCGTTGGTTACAGTTACCTGCACTTTTGCAAGCGCTGGCTGGCTCTCGGTGTTTTTGACAGCGCCATACACTGTATAGGTGCCGTCACTTGCAAAATATCCTGCATATTCCTTGTCAGATATGTATACGTCAGCACTTGCAGCATGGAACAGAATGCCAAGCAATACTAAAATGGGAATTGCGTAAAAAATTTTCATTGTGATATGATATGCCTCACTTAATTTGTATGTGACTACATCGAGACAAGTTTAACATTTTCCATTTTCTTGTTTATCTTAAAATCCTTAGTCATGTTGCTGATCTTTCCAGCATCTCCATGTAACAAGAAGAGCTCCATGCACTTGTTTCCGTCCACCTTGCTGTGAAGGTGGGTGCCTATCAGGTCCTCGTGGTTGTGCTTGATTCCAGTAACTATCTGCTCTGACTCTTCATCATGTATAACCATCAATATTGCATGAATCTGGCCTGAAAGTGTTGCCCGCTGTCTTTCTTCTGATACTAAATTTCTGATTCCGGCTCGGATGATCTCTGATCTTCCTGAAAAACCCATTGTCTTTTGCAGCTTGTCAATCTCTGAGAGTATCTCCTCATTCAAAGAGATGGAAACAACAGGCAATGATATTCATATTATTAACTATCTTATAAGTTTAGCAATAATTATTATTAATATTTTATAGATTTATTAATAATCATAAAGTAATTTTGGTGTGAAGTCTGGTAAAAAAATTGTTGCAGTCGGTGGAGTTGCAGCTGTAGTAATCATAATCATTGCCAGTTCAAACATCTTTGTTCAAAACAATGCCAAAACAACCGTGGTTCAAAACAGCACAAACTCTGCAAGGCTCAAGGTTGTTGCATCATTTTTTCCAATGTACGAGTTTGCAAGAAATGTAGGCGGTGACAGGGCAGATGTAAGAGACTTTATTCCAATTGGAGAGGAACCGCATGGTTGGGAACCGCCGACTCAAGCCATATTGGATGTGCAAAACTCACAACTTTTCGTCTATAACGGAGCAGGTATAGAAGCATTCATTCCATCATTTTTGTCAGAGGGCAATTTTCCAAATACAACATTTGTCAAAGCATCTGAGGGCATTGCTATGCTCAATGCAGATGTACAACACATGGACAAAAATGAAGCTGCACCTGTCATATCACAGGGAGGAAAGGATCCACATGTATGGAACGATCCAATACTTGCAGAGCAAGAGGTGCGAAACATTGCAAATGCGATGGAAAAAGCAGACCCTGCAAATGCGAAATACTATGAAAATAATACCGTGTCATATATTGCAAAACTATCCAAACTAGATCAGGATATTAGGTCTGGATTTACAAATTGTAAGACACACACGTTTGTGTCATTTCATAACGCGTTCAATTACTTTTCACAGAGATACAATTTGACCAATTACTGGATATCAGGAATTGCTCCAGAGGCAGAGATCACTCCGCAAGACTTGGCAAGAGTAGAAAATATTGCAAAAACCAACAATGTAAAAATAATTTTTGCTGAAGATGTTGTAGATCCAAAGCTTGCTGAGACTTTGGCTGCAGATGTGGACGCACAGGTGAAAATATTGAGTCCCCTTGAGGGAATAAATGAAACTGAACGAAAAGAGGGAATTACATTCATAGACAAATGGTATCAAAACTTGGCTAATCTAAAAGAGGCAATGGGATGCCAATGAATGTACTTGATGTAGAAAATGTATCTGCAAGCCATAATGGCACGCTTGCAATAAACAAGATCTCTTTTAGCGTTAAAGAGGGAGACCTGTTAGGAATAGTAGGGCCAAACGGTGCAGGCAAAACCACGTTGTTTAGGGCAATTCTGGGGCTGCAGAACTATCAGGGAAAAATAAGGTTATTTGGCTACGAAGGAAGTCAATATGCCGCACTGCTGCCTATGGTGGGATATGTTCCTCAAAAAGTAAGTTTTGAGTCAAACTTTCCTGCCACAGTATTTGATGTTGTAGGGATGGGACTGCTACCTAAGAAAAAACTGCAGAGGGGTGTAGCCCTGATTCAAGGATGTGGATGCAATTGGAATAGAATTTTCGGAGAGTCGAGCAAAAATACTGAAAAAATCGGAAAAGCACTTGAAATTGTAGGCCTAGAGCATCTGCGAGACCGCAGAATTAGCGAGCTGTCAGGAGGAGAACAGCAGCGTACCTTCATTGCAAGTGCGCTTGTCAAAGAACCTGTTTTGTTGATACTAGATGAGCCAGTAACCGGAGTCGACATGGAAGTTCAAAACAAATTCTATTCTGTTATAAGAAAGATAAACAAGGAAAACAAGATTACAATAATTTGGGCGTCGCACGATCTTACCGCAATCTCTGACTATGCAACAAAGGTAGCATGCATGAACAGAGACTTGTTCTTCCATGGTGAGAAAGAGGAGTTTTTCTCAAACAAGGACTTGTTAAAGACATATTCCGAGTCTGCCATGCAGATGCACATGCACAACCACAGCCACGAAGTGTAAGATATGGTTCTGGATTTTTTGGCCTATGGTTTTATGCAGAGGGCACTTGTCACTGGAACTGCTGCTGCAGTTTGCTGTGCAATGATAGGGCTGTACCTTGTACTGAAGAGATATTCGCTTTTTGGAGACGCCCTATCACACATGGCATTTGGAGGAATAGCGCTTGGATATTTTCTTAACATATATCCAATTTGGACTGCAACCGCCGTCTCTGTTTCTGCCGCTATGGGAATTACAAAGATAAGAAAGAGCACCAAGATATCAGGAGACGCAGCAGTTGCCGTAATGCTATCCTCTGGCCTTGGCATGGGAGTAATACTTGTCAGTGCCTCTCACGGGTTTACAATTGACCTCTTTAGCTTTCTCTTTGGAAGCGTACTTTTAACAAATGTGAGCGACACCTTGTCATTTATTGCAATAAGTTGTGGAATAATTGCTACCTTGGTTATTTTCAGAAAGCCTCTTCTGCATTTTACGTTTGATGAAGAGCAGGCCAAAGTAAACGGCGTACCAGTGGAGAAGCTAAATTATCTATTCATAGCCTTAGCGGCTGTTACTGTAATCATAACAATGAGGCTTGTTGGCATTCTGCTCATCTCTGCGTTGATAGTTCTGCCAAATATTACAGCCATGATGATGGGAAAGGGATTCAAAAAGACGATGCTAATTTCCATATCTTTGTCTGTAGCAGCAACAACTCTCGGCATAGTCTTGTCCTATCCGCTAAACCTTGCACCATCAGGAAGCATAGTCATGATACTTGTGGCAATGTATGTTGGAACACTGCTTGTAAAACAGATGGGACTTTTTTCAAGAAAAACAATTGTGCAAGAAATTCAATGACATCCTGGTACAAATGACAAAACTGCAAAATTTCGTTTCTATTTATCTTTACGGAACCAGCTGTGGCTTTACTGTGCTGAGCGATATTGCATGATCATCTATTAGCACCCCTACTCCTACATTGATATTGCTTATTCTTACTACGACCTTTGGCAAGTCATCGCTTGTAAGGTTGTACTGCTTGGCAAGAACTTCTTTCACTTTATCTTCTGTGTTAGAAAGTTCGTTGAGTGTAGAGGGAATGGAAATGTCCAATGTTTTTCTAATCATGTTTTGCGGAATCTTTCCAGTGTAGTCCTGAATTATGTAAAATGCTATCTTGTCAACAATGACCTCATGAGGAAGTGTATCCAAAGCATTTGCGGTATAGAACACCTGCACTTCCAAGGGGTTAGAATCAAAGTTCGTATTTGATACCACGATGCCCTTTGAAGACTGTAAAGGAGAATTAAACGGCACGTTCATTACGATGAAACCCTCAAGAAAATTTTCGTTGTAATTATCAAGTACTTTTCTTATGTCCTGACACGTTATACTGGTAGCATTCTCGGGAGTTAGGTTGATCAATACTGCATTAGAGGTGGGACCGTTGTTGACAACTACATTCCAAAATATTGTAGATTCAACCCTCTCTTTATTGAACATGCTCATATCTGTATCATAGTGCCCTGGTCTGAGCGGACCTTCGCCTGCAAAGATTGAACCGCATTCAAACTTTGCAGTATACATAACTCCAGAGGGGTTTGTTGAATTGGTCTCTACATAGTTTGGCAGGGAGGTGGAATTGTTCGGATTGGTTGCTGGCATTTTGTTTGTAGTTTGTACTGAAGATGAACCCTGTGCCTGTGCCAAATTATGTTCTTGTATAGGAAAACTAATTGCAACAATAGCAGCAATTCCTACAACAGTTAGAATCATGTAGGACTTTTGCCAATTTTTCACAGGTAAGCTAGATCATCATAATAATATAATGTTAGTGAGTTTTCGAGTTTCTTGCAAATTAAGAATAGAGCTAACATTAAATATGAACCTGAACACACTGCAAAACAGGTACTGCAGTTGAAAAAACTTTTCAAGTTATCAATTTTTGCGTTTTTGCTTGTTTCTGTCATATTTTCTTCACTGCCTCGCAACGCATTTGGTGATGGCTTTGCAATGGAAAACCTTCCGCCAGCATCTGTAGGGAACAGGCAGGTTCAAGTTTTCATCAAGCTTAATCCAACAATACTTTATTCCAACTCTGGTGTGCAGCCAACAGTATTTTTCAGATGGTTTGACGCCAGCACTAACCAAACGCTTAAGCACATCTCGTTCTTCCTTACTGTAACAAAACACAACCAATTATTGTTTCGAGAACTTCTCCACACACATGACGGAATACTCAACATGGAGATTAACCCGACCAATAGTAAAAAATGGGAAGTATATGCAGACCATGAGCCAATCCTAAATGGATGGGTACCTGACTTTGGTGACGACCCAATCGTCGTAAATGGTCCTATTTTTAATGAAGGCGGCCTGTACCACTTTAACATACAGATGTTTTCAATAGATTATGACAATAATATTTTTGATACAACAGACAACCCGCAGAGCATACCTAACTTTGATGCCTATCTTAGCGTTGGAGATGTCTCAAATCATGATCTTACATACAATGGAAACACGTACAACTCTACTGTAATTTCATACTATGACAAGATAAACAACGACTTTAATTTTGATCCGTCAAAGCTACAGCTCTCATACTCGATGCCCTTTGACTGGAACATGACAAGGCTTGCGAACCAACCAATCTTTGTGCATGAAGAAATACACATTCCAAAATCTTTCAAGGATTTCACAAACACACCAACATACACTGCTACGATGAACGGATATCAGATCACTGGAAGAAGACTCATTGTTGATCCATATACTTCCGGAAGTACCGTTATTGCACACATACTGCTAAACAAGATAGACATACAGAGCATGGCAAAGGATATGCCGCCTGGCACAGATACGATGAACTTTACACTCGCGCCGGCCAAGCCAAACGTGCAGACATCAAACAGCGTACTTACTGACTTTGGAGGCTGGGGAATTAAGCTTGGATGGAACCCAACTCAGATAACTGCAAACTCACAGAACAGTTTGAAACTTTCATTCTTTGATGCGTTTACAGAAAAACCAGTCAATGGAGACGTTCACTATAACATGAAAATGCTTGACAGCGGTGGAAACACCATTCTTTCAAAGAGCAACCTTGTGGCAAAAAATGCCGAGGACACACAATCACTGAACCTCCCAGGCAATGGAATCTATACAATGCAAATGAACATCACATCTGTGGTAGGGCCAACTGGATTGCCGGACACCTCTAGAACAGGTATGGCCAGAGGCAACTTGGTCATTCCCTCTACAGTTACTGCAGATACGGGGGTTGTGGCAATAGGAAACCAGGGAGGAAGTTCAGGCAGTGGCCTTGTACAGACAAACAACCAAACTTCAACTCCTCCAAACAATCCAACTCAGATTGTAATTCCTGTATGGGTAAAGAACAATGCCAAGTGGTGGTCACAAAACACCATAGACGATTCCACTTTTGCTTCTGGAATACAATACTTGATAAAGCAGGGAATAATCCAAATTCCTGCAACGCAGCAGGGGCAGGCCTCTCCAGGCGTTCAGATACCTCAATGGGTGAAGACAAATGCAGGCTGGTGGTCTAGTGGACAGATTGATGACCAGACATTTGTTGCCGGCATACAATACCTTGTCAAAATTGGAATAATCACAGTATAGATTGTGATTGACTAGGATATTGTCACCGTATATAGCCAGTTTACTTCATTTTAGAAGGCAACTTGATAATTTTTCCGGCTACCATGTAATTTCCGCGACCACAGTGATGGATTGTGTGGGGATGTTTTCTCGAGCGGTCTATCCACGCTTTCACTACTTGGAGAATAAAGATATTGTATTTGTTCACCATGGTTGTGTCGATAACTCTGCATTCAAGACCTGCAAAACATTCGTTAATCAGTGGGGCCTTTACTTGTGAAGCAGCAGACTGAGTCAATCCGAATTTTCTAAACTTATCAGTGTTCCGACCTGAGGTGTTGCCACAACCAGTAACCTGTTTTGCTAGTTCAACTGTAGGAATATTGATAACACATTCCTTTGTCTTTCTTAGAATATCAAACGTGTAATCGCGGTTGCTGATCACACAACCCACAAGAGGCGGCTCAAAATCGATCATCATGTGCCAAGACATTGTCATGATATTGGGACGCTTTGGGCCTGTTGTTGTTAGCAGCACAACTGGGCCTGGCTCAAGGAGTCGGTATACTTGAGATAAAGGCAGCGACTTCTTTTTCATGGGATTTTACACTTCATTCTTCAGAAGAAATGGTCTATTGTTGCTATTAAGCATAATTTGTTTTGTGAAAATGTTATTCAAAATCAAATTGTACTGTTATTCTTCAAACTCTTGGTAGTACCATATTTATAGAAATTACTTGTTATCTCATCGTCTAATGCTGCCAATCCGTGATGAAAATCCAAAACCTCCAGGCTACAGGCCATATGTGACTTATGCGCTGATATTCATCAATGTAGCCGTATATTTCTGGGAAGTAGCAGTAACACACCAATTTTTCGAGTTTACCAACAATAGAGCTGAGTCCATGCTGATAAACTATGGAACGGTACCTACAATGATAAGCAACGGACTTGGCAATCACCAGTACGGAGTAATTACAAACATTTTCACATCAATGTTTTTGCATGCAGGACTTATCCACATCGGCGGAAACATGCTCTTTTTGTACATCTTTGGAGACAATGTAGAGTACAAGTTTGGGCGAGGAAAATATCTTGGCCTGTACCTCTTCTGGGGACTTGTGGCGGGGTTTACTCACATACTGTCTGACCCGTCAAGCGATCTTCCTGCAATAGGGGCGTCAGGTGCTATCTCTGGAGTGCTTGGTGCGTACCTCATTCTGTTCCCAAACGTCAAAGTTGTAACGCTTCTGTTCCTGGGATTTTTTACAAGATTTATTCGCATATCTGCCAAGTGGTACCTGCCGTTCTGGTTTCTCTTTCAAAATGTGCTGCCTGCATTTGTGGGGTCAACAGGCTCTGGTGTTGCGTTCTTTGCACACATTGGAGGATTTCTCATCGGGCTGTTTTGTGGGTTCTTGTACAAGAAGACGCACGGCTCGGAGTACATGTATGGAACGCGGTACGGATGGAAAGGCTACACCTAGGGCAGCAGTAACAATTACCAAGAAATAAATCTCATAAATTTTGCAGTGCAGAAATGCCACTGATAACCGTATCAATGTATCCTGGCAGAACTGAGAAACAAAAAGAGGAATTTGCAAAGGCCATCACAAAGTCAGCCGTGGAAATTCTCAAAACAAAAGAGAATCACGTAATAGTTGTCTTTGAGGAAAACCCAAAAGAAAATTGGTACATGGCTGGAAATCCCCTCTAAACACACTTTTATTTTATAAAAATTTACAGAACTTGTGACAAAAATAGCAGTTGTACAGATGAAAGCTCACACTGAAAAAGAAAAGAACCTAGTCAAAATTCTCAATTACATCAAACAAGCTTCAAAAAGAAACTCTAAACTTTGTACTTTTCCAGAATTTATGATGTTTTATACGCCTGCACACCAGTCTGCAGCAGAACTTGCAAGTCTGGCAGAAAAAATCTCTGGAGAGTTTGTTGCATCAATATCAGACGCTGCAAAAGAAAACTCAATTCAAGTTGTGGGAACTTTTTATGAAAAAAGTCCACATGCAAACAGAGTTTATGATACGTCTTTTTTAATTGACAAGAACGGCAAGTTGCTGTCACGATACAGAAAAATCCATCTCTATGATGCACTTGGCTTCAAAGAATCGCGCAAGCTTTACCCGGGATCTTCCGTTGCAAGACCTGCAAGTTCTTCAGCCGGCAAGCTTGGCATGATGATCTGCTATGACTTGAGATTTCCAGAGATGTCGCGAATGCTTGCATCTTCTGGTTCTGAGATTCTAGTTGTTCCTTCTGCATGGGTAAAGGGTAAGATGAAGGAAGAACACTGGATTGCAATCAACAAGACGCGAGCAATAGAAAATGGGTGTTATGTTGTTGCGCCAGACCAAGTGGGAAACATTTACTGCGGACGAAGCTTGGTAGTGGACCCGTTTGGCCAAGTACTTTTAGACATGAAAAAAAGAGAAGGAATGGGTATAGTTGATGTCTCGCTTGATAAGGTAAGAGACGTGCGCAAAAAATTACCACTTTTAAAAAACAGGCGGACTGACATTTACACAGACTTTAAGATTTGACTGTCCTAGTTGGACACCTTATGTTACTGCATTGACGCGTCCACTTTTGTTTCATCGAATATCTGAACAAAACCATTGGCCAAAAACAGGCCTTGCATGGAATCTTTGTTGTGCAAAGCATTCCTCTTTGAATCAGAGGCGAGGATGCCCTGCAGCCGTTGTGATAGTTGGAGCATCCAAGGAAGCGCTTCCTTGTCTGCCTTGAGCGTATGACTAGAATCATTCCTATGTTGCACTGGGGGCACTGGACAAGTCCATTTGCAGGCAAATTTGTTCCTAAAATGACATACTTTGCCCTCTTCTCCGACCATGAAAGATAGCCGTTGTTGTCGTAGTACTGGTGTATCTCGTTTCTCATCCTTGAAATCTTCTTGTCCGTAATCCGGACAGAATTTCTCGAGTCTGGTCTTTTCCTTAACATCACTGCTTGTACAACATTCTCCCTCATTGGTGTCATGATGTCATCATCTGTCTTCACTGGTTAAAGAATGGTAATGAAGAATTTTTATATGGAATCTAGTCAGCGAGATTTGTGGAAAAGGTTTGCATTATCGGTGCTGGAAGCACAAAATATGGTAAACTCGCTGACAGCATCACTGACATTGCACTCCAAGCATCTGTTGATGCAATAGAGAGTGCGGGCATAGAACCAAAACAAATTCAAGCTGGATACATATCAAACGTGTTTGGCATAGCAGACAAGCAAGTTCACTTGGGTCCTGTAATCATGAGCAACCTTGGAATTCCTGAGGTGCCGTCGTTGTCAATTGAATCTGCTTGTGGAAGTGGCTCGATATCATTTAGGGAAGCATTTGCAAATGTAGCCGCAGGATTTTATGATGTGGTTTTAGCAACGGGAGTTGAGAAAGTGACTCACACTGGTACAGAGTGGACTACGACATACTTTTCATATTGTTCTGATTTCTTTTATGAGGGTGGAGCAGGTGCTTCATTCCCGGGACTTTTTGCATCAATGGCAAGAGCATATCTTGCAGAATACAAGGCAACAGAGGAAGATCTTGCAATGGTTGCGGTAAAAAACCATGACAACGGAGTGCTCAATCCAAAAGCTCATCTTCGAAAAAAGATCACAGTTGATGATGTGTTAAAGTCTGCAGTGGTTGCAAGCCCACTAAAATTGTATGACTGCTGTCCGTTCTCAGATGGTGCAAGTTCAGTTATACTATGCAGTGAAAAGTTTGCCAAGGCCCACACGAAAAACTACATTGAGGTTATAGGATCAGGAAGGGGTGGATCACCTGCCGCACTGCAAGGAAGGGCACACATCACTGAAATTCCAAGCACAAAGATTGCAGCTCAGGCTGCATACAAGATGGCCGGAATCACTCCAAAAGATGTTGATTTTGCCGAAGTGCACGACTGCTTTACAATTGCTGAACTAGTTGATTCTGAAGACCTTGGCTTCTTTGAAAAAGGAAAAGCCGCTCAGGCAGTTAGAGAAGGACGAACAAAACTCAATGGAGATATTCCTATAAATCCATCAGGAGGGCTCAAGTCAAAGGGACACCCAATAGGTGCAACTGGCATAGGACAAGTGGCCGAAGTCTTTGATCAATTGACAGGAAAGGCAGGAGAGCGAACTGTCAAAGATGCACAAATAGGCCTCACGCACAACTTTGGCGCAACTGGAGCCAGTTGCGCAGTTCACATCTTCAAAAGTGTATAGCCTTGCTCTCAAAAGAGGAATTTATCAATAACGCAAAGGTAGGAAAGATACTGGCAAGGAAATGTACCAAATGTGGGCATCTCCATCTGGTAACTACGTATTTTTGTCAAAACTGCGGAAACAAGGGATTTGAAAATGTAACAATTGATGGTAAGGGAACCATTGTAACCTATACCATAATAACAGTCCCGCCAGACGGCTTTGAAAAATATGTTCCGTATGCATGGGCAGTCATGAAAGTGGACAACTCTGAGCTTAGTATTTCTGGATTTATGGGCGGAATAAAATCTCCAGCCGATCTGCCGCTTGGCACGAAAGTAAGGGTGGCAGGCTATGACGAACGCGGAATAATACTTGAGAAACAGTAAATCAAATTTAGTAAGTTAATTAAAAAAAACTAGAACATTTCTTTTATAACATCATTCTGAATTTTTCTTTGATGTCAGTAGAAGTTGTATGTGACAAATGTGGATCTAAGATAGCGAACATGCGTATGTTAAAATCGATCAAGGATGTGATGAGACCATATAACAACAAATGTCCCTCTTGTGGACATACGTTGTCATCGTCTGAGTTTAGCGTCGATGTTCAGAAGAACTGATCTAAAAGGTTTGCGTAGCAAGCGTGTCAAAAATCTTATTTACTGATGCCAGCTAGACCTTGTATGGAACTGAGCGAGGACTTTGGGGAGCAGAAGCGAGGAGGTATTTTACAATCTGCATCAAAACGTGTAAGAATGATCTTTTCTGTAATGGCAAGTCCAAACAGAATAGATATTTTAAGAATCTTAAACTCTAAAGGCCCGCTTACTTATTCTGAATTAAAGTCTCTTGCTGGATTCAAATCAAAGAAAGAAAGCGGCAAGTTTGCATATCACTTGAGAAAATTATTGCGTCAGTCTCTTGTGGCTCTAAATAAATCTGAAAGGAGGTACACTATTACAAACCTAGGCAAATTGGTCCTAAGCCTTGCCAGACAGATCGAGGAGCGATCAATCATTGAAAGCGGCAAGATGTATGTCCGTACATCGCACGAATCCATAGAGGAGTTCAACTCACACAAGATTATCCAGTCTCTTGTGCGTGAAGGAAGCCTGCCTCTTGAACTTGCACAAAAGATAACAGAAGAGGTTGAAAACCGCATATACAAATTCCAGACCTCCTACCTAACATCTTCATTAATACGCGAAATGGTAAATTCTGTGCTCTTGGAGCAAGGCCATGAGGACTATAGGCACAAATTAGCACGATTTGGCCTTCCTGCCTATGACATACACGAGATGCTCACAAACGTGGACGGCATCCACAACGGCGTGGAAGGCCTACTGTTCAAGACGGGGCAGAGCGTTTTTGGCGAGTATCTGGTATTGAACACGCTGCCAAAGGACGTTGCAGACTCGCACCTCTCAGGAGATATTCATATTACGAATGCAGGATTGTGGTCACTGCTGCCTGATACCATATTTGTTAACATTAAAGAGCTGATAGAGGACGGCATTGATCTGCGAGGCAAGTTTTTGGGCGTAACCAGGCTGCC
>JAJPKL010000024.1 GCA_021323705.1 Nitrososphaerota archaeon
CATCTCCAACAACACCATTCCTTTGTTGTATAATGCAGGTTCATGTCTTGGACTGATATGCAGTATTTCATCAAAACACGCTATAGCTTCCTCTCGTCTTGTCATCTTTGCAAGTATGATACACTTCCTTTGTAGCGTCTCAACATTTGAACGATCAAAATTTAATATTTTCTCACATGATTTTATTGCATGTTCTAATCTACCGCAAGAATCTTCAATTGTAATTTTGCATAAAATTGCTTTCTTGTTATGAGGTTGTAATTTTATGATGTCTTCCAATAATTCAATTGCATTATCAAAATCTTTGATATTATAAAAAAAGTTACACAAGCCAAATTTTGTATCTGCGGATAGTCTACCGAGTTTAATTTTTGATGCACTGTTTAGTGTTAATTTTTTATAAAGTGTAAGTAGCGATTCCATTTTCTTTCGTTCTTCAAAATTAATTTCCGTCTTAACAAGATCAAAATTTGTAACTAATAACATTTCTTTTAGAGTACGACTGATGATTCCTGAGACCAATGATAGTTGTAATTGAGATTTTTCTATATCGGAGTACATTTTATCACATCATTGCAGTGAACAAAATAATTCATATTTTGTCTCAACAGCTTATGTAATGTGTTAGAAATTATAGTTTAAAAGTAATTGATCGGTCGAATCAGATAAGCTACATGAACTTCATACATTGGGCAATGCCATAAAATTAAGCCTATTCGTTAATTCTGCAGTTTGATAAAGGTATTGAAAAGTTTTCAAAGAATTTTCCAAGATCTGTTTTTTTAATTGTACAGGTAACATATAGCAAGTTTAGACTTGAATCATTTTCTTGGGTTGAGTTGTTTGTTTGATTTGCAAATTTGTTAAGTGATGCAGTAAGATTTTCCAGATCACCTTTTGAGAACAAAAGATCTGCATTGACACTCAAGGTGGAATTTTTATACAATGCATTTTCAAGCTCTTGCGGGGTTATATCCAATGTTGAATTCCCCCCCAAAAGTTTCTGTAACTGGTCTGGAGTCATATTCATAGTGGTATTTGCACCTATCAATTCCTGTAGCTCTTGCGGGGTCAGACTTATTGTATTATTTCCAGTGGAAAGTCCTTCAAGAGATGTTTCATTGATAGATGAAGACCCCAAAAGTTTCTGTAACTGGTCTGGAGTCATATTCATAGTGGTATTTGCACCTATCAATTCCTGTAGCTCTTGCGGGGTCATATCCAACGTTGCGTTTCCTCCAATGATCTGTTGTAATTGCTCAGGCGTAATGTGTACAGTTGTAGAATTACCTGTAGATATTACAGGATATGAGATTGTTGCTTGGTTTGCAGGTGATGAATTTGTAACTGTTGAATTAGAAAGTGGTATAGACACCACATTACCTGAGAAAAGGTTGGAGACGTATAGTTTGTTAGTAAGTGGATTCATAACTATATTTCTTGCAGATATTTCTGAATTGATCTCATCTAATATTTTATTAGAGTTTCCATCTATCTCAAATATAGTTCCCGTTTGTTCATTGGCTTCATAGATTCTATTAGTTATTGGATTAATTGCTATGGAGGAAGAACCTGACATTGTTGGTATGGTGGTTATTAGATTATTTGTAGTTCCATTTATGACTGATACTGATCCATAGTTCCAACAAGTTACATAAATCAAATTGCTGATTGGATTGACTGCAACATCCCATGGACCCCCATCTATTGGAATAGTAGAAATTATTTTATTTGTATTTCCATCTATTACAGTAAGAGAATTTGAAATGCTATTTGGGACGTAAACCTTGTTGGTAAAAGGATTTACTGCTACGCCCCATGGTCCACTTCCTACTGGTATGGTAGTCACTATGGCATTGTTAGAACCATTAAGCACTGATACTGAGTTGGATATCAAATTTGTAACATAAACACGATTTGTGGAAGGATTCACTGCTACGCCCCATGGATTACTTTGCACATGGATGTTTGCCACAACATTATTTGTCTCGAGGTTAATCGCTGAAACTTCATTTGAAAATCTGTTTGTGACATACGCCGTATTTGTAAGTGGATTTATATCTATATGTGCAGGTCCTGAACCAATAAGAAATTTACTCTGCTCAAGCGGAATGTTGGTTATCACTTTGTCTGTCATGCCATCTATGACAGTAACAAATCCGAATACATAGCTAGTTACATAAATTCTATTGTTTGATGGGTCTGCTGCCATTCCGCTACTTCCCCATCCAACATCTATGTTGGTCATAGCACCTGCAGCATATTGCATCCAAATAATGCTAGCCATAGCTACAACTAATACTAAGGCGTACAGGCCTTTCCTCATATGATACAGTATGAACGGAGAAGATATTAACTGAATTGGAAATCATGAATGAAAAACAGTGCCAATCTGGTCTTATGGATAAAAAACAAGGACTGGGAACAGGGTTGGGAATGATAGAAGTTCCCAGTTCTTAATGATGATGACCATGGCATATAGATTAATGTCTGTTTGTACAAAACGTACAAACGTCCGCAAATAAGATATACAGTATACAATATTTGAATCAAATATGGAAGTGCTGATAGCTGATGATGAATCTGATCTACTCGATCAGTACAAATTTACACTTGAAGCCAAAGGTCATAACGTCATAACTTGCAAAGATGGAGAACAATGTCTCAAAGTATACGTGATAGAATCAGAACAACACAATGGCAATGATTCAACTACTCCATTTGATGCGGTAATTTTAGATTATCAAATGCCACAAAAAAATGGCATTGAAGTGGCAAAAGAAATTCTGGCAATAAATCCACACCAGAGAATCATCTTTGCATCGGGATACATTCAAGAGACTTTTCTTGATTCAATTAAACAATTAGGCCAGATCACTGAAATAATGCAGAAACCTTTTTCGTTACAAGCATTAGTTGATACGATCGAGGATAAAGAGATCTATGCCCAATTGGAAAAACTTAACGTCGATGTTGCGGCAATTAAAGAATTAAACCCCTCGCATGCACAAATCAAGGCATACTTTGATGTTCTCTGCAGATTACAGAAAGGACGAACCTTTTAGACAAATTCAGATTTAAGGATTTCATTCATTGAATAGATATCATTATTGTACATTACAACTATTGTTAGTAGGATTTCCATCATACAATGATTCTATTGCGTTAACATCGCATTTTGAGATATATGGATACCCTGTTTGAATTACGGCATGCATTAGATCCTGCGGATCGCTTGAGTGTGGAAGGCCCAACGCGTGACCAAACTCATGTCTTACGATTGTCGCAAGTTGATTGTCTGAAAGTTTGTCAGCATCATATATCGTAATGAAAGACTTTAAGATCTGCGAGTTATCCACTACAGATCTGGTATACCCGGAGTATCCGTCTGG
Source organism: Nitrososphaerota archaeon (assembly GCA_021323705.1). Classification (GTDB taxonomy): domain Archaea; phylum Thermoproteota; class Nitrososphaeria; order Nitrososphaerales; family Nitrosopumilaceae; genus Nitrosotalea. The sequence goes on from JAJPKL010000024.1 coordinate 3,393, forward strand.
GTCTTCAAGATGTGATAAAGTTATGACTATTTGACCAGGTCCATTATTAGATTCTACAATATTGAATTGGTTTGGAATTGAGAATTCTGTATTATGCACTGTACTGAGTGCACCTTCCCAACCCTTGAAGTATTCCGACTTTCCATCTGGCGGCGATTTATCAAGTAGTGAATTATTAATGTATATTGACTCCGTTGAAAGTATGGCCTGTTTTATAACATTGATTTTTCCCTCGTTTAGATGATCAGGATTTACTATGCTTACGGTAAGCGGAGCGCCTTTGGCTATATTCCAATACTTATGGGTACTTCCTGTTTCCCCTTGAAGATTTTCTATCAAATATCGAGTTTTTATATGGTCTGATATATTGCCAGTATTTACCTGGTATTGGCTGCTTATTCCATAAAATAGCAAAACTGCTAATATTGGTAGCACTACCAATTCCACTTTCAATATTGTTTTTGCACTAAGCTTTTGTATTCTTTTTTTCACTGTAATAATTTCATGTGAAATCTTGTTCTGTTTTCTGATTAGCTCGCCTATTTGTTCCGGTGGCATTTCGTCTGATAACTGACTAGGATCTGCATGAATCTCTAACAGCTGCAATTGTTCTGTAGTTTTATTTAGCTCCTTTGTAAGCGCTTGTAACTGTAATCGTAGTTGTTTTATTGATTTTTCTTTTTCAGCCGACTGACTTAATTGCATTTTATAAAAACATCTCCTTTTGTCTAAACATATTCTCACCTAACTAAGAGATAGGATCAGATCCCATGGAGTCAATACATTGTTTAATGTCATAACAAAAGAATGTTTCATAGTTAACATGGCTTTACACATTTCAGGAATTGTTGTATTTTCAGAAATTATTTTACCATTTTTTAGATTAAGTGAGGTAACTTTCAAATCAAGAAAGTTATCTATTCCTTCAAGATAGTTCAATTCTACAATTTTCTCAAATATTATTTGCGGATTAACAAATCGTGGAGTGTTTTCAAGTATTAAAATTTCTGTATTGTTTTGAATCATCTGTGTGATGATCGTACCAATGGTATCCTCTCGATTAAAAGTAAGAATAGATTTTGTAGGTATATCAGAAACTTTCATTTGCGTGTCACATAGAGTCCCAACTTCCAATAAGCGCCTTGCTGAAATGGTCGAGTAGTCTCCATCTTGATTTTGTATCAATGCAAAGTCTCGTTGTATGTGTTTCATTTTCCTAAGCAGATCGTTGACTTTGGTATTTGGAGATGCTATGTAGAGGTCTTTATTCATCACCTGATGTACAGTATGGTCTGAAAAGAAAGAATAGGTAGGATGTTTTAAAAATTCTCCGATAACTTCTTGACTACCAAGCATACCTACAGGGATGTCGTTTTCCATTACAACTAGATTGTTTGTGAATGTCTCAAGGAATCTGGCAAGCATTGAAGTAGCAATCCATATCTTCTCCTTACTTCCTATGGTGGCCATTGATGAATATACCAACAGATGTGGAAGAATATCTTCAATCGTGCATTCGTTCAGATACAAATTACGACTGTCATCAGGCGATGAGAATAATACCCCATTTCGGCTATCTTTTGGTTTGCCACTCTTATGCAGTTTATTCCTCAAGTTAAATACAAATTTGCTGTTCATTTCAAACTCAGACCTTGAGAATCTATAACATCAATAATTGTAGAGATTGGACGAAACATGTTTTCTGTTGCAATATTGAAATGATATTTTTTAGTATGTTCACATTGAACAGACTTGTGTCTTGTTTAATTGTACTAACAACCAAATTGTTTCAAATGTGATTTGTTTCTTATTTGTGGTAAACTGCCAGATTTTATTTCTTGTTGTTTGTACTGACTGAGTTTTTTTTAAACAAATTCATATTCTTCTTTTTGACTAGCACTCCACCAACAGCTATGGATCCAATAATAGCAAAAGGTAATGGATCTACACCATTTATCTTAAATGACTTGAGATTAGCTGTCGTTGATGAGGTTGAGTTAGTATTGGTACCGTTGGAGGCAGTTTGAGTTGAATTTATTTTGATAATGTCTTTGAGAGTCAGGGGTTGAAATCCTTGACCGGATACTGTGGGATTAATACTAATCACACCATCAGCGCTTGATGTGAGAGCTATGCTTGCAATACCATCTTTATTTGTGGTTTTGTCTGAACTTTGTATGTTTGCCCCAAACACTTTCCAATCAACATTCATGTTTTGAAGCGGTTTGCTATATCTTTCCGCTTTTATAGTAGCAAAGAATGATTCGTTAGGTAGGACAGTTGTTGATGAATTAATAGTTACACTAGGTAGCATGTCTTCAACTTTTACTTTATAGGTTGCAAGTGGTAAATTGTCACCAAGAACCGAAATTGTAGCGCTTCCAGGTAGTTTTGGGTTCACCTCAAAAGTGGAATAATAGTTATCTTTGGAAATTGTGATATTTGATGGAAATTGAATTATCGAGTCGTTACTTGAGACTAGTCTTATGTTTGTCTCCTTATCTGGGAATCTTGGGTTGGATTTTAAATCTAGTACTTGAATTCCCATAAAATTACTATAATTAGCAAGTAATGTTGTAGGATAATCCAAATCTATGCTCGATGGTACAGGACTGGCGGAGGTCAACGATATAGTGGCAGGGTAATTGCCGGCAATTATGTTCATGGCAGAAGAACCATCCTTTAACGCGTGGGTATTGAACAAATCTACAGAGTCACCACTAGATATTTTTTGTAGATCTACATGAAAATAGTCGTTTGATAGGACGGTTGGGGTATAGTCTGCTGGAAAATAGGTGACTGCGCCAGAGGAATCTATCAAATATAACACAAGAGGAAAGTCTGTCTGACTCATGATGTTTGGAATAAGTGAGTCAGCGACTAGTTTGAATGAATTTGTAGACAATGAATTGATTGTAGTATTCAAGTTTGTATCATTATAAGTAATCACATGTAATGATAAGGGGGAAGGAGTAGCTATATCGCCTACTTTCCCAAAGACAGGTACTGCCCCTACGCCACGACTTATGTTAACAGGATCAATTGAAAGATATTTTGGATCTGAAGAGTCAACTTCAATTTGCAGATTTTTATTTGCTATGATTGGATTGCCATTGCTATCTTCCAAATGCATTATTCCGATAAGTTCTGTATTTCCCGTTGCTGACATTGGTAACAAGTCAAGCCTTGCGGATTTATCGTCAAGAAGTTGAGAGATAACTGTTTTTAATTGTATCAATCCACCAGTGGAGTTGAGGTTTGATACAGTGTAACCATTTGGTGCAGATAGTCGTATATTGAATGTGCCATTCAGACCTGCGCGTACTTGTATTGGCGTGTACCCAACATAATCGCCCTTCTTTATTACGATGGGTGAACTGGAACTAAATAATTGTTCTTGTGGGCTGGTATTCACTAAACCTGTAGAAGTTGAATTTGTTATTGTCACGGAGATAGGGGTATCGTTATTTGCCAACATGAGATTACCTGTACTGTCTTTTAGAACAGCTACGACATAAGCGATAGATGATGCAAAATCGTTAATTTTTGTAGGATACACATAAGCTTGAATGGTGGGAGTAGTTGTCGATTTTGATGTAATTGTCGTGCTTACTGATTGGAATGATGGTGAAGACGCAAATATTTTTGCAGAACCAGGCTGGTTGATTTCAAATTTTCCTATTGCGTAATACTGACCACTTTTTATGGTGATTTGCGATGTGTCTAACCTAAGGGTTTTGCCATCGGTTGTAGCAACAGTAATTGGAATATCCGTTGTTGCATACACTGGTAAGCCATTACTGTTTGTCAATTCTATAGAGAAATAGCCTATTTTTGGACCATTAGAAGAAAATGTTGAGGGCGCAGCTTTAATTACTAAATTTGTGGGTGAGTTTTTGTCATCATATACGGTTACTGGAAATTCTTGTGAAGAAAAACCAGGTGCTGCAAGCACTATTTTTGCAGTTCCAGGATTATTTGCCCTGATTTTTATGTGTGTCATAAAACCTGAATAGTTGCTATCAAGACCTACTGTCTGTACAACTGTTGAATTGGTAGAAGAAAATGCTACTTGTTCAATTTTAGTAGGAAAGATATGACCTCCATGTAATGCGTATACTTCTATGATGCCGTCAGAATTTTCAATTATCTTGTCTGGTATCAACCTGACTCCAAGAGTAGTCGTGTCATCAGCATAAGTTTTGACTATGACAAGACTTGCCATGAGAATTATTATTAGCACTAGTCCTCTCAATACACATTTTGATGGTGAAAATTCTCATATAAGACCGTGTATGATTTTTTCGAACGAATTTAGATACACGTTGTAGCGCCATAAAATAATTACACAACAATGTAATGCGTTTAGGCTGATTGGTATATTACTTCCAGAGGCTTTGATTTTTTCCACAAATGGGAACAGAGACTGAAAATATTGTTAACTATTTCAATCGAATTGGTATGAACGATAGAATCTGTATCATCATTTAGATCCATAGAACCTTTCATTGAGCCTGACATTATAATCTGCTTATCTTTTTCACCAACAATTCGTCCTTTTGATGGCAGTTTTCCTAATCTTACTTCGCTTGCGCCCAATCTGTTAACAAGTTGAATTGATTGTTTATTTTCAATCTCTGTCACTATTCTTACCTCCCCTCCATTTTTGATATGCTCTTTTATTTTTTCAGGTATGGCAGTGTGATACATGCGCATAATGTCTTCTACCGTAGTTACAATGTACACCACATCGTTAGCTTCAGTTATCATTTTACCTATACGCGAATAGATATTTGAACGCCCTTGAATTATGGAAAAAGATGATACTTCGGTTGATGGGGTGGGTCGTTTTAATTCATCTAGATTAGCTACCAATTGTTTTGAAAGCTTCTCCATAGTTGTAATTTCATCTTGTTTTTTCTGAATTATGTTCTTTAATGCTTCTTGTGGGTCTACCGCTTTGCATATAGTTGGGTTGGATAGTGTTGTTGTGATTAATCCGAAATTTCTTAATTTGTTGAGTGCTCTGTATGTCTTCCCCCTATCCACATCCAATTTTGCAGATAAACTGCCTACAGTTACTTCTCCTGTGCGCAACAGCCCGAGATAGATCTTTGCATCATCTCCTTCTAATCCAAAATACTTCAATGCCGAAATAAGATCCTCTTCAGTATTCAAGTTTTGATTGCTCCTACAGTTTCAAATACATTACATAGATCGACACATGTTTGATGCATCACGTCTGTATTGCAAGTAAGAAAATCAGGCATCAAATCTGTAACCTGATATGTAAATTGTTTATTGTTCATGCAGATCGACGAGGATCCGATCTGATCGCTCTGAGTATATAAGAAGATCGCTCCAGATGTATCGCTGTACTGTCTATTTCTTTTGACTTCTTGGGAGCAGCCATCCCGACTATTAGTATATGAGAGCATGTTCATCTCATTAATGTACAAACGTAGAGGGATATGAGAAGATGTTTGTGCAAAATAAACAAACGTTAGCTCTCGATTACAACATAAAAACCAGTAGAATCCATCAATTGAAGTGTAAATTGAAACTATTTTCGTTGTAATGTAACTATGAGAATAATGATTTGTAGTGTTTTGAAACGAGAAAACGAAAACCGTTAACACATACAAAATACAGCAGAAAGTGTTGTTTCAATTTATGATCAGTGTGTTCATCTGTAAAACACATACACTATCTAATAGGTTTATTTAGCTAATAAATGCCGAATTGGCGAGGAAATAATTCTAATGCAGATCCATATAGAATCCTCCCAATTCATAAGTATAGATTAGTTACATTCTCAAATACCACACAGTATGTTTTTGTTGCAAAAATTTTCTTATAAAAAGTTTCAAAGTAAGTCAGATTCAGACAAGCCAAAGATATTAAATTGGAGATCACGTGTGTCAGAATGAAAAATTGAACTTTTATCCACTTCGAGTAACTCTGCGTAGATGCCATGAGGCGAATTTAACTTCAAATATTTCAGGCATATCAGTAAATAATTTTGAGATCACTTGATTTATTGATGATTTCATGAACTAATTGTATTGATGTTAGAGAGCAATATTGATACAGTGAGGGTTATTCTGTCTCTGTCTATGCTTGGATGTGCTACTTACTGGGACCTGAAGAGCAGAGAAATTAATGACTTTTTATGGATTGTATTTGGTGGGTTGGCAGTTGTCTTGATCTTTTTTACTCCCAATATAACGAACACAATCATAAGTATAGGAATATCGATGATCATAGCTCCAATAGCCATTATACTGTGGCGGCTAGGCCTTTTTGGGGGTGCAGATGCATTTGGATTGATTGTTCTTGCAGCGATTGCTCCCGAATTCTCACTTTCGTCCGGGTTGGTAACCCCGCTCACTACCTTGACTAATGCTGCAATACTATCTGCAGCTCCAATACTTTTGAATATCTCAAGAAATTTGATAGCTCTGGCAAAAAAGGAGAATATCTTTGAAGGATTTGAAAACGAAACTAAACGCAATAGAATACTTGCATTGTTTCTTGGATATAGGACAAAAAACCCAAAATTTAGTTTTTCGATAGAGAAACGTGACGGTTCAACTAAAAAACTTGATTTTTCATTGAAACATGCCGATGATGCCGAATTTTGTTCATCTCATGATACATGGGTAACGCCCGGAATACCATATATGATCTACATTACCTCTGGATTTGTTGTCCAGATTGTATACGGAGATGTCATTTTCAATTTTTTCAAGTCCATCCATTAGTAAGTTTCTTTTTTAATTGACAAAACTTGAAAGTTTATTACCTATTCAAATTTAGCTAGTTTATGGCTCTGAAAGCGGCAATTATAATGTCAGTGATATCAATAGTGATGTTAGCAGTTTACGGTGCCGATGTGATTGCAGCCGGTCCGCAAGCAGATCAAAGTGGTAAAACTGGCTTTCTTCCGATGGATGCGTCCACTAGAGGCTCGGTATTTGGAATAATCCCATCTGCAATGTTGATAGCATCATTTTTCATTACAAGAAAAGAGCCATCGAATATTCTAGGAATATTGATAGTTATAGGCGGAGGGATGATAATAGTAGGTACTGGCGTGATCTTGGCCATGCAAGGAAACCAGTCTCAAGATGCCAGAGCTGTGCGTGAGTTTGGAGCCGTGTTAGGAATAGGTATCGTAATTGTGTTTCTCGGAGGGCTTAAAATCAAACGATCGCGAAAGGCCACGGTATCATAATATCTATATCCATAAACCAAATCTTCAAACTCTAGTTATACCCACAACAAACTATGCAAACCTGTAAAAAGTGCGGTCAAGAGTCTAAAAAATTGTATGATTGCGAGCACACAAATGATCAGGAATTCTGTGTTGAGTGTTACACTGAATTGCATTATTATCTAACTGAAAGCCCACAAAAGTACAAAACAGATACTTGAATTGTTAAAATTAATTTGTAGTTATACAACGTATGTTTGCACCATTGAATTTTGTTTTGTAAATATGCCGTATCAAGAAATCAAAATTGATAATATGTTGGTAAGATGTTACTCACCCGTGATTTCCAAATCTTTTAATTCCAACTCTCAGGGTATTTTGATGTGAAAGCAGTAATTCTATCTGGCGGAATGGGAAAAAGATTGAGGCCTTTAACCGATTATCTTCCAAAACCACTTGTACCAGTATGCGATGCGCCAATTATTGAATGGCAAATACGATATTTTAAGAAATTTGGAGTAGATGAGTTTGTCATATGTGCAGGTTATCGTGCTGAACAACTAGTTAATTTTTTAGAAGATAAGGATTTTGATGCTAAAGTAATTTTTTCCATTGAAAAGTCATCACTTGGAACTGGCGGCGCAATCCGTAACGCCAGCAAACATATTGGCAATGATGACTTTTTTGTGATAAACGGCGATGTAATAACTAATTTAGATTTAAACAAACTTAAAAAACAGCCTAACTCAATTGCTGTAATTCCACTAAGAACAAATTTTGGCGTAGTTCACCTTGATGGAAACAATGTGGAGAAGTTTGAAGAGAAACCAGAGTTGTCCAACTATTGGATGAATGCGGGCATTTATTATCTTGAAAATACCATTCTAAAGATTCTGCCAAAAATTGGAAATATTGAACATACTGCCTTTCCAAGATTAGCCAAGTCAGGAAATCTTCACGCCGTCAAATACGATAAAGCTTTTTGGTACTCGATTGATTCTCACAAGGACATGGATGAGTGCACACGCCAAATGCAATCCATAAAATATGATGACTTTCTTTTGACCTAGTGATTTACTTTGAGGATAGGTTTCAGTCTTGGATCATTACTATCGGTACAAGAAATATTGGACTGTACCAAAATTTTGGCAAATCATAATCCAGATTCAATATGGATTCCAGAAACATGGGGAATGGAATGTGGCTCAATGCTCTCTGCGGTATCCCAGATAGCTAAAAAACCAAAAATTGGCTCTTCGATTATCAACATCTATTCTAGAACCCCATCGCTTATAGCTATGAATGCAGCAACAATTGATGCACTATCCAACGGAAGATTGATTTTAGGTCTTGGAACTAGTAGCAAAGCAATTGTTGAAGAATGGCACGGTTTGGAATTTGACCAACCTTTGCAAAGAATGTCTGAATATATTGCTATAATTAGGCAAATCATATCTGGAAATAAAGTCAATTACAACGGAAATTTTTTCCACCTCCGTAATTTTGGCCTATTGATAAAACCTGTTCGAAAAGAGATTCCCATCTATATTGCCGCTATTAACCAGAAGATGACTGATTTGACATGGAGTGTTGGAGATGGAGTGATATTCTATCTAAGACCCGTGGAAGAAATGCAATATACCATTTCAAGAATGCAGAAAAAACGTAAAATCGACGTCGCATGCCAACTGATAACATGTGTTTCAGATGACGCAGAAGAGGCAATCACAAGAGCGAAAAAAACAATATCGTTTTATGTGTCTGTAGGAAAAATCTACAGAGAATTCTTGGCAAAGAACGGCTATGAAAAAGAAACAGGTGAGATATTTGGCGAATATAAAAAATCTGGATTGGGTGGAACCCACCATTTTGTCTCGGATGCGATGGCAAACTCTTTGTCAATATATGGAACTCCTAATGAAATACCAAAAAAAATCAAACAGTTTGTTAAAACAGGCATAGACTTGCCAATACTACAATTTAATCCGATAGGAGACGTCTCTGAATCCTTCAAATTACTTGTTTCTGCATTGGAAGGGGAGATGTAACTTGAGAAAAGTTGGAATTGCAGCATCTGGTTTGACCAAATTCACAAAAGAAGACATTTCAATAGAATCGCTCATGATCTCGTCTATCAAACCAATTTTTGACAATACCAAGAATTTAACACAGAAGGATATTGATGTTGTTCTGACCTCTACAAATTCTAATGAAAAATATCTGGCAAACATAATCTCTGAATTGGCGGGGATTTCACCAAAAACAGCCCATTCCGTCGAAAGCCTTTGCAACTCTGGAACAAACTGCATCGTTTCAGCATTTTCGTACATCTCATCAGGACTTGCCGATGTAGCATTGGTAGTAGGAGCAGAAAAAAGCGACAGTCCTGGCCTTGTATTGGATTGGGATAAATCCCGCGGGCAATACAAGCATCCCATATACTGGTCATCTCTTTTCACAAGCTCACACATGAGAAAGTATGGCACTACAATGGAAGACCTTGCCTATGTTTCAACTAAAAATCATAAGAACGCATTAGATAACCCGTATTCTTGTTTTGATCGTTCATATTCTTTGGAAGAAGTAATGAGTTCAAAAAACCTAACTGACAACATACGGCTGCTAGATTGTTCGATGCCTTGCAATGGTTCTGCCTCCATTTTGCTTGCTTCAGAAGAAGTAATCCGAAATTTTACCGATGAACCAATCTGGTTAAGTGGAATAGGGCAGAAATCAATCTCTGCTGGTTTTACAAAGAATAGTGAACTCTCATCCATGCAAAGCACGTCGTCAGCAGCTTCTGATGCTTATCTGATGTCACATACTTTGCCATCAGATATAGACATGGCAGAAGTGCATGATGCCTTCAGCATATGTGAGATCATGGCATTGGAAAGTTTAAAACTTGTCAAGCCAGGAGGCGGCGCGGTTTTTGTTAAGGAACTTTATGAAACAAACAATAAGAAAATCAATCCAAGGGGCGGCCTTATTGGCACTGGACATCCACTAGGAGCCACTGGCATTGCTCAAACTATAGAAACATACCAACAGCTTCAAGGAGAAGCAGGCAAACGCCAAGTTGAGAAAGCTAAAACTGCCCTAGTTCATAACATGTCAGCTGCTGCAACATCTTCTACCGTATTGATATTGAAATCATGAACAGATTTGAACAAGAATTAAAAAATAATAATCTCGTTTGTAGCGAATGCTTAAAGTGTAACAAAATTGTTTGGCCTCCAAGTGACTATTGCAACAAATGTTTTGGCGATGTAACGTGGCGCAAAATATCAAGAAATGCCACCCTGGTGGAATATTCTTGTAAAAACGGCGATTGTTTCTGCATAGCCGAATTGGAAGGTCAAATAAGGGTCATAGGAACTATTCAAGACAAATCGGATCTGAAAATAGGACAGAGTTTGATTTTAGAAAGATGTGACTATGATGGTAATGAGAAATTCATCTTCAGGGCAAAGAGAAACGATTGAGGTCTTCTGTATACCTGCTTTGATTTTTATGGGAAGTTGAGAGTAACTTTCTCTAATTCAAGTATGGGTATGTAGAGAGACATACTGTCGCTACCAATTTTTTCCACAAAAGCAAAATCGCCTGTAAGGCGCTTTAGCTCGATGAACTTCTTTTTTGGCTTTTCAGGTATGATTAGGTAATGAACTATTATGCCTCCAATTGTACCAGTTTGAATAAAAATTATGTTCTGGTTGTTTTGATGGATGTGATAAATGAGAGGTATCGCACCCAGCATAGATTGAGATGAATATAGAATTACTTTGAGAAGATCATCATAGCCCTTGTATTTCAGATAGGTAAATGAGTCTTGAGATGACACGCAAACTCTAATTTTATTACAACATATTAATCCTAAGGTTTGTAATTTCCACATTTATAATGCATGAAACAGTTAGCAAATTAGTAAAAATAGCCAACTTGGTATTATTAGAATTACCACCAAGTCTATTACCATATCACCGTTCTTGTAATATTGGAGTGCAAAATGGAACAATTGAGAAATCAAGTAATTGATCATACCAACAAAATAAACAGATTGAGAAGGACAATCAAGTCTGCAAATCAAAAAGTGGCAAGAACTCGAAGGCAGCGCGGATATAACTGGGAAGATACTTTGGTCAAGAGATTTAACTCTGTAGAAGGCTGGAAGGCCTTCAGGCTGGGTTCGCCTAGTGTTGGATTGCCAGATATACTTGCAGTAAGTACAAAAGAAAATACAATTTACACAATTGAGGCCAAATCTGGAACAAATACTACATTACATGTTCCATATGATCAAATTTTACGATGTCTAAAGTGGATTCATACATTTGAGCTTTACAAAACAAGAAAAATGATAATTGCGTTCAAATTTTTATCCAAAAAGAGAATAGGAAAAGGAGAATACGAACATCGAGAACTACGAGAATACTACAAGATCTGGGATGAATCAAATCCTGTAACTAACTTTGTTTGTACATATGATGGTGCGACATATTCCCTAGTTGATGGAAAGCGCGCGCGACTACAACTGGAGGATTGTTTCATGCCTTTTCATGCAGTAAAATGAAACCCAAGCTGTTCAAAACAAGGTGTCAAAGTTCCAATAACTTCTTTAATGGCTACAGATCATAGTAAATCATGAGCTTTGAAGATTTTGTGGATGAACGAAGTCTTGTAAGCCATGACGCTTTAGGAACAAAAGAGATCAAGCTGAAACTTTTAGAGGTTCAGGATGATACCTCTGACCACGTATGGCGATTTGGTGTACGAGTCAAGGTAAAGAAGATACTTGTTACGATAAAACACATCAAAACTCAGCAGGTTGAAGAAGGGGAATTTGATCTGCAAGAAATTGAAAAAGAGATGAAAGAAAAACGCCACTATAGTTCTACAAACAGATGGGTACAGACAACTGATATTAAAAATGGCTACATCCTCAGCACTAGGCACGCTTCACTGCTTGGCGACGCAGTAGCATTAGACTACATCGTCATCTAATTAGAGATTGTAAAAAAGAATTCGATTTGGTTACTTTCCACATGTGCGATTCAGATTCATTTTTTAATACTCCATCAAAAAGTATGAAATTAATTCTTTGACTGTTATTTTTGTTTTTTATGACTAGTCGTTTTATTGTTGGTTCTTCTTTTAGTAATATTTTCAATTTCTTGTTTTGTAAATAATTTTCCAACTCTTTCTTGTTGTCTTTACCTTTTCTAGGTTGAATGCACGGTATGGTATTAGTAGCGCATTGTTTTGCATCATTTAAAACCAAGACTCTGTTTTTTGATCTTACAAGTGTTCCAACATATTTTAAAATGAAATTGTTTTGTTTTTGAGTGAACGCATCAAGTGTTTTTTTATTAACCTGTACTGTATGTCTTACAGGTTCGATTTTTTTACCGATTTTAAAATATCTATTACGATGGTATAAGAGGGGTTTTTTCGTTTCATCATGCATTATAGAAAGTACTTTGCCAACAACCATGAAATGATCGCCAATTTTCTTTATCGTGAATAATTCACATTCTGCATTGATTACACATCCATCAATTAGTGGCAATCCCGTCCTTCTAGATTCCGAGACGGAAAACAAACGCCGAATCTTTAATTTATTGACCTCTCTTCTCGAGTACCCTCCAGCAACACTGACCAGCATTGCTTGTTTTTCTGATGCTACATTTACGCCAAATTGTTTTGTCCTTTTGATGTTAGCTAGCGTACTTGCTCCACCGTGAATGAATACTGCAAGCAGCATTGGTTTGTAGGAAATCTGCATTGTCCATTCTGCAGCCATGACGTTTTGGCCTTGTGGCCCATTAGATGTGATCAAACTTACACCGGTTATGAAAAATCTCTGTGCTGACTGCTGTGATTTGATTGTCATATTGTGGTTGTTTTCCTTGCAGATATTAGTTTAGCTACAAAATATACAGTTAACATACACCAGCATATATCAAAAACGTTCAGAATCTACCCGAACTGCTAAACCACGAGGTTAAAATTAGTATCAAAAATTAAGAAAAGTAGAAACAGAAAAGATGCATCAAGATGGCCAGGAAAACCAAGAAGAAAAGTGAAAAAATCGATTATGAAAAAGAACGCCGTAAAGACAAAAACACAATAATTGCCATATCCATCATTGCTGCAATAGTTGCTACACTTGCAGTTGCTTCTTATGAATTAAACAAAACGCAGACAGATTCAGATAAAGTATCCATGATTGATGACATAAAATGCGATAAATCGCAATCGTCTAATTTTCACATGAACGCACATGTAGATGTATTTGTAGGTGGTCGTCTGCAGGAAATTCCAGCAGAAATTGGAATAATAAACAATACTTGCAGATATTGGATATATACTCAAGACGCAAGTGGAATAATGCACATTGATTCTCCAATTGTCAAGCAATTCACGCTGTCTCAATTTTTTGACGTTTGGAAGGCCACAAGTAGCGTGCCGCCAATTGGAACCCCTGCGATATACATCAACGGTCAAGAGACCTCATCTACACTAAATGAGACAGTGATAAAACCACATGATGAAATTGCAATCGTTTATGGAATCAAGCCTGCAGTCATGCCTTCGTTGTATCAATTCCCCCCATCTCTCTAAAACATACTTTTCTTTACAGAAAACTTTATGAAAGTAGGATGAAGAGTCCATGCATGATAAGTCAGGAAATCACCCTAAATGGTAAGAAACACCGTTTAATACTGACTGATCAGCTGCTTTCAGATGTAAGGCGACTCAAGGCACTTTATAATGCGGCCTATGAAGATCCAGAGAGTTTTGAAGAAGTCAGCTCTGCAATATCAGATGCCATAAATCAAATAGCAGGCGCAGTTGAGCCTCCAGTTTCTGACAGTGATCTGGATGCGCTAATTCAAGCAGTAATGAAAGCAGTGGATGAGAAAAGCAAAGAAACAGAGGAAGCCAGAGCTAAACATGTTGAAGAACGGGCAAGAGCTGAAAAAGGTAAAACCACTACAAAACCCAAAAAATCTAAAAAATAGATTTGTTTGAGCGTTAAATCAGAAAATAACCCTCATATTGGTCAAATGTTGTAGGTATTCAGAAAAAATATGCAAACTCACTGTGAATGTGGAATTTGTGGCCACGTATCAGAAAAAGACTGCATTTTAAAGGAATGTAAGTGCTGTGTAAACTTTCACATGCGTTCAGGTCCTAAAAGATGATTCACTTGTTTTTTGGTTTTTGTAGCATTCCAAATATCGCAATCGCAACACCAACTATCTCCCCAGCTATTGCGCCAGTTTTTACATTAGACAGCATTTGACAGCCAAGAGAATAGTCTTTGGATGTGTACGTGGAAACAATCCCTCCCATAGAATTGCAGTTTTCAATTCCTGGAAGCGCCAAGTAATGAAATATTGCAGCAATTATCATTATTGCAATTCCGTAGGATAGGGTAGTTATCTTCAATGATGCTATGTATGAAATATGGCATTTATGTAAATGTCTGTGGGCCAGTTTCTAGCCGGCCTTGCAGATAGGTGATTTTCTAGTCGTACTGTAACTTTAAATAAGTACCACCTAAATTTTTCATAATGCACTCTGAAGCGTTTCAGAAATGTATCGATCCAGCCTGTGGCCTAGAATATCCAATTACCGACATACGCATAGAATGCGAACGAGGGCATCTACTAGACATAAAATACAAGTCAAAACCCCCTACTTCATTAAAAGAAGTCTTTTACAAACGAAGAAACCATGCAAATAACATATTCAACGAGAGCGGGGTTTGGCGATTTCGAGAGCTGTTAAACTTTTGCCAAATTGATACTGAAAACATGGAGGAATGTTCAAAATATCTAGTATCGCTTGACGGTGCTGAAGGCAGGCTGTCAAAGCCATACCACATGTCCAAGGTATCAGATTACGTTGGAATAGAAAACATGAGGCTTCAGCCAGAAGGATACAATCCAAGCGGTTCGTTTAAGGATAATGGGATGACCACGGCTGTGACGCATGCAAAGCTTGTCAAGATCAAGAAGATAATTTGCGCCTCTACTGGCAACACATCTGCATCTGCTGCCATGTATGCGGCAAACGAGAATATGGAGTGCGATGTATACATACCGGCAGGAGAGGTAGCTCCTGGAAAACTAGGACAAGCTTTTCAATTTGGAGCTCAGGTAATAGAAATAAAAGGAAATTTTGATGATGCATTATCTACATCTCTCAAACGGGCAGGAGAGGTGGGGGGATATACTGTCAATTCTGTAAATCCCTTCAGAATCGAAGGCCAAAAAACAATCGTATTTAGGGCATTAGAATCCCTGGATTGGAGTGCGCCAGACTGGATCGTCTATCCCGGTGGGGCGCTGGGCAATACATCAAGTTGTGGCAAGAGTTTGATGGAATTGTACGAATGGGGATGGATTAAGAAAATTCCTCGTATTGCTGTTGTTAATTCTGAAGGGGCAAATACCCTTTACACATTATACAATGGAAGATTTGAAGGAAAAGAATTGCGCTGGAACAAAGGAAAACCTGATACAGAGTTGATAAAAAACTATTATACATTTATGGACACAAAAGGCATAAAACCAAAGACAAAGGCAACAGCAATTCAAATTGCAAAACCTGCCAACATTTTGAAAGGATTGAGGGCGTTAGAATTCACCAATGGTGTAGTAACTCAAGTATCAGACAACGAGATGCTCGACGGCATGGCCTTGGTTGGCCTCAACGGGTTTGACTGCGAAATGGCTTCAGGTGCAGTACCAGCTGGAATTAAAAAATTATTGCAGGAAGGCATCATCAAAAAGGACGATGTTGTTATAGGAATTCTTACTGGGAGACAAAAAGATTCTACCATTCCAGTAGATTATCACAAAAACAGTCAAAACAGATTTGCTAATCCACCCAGGACCTAGGCGCTAATCTTCTCTATTCTTATTTTGTTAGCCTGGTTGTTCATCACCTCTTCTACCATTATCTTCACAGAATCTAACTGTATACTGTCCCCTACCTTCGGGATGTCTTCAAGTTTGTCATGTAGCAGACCATTAAGGGTGGAATAATCCTCCCCCTGAGATATGTTGGATTTCAGTATGTCGTTTACCGTGTCAATCTCAACATCACCCCTTGCCACCATTGTGTTCTTATCGATGATCTTGAAGTTTAACTCAATCTTGTCCGTCTCATCCATTATTTCTCCAACAATCTCTTCTAGGAGGTCTTCCAACGTAACACATCCCTCGACTCCTCCAAACTCGTCTACTACAATTGCCATATGGGTCTGGCGTCCTTGCATTTCCTTGAGAAGTTTGCTTATTCTTTGTTCCTGCGAAACAAAGATCGGCTTTCGTGCAAATGATTCTAGGTTAAGCATTCTTTCTTCTCGTTCCAACTTCTTTAGAAGGTCCCTTACATGGAGAATTCCTACTATCTGATCGGTCGTCTCACCATAAATCGGGATACGAGAATATCCGCTTCGATTTATCAGGGGGAGTGCATCAAAAAGAAGCATCTTGGCAGGAAGCATGAACATCTTTGTTCTTGGAGTCATAACTGCGCGAATTATTGTATCGTCAAACTTGAGTGCCCCGTGAACTAGCTCTCTCTCATGTTTTTGTAAAGCCTTATCCTCTAAACCCTGTTCTATTACGCTGTAAATTTCTTGTTCAGTAATGGGTGGCGGATGGCCTTCGCTTCCTGCCGCCCTGAGTATCGAATTCGTAATCTTCTCAAATAGCAATATGAAAGGATAAAAAAGGTAGGTAAAAGTCAACAGGATTCCACTCACTCTTAATGCAATCTTGGTGGCATTGGCATTGCAGTAAGCCTTTGGCGTTATCTCACCAAAGACTAGAAGTAGGAACGTCATGATGCCTATTGCTACGGCAAGACCATTGTCTCCAAACAGCTCAATGGCAGTCTGGGTTGCAAGTGCCGATGAGCCAACGTTTACAAGGTTTGTACCTAGGTTGATGGATGCCAGCATCCGGCTTGGGTTGGATTTGAGTTTCTTGAGTGAGTTGGCACCTCTTGCCCTGTCTTTTACTAGTTGGTTCACCTTTGCCTTGCTTATTCCTATTAGGGCAATCTCTGATCCGCTAAAGAACCCAGAAAGTCCGATTAGTATTGCAAGCACTACAATATCGGTAACAAGTGATGTCTGCACTACCGCTCACCATGTCTGCGTATCTTGTTAGATGTACGACTCGACTCGAACTTGTTAATCAACAAATCTGATGACCATATTGGGAACAATTATCGTGTATATATTATAGCATCTCATCTCTTTTATAAGTTCGCGTAAGCGACTACAAGAACAGATTCTGTCCAAAACGCAATTGCCTGAAAACGGTTAGTTTCTGAAATGATTCTCAAGAGCCCTCTTTTTTTCTTCCATATGGAAGAGTTCCTCAGTATGCCTGAACGCATCGTCTCGTGGCCTTTTGAAAAGCATTGCTTGCATTAGGAGATGATTTTCTGGCACCACTATGCCTGTTTGATCATCAGAATAGGTTATTTTTACTACGTCGTCCTGTACTTCAGTTAGATCAGCATGTATGTGAATCATATTAGTATCCTTGAAACTAAACTTGATTGATTCAGCATAGTCTCTGATATCTTTTGTTCCCTTTACTCCATATAAGGTGGCCACACCATATTCGTTTTTGTAAAGATCAGTTATCTCAGATACACTTGGTGCAGGCCCATCAAATCGTATGTCCATCAAGTGCACATGCATCTGCCTTGTAGGAACTTTGAAAACTCGTATAAATAGAGGTGTATCTGCTCCCATGTAGCTTTTCACGTCATCATCATGGTGCGGCTTGCGGGTCCACTCTATGGAGTCTTTTATTTCAGTTTTCGAGTCTTCCAAGTCTGCCCATCTTCGAAGCAGTGTAGCATCTAACCGCTTTATCCTTTTACCATATTTTTCCTTCAGAGGTTGAATTATTCTTCCCATCCCAGTTACGTTACAACTTCCCTGCATTATGAATTGTTTATCAAACGCTTTTTCATAATTTACTCTTGAATTGAAAATGAATTGTGCCACTGACTTTTCTCCTGTGATCTTTTCTCCGCCTTGGAAGATGGCTCGCGCGTTGGCAGGTTCATAGAGTGTTTTTTTATTTGTATATCCTACTCCGCCTGGAGATGCGTCTATCACAAGATCACAATTTGAGATAGCGTCTTCAATACTTCCAGCAACTCTAAAGTTTTTGAAATTGTCCATCTTATTTTTTGGCACGTATACTTTGAAACCTCGTGATATGGCATCTGCCACCTTATCATCCGGAGAGTATTTTCCTACTCCTACCACTTCTATGTCCTTGTCATCTGCCAGAAATTGTGCTATTCTGCTACCTATTGACCCATAACCATTTACAAAAACCCGCTTCACATTTTTGCCAAAGCGAGTCCCTCTTATTTAGATACCCCTCAACAAGAACTAAATAGACTTTGGAGTCCACCTGAACTGTGAAGATTCATCTCCCCTCACTTGGAATTGGAGTCGGAGTTGTCATATCTGCTGTTGTAATACTAATGTTGGTTTACGGGCAAGGATCTTTAATGAGGACATCTCCTACAGAAACCAGCACAACACAAAGTGAACAAACCACAAGTCAAAAAGTGGGTTTAGATCTAATAACGGGCAATGCATCACCAGTACTAGGTTCGGAGAATGCTCCCATCACCATGGTAGAGTTTGGGGACTACCAGTGCTATTACTGCAACAACTTTTTTCATAACACAGAATCTGATATCGTAAAGAACTATATCGATATGGGCAAGGTCAAGATGTACTTTAAGGACTTTACCATAATAGGTCAAGATTCTGTCTCGGCTGCAAATGCTGCCCATTGTGCTCAAGAACAAGGAAAGTTCTGGGAATATCACGATATCTTGTATACTAACTGGTCAGGTGAGAATACCGGTTGGGCGTCTACCACAAACCTTTTGCAATTTGCAAAACAACTAGGCCTAAATCAAGACAAGTTCAACCAATGTATGACTCTGTCAAAATATCTTCCCACTGTTCGCGGTAGTGTCTCTGACGCTAACAATCTAGGCCTTACTGGAACCCCGGACTTTTTCATTATAGGCCAAGACAACTCGGTCACAAAGGTTGTTGGGGCTCAACCATATGCAGTATTTGATGAAATTTTCAAGTCTAAGTTGCAATCTTGAGATATTTTTCAACAGTAGAGCGTAAAAGTGAATAAAAACTATGGTTATGGGAGATCAAATTTGACCCTCAAAATGCTTATATTTGTTGCAACAAAGTTTTAGCTGTTGGCTGCAGGCATAGACGACATAGCCATCTACGTTCCAAGATTATTTGTCGATGCACGAGATTTTGCTAAAGCTCGTGGTATGGACCCAGATAAACTTCAACGTGGATTGGGGGTATCTAAGATGGCTATTGTTGATACTAATCAAGATCCAGCATGCATGGCAGCCAATGCTTGTTTGAGAATAATGGAGAGGAATAACCTGTCACCAAAAGACATTGGTCGACTCTACGTTGCTACCGAATCCTCGCTTGATGAATCAAAAGCAATGAATTCTTACGTCATAGGTATGTTGGAGCAAGTGTACGGCGAAGACTCGTTTGAGCATTGTGGAGGGATAGAATGCAAGTTTGCGTGCGTTAGCGGGTCATATGCATTGTACGATAATTCAAACTGGATAAGGGCAGGAGAAGCAGAGGGAAAGAATGCAATTGTAGTTGTTTCAGACATTGCCAAGTATGACCTTGGATCTAGTGGTGAGTACACCCAGGGGGCAGGAGCTGTTGCAATGCTGCTAAATGACACACCAAGAATAATGACTTTTGATCCAAAAGTAACCTCGACCTCGATTAAAAACGAATACGACTTTTACAGACCGTTTGGCAAAGAAACACCAATTGTTAACGGCCAATATTCGAATCTTCTATACATGATACAAGTAAAGAAAGCATTAATGTCATACAAAGAAAAGGCGCTTTCCACAGGCCTCATAAAACTAAAGGAAGGAGAGACAATCTTGGATTATATTGATTTCATAAACATGCATCTTCCATATAGCAACATGGGTAAAAAAGCACTAGCATATCTATTGAGACACGAATGGAGAAACATGCCCTATTGGAAAAAGATAATTGAAAAGATGGGGATGGAAGAGCCGGCTCCAAAAGATCCACGAGGGACGATAGAATCAGTTCTTGCAGACGAGGAATTCATGGCAAAAGATCACGAGTTTACAAAGAGGTTTACTCAGACAGACGAATTCCAAGAGGTATATGATGCAAAGCTAGCAAGCTCTTTGATTGCATCACGAATTGTTGGAAATCTGTATACTGCATCACTATACATGGGCTTTAGAAGTTGCCTAGAATTTGAGTTTCAGAAAGGAACAGACCTAGAAGAAAAGAGGTTTGGTTTTGGCTCATATGGAAGCGGTAGCAGTGCGATGGTTTTTAGCGGCGTCATAATGCCTACCTATAAAGAAATTGTGAAAAACATGAATCTCGAGTCAGAGATAGGCAACAGAATAAAGGTCTCACTTGAGGAATACGAGGAGATTCACGAAAACAAGCGAGGACTAAACGAAAATCTTCTAGACAGCAAGAAAGAGTTTGTCCTGGTAGGAGTAGAAAAAACACCTGAGATGCGTGGTCAACGCAAATACGTTTTCAAAGAATAAGATATCAAAAAACGATCATTTGGCAATCAACAAAAAAGATATTAAATCATAAGACTCTAGGAAAAATATGAAAGATCGTTCAATGCCAATTTGCTTCACTACAGAACAGTATGGCAAAATTGAGCAAATTGCAAAACAAAAAGGCATGCTCAATGCAAGCCAGCTTATTGAAGAAGCCCTAGGCGAAGTATAAAAACGCCAAAACAAGTGTTTCTTTTTTACTATTTCTTTTGCATCATCTTTTTTAATGGTTTTATCCACTTTATAACATGGGCCTCTTTGGGAAAAAAACAGCTTTTTGCGCCATTTGCAAGAAAGAAATAACTCACAAACATAAGCCAAAAGCAGAGTGGCAGGTGGCAGGCCCTCTATGCGGAGATTGTCATGTAACCCAAATGCAACGATTCTATGAGCAAAGTCTGCGGCAAAAATGTGTGATTTGCAATGTTGAAAAAGATGTACCAGACATGTGGGAGCCAAGATACCAGTGGGAGATGAAAGGGCTGTTGTGTAAAGCATGTTTTGACAAAAAAGACGAAGAATACAAGAACTTGAAAGAATTCTGCAAGATCTGCGGCAAAAAGCTTGGCACTATAAGATACAATCCAAAAAACAAATGGTCCATCGACGGACAGTTATGTAGAGAATGTTGGGATACCCAAAAGGCAAGACTGGGATAGGCATATGCACTTTTTGAAGAGACACAAATGCCAAAAATGTGGCAGAAAATTTGGGCAAGAAGAAGAATTGATGCATCACGAATTAATTGCTCACAGTGATACAATGTATGATTGCAAGGCATGCAATCTATACTTTTCAAGCATGGAAGAGATGAGAACGCATTTGCAACGAAAACATCAGTATAAAGGAAAAACGGATTCTCAGTAAGCTTTTATTGTCTTGACTACTGGCGGTCTGACTTTGGTAAAAACCCTGAACCCACAAATACACTTTATTTCTGGAAGTCGAGTTAGTTCAGATTGGCTTACCTTAGTACCGCACCGCATGCAAGAATAGAACACGCTAAAACTAGTTTGCTTTTCTTCTTGTGTATTGTTCTCTTGCACTGGCTCTGACATAAGTAATCAAAAAATTATCTGTAATTTAAGGCTAACAAATTTACTTGAGTGTGAGTTCGATGTACACGTCGTTTGGGATTTTTATTCTCATAAGTTGTCGGATTGCCCTATCGTCTGCGCTCAAATCTATTACTCGGCGATGTATTCTCATTTCCCACTTTTCATATGTGTTAGTACCCTGTCCACACGGAGACTTGCGCGTTACTACATTGAGTTTTTTTACAGGTAGAGGGGTTGGGCCTTTGACTTTGACACCTGTCTTTTCGCCTATGCCTTTTATCTCACTGCATACTCCATCCAGCCTTTGTAAACTCGTGCTTGTTAATTTTATTCTGGCTGTCTGGGTCATTTAGATCGCTATTTTGTGAATTTTTCAGTGATCTCTTTTACGATACCTGCAGCAATTGTTGCGCCCATGTCTCTGAGAGCAAATCTTCCAAGCTCTGGAAAGTCTTGGAATGTTTCAATCGGCAAAGGTCTAACTGGCTTGATCCTTACAATTGCGGAATCTCCCGCCTTCAAGAATTTTGGATCCTTTTCTTCAATTGCGCCAGATTGTGGATTTATCTTGGCTTCAAATGCAACTATGGTAGCTGCAACTTGAGCTGTGTGTGCATGCATTACTGGAGTGTATCCAGGTGCAATAGCGGTTGGATGATGTATGACTATGATTTGCGCTCTAAACTCTTTTGCAACATTTGGTGGGTTATCCGGACTTCCAATTACGTCACCTCTCTTGATATCTTTCTTCTCTATGCCTCTGAGGTTAAAACCGATATTGTCACCAGGTTCTGCAGATTCCATTTGGGTGTGGTGAGTTTCAATGCTCTTGATTTCTCCAGCAGCTCCGGATGGCATTACAACTATTTTCATGTTGGGTTTGGCAACTCCAGTTTCTACACGACCTACTGGAACAGTTCCTACACCAGTGATTGTATATACATCTTGAACTGGAATTCTTAACGGCTTGTTAGTCGGCTTGTCGGGAAGTTTAAAGTCATCAAATGCTTCGTATAGTGTTTTCCCTGTCCACCACGCCATGTTTGTTGATTTTTTCACCAAGTTGTCTCCTTTCCAGCCTGAAACTGGAATGATTGGAACTTGTTCAAGTTTGTAGCCTACTGATTTTAATAATTTTTCAGCTTTTTCTTTTGCCACTTTGTAAGCTTGCTCAGAATAATTACTGTCATCCATCTTGTTAATGGCCACTACTAATTGGCCTACTCCAAGTGTCCTTAGGAGGAAGGCGTGTTCTCTTGCCTGACCTCCGGGTGCAATTGCTGTATCGGTTTCGCCCTCCTTTGCAGATAGGACCAGCACAGCACAGTCGGCTTCAGAAGCACCAGTGATCATGTTTTTGATGAAGTCTCTGTGTCCTGGAGCGTCAATTAATGTGAAGAAATACTTTGGCGATTCAAATTTTTGAAATGCCAAGTCAATTGTGATGCCTCTCTCTCTTTCATCTTTAATGTTATCCATAACCCATGCATACTTGAATGTGTCTCCCTTACCAGTCTTTTCAGATTCGGCAGCGTGAGCAGCAATTGTTCTTTCATCTACTAGGCCCAAGTCCATAAGAAAGTGTCCCATAGTGGTGGACTTGCCATTATCGATGTGACCTACAACGATCATGTTTAAGTGTGGTTTTTTGCTTGCGGCGCTCATACCGAACCCTTGAAGACTTGGGCTTTATTACCATTTCGATTTTTTAAAATTGTTTTAGACAAATTTTCAATAATTTACGGTTTGGCTTTTCGCTTCACTGATTTTTCACATACTATAAATCGAGGAATTGTTTGACCACTCACAATGAAAATCACTGTAACTGTAATCAAAGCTGACGTGGGCGGAATTGGTGGACATACAAGACCAAGTGATGGCCTACTAAATGCTGTTAAGAATGTAGTCAGATCTCAGATGATCCGAAACGGAAAAGGACTCTTGATTGACTCGTATATTGGATATTGTGGTGATGACATTCACATCGTTATGACCCATACACGAGGTGTTGACAATAAAGAGATTCACCAGCTAGCATGGAAAGCCTTTGAAGCTGCAACGAGGGTAGCAAAGAACGAGGGTCTTTATGGTGCCGGTCAAGATCTTCTAAAAGATTCTTTCTCAGGAAATGTAAAGGGTATGGGACCTGGCGTGGCTGAAATGACATTTGAAGAAAGACCAAATGAGGCCTTTACAATCTATGCTGCGGACAAGACTGAACCAGGTGCTTTCAACTATCCGTTTTATCGAATGTTTGTTGATACTCTAAGCAATACCGGACTTATTGTTAACAAGAATCTAGCAAGCGGTGTGAAGATAAATGTCATGGATGTAGAAAAGGGAAAAGTAGCTCAACTCATGATGTGGCAGGACAAACCCACATTAGAAGCAGCCTTGATGTATCCTGGCAGATATGTTGTTTCAAGTGTATATACAAGAGATAATCAGCCAATCCTTGCAGCCTCAACAGATAGACTGCACAACATTGCAGGAAAATATGTCGGTAAGGATGATCCAATTTGCATCATCAGAACTCAAAAAGACTTTCCTGCAACGGAGGAGGTAGGCTCTGCGTTTAGCAATCCTCACCTTGTGGCCGGAAATACTAGAGGCAGTCACCATGTACCGTTGATGCCAGTAAAACTGAATTCTCCAGCAAGTATCAATTACGCAATGCCAATAGTTTCTGCGCTGGTCTTTAGCATGCATAATGGAAAACTTGTAGGACCTGTAGACGGATTTGCGTCAGCTGACTGGGACTACATAAGACAAATAGCTGTAGAAAGAACAATAGCAATCAGAAGCCAGGGATTTGTCCACCCTGCAACTCTCGTACCAGACGAACTAGAGTATGCAGAAGGATACAGAGCACGCATGAATGTATTGTGGAGTAAGATGAGACCAATACTTGGTCCAAAGATTCAGCAACCGCACATGCAGAAGCAACAACCACAGATGCAAAAACAACAGAAACCACAACAGGTAAAAGCCCAACCATCAGCTCCAAAAACTGCTCAAAAACCTCAACAAACTCAAACAACAAAGGCAATTAAAAAAATAAAGAAACCTCGACAGGTAAAAGCACCTGCACCAAAAACAGAAGAGAAAAAGCCCCAATAAATAAAATAAATTTTTCAATCCAATTACAATTTTTATTATAGAATATTTCAGTAACAAACCATTGGTGAAAAAGCCTCAAATTCTCATCATAGGGAATAATGAAAATGGGTGCACCCCCGAACTTGAACACATCTCGTATGAAACAGGAAGGGAAGTAGCAAGATCAGGGGCAGTCCTAATCACAGGAGGTCTTGGAGGCGTAATGAAAGCCGCGTCGCATGGAGCAAAAGACGCAAATGGGCTGGTGGTTGGAATTATACCACAAAACGACGCCTCTTTTGCAAATGAATACTGCGATATTGTAATTCCAACTGGCATTGGACTTGCAAGAGATTTTTTAACTGCGCTTGCAGGGGATGGAGTCATAATTATTGGTGGCGGTGCCGGAACTCTCTCAGAAACATGTGCGGCATATATGCACAAGAGGCCCATAGTTGCAATCAAAAATACTGGTGGAATAGCGGACAAGTATGCGGATCAATACATAGATCACAGACAACAAATAAAAGTAATTGGTGTGTCCTCTCCAAAAGAAGCAGTAAAGATGATTTTAGATAAAATCAATTCTGCATAGACAAAAGATACGGATCAGGCTCATAAAATTTACCATATATTTTGGAAAGTGTCTGTAATTCTTTTATGATGTTTTTTACTCCAAACTCTTTTGCTGTTTCAAATAATGGCTTTTTCAGTCCCATTCCTAAATTTAGAGCTTTTTCTATCTCTGCAACGTCACTTACTTGATTTGTTACAAGCCACGATGCATTATTTAGCATCGTTCCAAGCAACTGGGTGGGATCAAAATTTTTCGCCAGGTCTTCAGTCAAATTAATGCGTTCATATTTTTCTCCAGTATAATCGTAGAAACCACCACCAGTCTTTTGTCCAAGTCTTTTTTGCTCAAACAGTTTTTGGATTAAGGGGTGAGGATTAATCACCTGCTTATCTCTTGAATGCATCTCAATTGTTGCTTTATGAATGACATCAAGGCCGGTAAAGTCTGCAAGCTCAAATATTCCCATCGGGAGATTTAACCTGAATTTTACTGCAGAATCTATCTCCAGCATTGATGCCTTCGTCCTATCCATAGCCCAAGCGGCTTCGTGGACAAGAGGTATGAACACCCTGTTTACAATGAATCCTACCACATCCTTTTTGCATAGAACCGGTTCTTTTGATACTGATTTTACAAAATTCACTGTCAAGTCAATGAGGTCCTTTGTAGTCTTTTGTCCCGGTATGACTTCGACTAGTTTCATTAATTGTGGAGGATTGAAAAAGTGAATTCCTATGAATTTTTCAGGTCTGCTAGTGATATTAGCAATTTCTGTAATGGGCAGCGTACTTGTATTTGATGCATAGATGGTATTTTTATCAGCAACAGAATCTACTTCAGCATATACCTTTTTCTTCAAGTCCATGATTTCTGGAACTGCTTCAATCATAAGATCACAATTTTTCATTGCGTCTTTCAGGTTTACTGTAGGGGTTATTCGCGACAAAATTTCTTGCGCCTTGGCTTCTGAGATTTTTTGTTTTGAAACAAGTTTATCAAGACTCCATTTGATTTTTTCCATGGCTTTATCCAAAAACTGCTGTTCTACATCGCGCAATATTACATTATATCCAGACATGGCAGATACTTGAGCTATACCGTGTCCCATTATGCCAGAACCCAAAACGGTGATGTTTTTAATTTCCATGATTGATTTTGGTAAAAGTATCCCTTTGTAAGTTATTCGGTCAGGATCACAGACTGTCAATAATTGGTTTTAGATGGGATGGTAAGTCTGGAAGTTCGCCTATGTGACTTATGTTGTTTTGAAGAGTGTCAGGACCTATTCTCCTCACTTGTTGTGTAGCAATAAGTGTAGCAATTCCCCGGTCTATGTCCTTTTGTTGCAGTATCGTCTTGAGTTTTTCTATTAACGTGTTTTCGTTTTCATATTTGCTTATGGCATATTGTAACAACATCAATTTATCATTGCTTGAGAGGTTTTCCATGTTTGACTTTTGCTACATCTTGATAAAAAATGTTTTTAAAACTTGTCCAAACTGACCAATGTCAGTGTACCCATATTCTTAAAACCTAGCAATAGTTCAACACTATTGAGTTTTGGATATTGAAAAATTCACTGACGATGTGTATACTGTAGCTGAAAAATTAACACATGATAAAACTCCTGAAATGAAATCAAGAATAAATTTTGTTCGTGAAAGACTGATAGAGCTATATCAAAAAAATCTTGTTAAAATCAACCACTCTGTGCTAGAAATGATCTGCGCTTCGAACCTCATCACTCAGGGTTATTCCGTAGATATAGAAAAACATCTTTCGGACATTCTTGTTTGTGATGTATTTGCAACAAAGGGAGATGGTACTTTTATCATGGAAATTGAAACCGGCTTTACGCCTCCAGACCATGCACTTGATACAATAGATTACTATACTGCAAGAATAGCAAGCAAGATTGCAAGGTATAGTCAGTTTTGCTCCAAGTTTGCACTGGCTACACCCGTGGTAGGCATACTTCCGATCCCAAGAATCTTTCTCAAACCTCCAAGTAAAAGAACAAAAGATGAAATTCTGAAGATGAAAGAACTATGTGACAGGTTTTACAAAAATCCACCGATTGAGCCAGGTGACATATTAAATGCAAGACTACATTCAGTATATCTGATTAACATTGACAAATGTTTTGCAAAGCAACTTGACCCGTACACATATTTAGAACTTATTGGAAAACTCCAAGAAGCAAGCGAATTAGATTTGTAGGTCTTTTTGTAGGGTTTCAATAGTTGCTTTTTTTCTGAATTCAAAAATTTCATCAAGTTTATCCATTGTATAATTTTCAAGTAATTTTCCTACAACTCCAAATGGTAGATGAAAATCAATCAGATCTATTATCTCTGTTCTGTTATTTGATATCTCATTGAATTTATGGAGGTGTTTCCAAATCTTGAATCTGCCGTTGATCATTTCGTCGACATACTCATATGGTTTCAAATAGGTTATTTTGGATTTCCATTTTGTGTTTATGATTAGTCTAGCTTTCAGTCTCCATTCGGTGCCCTCTTCAAGAATATCATTTCCTTGGGGCAGAATTTCAAGCCTCATGTTTTTTGGAGTAATTATTTTTAGATGATTGATGTTTGTGTAGAATTTCCATACATCATCAATGTTTGAATCCACTACAAAGAAGTGTTTGAACCTCTTCATGTATTCTCATGTAATTTAGAGTTTAGGATTGCTTGCCTGCGTTCATCGGAACATTTTTTCATTTCCTCAGATGTATGAAGTTTTATTGGTTTGCCGCATATGGCACATGTTGGATTTGGTTCTATTGGTTTATGTTCAAATTTCAACAAATTAACAAAATTTGTTTCAAAATATATTCTCTTAAAATATCTCAGGCATGCTGTTCCAAAGCATTTTCAAGTTGTATTATAGAGCGTAAAATCAAACCTGACAGACCAAGATGTGATGTCAAAAAGGCAGCGGCTTCTTCAAGTGCATTTTCTCCCCTATACCCCTCATCATATGTCATCTCAATATCTCCTTTGTCAGTCTCAACATATACAGTAAGCAAAGAATAGACACCAAGTTTTGGATGCTTTTTTTGAAGATAAAGATTAAGATGTATGTTTTTAACTTTGTACCCCCGTTCTGGAAAATTTCCTGAAGACATTAAGACTATAGTTTTGTCCGGTGCCTTGGCTACTCTTTTAGGGTCTGCCACATCAACTATCTTCAATAGATATGATAACGTATCTCTTTCTAAATAATCTTCTTGTCATAAATGACTGGAGATATTCTCTGAATTTGTATAATTTGTAATCTTGTCCAACTTATCTTAAAAATGCTGTATAAGACAATAAGATGAAAACCAACAAGCATAGTTTTCTGAATACCGTGCCAAGATTTATTCTTCGTCTATAGTTCCGCCTTGGCCATAAATTACCGGCATGGTAACTGTACTTGTCACATGAGATATATTTCGCACTTTGGATATGGCGGCATCTACTTTTAGAGGATCTTTTGCTTCAACCTTTACAAACACATCATATCTGCCCATGACTCCGTTGACCTCAGTTACATCTGGCAGAGACTTTATCTTTGCAATTACTTCTTTCTCGTTTCCTGGAATACATGTTGCCAAGATGTATGCAATCATGTTGTTTCGAAATTGGATGTTGTTAAATAACCTATCTAAACTTGAAAAGCGGTCTCTTTTGCGACAAAGCTATTATGACCACAACACCCATTGCCAGAATACTTGTCGTAATAGTTCCAAATTCAGGGATAACCGAGGTTCCTACTACGGTGATCTCCTTTGTTCCTTGTGAAACAGGACAATCAAGAACTCGCTCAACATCAGAATTGGTTTGAGTGCATGAAACGTCATGGCCGTTTTCCTGCACTATCAATTGTTCACTTGTAGTATCAATTACATGTTTTGGGAGGTGATATTGTTCGGTAACTGAATCATTTTGTATTTTTGATGCATCAATCGAAATAGTAATGGAGTTATCCGATGTTGATATCTGGACATTTCCATATTTTATAAGACTAGTATATTTTCCACTAACTCTAATTTCACTATCAAATACTGGAATTACCTGTGTTTGACCTGTGATTACTTGAAATTGGATCTGAGCCGTTTCATTGCCTTGCCTCATGTTAACAGTATAGATTCCGCCCTGTGCATCATTACTTAATACAAAATCATGAACAAAGATGCTATTCATCAACGTCACTTGGCCCACTTCGTATACATTGCCTATTGGGTTTCTGACTATGATGGTGACAGGATTTTTGTCAGTGGGTTGTTGCACGTTGCCGGTTATTATGACCTTATCTCCCGGTTCGTAAGATTGTTTATTCGTGCTTGCAGAAAGCTCTGCTGAGGTTTGTGCGTGTACTAGAGACACAGGTATAAAGATTAAGAGAGCAAGAGAGATTCCTGCAATTAGTTTTCGCAATGGCAATTTTGATTATTCCACAGTATTTAACTGTAGATTTGCATTTTGGAGGGCATTTAGTGATACCTTATCATCGATCTTAACTATAAACGAAATTGTTGTCATGCACATATACGAAATATTTTGGGGCAACGAAAGCTATAGAAAAGCATCAAGGCCGGTTTTTTGCATTGGATCTTGTTCTTTGAGAATCTTTGACATTTTTTCTCCCATCTTCTTTGCAGCACTAACTTTTCGTTTTCCAATCCAGTAATAAGTTTCATCGGTAGTATCTTTTGCAATCAGTACAATCAATTTTCCATAATCTTTTCTTCCAGTACGACCTTTTCTTTGAACATATCTAATTGAGCTTGGCACATTATCAAAGAAGATTACGGTATTTACTTCAGATATGTCAAGACCTTCCTCTCCAACTCTTGTAGCTATCAGTACTTTATATTGACCATCTCTAAATTTCTGAACTGTTTCCACCTGTCTTTTCTGCTTGAGTCCTGTCTCACCTGCTTTGCCGATGAGGAACCCTGCAGCAATATTCATTTCAGTCAGCTTTTGGTGTATTACCTCTACAGAATCTCGATAGCTTGTAAATATCAAAACTTTGCCTGAGAGTCCGTTGATTATTTCTTTTAGTTTTATAATTTTTGAGTGCTCTATGCCTTTTTG
Source organism: Nitrososphaerota archaeon (assembly GCA_021323705.1). Lineage (GTDB taxonomy): Archaea > Thermoproteota > Nitrososphaeria > Nitrososphaerales > Nitrosopumilaceae > Nitrosotalea. Next base: position 34,137 of record JAJPKL010000024.1, read on the forward strand.
TTGTGCCTCTTTGGCTAATCGCACAGCTTTTCCAAAATTTAGGTCATTTTCAAACAGATCCCGTATTCCGACACCTTTCTTCTCTTGTGTTCTTTCACAAAACCTAAGAAATGATGTTACCCCGTGTGATTCCAACACGTTAAGTGCATGAATTAGCCTTATTGCAGTAAAGAGAGGTTTGGCCGCCCGTCGGTTTTGCCGTAAAACAAAATCTCTGACGCGCAGTAACTCAGACAATGATCTTGAATTTGACAAGTTTAGGCCCAACCTTCTAAGGTCGTGGTATTGTGAATCAATCGACGATTTTATACAAAACTGAATCTGCTTCATCTCAGGCGGTAGTTCAACGCTTATCCATTGAGTGTCTGTCTGTTGTACGTATGGCTTGACATCTGGGCTTTCTTCAGTTCGTTGCGCTATAGTTGAAATCTTTAATATTCTGAGTATTTCACTTGCTTTTTCTCTCTCGCTTGGAAGTGTAGCAGTCATCCCCATTATTCGCAGGTTCACTGAAGCAAATCTCTCAGCTATGCCAGCATACGCGTAATCGCCTATTGTTCGATGTGCTTCATCAAAGATTATCAGTGCAAATTGTGTGGGGTCTACAAGTTGGCGGTCTAGATCATTTTTCACTATTTCAGGAGTAGCGCAGATCACGCTATTTATCCACAGTTTCTTGCGTTTGGTTATTGTGTCTTCGCCCGTTATGAGGGCAACATCGTCGATTAGCAGAGTAGATCTCAAAAATTCACAGTGCTGATGGGCAAGCACCCTTGTTGGTGCCAAAAACAATACTCCTCCAGTTCTTCTTGAAAGTAATTCAGCTATTACTTGAAGGGCCACAGTAGTCTTACCAAGGCCTGTTGGAAGAACAACAAGACAATTGTATGCAATTGCCTGTTTTGCTAAATTGACTTGATATTCTCTATACTCTATGCTTGATTTTTTGACAAGCGGATGTTCAATGTATTGGATGCTCAAATACACTTAGCTTACTATAGCGAAGTAAAAATGTTCGTTCAAGCTAAATGCTACTTTGAGCTCAGATATTCGCAAACCGTGTCTTTGTAGATCTTATATTAGAGCAAGTTACAGTTCTTTTGTGAAAAAAGAGTTTGAGCGTCCCACGTGGGATGAATATTTTATGCTTCAAGCTGAACTTGCAAAATTACGTTCTAACTGCATTACTAGGCAAGTAGGTGCAGTAATAGTAAGGGAACACCGACAGATTGCAACTGGATACAACGGAACCCCTCCTGGAGTGAAAAACTGCTATGAAGGAGGGTGTAAAAGGTGTCAATTGCGCGCTGAAGGAAAGATTGCATCTGGCGAAGCCTTGGATAGATGCATTTGCAACCATGCGGAAGCAAACGCCATTATGCATTGTGCCATTCTTGGAGTGGGAGCCGGCACAAAGGACACTACGTTGTATACTACCTTCATAACATGTTTAGAGTGTAGCAAAATGGCCATAACAACTGGCGTTAAACGGATTGTCTGCCTTGATTCATATCCTGAGACCGACTATCAACTGCTACAGGACGCAGGAATTGAGGTAGTGCGACTAGATAAAAACAGAATATCGTATTGGATTAAAGCTTTACTTGAAGAGCCGGCAACCAATTTTATACCAAAGTGAACTATACATGCAGCCTTCCAAAGCAATAGATGAAGTAACAACTACAATGCCGCCTGCGTTACTGGTCTCAGCTACCTATGACGGACAGAAAAAATTAGCCATCTTGAAATTCTACGAGCCGGTTTCACAAAAAGTGCTTTTATGGTCCGACAACACTGGACATAAACCATACTGCTATTCCAAGTTACTGCCTGAAGAGCTCACATTTCTTTCAGAACGTAAGGATGTGATAAAATTAGAAAAAAACCAGAAACAAGACCTACTAAAAGACAGAGCAATTGACGTAACAAAAATAATAGTCACAGATCCGTTAGCAATAGGCGGTACACAGACTGACAAAAGCATACGAAACATAATAGAGACATGGGAATCAGATATCAAATATTATGAAAATTATCTGTATGACAATTCCCTAATAGTTGGTAGGTATTATACAATAGAAAATGGAAAGCTCAAGGAGTTTTCCTATCAAATCCCAGACGAAGTTCAGATTGCACTGAAGGGACTGTTGTATGACAAGGTAACAAGCATAGGAATAATCGATAAGAAAGGATTTCAAGACCACATAACACAGTGGGCCAGCCTACTCAATCAACCAATTCCAAAGATTAGGCGGGTAAGCTTTGACATTGAAGTAGAGTCTGAGATTGGAAGAATACCTGACGCTAAAATTGCTGACAAGAAAATAACAGCTATAGGGTTTTGCGGCAGCGATGATTTCAAGCAAGTATTTGTTTTGAAAAGAGCCGGAAAGACAGATGGTACTAATGAGCTTCCACCAGATGTCAAGATATCATTCTATGATGAAGATAAAGAAGCGGATATGATACGCGATGCTTTCAGGATTTTGACAAACTATCCCTTTGTGGTTACTTTCAATGGGGATGATTTTGATATGCCGTACATGTACAACCGGGCAGAAAGACTTGGAATCGAGATAAAAGACATACCGCTCATAATGATGCGTGACTCGGCCACCTTAAAACAAGGTGTGCATATTGATTTGTACAGGGCATTTTCCAATCGCTCATTTCAGATCTATGCGTTCAGTCACAAGTACAATGACTTTTCACTTAATAGCGTAGCTGAAGGTCTAATAGATGAATCAAAGATAGAGTACGATGGAGATCTCAACGACCTTTCGCTTTACGAGTTGGCAAATTACTGTTTTAATGATGCCAGACTCACACAAAAACTCACTAGTTTCAACAACGATTTGTTGATGAATCTACTTGTAGTCATAACAAGAATTGGTAGGATGCCAATCGATGACATATCCAGGATGGGGGTGTCACAGTGGATTCGCAGTCTGTTCTATTACGAGCACAGAAATCACAACTTTTTGATTCCACGTAAAGAAGAACTAGAACAAAAATCAGTTGCGGCATCGACTGAAGCTGTAATTAAAGACAAAAAGTATCGCGGTGGACTAGTGGTAGAGCCCAAGGAGGGAATACACTTCAATGTCTTTGTAATGGACTTTGCCAGCCTGTATCCCAGTATCATCAAGGTTCGAAACTTGTCATATGAAACTGTACGGTGCACCCATGACGAATGCAAGAAGAACATGATACCTGAAACGACCCATTGGGTGTGTACAAAAAAGGACGGTTTGACTGCCATACTGATTGGATCGCTGCGCGATTTGCGTGTCAATTACTACAAGAGCCTATCAAAAAACCCAACTCTAAGCGAAGACCAGAAGCAACTCTACGTAGTTGTAAGCCAAGCGCTCAAAGTCATACTTAATGCAAGCTACGGTGTGATGGGAGCTGAAATATTTCCGCTTTATTGCTTGCCTGTTGCAGAAGCCACTACTGCAGTTGGGAGGTTTACAATTTTAGAAACTATTGAGAAGTGCAAATCCATAGGAATTGAGGTTCTCTACGGCGATACTGACTCTTTATTTCTCAAGGGTCCAACAAGAGAGCAGATTCAGACCATAGTAAATTGGGCAAAAGAAGAGTTTGGCGTTGATCTTGATTTAGACAAGGAATACAGATATGTTGTTTTCAGTACACGTAAGAAAAACTATCTTGGGGTCCAAAAAGACGGAAAGGTGGATGTCAAGGGTCTGACTGGAAAAAAATCACACACGCCTCCCTTTATTCGAAATCTTTTCTATGAAATACTTGGAATTTTGTCCAATGTGCAGTCAGAGGGAGAATTTGCACAGTCAAAGCAGAAGATTGGCGACATGATATCGCAATATGCAAAAAGGCTCAAGGCAAGGCAGATTCCATTAAATGAATTGGCCTTTAACGTAATGATAAGCAAGGCACCATCGGAATATGTCAAAACGGTTCCACAGCACATACGTGCGGCCAAACTCTTGGAATCCACAAGGGAGATCAAAAAAGGCGACATCATATCATATGTGAAGATAATAAACAAGCCCGGTGTGAAGCCTGTAGAGATGGCAAGGCCGGATGAGATTGATTCTGCAAAATATGTAGAATTTATGGAAAGTACGTTTGATCAGATATTGTCATCTATGGATCTTGATTTCAATACCTTGATTGGGGCACCAAAACAAACAGGGCTGGACCAATTTTTCTGGAATTAGAACATGGATTGTCCAGTATGCGGCTCACCCATGGAAATAATGCATCAAAGCGATACCAACTACAAAATAGACGCAGGTAGCAAGAAGAAATATCGGTGTCTTTGCTGTAATCACAGTACAAAATAACTAGAGCGTGCTACATCTTGCCGAATTCGTCTTCGTCAGAATAGGCACGTTCTGCGTGCTCTTCTATATCAAGTCCAGCTTCTTCCACTTTTGGTGGTACGCGTATACCGATTAGTACATCAAGTACCTTCAGTATGGCATACGTTCCAAAGAAGCCCATTACGCCTGCAACGCCAACACCTATTGACTGAACAAGTAACTGGTGTGGGTTTCCAAACAACAATCCATTAGGCCCAGATGCATTGACTGCAGTACTTGCAAATACACCAATGGCCAACGAACCAACAATACCTGCCACACCATGTACCGAACTTACATCTAGTGCATCATCAATGTGCAATTTTTCTTTGAAGAAGATGACTCCAAGATATGATACTATACCTATTGCAATTCCTATGACAAAGCTGTGCTCTACACTCACATAACCTGAAGCAGGGGTAATGCCTGCAAGACCTGCAATCGCACCGTTGATTGCAGCAATAACGCTTGGCTTTCCTGTTTTCATCCATGATAATCCTACCCAAATCAGGGCAGACACTGAGGATGCGATATGGGTGTTGATGATTGTGTTTCCTGCCAGACTGCCTGATGCCAACGCACTTCCTGCATTGAATCCAAACCATCCTAGCCATAAAAGCGATGAACCTAAAACAGCAAGCGGAATGCTGTGCGGAATCATAATCGATGGGCCATAGTTTAGTCTCCTGCCCAAAGCCAAGGCGGCAGCCAGTGCGCCCATGCCAGCGCTAGTGTGGATTACTATACCGCCAGCAAAATCTACCACTCCCATCTGTCCCAGCCATCCTCCACCCCATACCCAGTGAACCAGAGGATAGTAAATGAGACCACTCCATGCTACAATGAACAAAACATAAGCGCTAAACTTCATCCTCTCTGCTATCGCACCTGTTAAAAGCAATGGAGTGATAGTAGCAAACATCATCTGGAATTTTGCAAACAAAACTCCAGGAATTGTAGGTGCGTAGTGCAGTCCGGCATCATAAGGGACGTTTTTGAGGAAGATCCAATCCATGTTGCCTACAAGGCCAACACCGGTATCAGGACCAAATGATAAACTAAATCCAAATGTAAACCACATTACGCTAAGAATCGCTAAACCGAAGAAGATTTGCATGAAAACAGAAACTGTATTTTTTTTCCTTAAGAGCCCAGCTTCAAATAATCCCAACGCTGGGATCATCAACAATACAAGGCTGGATGCAATAAGCATCCACGCAGTGTCTCCTGTGTCGATTGGCAAGATTTCTCTATTAAAAAAACAGCACTATAAAAATTAATTGCTTTTTCGCAACTTAGAAAACGTGATAATCTTACACAAGATTTTTTAATCCGTATCAGAATTTTGTTTCAACTTTGATTAAGATCGAGATCATACTGCCTGAAAATGATGTAAGACCAATCAGTGATGCATTAAAGAAATTGTCAGTAGGAGGAATTACTGCATACAGAGGTTGGGGAAGAGGAAAGACTGTCAGTCCAAAACTTCACGCATCGAAGGGAACAGAAATCTTTACTCCGGAATTTGGAGAGCGATTCATTATAGAAGTAATAGTTCCAGATGACAAGAAAGATGAGGTCGTAGAGATTGCACGCTCAAAGGCAAAATTGGGCAAGATATTTGTCACTCCAATTAGTGAGGCTTTTGACATTCAGACCGAGAAAAAAGATGAGCAAGTAATTTAGAATCAGTTTTTCGTAATCATTAATTAGTGCAAATAGTGTTTTGTATTTATGATCAGAATAGAGGTAGTAGTCGGGCAGGGAGATATCAAGGCAATTAGTGATGGTTTGAAACAGATTCACGTTGGTGGAATTACAGTTATGAAAGTAAGAGGACGTGGAAAGAGCACAAATCCAAAAATTCACGCTGCAAAAGGAACTGAAATGTTTACTCCGGAATTTAATGATAAATTTGTTATTCAGATAATTGTTGAAGAAAAAAATGAAAATGAAGTATTGCATATAATCAAAAACAATGCGAAAATCGGCAAAATATTTATCTCACCAATCATACGCGCGATAGATATTGCGTCAGGCGAAGAAAACGAAAAGGCAATTTAAGTACGAATATCACCACATTTTGTTTAATACGAAATTCGCACCTTTTTTACGAAATAGTAATTGTTGATCATTTTAACAACATACATGAAAATAATCTTCGATGTAACCCAGTCTGCCTGTAATACATTCTAACATCATACGCAAAAACAATTGTGTGTGAAAACCACTGAAAGTTTTAGCGCGATACCACTAAGGGATGCGACTGTAAAATATTGGATGAAATACACTATGATATCATAGTTGATTTAAAGCGGAAATAGAAAATGGTGCTCATCATTGCAATGGCAAGTATCAAGATAGCAAGGGCGCTGAATTCAGGCACTATTTGTGTGCCAATTATAGTTATTTGATTAGTTCCAGAGACAAAAGGAATGGCAAGAGTTCGGCCAACTGGGTCCGTTCTTGTTTCATTAAATGTTGTTGATATCCCGTCTTCCTTTACCATGTAATGGACATCTTGCCCATTATCCTTTGCATCAATTAGTGATCTCGGCAAAGTGATCAATATTGTACCATTGCCTGTAGGTTGTATGCGCATTGTTAAAGATTTCGATGAGGTATCTGGGATTATTCCCAGCACCTTTCCATTTACTATTTTATAGGTTGCGTTATAGATCTGTCCTTCAATTGTTATGGGTGTGGTCAACGTAGATCCGATGAATTGAAACGTGGTTTTGGCGATATTCGTCTTGCTACCGTAGGTCACATCCACCTCATAAGTGCCTACTGCAGTCCACAAATCTCCGCCTGCAGTGACAGTTGTGGAATAGGCATTATTTGGATTAACAGAAACTTGTCCAATTAGTACTATATTGTTGGATGGATCTCTTACAACTATTGATATTGGAACATTCAGTTGGGCACTCACAGTTCCTGATATGACCATTTGATCGCCATCAGAATAGGTTGGTTGATTTGTGGTCACTGTAATTGGTGCACTAGTTTGAGCAAATACTCCAGTCATGCCAAGTGAACCTGCCAATACCAGCATCACAATAGTGACATAGGAGCTGATTTTCAATAAATAACCGAAGAATTGTAGTTATTTAAGATTCTCGATTAATTTTACTAGTTAATGTGTTGCAATTCATCATTTCTACAATCATGTGTTTAAATTCAATGTCCTACAATACAACAAGAATTTGATAGGGATCAACCCTCTGAAGAGGACTTTCCTCCATCTACATTTAGGATTACCCCAGAGATCCAACTGGCTTCATCAGAAGCAAGATAAACTGCGGCGTTTGCTACATCAATTGGTTCACCTATCCTGTTCAATGGTTGCCTTTCCTCGAGAACTTTTCTTGCTTCAGGATAGTCAAGGTATGGCTTTATCATACCAGCATTTATTATTCCGGGATTTATGCAGTTGCAACGTATATTTTTCCTGGCATACTCAATTGCAATTCCTTTGGTAAACATATTGATGGCAGCTTTTGTGGTGCAGTAAACAGTGAGATGTACTTTGGGAATTGCTCTCTCACTTGATATGGAACCAATGTTTATGATTGCGCCGCTTTTATTTTCAAGCATCTTTACAAGTGTAGATTTTGTTATCTTGAAGGTGCCAAATAGATTGGTGTTTACAAGTGGCAGCCAATCAGATTCTTTCATCTCATGAAAATGGATTGGATCGTTGATTGCTCCTGCATTATTAACTAGAATGTCTATTTTGCCATAGTGGTTGTTTACCTGATCAATTGTCTGAATAACTTGAGACTCGTTTGTGATGTCACAGGGAATTGCAACGGTATTTGATTCGTAATTTTTTATCGAAGACCTTGCTTTTTCCAATTTTTCCCGGTTTCGTCCAATCAAGACTACTTTGGCACCTTCTTCTACAAATCTTTTTGATATTTCTAGCCCTATCTCGCTTGATGCGCCAGTTACTATTGCCACTTTATCTTTTAGTCTCATAGCATACTCTCACACTAGTATCTTAAAAAAGTCACCGTCATACCCAAGTGTGAAAATAAACTCATGGGTCATATGTACAGGATTTATCATCTAGTTTTTGTAAGCTTTTGTATCTCTTGCGTGACAAGAGGCAGGAATGCCCCCACATCTGTTACTATGCCCAGTGCTTGCCACGTTCCTCTATCCATGAGCTTTGTTACTGTAGGTTGGTTGATATCCACAACTACCACTTTCACATCCGCAGGCAACATGTTTCCTGTTGCAATAGAATGCAGCATTGTTGCGATCATTATGACCATCTTTGCATCCTTTAGAATTTCTTTGTATTTTCGTTGTGCCACAGTCATGTCTGTTATGACATCGGGTAGTGGGCCGTCATCACGAAGTGAACCGGCCAAAACAAATGGTACGTCGTTTTTTATGCATTCATACATTATGCCTTTTCGTAATACTCCTTTTTCAACCATTTTTGAAATAGATCCTGCCTTGAAGACCGAATTGATTGCCTGCATGTGGTTTCTGTGACCTCGAACAGCAAGGGTCCCGTCCTTGACATTCATTCCAAGTGATGTTCCCAAGGTTGAATACTCTATATCGTGAACAGCAAGTGCGTTTCCCGCAAGTACCGCGTCGACGAATCCAAGTCTGATAAGAGAGGCAACAGAATCAGACGCACCAGTATGAACTATGGCAGGACCTCCAACTAGAACTATTTTTCCTTTTTGTTTTTTTGTTTTGTAGATATCTTCAGCTACTCTTCTAGCTATGTGTTGAGTTGGCCTCTCACTTGAACTTCCGCTACCCATGAATTGGAACAAGTTAACTCCTTCTCGAGGCCTCTCTGGTGGTGTGATTCGAATTCCTTGTTCACCTGTAATTATCAGATCTCCTTTCTTAATTTCACGAATAGGAGTACAAAAAGCTCGGTTTCCTTTCACGACGATGCATTTATCCATCATCATGTTTTCTACTTTGATCCATTTTCCTTTATAAAAAATATCAGTGTGATTGTTTGTTGTGCTGTAAAAATCATCTGGCATTACCATATCTTTGTGTGCTCCTTCAAGTATCACTTCTTGCTGAATCTTTGACGTAGCACCTTCTCGGTACACTGCCTGCAGAATTTGGTTCAGATGCTCTTTTGATCTGCCTTGAATGAGTAGTTTTGCATAGCTTTCATCTTTCTTTTTCTTTCCAACTATGAATTTCTGTACTTGAAACTCTCCTTGTAAATCCATGATTACGTCAAAAATTTTAGTAAGTATCATAGAGTCGATAAGATGTCCTCGTACCTCTATTATGTGATGGAATTTGCCCATTTTATGAAAAACGAGCAAGTACTAATTTAACGTTTAAGGTCTAGATTTGATACCATTAAGAATGCGGAGTCTTAACAGCCACACTTTTCTTGAGCCCAAGTACAAACATGAAAACCAGCATTCCTAAAAATACCATATTTGCTCCAAATGTAAAGGAATTATCAAGAGATTCTTGCAGTGTACCATAATGGAGGGGGTTGACCCATGTGGTACCAGGAGAAAAATAGATCTTGTCCCAATACAACAACGATGTCATGGAATGAACAAATATGAAATATGATACAAAAAGAATTTTCATTTTATTGTTCGAGATTCTATTTGCAAAATTCCAAACGCCATAACCTACAATAAAGAGAATCGATGTTTCAAGTGGAAGAAGGTATCTTTCAAGAGAGAAATCTTTTACAATTACAAGAGTAAAGACAAATGTGCTCGCAAACCAAATTATGAGTAGCAGTTCGTTTGAAAGCCGGTTTTTTGATTTGACAAGACTATATATGATGTATCCAAAACCAGCAAAAAAGAACACAGTCATAGGCATGCTTGAATATGTGGGAGGATAAGTCCATCCAAAGTTTCCGTGCAGATCAAATGCAGGGTCCATAATTTGTTTTTCAATAAAGCTTGGAAAAATTATAAAGTGAAACATCGATACTGCTGATTTTGTTTGAATGTTATTGACTGTCGGATAACCGATATACCAGACATCGCGATTGTAATTATCCATGTCCGTCTTCATGAGTTTAATTTCATTCATTGGGTTTTGATAAAATCCAGGTTCAACCAAAAATAACCCCAATAATGCCATTAGAAAAAATGACGAAATCAAAAGACTTGTTTTGCCAATGTTTCTTTTTCCAAAATGGTGTGTTTGTTGTTGCGATAATGTTTTGAATAGTATAACACCGAAGAAAAGGCCTGAAAAGGCAACAGTAAGCATTTTTGAGTTTAGTGCGATGCCAAACATGATGGCGCTTGTAACAAAATACCAAATTTTTAGGCGTTCAGTCTTGAATGCACAGAGTAAAAGATACAACGATAACAATACAAAGAAAATGTAATGCACCTCAACCATTATAGTTCTACTATACCACATCCACAAATCATAAAACAAAAAGAGAAGCGAAACTACAATCCCTATGCCTCGATTGAAAAGCGTTTTCCCAATCAAAAAAGAGAGTACGATTGCCAATGAACCAAAAAGTGGAGAAAGTAGACGACCTGCAGTCATCTCCTGAACGGTAGGACCGTCACTGTGATTGTAACAATCCCAGTAACACGACCAGTTGTAGAAATTTCCACTGTCTTGGTTTACCAGATGCATTGGGAGACCAATGAAAATATTCCTTATTGGACTATATGTGAGTCCAAACGCCGGGATATGAAATAATTGGTTGCAGTAGTCAAGTGAGCTCAGGCATGAATTATTCAAATCACCTTTTGCTATCAGATGAAAATAATTTCCTCCCCATCCAAGATATGTAATTTCATCTCCGTGCCAAGGTTGCCCGCTTAAATTATATCCATATGTGAAAAATGATGCTAAAAACAGTACCGCCAAAATAATACGGTCAGATTTGGAATTTGCAATAGGTATCAGATTCATTGATTCATGCCTCTAGACAATTCCACCTTTGGTATAACTTTAAAGTACGTTTTCCTGTTTTTAATTGAAAATAAATGTAATCATACAGGTATAGATACTTCGCCTTTGTGTTCTGCAATATTGTCGGATTTGAGTATCCGTACCAAAGCTTCCTTACGCTCCACATCTAATCCTCGCACTATTGCTTTGGATACTCCGTTTTTGTCACATAATACAATCATGTAGCCACTCACGTCTGTCAAAACATATCCGCCAGCATCGTTTAAAATCGCGTAAAGATTTTCTTCTCCTACTGGTTCCCACACATTTGACTTGTTATCCTTGAGTGCAAGTGCGGGCATGGCTTGCCCGTTTGAAATTTTGTTGAGATATTCTCTTGCGGCCTTTACTCGTTTTTCTCCAATTTTTAATGCGGCAAAATACTGCACAATACTAATCAATAAGAACTTTGTATTTATATCATATCGTATCTAAAATAGCCAAGAGTTCTTTTGATTTGATTTCTTTCCTTGAAGAGTCGATAAATTCTTGGAGTTTTTCTTTTGAGAATCCCTCACCAAAATATTTTGTTGCCTGGATTGCCATCTCAAATTTGTCTATCTCATGCAATAGAATCGATTCTCTAGATTTGCTTTCTACATATTCTACCCACAATAGATTGTATTTTTTTGCAAGATCAGGTGGAAGTTTTGATAAGATCTCTTCCATAGTTTGATTTTCTACAGTTCGTTTATTTTCTTTGGAAATTTCTTCTGGCATAAAATCCCCAGTTACAGATTCAGCAAGGTCATGCAAAAGCGCCATTTTTATCATTTTTTCAGTATCTAGATTATAAATATCAGAAAAGATCATTGCCATGAGAGCCACGCTATACGAATGATCAGCGACCGATTCGGGGTTTGATATACTCACTTTTTCTTTCCAACCCTTTCTTTGTGTTTTTTTTAATTCAGATACAACATAGAAGAACTCGGATAGCATATGTTGTATCGTTAGATACGTCATTAGTTTTAGGTTTTTGTTTGTAAGACCATACGAACAAGATAAAAACGACAAGATTGTTCGATGTTTATTGGTAAAAATATACACAAAGACAGGCGATGATGGCACTACTGGATTAATAGGTGGAAAACGAGTAAAAAAAACAAACAGTAGAATTATTGCGTATGGTGCAGTAGATGAGATAAACTCTGCAATAGGCATAGTTTTATCATCCACCCTAGATCCTGACATCAACGAACTTCTTACAAAGATACAAAATGACCTTTTCATCGTAGGCTCTGACCTTGCAAATCCAGATTTGGAAAATTCATCCAATCGAGTTACAGATAAGATGGTAGAATATCTTGAGGGTCAGATAGACAGACTAGAGGGAGAGCTTACTCCAATTACTTATTTCATACTTCCGGGAGGCAGTCCGCTTGCGGCACAGATACATTTTGCCAGAGCAGTCTGCAGAAGAGCTGAGATAAACATTGTTGAAATTTCAGAAAATGAACAAATTAACAGATCCTGTCAGACATACATTAACCGATTATCAGATCTTCTTTTTGTAATAGCCAGAACAATAAACAACCGTAAAAAGATCAAGGACGTAGCTTGGAAAAAATAAGACAGACACACTTTAATTCCCCCACAAGCGGATGATTGGGTGTGCCACCGTAGCTCAGCCCGGGAGAGCACTCGGCTGAAGACAGAGCTGTCGCGCGTTCAAGTCCCGCCGGTGGCACTCTCGTTTAGTTTAGTATTTTCCATATTGATCCAGACGTCATTTTATAATCTCAATGCATCAAAAGACAATTGTTACTAATGTACACCTTTTCTGATGAATATCATTTCAAAAAATCATCATAATAAAAAACTATTCATCATTATCAAGTTTGATATTGTCTTACAGATTTGTATTGGACATCCTAAGAGTGTTGCACCACATTTGAAATTTTACAACATCTGTTTATATTAGCCGTAATACTTTATCTCTATGAGGAAAAAAACAAAACGAATTCCCAAAGAAGTGATAAGCATTTCACTTGTTGAGAAATTTGTTTGCAATGCATCAAGCCAATTAAAACCTTCATCGCCAAAGGAGAAGAATCGTTGATGCTTAAATCAAAATCCCGTACCCCGTTAAAACTTGTAATATCAATTGCGGCAATAACGATTATTTGGGCAGTACCAAATTTTTTAGGTCAAGATATTGCAAAAATATCAAGCGATTTAACGTATATTGCCTTAACAGTAATCCTGACGGTAACCGCGTTTTTTCAAGTTTCTCAAACTCACAAAGGGAGTAGAGACAATTTCATTTGGATCATATTTTCAGTTTTTGCCATGACATATACTGCCGCGCAACACATTTGGGCAGTAAACGAACTCATATTTGATACAAGACCATTTCCATCTTTTGCCGACGCAGCATTTCTAATAGACACCATATGCCTGATTATATTTTTCATACTATACATAAAATCATTCAAACAAAACATTTCAAGAAAAATTCTAGGCATAGCCATTCTGCCAAGCTGTGTGGTGGTTGTGATAGCAACTTACTACTACATGTTAAGTAACTCTACAGACAGCATCATGATTCAGATTTTATTATTTTCTTATCCTTTTTTGGATGCCATAGCATTAGTGCCTGCAACAATTGGTCTAGTATTGTGGTTCAAAAATAAATTAAATTTTCCTGCATTCGCCATATGTTCTTCTATGATTCCACTTGCTATAGGAGATACTTTGTTTCAAATTACCAAACAAAATGAGACATATTATACAGGTTCCATCCCCGATCTTTTTTTCTATATTCAAATCGATTTATTGATTTTTGGCGTGTATTTGTTGTCAAACACCATACGAGATATTCTTGAGGAAGAGAAAATTTGAAATTTGCATATTCGATATTACTATTGGTTTTTTCCGTGATTATTCTATGCGAGGTAGCAGGAACTTACTTTCTTTATGAATTTAAAAAGAATTTGGAAGAACAGATTACAATTGATTCTGAAAAAGTAGACATCATGATGGTCAATAGGATTGACAGCTATACAATTGAGAGATTGATTGACTTGACCAATCTGGCAAAATCCAGTACATTCGAATCGGCGCTTCAAGTATCCAACGCCGAGTTTTACAACATGTCCAATCCAGAACAATACATGACCAATATGAACTCAGTGTGGGCGTCCACATCAAAAAATGAAACTACTCCGTTCATGAAAACATTGATTGATTCTAGGCCTTCAGAACAACTTCGCCAGATACAATATTTTGAGAGCATTTTGTTTGGCGGTAAAATGTATGAGGACATTTTCATGACAAATTCATACGGCGCAAATGTAATTGAGATGGATAAAACTTCTGCCTATAAACACGATGAGGAAACATGGTGGAAAGAGGCAAAAAATAATGGCTTGTACATCGGTGGAGTAGAGTTTGATAATAATACAGGTGCATCACACTACCCAATTGCAGTTCAGCTAACTAATGAACATGGTGAGCCCATAGGAGTTGCAAAATCAGTCGTAAACACACAGCAGATGATCAAAATAATAAAGAGTTTGATGAACTCAACAGACCCAAGTCCAATTGAATACGAATTAATAGGACCTGCAGGCGCAGTAATCTATTCTACAGATCCTACCGAAAAACCAGGCTCGTTAAATCAGGAATTAGAATATTCTGACAATCTGAAAGAGTCTTCAGGGCATTTTGTGCAGACTATCAACGGTGAAGACTACCTCGTAACATATTCCCATTCAGTTAATTCGAAATTTTCCCCACTGTTTAATTGGGCGTTTGTTACAAAGTACAAGCTATAAGAAATCATGCAGCCAGTATACGAACTATCCAATCTTATTATAATAACAACACTCATACTATTGGTAACTGTCTCTGCTACAGTGTTTGTATTGTCAGGTAAACTTGCAAGACCATTAGAGCAAATTCGTCATGGATTAATCTCATTTAACAAAGGAGAGAGGGTCAGAATTGAACCGCATGGAGAAGAAGAAGTACGCGATTTAATAAAACAGTTCAACCACATGATAGAAACCCACTCCGACTAGTGGCTACAAAATATGGAGTCTAAACCAGACATAAATTGAATTTAAGACGAAGACGTTTTGCTCATGACTATTCAAAGGGATAGTATGAATCACAAACATCATCCTATAGCTACCACCCCAATTAAAAACAATTTTAGTTGGTTTTGCTACTCAGAGTTGGGTGTTTGTACTGTTTGTAAGCAAGATAATTTGTGATCAAAAGTAGGACTTGTAAGACATATCCGCCAGTAATTAGCACTATGGCATTATAAAGAGGATGAAACGTGGTCATAATCTCAATATGTTTGTAAAAGGCGCTATTGCCTGCTATGACGATTCCAGATATTATGAAATTTGGAATGTAAACGTGTTTGTAGTTTTTTGCAGTCAAGATTGCAAGAACAATAAAACAACCTTCCAAGACAAAAGCCTGCGCAATAAATTTTGGATCACCAAGAGGTATGCCTAAAGCACCTACAATCGATATTGCGACAAGTACTATTGATACCCTCTTTGTGCTTTCCACATATTCAGAAATGACACATTGTTAATAAAAATGACCCTGGTTATCTTGTCAGTAATTATTTTAAATATGAGGCATTCATACGGTACTCCAAACAGTAGATTGAGATGAGCACTACAAACATGAATAACTATTGCAAAAAAATACTGGAACTTGATCCTCAGATTAGGTTCGCAGGAAAAATTGTAAATGATCAACTAGTATCGTCTGCAAGAAAGGATGGAGTCATACCGCTCCTTGATAAGCAGTTAGCGGATCTGGCTCATCATCAAGTGGTAGTAAAAGCCATGATGGACAAGATGTTTACAGACAAGATGGGAAATACGGATTGGATTGTAGAGTCAAAAGGCAAAGTGAAGCTTTTAACCATTTTTCAACCAGATGGAATATTGATCCTGTCAACAGAGCCTACCTCGGATCATCACGCCATAATTGAAAAAATAAAGAAGTTAAACGTGTAAAAAATTTCGAGTTAATAATGCTTTGTCGACTAACTCCACATCTTACTGACATTCTAATCTAATTTCCTACACAGGAGAAGCTTTGGATCAGACCCTACTGACCAATTCTCATGATTGAGTGGAA
>JAJPKL010000038.1 GCA_021323705.1 Nitrososphaerota archaeon
CACCTACAATGGCTGCCGTTGCAAGAATAGCGATCAACGCGTATTCTTTATGAGTACTCATCTTGCCTGCGATTAAGTTGAATGGGTATTTATGTATATTTAAAAAATATCCTAGTATATCGAATCAACCAGCGATCTTAAAGGATGATCGTTTGATGTTTTGAAGTCTGTATTATTGTGTAAGGGTTCCATCTGCTAGATTTATCGAGCTTTGCTTTTGTAACTAGAACAAGTTCTAGGTAATCACATACACAAAATAATATCAATGGACATCTTCAATCTTGGCAAAGTATTTTGGGACAAAGTCGGAGATGATTCTCACTATTTAAACTCGAAAAGTTGCTGGCAAAAACAATTGACCGAGGCCGTAGATTAGATATATATTAACCTCTCGGTAGAAGCATCGTAGTTTGTTGCTTAGTTATGTGTTTACAGCTAATGTTCAAAGGAGGTTTTAACATGTCTGGCAAGAAAGAAAAAATTCTGATTCCAGATCACATCTATGTTCCAAAACATGAGATAATGACAAAAGAAGAAGCAGAAAAAGTATTAGAAAAATATCATACAAAACCAACCGAGATGCCTTTGATTTATGTCAGCGATCCTGCAATCAGAGGACTTGGAGTAAAGCCAGGTGACATGATAAAGATAACAAGAAAAAGTCACACTGCTGGTGAAAGCATCTACTATAGGTACGTGGTGGAAGAATAATGGCAAACGTTTCACACAAGAGATGGCCAATAGTTCAAGATATTCTAAAGAGAGAAGGAATCGCAAGACAACACCTCAACTCGTATGATGAGTTTCTTGAACGAGGCCTTCAGAGTATCATAGATGAAGTAGGTCAAATTGAAATTGAAAGTGCGGAATACCCCTATAAGATTCAACTTGGAAAAGTAAAACTCCAACAACCTCGCATGATGGAATTAGATGGTTCAATAACACACATTGCTCCAATGGAGGCTCGATTAAGAAATGTAACATATGCTTCTCCTATAATGCTTGAAGCAAGTGTTGTCGAAGACGGAAAAATTCTAGAATCAAGATATGTCCACATTGGGGACATGCCGGTGATGGTGCGCTCCAATGCCTGCATCTTGCATAATCTTTCAGAACAAAAACTTGTTGAATATGGTGAGGATCCAAATGATCCTGGTGGATATTTTATCATCAATGGCTCTGAACGTGTGATTGTAGGACTAGAAGATCTTTCTTACAACAAAATCATTGTTGACAAAGAAACCGTGGGCGGAAATACTGTGTTCAAAGCGAAAGTGTATTCATCAATTGTTGGTTATAGAGCAAAACTGGAACTTGTAATGAAAAATGATGGTCTGATTGTAGCAAAAATTCCTGGCTCTCCTGTGGATATTCCTGTAGTTACTTTGATGCGAGCACTTGGACTTGAATCAGACAGAGAAATTGCAGCTGCAGTATCTCTAGTTGACGAGATTCAAGATGAACTTGAGGCCTCATTTGAAAAATCAGGAGATGTACCAACAGCTAAAGATGCAATAGTGTACATCAGCAAAAGAATTGCTCCAGGTATGTTAGAAGAATTTCAGATAAAGAGAGCAGAGACACTGCTTGATTGGGGACTCTTACCACATCTTGGCAAGCACCCAGACAACCGAAAGGAAAAATCGCTCTTTCTTGGCGAAGCAACCTGTAAACTAATTGAACTAAAACTAGGATGGCTAACCCCTGATGACAAGGACCACTATGGAAACAAAGTCATAAAATTTGCAGGCCAGATGCTTGCAGACCTGTTCAGAACTGCTTTTAGAAATCTGGTGCGAGACATGAAGTACCAGCTAGAGAGATCAGGACAAAAAAGAGGAATAAACGCAGTAGCAGCAGCTGTTAGGCCGGGTATTGTTACAGATAAACTAAACAACGCAATTGCAACAGGAAACTGGGGACGCGGTCGTGTAGGTGTCACTCAACTTTTGGACAGAACCAACTATCTGTCTACGATAAGTCACCTTAGAAGAATTCAATCACCGCTTAGCCGAAGTCAACCCAACTTTGAGGCAAGAGATCTTCACGCAACACACTTTGGAAGAATATGTCCAAGTGAGACTCCGGAAGGATCTAACTGTGGACTGGTAAAGAACTTGGCTTTGTCTGCAATCATTTCAGTAAACGTGGCATCAGAGGATATCATTGAGAAACTTTACGATTTGGGTGTCACTTATGTTTCAGATGCAAAAGATGATCTGAAAAAAGAGGGAACACGTGTATTTGTAGATGGAAGACTGATTGGATATTACAGAGATGGCCAAAAGCTTGTAGACTCACTAAGAGAACTTAGAAGGAACTTTAAGATTCATCCACATGTTGGAATTTTCTTGTACCAGTCAAGTGTAGAAGGCTCAACGAAGAGACTCTATGTCAACTGCAATGCTGGCAGAGTTCTACGACCGCTGATTGTAATCAAGGACAGCAAATTGTTACTAACACAAGAACTCATCGATAAGGTCAGCAAAAAGTTTCTGTCTTGGACAGATCTTTTGCACATGGGTGTAATTGAGCTAGTTGATGCAAACGAAGAAGAAAACTGTTACATTGCAATAGATGAAACCGACATGAAAAAACACACTCACATGGAAATATTCCCCTCTGCAATTCTCGGAGCTGGTGCATCAATTATTCCATATCCAGAACACAACCAGTCTCCAAGAAATACATACGAGTCAGCCATGGCAAAACAAAGTCTTGGCTTTTCAACTCCTTTGATGAATGCAAGCACGTACGTGCGACAGCACCTAATGCTTTATCCGCAAACACCAATTGTTACAACAAAGGCAATGGGCCTGTTGGGACTAGAAGACAGACCGGCAGGACAAAATTGTGTTGTTGCAGTGTTGCCATTTGATGGTTACAATATCGAAGACGCAATCGTACTGAGCAAGTCCTCTGTTGAGAGAGGTCTTGGAAGAACCTTCTTCTACAGAATCTATGAAGCTGAAGCCAAGCAATACCCTGGAGGAATGCGAGACAATTTTGAAATTCCTACTGCAGATGGAAACATCCGAGGATTCCGCGGTGACAAGGCATATAGATTACTTGAAGAAGACGGTGTCATTGCAACTGAGGCTACAGTACAGGGAGGAGACATACTCATTGGAAAAACAAGCCCTCCTAGATTCATGGAAGAATATAGAGAGTTTGAGGTAAAGGGACCATATAGAAGAGACACATCAATAGGTGTACGACCGTCAGAAAACGGAGTTGTTGATACTGTTGTTATGACACAATCACACGATGGTGGAAGAATGTATAAAATTCGAGTAAGGGACCTGAGAATCCCAGAGATTGGAGACAAGTTTGCATCACGACATGGACAGAAAGGAGTAGTTGGTTTGCTTGTAAATCACGAGGACTTGCCATATACAGTTGATGGTGTCGTGCCAGACGTTATGATAAATCCGCACGCCTTCCCATCAAGAATGACAGTAGGAATGTTTCTTGAATCTGTAACAGGAAAGGCTGCGGCTTTGCGCGGATCTAAAATGGACGGCTCTGCATTTGTCGGAGAAAAACTAGAAGACATTAAAGGTGTCTTAGAAGCTGCAGGCTTCAAATATTCTGGTAAAGAGACAATGTACGATGGCAGGACTGGAAAAGCATTTCCAGTTGATGTCTTCTTGGGAGTTGTCTATTATCAAAAACTTCACCACATGGTTGCAGACAAGATACATGCAAGAGCAAGAGGTCAAGTGCAGATGTTGACCAAACAACCAACAGAAGGCCGTGCAAGGGGTGGAGGACTCAGATTTGGTGAGATGGAAAGAGACTGTCTTATTGCGTATGGTGCATCAATGATGTTAAAGGACAGGCTTCTTGAAGAATCTGACAAGGCAGAGATCTATGTCTGCGAGAGATGTGGACTAGTGTCATATTATGATATCAAACAAAGACGATTTGTCTGCAGAGTGTGTGGAGACAAGGCAAAGGTAACATCAGTATCAGTTGCATATGCCTTCAAACTCTTACTGCAGGAAATGATGAGTCTTGATGTTGCCCCAAGACTTTTGATAAAGGAGAGAGTGTAATGTCATCTGAAACAATCAAAGTAATTGATGGAATCAAGTTCTCTGTCTGGTCCCCAACGGAAATAAGAAAATACTCTGTTGCTGAGATTACCGCTCCTGAAACCTATGATGAGGACGGCATGTCAGTTCAGGGTGGACTGATGGATGGCAGACTTGGTACGCTAGAGCCAGGTCAGAAATGTCTTACCTGTGGAAACACTGCAGCAAGATGTCCTGGGCACTTTGGCCACATCGAGCTTGCCGAGCCAGTGTTGCACATTGCATTCATTGATAACATCTACAAACTCTTGCTGACAACCTGTAGATCATGTGCCAGACTAAAGATACCGCAGGAGGAACTTGAGGAATATCATCAAATCATGCAAAAAGAAGCAGCATACAGCGTAATCTCAATCAAGCACATACCAGACGAAATAATCGAAAGAGCAAAGAAAGAAAAGACTTGTCCGCACTGTGGCAAGGCACAATATGAAATGATATTTACCAAGCCAACAATTTTCATTGAACGCACAGAGCTTGGAGAGAACAGGTTACTTCCAATTACCATACGAGAAAGATTTTCACACATGATAGACGATGACCTAAAACTGCTTGGATACGACCCAACAACTGCAAGACCTGAATGGTTTGTACTCCAAGTCCTGCCTGTACCGCCTGTCACAGTAAGGCCCTCTATAATTTTGGAGACTGGAATTAGATCTGAGGACGACTTGACACACAAACTTGTCGACATCATAAGAGTAAACCAAAGGCTCAAGGAAAGCAAGGAGGCAGGAACACCGCCATTAATCGTGCAAGACCTTGTAGACTTGTTGCAGTATCATGTAACTACATATTTTGATAATGAAGTTTCTGGAATTCCGCAAGCTCATCACAGATCTGGCAGACCGCTAAAAACACTTACACAAAGGCTGAAGGGAAAGGAAGGAAGATTCCGAGGCTCGCTGTCAGGTAAGAGAGTAGACTTTTCAAGCAGAACTGTAATCTCGCCAGACCCAAGCCTTGAGATCTCAGAGGTTGGAGTTCCAGAATCTGTTGCAATAAAACTTACTATTCCAGAGGTTGTTACAGAATGGAACATTGATAGACTAAAGAAACTTGTTATCAATGGACCAAACAAATTCCCCGGCGCCAACTATATCGTAAGACCAGATGGTGTAAAGATAAGGCTAGACTTTGTTGAAGACAGGGAAACAATAGCTAACAACATCGAGATTGGTTATCTGGTTGAAAGACATCTCTCTGACGGTGACATTGTCATGTTCAATAGACAGCCATCACTGCACCAAATGTCCATAATGGGCCATTATGTCAGGGTGCTGCCAAACAAGACCTTTAGATTGCATCCTTCTGTCTGTCCGCCTTACAACGCAGACTTTGATGGAGATGAAATGAACCTTCACGTACCGCAAAGCGAGGAAGCAAGAGCAGAAGCAATACTCTTGATGAGAGTGCAGGATCAAATAATATCTCCAAGATACGGGGGACCAATAATTGGAGCACTTCGTGACTTTATCACGGGTGCCTATCTGCTTACAAAAGATGACACAACCCTTACTCCACAAGAATTTGCAAACTTGGCAATGCTTGCTGGATACCAAGGGACATTTCCAGAGCCACAAGTTAAAGGAAAGGGAGGGCCGCTTTACACTGGCAAACAACTGTTCTCTCTGTTTCTGCCAAAAGACTTTAACTATGTAATTACATCCAAGTGGTCAAAAGGAACCAAGGGTCCGACAAAAGATGTTGTAATCAAAAACGGACAACTTGTAAGTGGAGTAATTGACAAGGCATCAATTGGTGCTGAAGAACCAGACAGCGTCTTGCATAGAATAGCCAAAGACTATGATTATGACACTGCAAAGCGTTTTCTAAATTCCATACTTATAATGCTAAAGCAATTCATTACAGGTTATGGATTCAGCTATGGATATGCAGACTTGGAGCTATCTCCAAAGACCAAGGAATCCATACTTACAGACATCCATGAATCTTATGACAAGGTATATGATTTCATTTCTCAGGCCAAAAAGGGAACACTACAGCTCAGTAGAGGACTCTCAGCAGAAGAAGCACTAGAGGCCTACATTGTAAACGAACTGTCAAAGGCAAGAGACAGGGCGGGCAGCATGGCAGACAAGTCATTTGACGAAACAAATGCAGGAAGAATCATGGCAACAACTGGTGCAAGGGGTTCCTCACTAAATATAGGACAGATGGCAGGAGCACTTGGACAACAATCGATTCGTGGTAGAAGAATACACAAGGGTTACAGTAACAGGGCATTGCCGCACTTTAAAGAAAATGATACAAATCCAGACTCGAGGGGATTTGTCAAGTCAAACTATAGAGATGGACTTTCAACACTGGAATTTTTCTTCCATGCAATGGGTGGAAGAGAAGGCCTTGTAGACACTGCAGTAAGAACCCAGCAAAGTGGTTACATGCAGAGGAGATTGATAAACGCACTAGAGCATCTCAAGCTGGAATATGATCATACTGTAAGAGACCCCCACGGACACATCATACAGTTCCTGTACGGCGAAGATGGAATTGATGTATCAAAGAGCGACCATGGTGAAGCATTTAGAATTTTAAGGTTGATTGAATCTGAAAGCATCATTGATTCTGGCAAAAAGGCAACAAAGGAAGATGTTGGAGAACTTGTAAAGAAATACACCAAGACATTCAATCCTCGTCTGGCACAAACAGTTCATGATGCACTAGCAGAATCAAAACTGAGCAGAGACGGTGTGGAAAAAGTGTTAAAGAAAGCACTTGAGCTATACGACAAGGCAAAGGTAGAGCCAGGCCAGGCAGTCGGTGTAGTTACTGCACAGTCAATAGGTGAGCCTGGTACCCAGATGACACTTAGAACCTTCCACTTTGCAGGTATCAGGGAAAGAAACGTCACTCTTGGACTTCCAAGACTGATCGAACTTGTAGATGCAAGAAAGAAACCTGTCACACCTACAATGGACATCTACTTGGAGGAAAACTACAAAAAATCAAAGGAAAAAGCAATCAAGGTAGCCCGTGAAATTCTGCATACAAAGATAAGTGCGCTGATTACAAGCACTGAAACTGACTATTCTACAAAAATCAAACTAAATCTAAACCAAGACAGGCTAAAGGAGAGAGCATGTACGGTAGAAGACGTTGTTGCTGCATTGCAGTCATCTAAGAAAAAGTTTGAGATAGAGACTAGCGGCCATTCAATTACACTTACACTTCCTGAAGAGTCTGATGCTCAGACAATCCTCAGCCTACGAAACAAGGTGCTCTCAGCAACAGTCAAAGGAGTAACCGATGTCGAACGCGTAACAATCGTACAGCAAGGAGACGAGTGGGTTATCCAAACATCTGGCTCTAACATTGCAAAGGTGATGGAAGTTGATGGCATTGACAAGAAAAACATCAGGACAAACAACGTCTTTGAGATTGCAAATACGCTGGGAATAGAGGCTGCTCGAAACGCACTGATAAATGAGCTCAGCTCTACACTTGAGGACCAAGGACTTGAAGTCGATGTCAGATACATCATGTTGGTAGCAGACTTGATGTGCTCAAGAGGATACTTGCAGCAGATTGGAAGACATGGAATTGCAGGTACGAAGACAAGTGTACTGGCAAGAGCAGCGTTTGAGATTACAGTTCCTACAATAGCAGAAGCTGCACTGGCAGGAGAGGTTGAAGAACTAAAAGGAGTAACAGAAAATGTCATAGTTGGTGCAAACATTCCAATCGGAACAGGCACGGTAGATCTTTACATGAAGGTGGTAGAAGATGGTTAAGCTCTTAGAAAAGGCCATTAAAGATGCAGTAGAGGACGGCAAGTGCTTTTTTGGAACAAAAGAGGTGCTAGGCTCTATCAAGAACTCTAAACTAGTTGTATTATCACACTCTATACCAACATCAACCACACAAAAAATAGTTGAAGCTGCCAAGGGTGCAAAGGTGCCAACACTAAACTACAAGGGGTCTTCAGTGGAGCTTGGAAGACTGTGTGGAACACAGTTCCGCATTTCTGCAGTGTCGCTAAAAACTTTGAGCGATACCAATCTTAAGGCAATTATAAAAGACGTGGAAACAGAGAAGTAAGAATAAATGTCTTATTTTTCTCAAAACCGTCTATCAAGATTTAAATGTCCCCCTAAGAGATCGAGTTTAAAAAAGGTATGACAGAGACAATCAAACTGACAACAGATCAAATAAAACTAATGTCACTTTTTCAAAACGTGACTGGTGCAACTGCACGTGACTGCATCGAAGATGAAAAACAAGATAGAGTAATTTTTGTGGTAAATCAAGGAAAGATGGGCCTTGCAATAGGAAAGGGAGGCTCTACCATACGAAACCTGCAAAATGTTGTCAAAAGAAATGTTGAACTTGTTGAATATTCTGAAGATCCTGCAGAATTTCTAAAAAACATGCTAAACCCAAAGCTGGTATCCGAAGTTAAATTAAACAAAAGGTTAGATGGTTCTCTTCAAGCAATTGTTCTTGTAGATGCAAAGAAGAAGGGAATCGTAGTAGGCAGAGAAGGCAGGAATGCTGAAAAGGCACGGCTGCTTGCAAAAAGATACTTTCAAATTTCCAGTGTGTTGATACAAAGTCCTGAAAAAATAATGGAGTAATGATATAATGGCAAAATCCCCCCTTGGTCTATTTGCAGGAAGAGTCCTCAGAGACAAAAGAAAGAGGCAGAAATGGTCTATTGGAACCTATAAGCGAAGACAGCTAGGGCTGGACAAAAAAGCAAGTCCTCTTGGAGGTGCACCGCAAGCACGCGGTATCGTATTAGAAAAAGTGGGGATTGAGGCAAAGCAGCCAAACTCTGCTGTAAGAAAATGTGTCCGTGTCCAGCTAATAAAAAACGGCAAGACCGTAACAGCATTCCTTCCAAAAGACGGTGCTCTAAATTTCGTTGACGAGCACGATGAGGTTCATGTAGAGGGAATGGGTGCATCTATGGGCGGAGCAATGGGTGATATTCCAGGAGTAAGGTGGAAGGTTTTCAAGGTAAATGGCACATCACTTAAAGAACTTGTTTATGGTAAGAAAGAAAAGCCGAGAAGATAGAGATGACTGAGACACAGAACCTTTTACTTTTTCGAAAATGGGATACATCAAAGATTGAGATAAAAGATCCAGGACTGCGAAATGTCATATCTCTAAAAAAGGAGATTGTTCCAGTATCCTTTGGTCGCTCTGCACTAAAGCGATTTAACAAGGCAGAGGTAAACATAGTTGAGAGGCTGGTAAACAAGATCTCTCACTTTGGCAAAAAATATGCAAAGAACACCGGTAGAATGGGCGGCAAAAAGATTCATGCAATAAACACTGCAAAAGCAGCACTTGAAATAATTCATCTTAAGACTGGAAAGAACCCAGTTGAGGTCTTGATAAGGGCAGTAGAGAACTCGGCTCCAAACGAGGATACTACAAGAATAGTATATGGTGGAACCGTATACCATGTGTCAGTTGATGTAGCGCCACTTAGAAGGGTTGATCTTGCGCTGAGGTTTATTGCAGAAGGGGTTAGAGACGCATCATTTTCAAATCCAAAGGCACTGGAGGAAAACTTGGCAGAGCACTTGATACTTGCTGCTGCAAACGACATGAACGCACCTTCTGTAAAAAAGAAGAACGAGCTAGAAAGAATTGCAATGGCCTCAAGATAGAGGCGCTTTTTAAAAAAGATAGCCCGAGGCAGATTCGAACTGCCGTCTCCAGGTATCCTCTCATAAGATCCAGAGCCTGGAATCCCTAGCCCAAAAATTGTTTGGCCACTAGACTATCGGGCTACCGAAACGGGTGGTATGCGTTGAGAATATAATTATTGTGTATGGTCAGAAATGTTCTTTGAATAAAAGAGATCAATATGCGAGTACAAATTAATAGAATGATCTAAATAACATGAAATCTGTTTTCCAAATGATGAAAGTATACGGCTCATGCGCATCCTGCAGCTTTGAAGCCTCTGGTGAGACACTAGAGCAACTTGATGCCAAATTCAAACACCATTTTGTCATGCTAGGCCACTCGTCATACTTCCACAAAGAAGGCATCAAAGAAAAGATAAGAAAAATTTCATAGGTTTTCACACCTCTCCTACAGATTTTGCTGTAGATTTGTATGTCATAAAAATGGGGAAGAGTTATTGGAGCAATTTTGTTGCAGCCAATTTCTTCTCTATTTGTTTTGCTCGTACCACAAATGCTACAAAGATTCCACCAAAGATTGCACCCGATATTATGGTGGCTCCAATGACTCCATCAGGATTCAGGTATGGAGTGCCTGAGCCTTGTCCGGGATGCGCCTTTACTTCCTCTACGCGTTCTCTTGCAAGCTTCAATTGCTCTTCAAGAGTTGTTCCACTGTTTGCTGGCGGTGGATATGTCTGTGCAAATGCCAATGGCATTAGGGTGCTTGCTGCAACAAACGCAACCAGTGTTGCAGAAAGCACTGTCTTGTTTTGGTTCATAATACATGATAGGCAAATTTTAGATTTAGCGTTTGATGAAAGTAGAATTTCATCAAAAGTTTTACATATGATCGTGACTAATTTATTGTGCATTCTGATATGCTACAAGATAAAACAAGGCAGCCTGTACCGGAAAGAGTTAGCATCTATGATACCGATGATGAAAGACTAAGGGCATTAGGCGAGGTTTTGATAACTGATGTGAGCAGAACCATCTTAAAATTATTGTTTGATGAAACACTTACAGCAAATGAAATTGCTACAAAGACCGGATTTTCATTACAGCTTGTCAGATATCACCTAAAAAAGTTGCAGGATGTTGGACTGGTTGATATACCGAAGATAGGAAAGAACACAAAGTCTCATGACATGAAATACTATCATGCAACAAAGTTTGCAATAGTAATAATACCTTCCAAGTTCTCAGAAAAGACCAAATCAAGCAAGTTGCTTGTCAGATCATTTAAATCAATTTACCGACTGGGCGCAGTTGGAATTGTTGCAATCGGATCATGGTTTGCAGCGTTAGCACTTCAGGGAGCAGGCATAAACACTCCTGATGTTGGACAGCAGATCCAAAACATCCCAAGCGGCGAGGGTTCGACAAGCTACAACCCATTTTACAACGGGGTTGGTGGCCCGTATTCAGGCGATGGAGGGATAGGGTCTGGTGCTACACTGGAAGAGATGCTAAAGCTAGCAAGAGAACGCGTCACTTCAGTGTTACATCATCCACATGCTGGTTCTGGCACTCCATTTTTCAGTTCGACTTCACCTTCGCCAGAATTTTTCTGGCCCATGGTAATTGTACTTGCTGTCTTAGCAGCTGGTATATCCATGGAGATAATCATGAGATTCCTGAAGGTAAAGCAGGAAAATTCTGAACTGCAATAATTCCAAAATTGGCCTACTCGTTTGTTCTAAGGACTTTGGCAGAAAGGACTTCGTTATTTTTGTGAATTTCTCGAATTATTTCATCCATGTGCTCTATAGTGGGAGTTGTTATCTTGGCTATCAAGTCATAATGACCAATTGTGGGTTGAACCTCTCTTATTGTATCTTCTACGTTCAAATTGTTAATTATTCTCTTTTCTGCACCTTCTTCACATTTCATCAATACATATGCACTAGGCATGGGATCTAAATGGGGCAATTGCAATTAAGTCACGCTCACTGTAAAGGACAGTAACATTCTTCGTTAAGATTCTTCGATTTATCTAATTTTACTGCAAACAGCTTACATTCCAAATAAATTCATGATATAAAACATAGAAGATTAATCTGAAATCAATTGTGGTATTTTTAAAATACCATCAATGTGAAAAATGTGTGTGAAAGAGGCATTTGTCCTAATTAACTGCGAATCTGGCAGCGAAGACAAGGTAGTGGATGAACTCTCAAAGATGGATAAGGTAAGCGAGATACAAAAAATAATGGGAGTTTATGATGTGATAGCAAAGTTGGAAGCAGACTCGGAAAGCGACATAAAAATGTGGTATTGTCAAAAATACGAAAAATATATCCAGTAAATTCCGTCTTGACACTTTCTACCGAATAATATCAGTAGGTGTGGATCTTTGATATCGTGTTGGCTAAGAGGAACAATTTCCAAATCTATTTTAAATAACCGAATTTCATACTTTTAGTGATGCTACATAGAATTAGAAATCATTATTGCGCATTTAAAATAAAAAATGATTTACTAGACAATGGTATTGCATTAAGAGGAAGAAGAAAATGATTCAAGTTAAAGGATATGCCGCGCAAAAAGCGAGCGCCCCGCTTGCACCATATTCCTTTCAAAGGCGTGACCCGCGTGATCACGATGTTGTAATCGATATCAAATACTGTGGAATCTGCCACACCGACATACATCAGGTAAATGATGGTTGGGGAGGCTCTATCTATCCTATGGTCCCAGGTCACGAGATTGTAGGAGTCGTATCTGAAGTAGGACCAGGTGTAACACGTTACAAGGTAGGTGATAAGGTGGGAGTCGGGTGTTTTGTAGATTCGTGCAGAAAATGCAGCTCGTGCCAAAGAGGTCTTGAACAATACTGCCAGGAAGGGATGACTACAACCTACAATGGAATGGAAAGAGATGGCAAAACTGTAACTCAGGGAGGCTATTCAAACAAAATAGTGGTGGACGAAAACTATGTTTTACGTATGCCAACAAACCTTGCATTTGAAAGTTTAGCACCGCTTCTCTGCGCAGGAGTCACACTCTACTCCCCACTAACACATTGGAAGGCAGGACCTGAAAAGAAGGTTGGGATAGTGGGACTTGGCGGGCTTGGACACATCGGAGTCAAGATAGCACACGCACTTGGAGCCGAAGTCACCGTACTGTCACACTCACTTTCAAAACAAGGTGATGCAAAAAAACTTGGTGCAGACAAGTTCTATGCTACATCCGACCCGAAAACCTTTGAGATCCTAAAAGGATACTTTGACTTGATAATCAATACCGTATCATCTGAGATTGACCTAAACTCATATCTTGATCTTCTTACACTTGATGGTACGATGGTTCTTGTTGGAATTCCTGAGACCCAGACCACGCTTGGCGCATTCTCTCTTGTCAGTGCACGAAGAAATCTTTCAGGCTCGCTAATCGGAGGTATAAAAGAAACTCAAGAGATGCTTGACTTTTGTAGCAAGCACAACATTACCTGCGATGTTGAACTAATCCCTATTCAGAAGGTAAACGAGGCCTATCAAAGAATTCTAAAAAGTGATGTCAGGTATAGATTTGTAATTGACATCAAGTCACTTTAGCGCAGTAAAATGGTAAATTACAAAAAACTGCCTCCAGATGTATACTATTCAATAAAAAGATCGCTTAGAGAGGATTTCATTTTGTCACAATATCCATCATATCATGATTCTATGTTGGAATCATTTGAAATTGTATCAATTGATGGAAAAATCTCAGTCTATTACTACAAAGACGGTACGCTCGAAATTCAAGGAAGTGACACAAATCCAACGTTTCGTAGAATTGTAAGAAAGGTCAACAGTCTAGCATCAAAAAAAGACTATATTTGATTGCATTTGAAACGCAACAAGAAAACATGGAAACTGAATCTTCAGCATCTCAATTAGCTCCAGACTTGAAAATATGCCGTATTCTAAACGGCATGTGGCAAACAGCAGGTGGACACGGCCAGATAAACGCCGAGGATGCAATTGCAGAAATGCGCCTGTATCACAACTCTGGTTTTACAACTTGGGATATGGCAGACATTTACGGTCCTGCTGAAGAATATCTTGGAGAATTTAGAAAAAGGCTCGAAAAGGAAAGGGGGGAATTAGAGCTTGGTAGCATGCAGGCATTGACTAAATTTGTACCAAATCCCGGACCTATGACAAGAACCATAGTAAAACATCACATCGACAAATCACTCCGCAGGATGAACGTGAAAACAATTGATGTTGTACAATTTCATTGGTGGGATTACAACGATACCAGTTACCTTGACGCACTACATCACCTCTCAAAGATTCGTGACGAGGGAAAGATAAGACATTTGGCATTGACAAACTTTGACACTGAAAGGATCTCAATCATGGTAGAAAATGACTTCAAATTAATCTCAAACCAAGTGCAATACTCTATACTTGATACAAGGCCTGAAATCAAGATGGTTCCGTTCTGCCAAAAACACGGAATGAAGCTGTTGACCTACGGAACTATTCTGGGTGGATTCTTATCTGAAAAATATCTTGAAAAGCAAGAACCTGCAAGGTCTGCACTTGATACACTGAGTTTGCAAAAATACAAGCAAATGATTGATGTGTGGGGAGGATGGAAACTATTTCAAGAATTACTTGTGGTGCTAGACCGTATAGCAAAAAAACACCACGTAAGCATTGCAAACGTTGCCACGCGATATATTCTTGACAAACCAGCAGTTGCAGGAATAATAATCGGAGTGCGTCTTGGAATATCGGAACACAGGTCAGACAACATGCGCGTATTCAAATTGAAACTAGACAAAGAAGACACCGATGCTATAAGATCAATTACATCAAGGTCTCAAGACTTGTTTGCAAGGATTGGTGACTGTGGTGATGAATACCGGTAAAATATAAAAAATGGAAAACAAAATACAGTTATTTCTTACGTATGGAATCAAGTCTTGAAAATACTGGATTGAGATACTTGCTAGAGCCTACTACAAAAGCACTCAGGCCAGTTCCAACAAGTATGCCTGATACTACATCAAGAGGATAGTGATCGCCTACATAGACTCTCGAATAAATCACCAAGAATGCTTCTGCTAAAAGTATCAGAGATGGTATGATTTGTTTTCCCTTGTTAAATCTTGCAAGCATTACAAACGCACCGCCTGAAACTATTACTGCATGACCTGATGGAAAGGAGGGATCAGTCTCTTTCACAAGTATGTTATCAGGATTTACCGATGTTGGCCTTGGTCTGTCAATCTCGTCCTTCAGGACAGTTCCAAGCGGTATCAGTATGATAAAAGATATGACAAGTAATGTTGCAGTTCTTCTCCCGTCTGCTCCTCCAAACACGAAAAGCAAGGCGGTAGTCGCTATCCATACTGCTTCTCTGCCATACTTTGTCAAGGAGACCATTAGCTGGTTGATGATTTTACTGTGTGGATTGTTTATTGCTGTAAATCCAGAATAATCTAATTTTGTAATTTGAGGGTTATTGCTTGTTACCAACAAGGCAAGTACGGCAAAAATTGCAAACAGTACAATGCCTACAATGTAATACTTCATCTAAGTACCTTCCAAAATGACACTATAAAATCTAATTAGCAATTCTCGTGTTTCTATACTATATAGTTTAATCAAAAGCTACTTTGTACTGGCCTCACGTACAGCCGTAGCATAGTCACAATCAGCTCTGAGCCTCATGTACGGAATTAGTCTATAATGTATCGAGTAGATCTTTTTTTCCTTGTATAGGATTCCCTTTAACAAAAGCGAGACAAACCCTCCGGCTACTCTGGACGAGGGGATTCCAAGCTCTTTGCATACCTCATCGCGCTTTTTCTTGTACTGTTCTAAAGTAAAGCTGACGTTGTTTATTTCAAGAATTAGAGGCCACATGACTTTTTCCCAAACCAGTCTCCTGTTTTGGGTTGCAGAAGCATATTTCCCCTTCTGGGTCAACATTGATAACGTTCAAAAGTATTCTCTCAATTTATTAGTTGATGCAAAATAAAATTGAGGAAGCACTAGACGCCCTGTCAAAAAACTGGAAGATTGAACCAATAATTCGTGATTTCATTTTGGGAAAAAGAACCGATGCGTCAGACTTTCAGATCAAAGTAAACGATGTAATATTTCACATACCGTATTTGTCTGCAGATGGAGGCTATGTGCTCTGGAAATGTTACTGGCCTGACTGCCACAACTGCTGTAACCGACAGGGAAGGTTGCCTCTTACATCAAGCGACCTGATAACGATTAGCAAGAACTTGAAGTATGGTAAGGTCTCCGATTTTGTAAAAAAAGAGACCAATGTTAACACGTGGGAAGAGCGTGGTCCTGCAGGCAATTCCATAATAATGACCATGATAAACCTCAAGAGAAAAAGCGATGAGACCCAAGCAGAAGACGGTACCCATATACGATGTAGGTTTTTGGACGAAAAGGGGTACTGTGGCTTGCATCCTTCAAGGCCTGGCGTGTGCTATCTCTATCCATTTTCATCTTGGCTTGAAAACGAGAAAGGCAAGGCACGAGTGCATGCCACGTTCCAGTTTACTGGGGACTGCCCAGGATTTTATTTTGCAAAATCAATTGATGAAATGAAAGAAATTCTTAATGAATATTCCGCGATTGTATACGACTATACCATGAAATCAAACAGGACGACTCGAGAGAATTTTGGATATGTAAGTATGACCTTTTAGGCTCGCGCTACCTTCATCATGTCGGCCATTCGAATTTCCATTCCAAACCGCCATTCATTTTTCTTCATGTATCTGTAAATTGCAATTAGATCAGCAAAGTTCTTCAACATGCCAAACTTGCTATCCATCTTGCTTCTCACAAAAGTCAGCACTCTTGAATATATCGCAAATTTCTCTAATACCTTCTGGCGGTATCTCTCATTGTTTCCAATATTTTCCACAAATATGTCAGCACAAGTCATGCTGGGAATGATTCCTTCACCAAGCAGGGGATAGACGGTTCCTATGGATTCTCCTACTCCAACCACCTTGCCGTGATAAAACGGCTCGCACATGTCAGGAGTAGCAAGTCGAATTGGCCTTCCTACGGTCTTGATTACTTTGCCGCCATATTTTTTCAAGAAAGCATTGGTCTCATCAATGTGGTTTCTATTCTTATCGCCAGCACCTATGTGTGCGAGATTTTTTCCAAGCGGAAAGTACCAAAAGTAGCCGCTCATCGACGAAAAGGGTTTGAGATAAAAGTCATCAAAAGGAACGCCGTTCTCATACTCTACCTTGTACTGAAAAGTTGGCAGATGGAAATCGCGCGGCAGTCTTGGAAGATAAGACCTGTGAAAACCTGTGGAATCTATTATTATGTCAAACTCTGACTCCAACTCCTCAATCTTTGGAGCTTTTCCGTAGTTAATCTTGCAGCCCTTTGCCATGTCTTTTATCAAGCCTATCTTGTTGTATGTGCAAAGACCCATCAATTTGATGGTGAACTGCTCTGAATTCATGCTGATGTACATCTTTTTTCCGTCATGTATGAGATAATCATTGAAATCTAGATTGCACTTTCTTGCAAATTCTTCCATGGGACCTTTCGTGGTGCCCCAAGCACATATGGAATCGTGGTTTTCTACGGTGCTTCTCTCAAAACCTACTACTTCGTGTTGATCTTTTAGTCTTGCAAGAAGATATGCGCCTGCAACTCCTATGCCAACTACAGCTATTTTCAAACGAGCTTATACCTCAAGTGACCTAATAAAAAGATGTGGACCGTTTGATTATTCTATTAGTATGGCAGGCTTGTATGGTCTGGCTGTCTTTGCCTTGTTCTTTGGGTCGTACTTGTTTTGATCAGACTCGGAAAAAACTTGGAGACCTATTCCATATTCAGTTTTTATCAAAGACTCTAGTTCAGATAATATCTTTGTCTCATCGACAAGACCAATTTTGTTTTTGGCATCTCTGTCATCTTGAGGATCAGACAAGATGTCATTTACTGTCTTTTTAACGAAATCGGGATCTTTTTTTATCTCCTCAGTCTCTTTGTCAGATATCAGCGATTTGATTATGTTGCCGATGTTGACATCTCCACTTATGACTGTGGATAAAATTTTCTGATAAGCCCTTACTTTCCATGTGGATGCAGTATAGATTGTAATCTTCTTTGGACTCATCTTTGTTACCTTTACTATGTTTCTAATATCCTCTATTGTGCGGCTCAGTAGAGACTCTGACTGGAGTGCAAGCAGATCAATCTTTGCCTCATCTGGGAGGGGCCACTGGGACTCTGAGGCAAGCCCTTGGTTTCCAAGCCTAGACCACAACTCTTCTGAAACGTATGGCGCAAAAGGTGACATCATTGCAACTCGTGCGGAAAAGACTTTGTGCAAAATCCCAAGGTGGTCTTTCCTGCCTTTTGCCTCTATTCTCTTGAGATACCACTGCAGGTCAGTATCAAACTCGTACAAAACATAGTGCAGCGCCTCCCTCAGTCTCATTTTTTGTATAGATGTGGTTGTCTTTGCAATTAATTGCTGTAAGCGGCTGTAAATCCATCTATCTTCCTGTGCAAGCGCGGTCTCCTTTGTGTCATTGTACCTTGTAGCTTCGTCAAGCATGCCCTCAAGCTTGTTCTTGATTCCTCGAACCGCTTCCTGGTTAAAGTCTGCGTCTTGTAACAGCTCTGCGGAAACTAGAATTGCAAGTCTGATGGAGTCTGCCCCATGTATCTTGATGGCATCTCGTAGGGGTATTATGTTTCCCATTGACTTGGACATTTTTTTGCCGTCCATCAAGACCGAGCCGTTGACAACTATCTCTTCAGGCCAATATTTTCTTGGAAATATGGCAAGATGGTTAAAAATGAAAAACGTCAAGTGATTTGGAACAAGGTCGCGACCTGAATGTCTGGCATTGACAGGATAATAGTATTGAAATTCTTTCTTTATGGATTCCAAATTTTCTGGTGAAATTTTAGACTCTGATGACACTTTTTGCAAGTCTCCCTTCTCAAGAAATACATAATCAAAAAATGAATCACTGATGTACTCTGGTTTTATCTCTCCTGACTTTACATATTTTACTATGGTGTAGTAGGCCATGTAGATGACAGAGTCTGACAGGCTCTCCACTATCCAATTCTTATCCCAGGGGAGCTTGGTCCCAAGGCCGTGCTGTCTTGCACATGCTCTCTCTTTTAGCCAGTCGACCACATGGTTGAACTCGTTTCTAATCTCTTCAGGAAGTATTCTCATCTCATTTATCCATGAGTGCACCTTTTCTTTCCATTCTGGATTTGAATAATTGAGAAACCATTGATTGTCCAAAAGTTTTACAACACATTCTGCGCCACACCTGCATCTCACTGGGTTTTCGTTCAACTCATACAGGATGTCTGCATTGCCGCTGTCAAGAATCCATCTTTTTACCTCTTCTTTTGCAACTGTGACTGATTTTTGAGAGAACTTGCCTGTGTTTTGTTTCAGCTTGCCGCCGTAGAACTCCTTTGAATAAAGTTCCTTTGTGGCCTCTTCTAACTTTGGACTGTCTTGGCTGGTTATGCCAAGTTTTTCGATCACATCTCTTGCGGGTATCTCGCCGTAACCCTCTGTCTCAATTATTGAGATGGGCCTGATCTCCGAAAGGGATGAAGGAAGATTAGCGTATTTGGAAGTCTCTTTTTTTAGATCTTCTAATGCTTGATAGTCAAACGGTGCATGTGCAGGAACAGACATTACAACTCCTGTTCCATTGTCGCTTTTGACAAACGTTGCAGGAAGTATGAAGATCTCGTCGTCTCTTCCGGGAACCTTGACCTTCTTGCCTACAAGTTGAGCACCTGGCATGATCCCTGTCTTTGTCACCTTTTTATTTAGAAATCCCAACTTTGTGGCGCACTCAGAAGTGATTATCCATTCTTCGTTGTCTACCTTGGCAATTTCATAGTTGACATTTGGATTCATCCAGATGTTGGTAACCCCAAATATTGTTTCTGGGCGCAAGGTAGCTGTAGGCAAGACATAGTTGTTGTACTTGAACTTGATAATTGTATATTCTGTAAAACTTGGCTCGACATCGCCCAGAGTATCATGCTGTGATACAGGATTTTGATCCTTTGGACACCAGCCAACAGGATGTGTTCCTTGCACAACAAGACCATTTTCTTTTAACTTTTTGAATTGCCACTCTATGAATTTGTTGTAAAAGGGATCTATTGTAGTAAACTCTCGCCTCCAATCTATCGAGTACCCCATCTCTATCATGCCTGCTTTGATCTCTTGATGGAAATAGTCTGCAATCTTTACAGGGTCTGAAAACTCTCTTATTTTTTCATCAGGAACCTTGTACAGAGTACGAAATGCTTCTATGAGATCCTTGTCATTTTCTTGAACTCTTCTGGCCATGCCAAGTATTGGAGTGCCTGTATAGTGGAATCCCATGGGAAACAGTACATTATATCCCTGCATTCGCATGAATCTTGCATGCACGTCAGCTAGCGTGTATGTCCTGCCGTGTCCTATGTGTTGAGGCGAGTTGGGATAAGGATATGCTACTGTCACAAAAAATTTCTTTCTTGAATCTGGGTTGCTCTCAAACTGTTTTTCTGCAAGCCACTTTTGCCTCCACTTTTCTTCTATTGGTGCCCAATCCATCTACGTCACTTTCCAAGGACTGATTGTTCGGCAGCAATGAGGGCGTCCTTTATCTTTAGCATGTCTTTTCCTCCTCCCTGTCCAAACGTGTCCCTTCCTCCTCCAGAGCCTCCGAGAATCTTGGCCATATCTCTTACCAAATCTCCTGCCTTCTTTGTCTTGACAGCATCAGTGCCAGAAAATGCAACTATGTGAATTGATCCGTTTTTTACAATTAATGCGCAGTAGATTAGGGACTTGTCGAGGTTAACTGCCTGTTCTCCAACTGCAATGTGGTACTCGTCATCAAGCTCTTCTTCTACGGTAGTAAACAACTTGACATTTCCAATATTCTTTGCCTGTGCTATTGCAGCTTTCGCAGAATATTCTGATGTCCTTTTTATTATCTGCTTGAACTTCTTTTTTGCATCCTCGCCGTCTCTGACAACATGCTCAAATGATTCTAGAACTTTCTCCTTGCTTGAACCAAGCGACTTGACGATTTGCGATATCTTCCTGTCTTGATTCTGCGTGTATTTTATGGCTGCCTCCCCTGAGACAAATTCTAGTCTCACAACACCATCCTGAATCCTTTCTGACTTTGTAATCTTGATCAAGCCGAGTTCACCTGTCTTGCTTACGTGGGTCCCTCCGCAAGCTTCAACATCAAGACCATCGATGTTTACAATTCTAACCATTTTTACTGGGACCACTCCGCCTTGGTATATCCTAAACCCGTATCTCTGCTCCGCATCTCCGCGCTCAAACTCGTTGATAAGAATAGGAAGGTCTTTTCGAATTGCAAGGTTTGCAAAATCTTCAATCTTTGCTATCTCTTCTTCCGTAAGATTTGAGTGATGAGTGATATCTAGCCTCGCGTAATCTTTTTCTTTGAATGCAGAGTGCTGCCATATCCAGGAACCAAGCATGTTTCTTGCTGAGGCGTTGACTACATGCGTACTTGTGTGATGTCGTGTAATGCCGTAGCGCCTTGCTACATCTATGCTGCATTTGATGACCTCTCCTTCTTTTGGAACGCCATCTTTGGTCTCATGAACTACAACGTTGCCGTGCTTGTTCACATCGATTACATCATACTTTCCAATCTTTCCATGGTCGGGCTCTTGGCCTCCTCCCCGGGGATAAAATGACGTCTTATCAAGTACCACATACTTTCCATTTAGCACTCGGAGAACCTTGGCCTCAAATTCGTGCGGATCTTCCTTGTAGTACAACAAATCCGTGTCTGGAATCTTGTCCAAATTCAACTGTACTGATTTTTCAGCTTTTTCTGACTGGTGCAAGTCAGAGAGCTTTTCATAAAATGTAGGCGGAATCTCTGAAATAATGCCAGTCTCCTTTAGAAAGTCGGGTGTTATACCATCAGATTCGTATAAACGAATCAAGTCATCGACGCCAAGTTTTTTATTTTGAGTTCTCAGTGTACCTGCAATGTTTGTCATCCTCACTCGAGATTCCTTGTATCTCTCTTTTTCGATTCCAATTATTGTTTTGACATCATTTCGCGTTCCTTCAAGCTCGGGATAGGTTGCTCTCAGATAGTCTATATGCAGGTCAATCAGATCATTGAGATCAAAGTTCCACCCAAACCTGTCCATTGTTGCCAAGGTGCGCCTCAGTATCATTCTAAGGTTGTATCCTCCACCCACGTTACTTGGCAGGGCGCCGTCTGATATGGCAAATACTAGAGTTCTCAGATGATCTGAAATGAGGTAGATTCCCTCAAGTGGGGAGATGATCTTGTCCATTTTTACTTCATCTATGCCTGCCAACGAGGCTGCACTCTTTCTTGCAATTGACAGGTCTGCAGATTCGGAAAGAGTCTTTGCAATGGCCCTAAAATATTTCGAGACCGTATCAGAATTTGCATCCAAGCCCACCTTTTCTATCATGTATTTTGTTATGGGTCCAAAACAACAATCATAGGCAGTTGGGGTCCCCATAGTAATCCAGGCAAATCTTTCAAGTCCTGCCCCCATGTCTATTATCTTCTGGTCCAAGACAGAATAGTTCTCAAGCTCGCCTTGAAATTCGGTAAACACTGCGTTGCCAAGTTCCAATCCGCGCACAAAATATTCTAATGATGACCCAAAAGAACCGCCACCTGCCCACACATCTTCGACAAAAACTATCTCTTCTTTGTTGATTCCAAATTTTTCAGTGAGAAGTCGAAAGTCAAGCTCAACACACTTGTCTTTCCAATATCCTTGCGAGTTTGGTATGCTGTGCTGACCAATCATGCAAAAACTTGAAAAATGTCTGCCTGTTATACCTACATTTTCAATATCTTTGAATCTAAGGCATGTCTGCGGCACTACCAAGGGATTTGCTGGAAATTCAAAGACTACCTTTGAACCCATGACTCGCTGAAAATCTACTATTGAAGCAATTGTAAAATAAAGATCATCTCTCCATCTGCATACGACTGGATATCTGCTAACTGATTTGTGCCCGTTATTTACAAAAAAAGACTCTACCTCTTTCCATGCTTGTGTGTAGTCAAATCGTTTTTTGGTGGGAGGATCACCTATGAAGGAATAACTGTTCTCTATGTGGTCAGGACAAAAATTCTGTTTGTCATTTAACACCCAGAAATATCGTCCGCACTTGGAGCAAGATTTTCTTTTGAATCCCTC
Organism: Nitrososphaerota archaeon; assembly: GCA_021323705.1. Classification (GTDB taxonomy): domain Archaea; phylum Thermoproteota; class Nitrososphaeria; order Nitrososphaerales; family Nitrosopumilaceae; genus Nitrosotalea. Next base: position 23,008 of record JAJPKL010000038.1, read on the forward strand.
GTTTTCAAAAAGCGCGACCTTGTAATACCTGTCGGGTTCTGATGAAAACTTGGCAAGAATCTGGCTCTTATCCATTTCACAAGTTTTTGTTCTGAAGGATATTAAGCATTCTGAAGCAACACATTAAATATGATCTTTTTTGAGATTTTCTTATGTTCATATTTGAAAAGAAGGGGTGGAAAGAAGGAGATTACGTTTTCACCTCACAACAAAACGGTGACTATAGGGACATGGTTATCGGTATGGTGACAGGAGTAGAAAATTCAAAGATTGGAGTAAATGGTATCATAGTAAACGCGGTTGGTCTGAAAAACAAAATCTCTCAAGGAAAAGCAGGGCCGCAATCTGAACAAATGCTGAAAAACCCAGACCCAAAAGAAGCCGTTTTTGCTTTGATTTACAGAGTAGAATATGACAACTTTACAGGCATCTTCGATGTAAACACAGATCCTGTCATAAAACTGCACAAGAATACTTACAACACACTCACCGGCTGGGTGAGGGAATCTATTCCGGAATTGATAAACAATGTACTTTCTTTGCCTGAAGGACAGGAAAAAGATCAGGCAAAAAGGATTTTGAAACAAAGGATGGATACATTATACGACAAAGACCTGAAGAGATACATGTATTCTGTATGCCGAAGTCTTAAGATCCTAAACTAGTTCCAACTAAGTTGTGTTAATTTTTTCATGAGAATCTCCATAGTTTTATATTATGGCTCTTGCAAAATCCGTTTACAATGGAATACGTATATGCTGCATTGCTTTTGCACAAACAAAAGAAGGAGATCAATGAGGCAAACATTACAAATGTGATCAAGGCCTCAGGAGCTACCGTAAACGAAGCTCAGGTAAAAGCACTAGTGGCAGCACTTGCCGATGTGAACATTGAAGAGGCAATCAAATCTGCACCAGTTGCAGTGGCAGCAGCAGCGCCAGCAGCACCAGCCGCAGGTGGTGCAAAGGAAGAAAAGAAAGAAGCTGAGGCACCTGCAAAGAGCGAAGAGCAGGCAATGGAAGGCCTTTCAGCACTGTTCGGTTAAAAATCAGTTCATTTCTATTTCTCTTTTTTGTAATCCTCAAGATTATTTACCGTCATATCTAATACCTTGTAATTTGACTGACTTTTCACTCCCGGTTCAAGACACAATTCTTCTCTTGGACCTTTTTGGGACTATGGCTTTTGCAGTTACTGGTGCCTTCAAGGCAATAGAACACAAAGCTGACATTGTGGGCATAATCATTCTGGCAACAATTACAGGTGTTGCAGGTGGCACAATAAGGGATATAGTGATGGGGCATTTTCCACCGCACTCTGTCTCTGATCCGTATTATGTTACAATAACAGTTGCAACTGGAATAACCATATTCTTTCTTTATCCAAAGATGCAAAAACACTGGAATCTGTTTTTAAAATTTGATGCGATTGGTCTTGGCGTCTTTACTGCCATAGGTGCAACGTTTGCCTATCAGACCTACGGCATGAACTTTCTTGCCATCGCTTTGGCAGGCATGGTTACTGCAATAGGGGGAGGAATACTGCGTGATATGTTTGTAAATGAAATTCCAATAGTGTTTGTAAAAGAACTCTACGCATCTGCAAGTTTCTTGGGGGTGGTAGTTTTTTATGTCGTGCTAAGTCTTGGCTCAAACCTTGAAGCCGCAACAGTCTCTTCCATTATGGTAGCAACTGTGCTTAGGCTTGTGGCAATGAAGTATAATTGGAACCTTCCAAAGGCTCGCGAAAGATAATTTCTTACTGTGTAGTGTAGTTCTTTAGTTTGCCAGATAATGCAGAAGCCTGGGCATGAGCCTTTTGCAACGTTTGATTCTTTGTCTCTTCTGTAAGATAGCCAGACTCTATTGCAAGTGAGCGGGCCTGTTGTGCTGCCTTGGCAAGGATGGCATTAACATTTTCCTTTGTGATGTAGCCTATCTCGATTGATAGTGCCATGGCTTCTTGGTGTGCCTTTGCAAATGCCTCTCTGTACTTTTCTACATCTATTACCAGCTCTTCTTGGTTGTAGACAATGTTCTCTTCAAGTGCAGAGTTTAGGACGATTCCTGCCTCAACTGGCTTGACATCAAGCTTACTGAGAAGAGTTGCAAGTTTGACCGAGATTACATCTCCTTTCTTTGCAACCGTAGAATCTTTGGTAATCCATACTGTACCTTGGTCGATCTTTGTAGCAATTCCTGCCTCCTTAAAGTCGGTGAGGATTGGACCTGGAGTTATTCCGGTGTTGGCTGCCTTTATGACCACATCTATGCTTGCCTTGTCTCCGCCTCTTGCTGCTAGCATTATCTTGTTCTTTCCAAGCAGGATGTTTAGCTTATGTGGACTGATGTTTGTGAACATCAAAACGCACTGGCCAACCAACTTGTCAACGAGTTTTTCTACTGCTGGTATCTTCAGAGAGGCCAGCGCCTTTTGTGCTACCTTGTCCTTGACACTTATGATCTCAACTTCGCCTTTGAATTTCTTTCTTAGCGGCAATAATTGGGAAGATCTTACCTTTTCCATTCTAACTAGTGCAATAACTTTGTATTTTTTTGGAAGCTCCTGAACCTGCTGATACATCTGCACTTTCTTTTTAGGATAACTGGTTCTGTTCTGCTGCATCTTACTTTGCTCCTGCTGCTTGCGGCTTGGCTATCTTGCCCATTGTGGTCTTTACCATTACTTTTTTTATGTTCTTGTCACCGCTTGGCAATTTTTTCTCAATCGTACTAATTACAGCGTTTGCGTTGGCAGCCAAATCTTCGTCTGCCATGGACTCGTCGCCAATCTTACATGCAAGAGAAAGGGAATTTCTCAGCCTCACCCTAATTGAGGATCTGAATCTATCCAAAATTGATTCTATAGGAGCATTGAATGGAACTGGGGTGGGCATCTTTCCTCGCGGACCCATAAACTGACCAAGAGTTTTACCTACATTTGCCATGAGCTGTGTATCTGCAAGAAAGAAATCATAGCCGTTTATCAGCTTGCGTGACTCTCTCTTGTTGGTGCCAATTTGTGCAAGCTGTGTCCCGTCTACGACCTTGTCGGCGTTTGCGTTTTTGGCCTTTAGTCCAAGATCGCCTGAAGCGATAACGCATACAGATGCAGGCTGGTTTAGTTTCTTGGGCAGCTGGACAGTCTCATTTATTGCAAAACCTTTCTTTACATCGATATCTTTGAAAACCATGATTAGCTCTAGAGATTGCTTGAACTTTCTCTCCTTTTGGTTCTTCTTAGCTTCAGTTATCATCTGAGATATCTGTGACTCGTTGATCATTACGAAAGGGCTTTCTGGGAGCCTATTTAAAATCGTTTAGCGCCGGAACTGTTCGAAAATGGCTTGCATCTAAAAATTTCATTTTATGAAGTTTAAATTGTAAGAAGATCAGTTTTCGACAATAGAACATACATTTATTAAATAGTAACAAAAAGTAGCTCGCAAACTTGCACAAATTTGACGAACTAGACATGAAAATAATCACAGAGCTTACTCGCGATGGTAATATTTCTGTGCCAAACCTATCAAAAAAATTAGGAATAAACACATCTGTATTGTATAGCAGAATCAAGAGACTAATCAAAAAGAAACTCATCAAGAAATTCACAATAATGGTGGATGAATCTCTCATAGGTATTGGTGTGCGAGCCACTATGGGAATAAACCGAGACCCAAAACTAAAAGACCAGATTCACAAAGCACTCATGAAGACACCTGAGGTCATAGAAATATCTGAGGTTACAGGAAGGTTTGACATTCTGATTACTTTACGATCCAAGAATCTCGAAGAGCTTCATACTGTAGCAATCGAAAAGATTGGAAAGATCGAAGGAATACAGAACACTGAAACCTTTGTAGAACTTCAGAGAACAGATAAGGATCCTATATACACTGTAACTGAATAACTTACTTGAATTTGTCGTCCCACTTGCCTGAATTAATCTCGGCAGTTACTTCCTTGGGATTTTTTCCATCTACTTTGATTCCAAGACAGAGGCAAGTTCCGATGACTTCCTTTGCAGCAGCTTTGAAGTCTGTTGCGTAGGAAGAATCAATTTTTAATTTTGCGACCTTTACTGCAGAATCTAATGTGATGTCTCCAACCCATGTGGCCCCAGATGTTCCAGAACCCTTCTGAAGGCCAGCTTCCTTCAAAATAAGAGCCGCTGCCGACGGAATTCCTACATCGACTGACCACTGTTTTGTTTTCTTGTCTACGGTTACGGTTACTGGCACCTTCATTCCTTCAAAGTCTTTAGTCTTGTCGTTGATGGCATTGACTATTTGCAGAATGTTCACACCCAACGGTCCTAGCGTTGGACCTAGTGGCGGACCAGCACTTGCTTGACCTCCTGTTACCAATGCAGAAACGGTTTGAACATCTGTCATGATTTCTTTTCCCTCTTCACTGTAAATTTAATCCTTGCTACTGGGTTGATGGTTTGAGATAGTTTGCGTCTACGGTTACTGGCAATTGATACGGCGCGTCAAGTAAAATCACTGTTGCTTCTTCCTTGTCGTGATCAATTCTAGTGATTGTGGCCTTCATGCCCTTGAAAGGACCTCCAATTATCTCAACTACCTGATCAACTGATAATTCTGACACTGTTGATTTCTTGACAAGATAGCCCTCAATGTCCTTGAACTGTAGTTCGCCTCTGAGCTGGCCTCTGATGTGCCTCATTCCTTGCAATGCATCAAACGCTGCATTTGCATCAATTGCTTCTATTACGACATAACCCTTTAGATTTTCTAGCAGCAAAACAGATTGCAGGTTTAATTTTTTCAGCTTGATTCTATTCTCCAAAAGGCCGAGCACAACCTTTTCTTGACCTCCCGTGGTCCTAACTGCAAAAAAGTGAGATTTTACTTCTTGTGTCAATCTTATCTATGTCCTAAATTGATTACCGCAAATGTAAACTGTATAATGAAGCCAATTCCGCCAACAGTGGCCATACCGAGCACTACTAGTCGTAAATGTTGCATATAATCATCCTTATCTGATTTCCTCGCAAGCTTGATAGTGTTTGCCATATCCTTTAGCATCTGTTTTGGATTTACCATTAAGAAGCAGTACCAAAGTGTACTTATAATTCTTATTTCGGACCTTCTGTAATTTTGGCACAGAACTTGCCTTCAGTCTCACTTGATCAACAAAACTGGCGCTGTAGCTTTTTGGGATACCCCGATTGATACGCTACCCAGCATCAACCTGTTATCGCCTTTTCCACGCGTTCCCATTATGATGAGATCAACCTTATTTGAATTGGCAAAGGCAACCAGAGAATCTGACACAGCGGATGAAACAATTATCTCTGTTTTGAGTGGGATCGCAAATTTCTTTGAAACCGTGCGCATCTTATCAAAATTTTTCTCCATTGCGGCAAGTTTTTCCTTATCTACAATTTTCTTGCTTGGTTCTTGAATATCAAGAAACGAACTTTCAAAAAATGAGCTAGACATCACGGTACCAACCGTGATCGAAGAGCCGTATTTGCTTGCCAGATCAAGAGCAAATTCAAAGGCGCGGTTAGAAAATGCAGAGCCGTCATATGGAACAAAGATGTGTTTGATTAACGAAATGTCAGCTTCTTTGCATATTAGATCAGAGCAAACAATTTGTTTTTGCTTGAATGTGATCGGAATCTCGTGAAGATGGCCGCAGGTGCCCTCTTTACACTCGTTTCGAGTTCGTTGAATCTTTATTGTATATCTAGACAATGCAGACCACTTTGTAGATCTGCTCAATACGCCATAAACGTCAGTTTGTTTAAAAAATAAAACACTCTTCGTGCATCATGATCGGGCTTATCAAAAGACATGATGACTTCACTTTAATAGTCTATTTTTGATTCCTACAACATGCAGTTGCTTGTGGCGTACAGTTCAGATCCGGCCGGATATAACATGGCATCTTACATTGCGCAGGATATGGAAAAACATGATGATGTGCTCTACAAGGGAAAACGTTTTGATCTGGCTATGATCTCTACGCCAGCAATTTCTGCAGATTGGTTGGAAGAAAAATACAGTTATGATGGCTATGTGTTTTTGTCAAAGCATGCATCTGAAAGCGGTACGCTTGCACTCACATGCCATAGCACGGGAAACTTTTCGGACGCGCAGTTTGGAGGATTTTCACGTCAGGTTGCAATACCTCATCCTCATCTTCAAAAGTCATACATGAAACATTTGTGGAGTAATCGAGATGACTATACAAAATTTGAAATTACTATTGAGGCGACCCATCACGGTCCAACTGCGCTCAACAAGCCAGCACTCTTCATTGAAATTGGCACCACGCAGAAAGAGTGGAGTGATAAGGAACTGTGTGAAAGCATAGCCAAGATAGTGGTAGGCGAATTTAATCATGAGCCAGAAAGACACAAAGTCGCAGTATGTTTTGGTGGGACGCATTATCCTGAAAAGTTCAACAAAGAACTAATCGAGGGAGAGTTTGCATTGGGCACCGTTATGCCCAAGCACGCATTAGATAATTTGGATGAAACATTATTTTCGCATATATTGGATAGAAACAAGGAGGCCAAGTACGCACTAGTAGATTGGCGAGGTCTTGGGCAAAACAAAAAAAAGATAGTTAGCCTTGTACAAAATACAGATCTTGAGATGGTAAAAGTTTGAAGCTAGAAGAAAAAGTTTACAAAAAACTATTGGAGGTTCCAAAAGGCCAAGTTACAACATATGGCGAACTTGCAAAGGCCGTTGGATTAAAAAATGGACAGAGAGCAATTGGGCGAATCATGAATAAGAACCCATATCCAGTAATAGTTCCGTGCCATCGAGTGATAATGTCAAGCGGTAAGGTGGGAGGCTATGCATGGGGCGAAAAAATCAAAACAAACATGCTAGTAAAAGAGGGAGTAAAAATTAGGAACGGGAAAATTATAGACTCTAAAATAATTCACAGGTTTTGAGTTTATTTCTTGGAGCGCACTTCTTCTATCAAGCTTCTCAGGTGTGCCAAGTTTCTTACCTGGTTTCCGCTTACCTGCTTGTATAGCTTCCAGTAAGACTCGTTTGTAATCTCTTTTCTTGCCTTGGAAACGCTTAGCTGATGGCGCATTGCTCTGATCCTTTTGACATAGACTTCTTTCTTGCCTATTCTGGCCCCTTTTCTGCCCTTCTTTGATCCTTGTTTTGTACTGCGCTTTTTGTGTTGGCTCTTTTTGAAGTATGCTCTTCCTCTCGATGTGCCTTTGATTGGTTTGATTTCAATTACATTTGCAGTGATCAGACTTCGTATGTTATCACGCGTGATGGCGTCAGTAACATCATCTAGATAATTTGGATCAAACTTTATCCTGTCTACTCCGACTCCCAGAATTCTGGAGACGAGTTGTCTTTTGGTCTTAAGATTTACTACCACTTGTAGACACTCTCGCGTTGAAAACTTTGAAGTTCTTCTCTTTTGCCTTGGCTATCATCTCAAGTCTTTTCTTTTTCCCAACACCGTGACCAAATCTGATCCCGTCGGTTTTTGGGTTGAGTTTTTCTAAATCTTTCAAATTGTAAACTAGATTATCTGTATAGCCTGATGGGTGGAGTCCTCTTGCAATCTTTGGACCGCCATGGCCTATTTTTACAAGTGATGGCCAGCCCTTCTTCTGTTTTCTCTGGTGGTTGTCAATGCCTTTAGGTTTCCTCCACGCTGCAGAAAGCCTAGCATATCTCCAACTTTCTTGTCTGATAAAGCTAGGTTTGTTCTGTAATACTTTTTTCCTAAGTTCCAGAGCTTCTTTGTTGATCGGCATGTAGAGGTCTTTGCCTAAATTTTACAATAAATACGTTTCTTGGTATGCCATGAATGATCCGAAGAGATAATAAGGAAATTGCGACGAAACGGTTTATCTGATGATTGAGGATTTGGAGCCAACCAGTACTCGTCTACTTGTATCTCAATTAGAACAAATTGGTATCAAGCCAGGAAAGGTACAGAGAAACTCACAAGTTCAGGATCTGGTGAACCTCATAGTTGAAAAAAACGAGGGCACCATGACCGCAAATAAGGCAATAGCTGTCAAAACCGGCAAATATACCGGAAGATCTCCTGATGACAGATTTATCGTTGATGATGAACAGACTCACAATACCGTAGACTGGGGAAAGATAAACCACCCCTTTCCAAATGATAAATTTGACAATCTGTTTGAAAAGATGAAAAAGCACATAGAAAATAAGGAAATTTTTGTTTTTGATGGATTTGTAGGCGCAGACAAAGAACACAGATTGCCAATTAGAATCATCACTGATCATGCATGGCAGAATCTCTTTGTCAGACAATTATTCATAAGACCAACCCACGAAGAGCTAGAATCACACAAACCAGAATACACGCTTCTTTCAATAAATGATTTCAAAGCTGTTCCTGAGATTGATGGAACCAGAACAGATGTCTTCATCATACTAAATTACACAAAAAAAATCGTTTTGATTGGGGGCACTTCGTATGCTGGCGAAATAAAGAAAGCAATGTTTTCAGTTATGAACTACTCTCTTCCTCCAAAAGGAATTTTTCCAATGCACTGTTCTGCTAACATTGGAAAGAACGGGGAGACTGCATTATTTTTTGGACTCTCAGGTACTGGAAAAACAACGCTATCTGCAGATTCCAATAGGATGCTTATAGGGGATGATGAACACGGCTGGTCCGACAGGGGGGTATTCAATTTTGAAGGCGGATGTTATGCAAAGTGTATTAATCTCAACCAAGATGCTGAACCCCAAATCTGGGATGCGATAAGATTTGGTACTGTGTTGGAAAATGTTGTAATTGACAAGGAAACAATGCTGCCAAACTTCAACGATAGTAGTCTTACAGAAAATACTCGAGCTGCATACCCTCTTGACTACATTCCGGGCGCCATAGTTCCAAGCATGGGTGGTAACCCCAACGTCATCATCTTCCTAACTGCAGATGCGTTTGGTGTGATGCCTCCAATTGCAAAACTCACAAAAGAAGGTGCGATGTACCACTTTATGTCTGGTTATACAAGCAAGCTTGCAGGAACAGAGCGGGGCATCACTGAACCCAAAGCGACATTTTCAGAATGTTTTGGCGCTCCATTCATGTCAAGACATGCGTCTGTTTACGCAAAACTTCTTGGAGAAAAAATAACCAAACACAACACTACAGTATATCTTGTTAATACCGGATGGTCGGGAGGCCCGTATGGGATAGGAAAGAGAATGAACATAGGACACACCAGAAGAATGGTTACTGCCGCACTTACCGGAGAACTTGGCACTGTCAAGTACAGACATGATGACATATTCAATCTAGATGTGCCTATCGAATGTAATGGCGTGCCTTCTGAAGTGTTGAATCCGCGCAATACTTGGTCTGAAAAGGACGCCTATGACAACTCTGCAAAGAAACTAGCTCAGATGTTTGTGGAAAACTTTAGGAAGTTTGGAAGCGTTTCAAAGGAAATTGTTGACGCAGGGCCAAAAATCTAACTCTTTCCAAGTCTGCCACCTAGACCTACTGCAACAATTAGTACAATTATTCCGGAAATGATTGCCGCCTCTTTTGTCGGTATGCCAATATTTTGAAGATCTAGTATGTTTCTTTGGGAAACATTGTTGACAAGAATAGTCTGGTATGCCTCATCTGTCTTGTTTGTGCTTGATATCTGAGCCAAGACCCAATACTGGCCCTTCTCATAAACAGGTAGAGATCTGGTTTCTTGTGGAGTGATTGAGGTACTAGTGGTCTGACCCGTGTCAGATTCTATGAGGGAAATTTTTGCGTATGACCATTTATCGGGATAGTCAAGCAAAAAGTGAAGCGTCCCATTTCTTTGGTCAACTAGGAGGGTGCCTTTGGTTACATGAGTCACAACAGGTATGTGGTAGCTTGACTTGGTATCGTTTAAAATGAGAAATCCGTCGTAGGTTCCTTCCTTTTTGGCATTGTCAGAAAGTTTCACATTCAAGGTGTCACCTGACTGGGAATAATCAAAATTTAGACTAGAGTCGTTTGACGAAAAACTTGCCTTCAAGTGGGGTATGGCAGAGCCGTCGATTGTCTTCATATACAAAGTCTTTGTCTGAGAATTGTTGTCAAAAGAGAGGTTAAAGACCAAGCCGTGGGGAACTATGATCAAGTTAGATTCTAGTGCTCTTGTAATGTTTAATCGGCCGCTTCCAACAGCAGAGATTGGGAAAAGTTTACCGTATGCATCAGTAACTGGGTCGGTAGTTGTAACAAGCAACGACGTCACATCTTCGGGGGACAATCCTGGATGCTTTTGCAAAATAATTGCGGCGGCGCCTGCCACATGAGGAGCTGCAAAGCTTGTACCGCTTGTAACATTGTACTTTCCCCCAAGCGTTGTAGAATTGATAAAGACTCCGGGTGCGACAAGATCTGGTTTTATGTAGAAGGGGGATACTGGTCCCTCGGAACTAAAAGGCGCAACAAAGTCTGGATGATAAAACACATTCAAACTTCCTACCGTGTCTGAGGTCAGAGCAGATCTGAGCGCCAAGCCGTCCTCCTTTGACATTGAGGTTACAGGTATTCTTGGGGAATATGCTGCAGTCTTGTTTGGCTCTACCAGTTCGCCAATGAATATGCCGGTATCGTTGTTGAATATGATAAGAGCCTTTGCGCCCAAATCAGCTGCATTTTTTTCCTTTTCAGCAAAGTAGACTTTTTGTCCCTTTACATCACTTCCTCTCTCTTCTAAAAGTATGGAACCTTTGATCTCCAAGTTTTTCAGATCTTCAAGCCTTCCGTATCCGCCGTAGATTATCTTGCCTTGTATTGTACCATGCAACGCTTGGGTTCCAACCATTGGAACTATCTGGTATTGTTTTTTGCCAACTTCAAAGGTTGCAGCAAGACTTGATGTGAGATTGTTGTATGACGCACCAACAGTAATTGCGTTGATGTCTTTTCCTGGACTGCCAATTGTGTCATCCAGTGGGCCGTTATTTCCTGCAGCTACAACTACAACGATACCGTTCTTTACTGCTTTGTCGATTGCATCATCGATTTCATCGTTTGTTTTGTTTATTCCTAAGCTAATGTTGATGACGTTAACACCATCCTGCATTGCATGCTGGAGTGCTTTTACAATATAGTCTGATGAGACCGCTTCGCCTGTTGATGAAACCTTGTATGCAAGCAGCTTTGCCTTGGGGACAATTCCTGTAAAGTTTCCATCGGCTGCAATGATTCCTGCAACTTCGGTACCGTGGCCATTAGTATCCAGAGGCTTTTCATTTGCATTGACGTAATCATATCCTCCAATTACTTTTCCAGAAGGACCATAGCCAAGAAGATCTGGATGGTTGTAGTCTATGCCGGTATCTATGACTCCAATCTTGATTCCCTGGCCGTCAAGACCATCTAATCTTGCTGCTTTGACTCCAACAAGCTCCATGCTTTTTTGAAGATTGTTTGAAATTTCCTGCTCACTTGACTTTGATACAAATAAAATTATACAAAAGACACAGAGGAAAGAAAAAATCAGTAACCGATTAACCACAAGTTATCTGCAGGTTGACTAGATAAAATGCATTTGCAAAACCATAAATTGCAAGAACTATGTTGAGACTTTTATGGCAAAATACGAGCTTCCGAAATTACCGTACGCATACGATGCGTTGGAGCCACACATTGATGCCAAAACAATGGAAATACACCACTCTAAACATCATCAGGCCTATACTGATGGCTTGAACAAGGCTCTGGAAACTTTAAGCTCTGAACTGCAAAACATGGAGCTGACAAAGCTACTTGCAAGCATGGACAAAGTTCCAGAAAGCTCAAAGAGCGCAGTGAATTTTCATGGAGGAGGATACGACAACCACTCTCTGTTTTGGAGTAACATGAAACCAAATGGTGGCGGAAAACCAGGCGGAAAGTTGGCTGACGCAATCAATGCGGCATTTGGCAGCTTTGATAGCTTCAAAGATAAGTTCACAAAGGACACAATCGCAATCCAAGGAAGCGGTTGGGGATGGTTGGTGTACAATCCGCAAAGCAAGAAAACTGAATTCACTACAATGCCAAATCAGACAAGTCCTAGAACCAAGGGTTTGATACCGTTGTTGGGATTGGACGTTTGGGAACATGCATACTACCTCAAGTACCAAAATCGCAGAGCAGATTATGTTGGTGCGTGGTGGAATGTCATAAACTGGGATGAAGTAGACGCAAGACTATCAAAAGCATAAACCCTTTTTCTTTTTGTTTCTATTTTGCTGTTTGAGACACAAATTATTTGAAAATAAACCAAATCCACACATGAAAACAACATTTCTAATGTCGGCCTTAAATTCAATTCATAGGAAAGTCTAGCAATTTGTAATAAAAATGAGTTTAAGCGTGTTTCAGCCTAAAATCTTTTTTCGCCACGATGCTTTGGTAAGCAATCACGACAATATACTGGTCTTCCTTCTTTTGGTTGGAAAGGAACCTGTGTTTCTTTCTTGCAATCTGAGCAAGTAACAGGATACATTTGTCTGTCTGATGACATGATTTTTTATCTATGTTACTCAATAAGAACTATTGACACGGATTGATTTGACAAGGAGCGTATTTTTCAGAATGCATTTATAGGCGGGTAAGAGAATTTTTTGCAAATGAGTGAAGAACAAGCTCAGGCATTGATGCAACAACTGCAAGCACTTGAGGGATATCTGGCAGATGTATTACAGCGAGAAGAGTCTGTAATGAGACTATTGCAGGAGGCATCAAGTGCTATTGAATCCATCAAGTCGATTGGAGGCGATGCTGCAAGTGAGACTCTAGTACCAGTCGGTATGGGAGCTTATGTAAAAGCAAAGATAGAGCCAAACCAAAAAGTGGTCGTGCATGTGGGTGCTGGCACCTCAATCGAGCAAGACAGAGATTCTGCAATTAATTATGTGGAGTCCAGAATAAAGGAATTGGAAATTGTACTACAACAGTTGGCAGCCCAGAGGCAAGAAGTATCTCTTAGACTTGAACAAGGACAGCAGGAAATGAACAAACTTATACAATCAAGCCGCGGTTCTACGCAGTAAGGAAAATCTGTCATGTTTGATAAACTACGAAATGCGTTTTCTTCAGCAGTAAAGAGCTTTGGAGAAAAAGAACTAAAGGAAAAGGATATTGACGAAGTTCTGTTTGAACTTGAGATAGCGCTGCTAGAATCCGATGTTGCAACTGAAGTAATCGATATGATAAAATCTGATTTGAAAAAACAACTAATTGGAACAACCGTTCAAAAAGACAAGATAAATGAATTTGTCAAGCACAGCCTCAGGCAAAGTATCTCAAACATGTTTGATGCTACCCCAAAAATTGATGTTTTGTCTAACATAAAAAATAAGAAGGAAAGGGGAGAGCCGTACATCATCTCATTTATGGGCATAAATGGAACAGGAAAAACTACAACCATTGCAAAGTTTGCTAATCTTTTGCGCGAAAACAAGCTCTCAGCAGTAATTGCAGCAGCAGATACCTACAGAGCAGGGGCAATCGAACAGATAAGTGAGCATGGAAAGAGGTTAAACGTCAAAGTCATTGCACAGAACTATGGGTCGGATCCGGCTGCTGTATCACGTGATGCTGTATTGTATGCAAAATCCCACAAGGTAGATTGTGTATTGATAGATACTGCAGGAAGAATGCAGACAAGTAAGAACCTCATGGATCAGATATCAAAAATCAACAAGGTTGTAAATCCAGATCTGAAATTATTTGTGGGTGATTCTTTGGCAGGAAATGATACGGTCAGCCAAGCAAGGGAATTTCACAATTATACTAAATTTGATGGCGCAATTCTTACCAAAAGCGATGCAGATGCACGCGGAGGCGCTGCAATATCCATTGTAAAAATTACATCAACTCCCATCCTATATCTGGGAGTGGGCCAAGAATACAAGGACCTGAAGCCATTTGACAAAGACTCGTTTTTGGAATCGTTGTTTGGAGCACAGGAACCCCTGCCTGAGATACAAACGCAACAAAACGAAAAACCTCCAAAACAAACCGAAGTAATCGATGTTAAAGAAAAAGTAAGCATGACAAAAGAACCTGCAGTTGAAATTAAAGTAGAACCAAAACCTGAACCAAAGATAGAACCAAAACCTGAACCAAAGATAGAACCAAAACCTGAACCAAAGATAGAACCAAAAATCAAACAAGAGGTAAAACAAGAAGTAAAAGCTAAACCCGTAGAAGAAATTCAGGGCGATGATCCGTTTGCCGGAATTACAACTAAGGACATTGAAAAATACTCAGATCTTTATGATGTACCACCTCCAGAAAGTGACGAAGAGGCAAGAAAACTAGCATCTAAGATAAAACAATGGATTGCTAACGGCAGGCCAAAACCAACAGAAGAAAAAGATGTTATTGAAGAGGAAACTGACGAGGAAACTGAGGAGAAAGAAATGTCTGAAGACGAAAAGCCAAAAAAGAAACACTCAATGTTTGGATGGTTAAAGAAATGAAGCTAAAAACAAAGGACCTCCTAACACTAAACGAACTTGAGAAAACTGAACTCTCTAGAATAATAGATGACGCAATAAAGATGAAAAAAGATCTAAAGAAAGGAATCTCAAAACCTCTTCTCAAAAACAAAACGCTTGCAATGATATTTCAAAAGCCATCAACTAGGACACGGGTAAGCTTTGAAGCCGGAATGTTTCATCTTGGAGGGCATGCCTTGAACCTTTCTGCAGACGAGTTACAGCTAAAAAGGGGAGAAACCATAGAAGACACGGCAAAGACACTTTCACGATATGTAGACTTGATAATGGCAAGGGTTTATTCCCATGAAGAAGTAGAACTACTTGCAAAAAATTCACCCATTCCTGTAATCAACGGACTTTCTGATTCTTTTCACCCCTGCCAGATATTGGCAGATCTTATGACAGTCAAAGAACAGAAGAAAAAGCTGGCAGGACTTAAACTAGCATGGATTGGCGATGGCAACAACGTCTGTAATTCGATGGTATACGGATGTGCAAAAACCGGCATAAACATTAGCATAGCAACCCCAAAAGGGTACGAACCAAACCACGATGTGATAAAAGAATCTAGCAAGCTAACCGATGTGAAATTATCAAACAGTCCAGAAACTGCCGTAAAGGATGCAGATGTTGTAGTTACAGACACTTTTGTTTCTATACATCACCAAACAACCGATAGAACAAATGATTTCCTTCCACATTTCCAGGTCAACTCATCTCTTATGAAAAAAGCCGACCACTCGGCAATTTTCATGCACTGTCTTCCTGCTAAAAGAGGACAAGAGGTTACAAGTGAAGTCATTGACGGTCCGCAGTCAGTAGTCTGGGATGAAGCTGAAAACAGACTCCATGCTCAAAAGGCTCTTATGGTGGCATTGCTGCGACGAGTCTAACGTTTATAAGAGCTTCACCAAAATTTTTTGTAAACAGGTAGTATAGATGGCATATTCGCAAATATTACGCAGGTCTCGAGAAGAAAAAACCAACTATGGTAGAAGAAGAAATCTTCTCATGGGTAGGCGAGACTTTATCACAGTTCAAATATCAAACGAGAACACACTTGTACAGATCCATAAACCAGAACTAGCTGGAGACAAAGTACTGTCATCTGCTCATTCCAGATCTCTTTTGAAAAAAGGATGGAAAGGTTCTAGAAAAAGCATTCCTGCTGCTTATCTTACGGGCTATCTTGCAGGTAAAAAAGCGCTGGCTCAAGGTGTTGACAGTGCAGTTCTTTATGTTGGTACCAGAAGATATACGCAAAGAATCGCAGCGGCATTGAAAGGAATAATAGATGCCGGACTAGAGGTACCTGCAGATGAGGAAACTTTTCCTTCTGAAGATAGGATCACTGGAAAACATCTCAAAGTCGCAAATGAGATCGAGAAAGTAAAATCCGCAATAGATGGCGAGGTAAAAAGCAAATGAGCAGATCAGAAACAAGACAAAAATCAAGAGAGCAGGAGGAGGCATGGGTTCCAAGAACCACACTGGGAAAGCTAGTTGCAACTGAAAAAATTACTTCTATGAAAGAAATCTATGAGAATGGTTATAGGATTCAAGAAGCAGGAATTATCAAAAAATTATTGCCCGGCATCAAGACTGAAGTTATTGACGTAGGAATTGTACAAAAACAGACTACAAACGGTGAATACACTAGATTCAAAGCTCTAGTGGCAGCAGGCGATGAAAACGGATGGCTTGGCATCGGGCAAGGAAAATCAAAACAAATGAGAATTGCAATAGAAAAAGCTACCAATCAAGCATATCTTAACGTCAGTCCAGTAAAACTCGGCTGTGGAAGCTGGGAGTGCAAGTGTGATCAACATCACTCTGTACCATTCAAAGTTAGAGGAAGGGGAGGAAGCGTAACTGTCGAGATTATTCCAGGTCCAAGAGGCCTAGGACTTGTGGCAGGTGGAAACATCAGAAACTTGTTGAAACTGGCAGGTCTAAAAGACGCTTGGACCAAGAGCACCGGTTCTACAAATACAATGACATCTACATCAAGGGCAGTCTTGAATTGCTTGAGACAAACATTTAGTCAAGGTTGAGTGTAATGGGCAAAGCTTTCTTGGTAGTTAGAATGAAAGGAACAATCAATGTTCCACACTGGGCAAACACAACACTAGATCTGCTTCATTTAGACAAGAGATTTAGAGCAACCATAGTTCCAGAACGCGACAACACAAAGGGAATGCTAGACAAGATTAAGCACTATGTTTCATGGCAAGAAATTGACGTTCCAACTGCAAAGGAACTTTTGGAGAAGAAGGCAAGAAAAGAGGGTTATAGGAAAATTACCTCTGAAGACATTACAAAGCTTGGATTTAAAACAACTGACGACTTGGCAAAATCTATAGCAGAAGGGGCAGTTGCATTGTCAAAATTAAAACCGCTCAAACCATGGTTTGCCCTGTCTCCTCCAAGACACGGCTTTAAGCGAAGCACCAAGAAGATGTACGGTGAGGGAGGAATACTGGGAAACCACAAAGAACTGCTTGCACAAGTGAGGTTAATGATGTAAGATGGCCACAAGACTGCGAAAGACAAGAAAATACAGGGGAGGAAGAAACCATGGCTGGGGACAAATAGGACAACACCGAGCAAGTGGCCACAAGGGCGGACTTGGAAAGTCTGGCATGCATAAACATCATTTTATCAGAATGCTTCTAACAGATCCAAAACATTTTGGTCATGATTCTACTCACCCGCCACATCCAAACCTAGTAAGAAAATGGGCAAGTGTGCGAGATCTAGATGACATCTATGCAAAACATGGAAAGCAAGAAGGCGGAAAAAAGGTTATAGATCTCTCAGAACTTGGCTATGACAAGTTGTTAGGAGGAGGACAAACAAAGAATGCTTACGTTGTAAAAGTAGAGCGATTTTCTGCTGCTGCAGAAGAAAAACTTAAAAAATCTGGTGGCGAGGTGCTCGCAGCAGCATGAGTGAAGAAGGAACATCTACCGGTTTTCTCAGAACAATAATTTCAAAGGCAGAAACTTACATTCCACAGGTGCCCAAGCCCAAGAAAAAGATTCCACTGCATATCCGACTGATATGGTGTGGAGTGGCCCTTTTCATATACATGATTATGGGGCAGACACCCCTTTATGGCGCATCAACTCCTGCCTTTGACTTTCTTGCATTTGCAAGAGTAATCTTTGCCTCCCAACAAGGTACGCTAGTAGAACTTGGTATAGGGCCTATAGTAACGGCTGGACTTTTGATGCAGCTCTTGAAGGGTTCTGAAATATTTCATTTGGATTTCAAAAAGCCAGAGGATAGAGAACTCTATCAAACGGCTACAAAGATTGTAACATACATTGTAATCATTGCAGAATCTTCGTTATATGGAATGGCTGTGTATGGACCAAGGCTTCCAAATCACGAAGCAGCCCTTATCCTAATTGGCCAACTAATTGGCGCGTCAGTGATTATCATGTTACTTGATGAACTGGTTCAGAAAGGATGGGGAATAGGAAGCGGAATCAGTTTGTTCATTGCTGCAGGTGTTGCCCAGCAGGTTGTTTGGGCATTGATAAGTCCAATTCCTGCAGGAGATGGCGGACCGGTTGGAGTTATTGCAAATATTATCTATGCATTTTTGCATAATGACTTTAGTAACCTGATGTTTAGGGCAAACCAGATACCCAGCGTCTTTGGCCTACTCATTACGGCAGGTGTACTGTTAATCTTGGTATACACTCAGGGAATCAAGGTAGAGATTCCTATCGTATCAACAAAATACCGAGGATTTTCTGCAGTGTATCCAATCAAGCTGATGTACGTTTCAAACATCCCTGTAATCTTGGCATCTGCACTAACTGCCAATGCTGTGTTTGTCGGCCAAATACTGTGGGCAAACTTTAACCCACGGAATGCAAATCCTCTTATGAATTTCCTAGGTATGTTTGACCCGACCTCACCATCCACCCCGACTGGTGGTCTGCTTTATTATGTTACAGCGCCGCGTGGCCTTGATATTGTTGCACTAGATCCTTTCCGTGCCGTTGCCTACATCTTATTCATGGTAGGAATAGTGGTTCTATTTGGAAGACTCTGGATTGAGCTTGGAGGACTGTCTGCCAAAAGTGCTGCAAAGAACCTTCTTGATGCGGAGGTGCAGATACCAGGTTTTAGGCGTTCTAACCAGCCTGTAGAAAACCTACTGCAGAAATACATTCCATCTGTTACAATAATTGGTTCTATTATTCTTGGACTATTAGCTGGGTGTTCAGACGTTTTGGGAACCTTTGGCTCAGGGACAGGAATGTTGCTCACAGTTGACATCTTGATTAACTACTACAACCTCCTTGTAAGAGAAAGAGTAGAAGAAGTAATGCCTGCCTTGGGTGCTCTACTTGGCAGAAAGTAAGCGAGTAATAATTGTCGGAATTCCAGGGGTTGGAAAAACCACTGTAGTCTCTAAGGTTGTTGAGATCTTAAAAGCAAAAAACATCAGTGTCAGCGTATCTATATTTGGCACTGTCATGTTTGATGAAGCAAAAAAGACCAAAGGAATCCAAAACAGAGATGATTTACGCAAATTGACGGTAAAAGAACAAAAGGACCTTCAGTCAATGGCAGCAAGAAAAATTGCTTCAATAACAGACGAAGCCGTAATCGTAGACACACATGCCTTCATTTCTACAAAAGAGGGATTCTATCCGGGCTTGCCGCATAATGTCTTGGAAATTCTCATGCCTGATAGCTTTATCATGATAACTGCTAGACCTGAAGAGATTTACAATCGAAGAATGAAAGACACTACAAGAAACAGAGACATTGTATCAATTGATGCAATCAAGAAGGAACTTGATGTCACAAGCGCTATGCTGTCTACTTGTTCCATACTGTGTGGTTCTCCAATAAAGATGGTTCTCAATACAGAAGGAAAGATTGAGGAAGCAGCAAAAGGAATTGTAAGTGCAATGGGGTTTAACAATGGAACCAATCATAGTTTCTGACCTCTTGTCTGTCTCTAATGGTACAATTGCAAGACTTTCAAAGACTATAATGGAAGCAAGCTAAATTGCTTAGATCAGTAATAATATCAGGTCCTCCAGCCATAGGAAAGACTACCATTGCAAAGGGGCTTGCAAAGGAATTTGGCTTGAAATATCTCAGCGGAGGAGATGTGCTCAAAGAGCTGGCAAAAGAGGAGGGGTTTAGTACTGAGAGGGATGATTTTTGGGATACTGAGGCAGGAATGAAGTTTCTAAACATGAGAAAAGGAAACCCGGAATTTGATAAAATAGTAGACGAGAAACTAAAGAAAATATTTGTAACTGAGAATGTGGTGATAACTAGCTATACACTTCCCTGGTTGGTTGACGACGGAATAAAGATATGGCTTGCAGGCTCTCAAGAAAACAGTGCAAAGAGAATGACAACAAGGGACAACATCTCGATTGATGACGCATCGGAGATTGTGAAAAAAAGATATGAAGAAAACAAAATGATATACAAAAAATTGTATGGGTTCAATTTTGGGGACGACTTGACGGTATTTAATGAAATAATAAATACAGACGGGCTGGGTCCAGAACAAGTTCTTGAACGTGCAAAGGAGGTAGTGAAAAATCGATATGGTGCTCAAACAACTAGAAAATCTTAGGGTCATAGACCAAGACATAACAAACGATTTGCATGGTACTTACTATGACAAAAGATCAATTGAACAGCTGCTCAACTACGGATTCATACTGCTGGATAAGCCAAACGGGCCCACAAGCCATGAAACCGTTGCGTGGGTAAAGAAGATACTAAATGTTCCAAAGGCAGGGCATAGCGGTACCCTGGACCCACAAGTCTCAGGAGTGCTGCCAATTGGTTTTGGAGAGGCGACCAAGGCGTTGATAATTCTCTTGCTTGGACCAAAGGAATACCACTCACTGGGAAGACTGCACTCGCTGCCTTCTAAAGAAAAACTAGATGAAATCATAAAATTATTGACAGGAAAGATTTACCAAAAACCTCCACAAAGATCGTCGGTATCGCGGCAAACTAGGGTAAGGACCATATATGAAATTGAAATCATAGAACAAAAAGAACGTCTATTACTTGCACGCATTTTATGTGAGTCGGGTACCTACATAAGAAAAATTTTCTATGACATGGGAGAGCTTTTGGGACCAGGTGCTACCATGATAGAACTGCGGAGAACACGTGTGGGACAATTCAACGAAGATTCTAACCTAGTGAAGATGCATGATTTAGTGGATGCATATGCGCTATGGAAAGAAAAAAATGATGAATCAAAACTGAGAAAAATACTGATGCCAATTGAATACTGCCTCAGTGAGATAAAATCAGTTGTCATAAGGGATTCTGCAGTGGATGCACTCTGTCATGGTGCACAGCTTGCAATACCTGGAATACTTGAGATCTCATACGGTATCAAAAAAGGAGACACGGTGGGTATCTATACTCAAAAAGGCGAAGTTGTGGCCCTTGCCCAAGCCATAATGTCAGAAGATGAGATAATTGAAAACACCAAAGGATTTGCGTTTCAGATTAAAAGAATCATTATGGCTCCTAACACCTATCCGAAGAGCTGGCGCTCAAAGGCTATTGTTAACAATTAAAAAGGAATCAAATTTACATTTTGAAAGTTGATCCCAAAAGGGGCTACCATTTGTTTTGTTATAGGGACAATAGGTGCAGGAATACTTGGCGCCTATTTGTTCCAAATATCAAGCCAGACGCCAACGTTAGTATATCAAGACGGACCGTCGCTTTCTGTAATACCTGATAAAATCAACTATCGCATGGGCGAACCAGTCCACATCAGGATAATCAACTCTGGAACCGTCCCTCTGACATTTTCTGATTCTTCATTTGGGTTAAAGATTCGAGGCTTGGATGGCACCATAATATACTCTCCTGTTGCTTCCCAAGTGGTATCGACGTTGTCACCACACGAAGAAAAGTTGTTTGTTTGGAATCAAACAAAAACTGATGGAGGTAAAATCTTTGAGGGAAGGTACAAAATCGAATCCAATACGTCACCTAACGCAGGCAATGTAATAAAAAAATCAATTACGATAAACATCTTCCAGTAACTTTTGAAATCATGTGGAAAATCAATTAACGTAATATATGGTCATTTTTACAACGAGATTGACATGGCGAAATGATGCCGGGGTCGCCTAGCCTGGTAGGGCGCGCGCCTGGAAATGCAAACCATAAAGCGCGTACTCGCAAGGGTTCGAGAGTTCGAATCTCTCTCCCGGCGCCTTTGATCTTACTATTTAAGTTTTGAACGTAATTTTTTCAATTTCAAAAAATTCGTTGGGCACTGAACTATTTTTCAAAATCCCTTTGTGGGTTCTAAATCAAACACAAATGTGATTTAATCACTACCGATAAAATCGTACATGATTAAAAAATAAAAAAGAAAAGGAATTATTCCTTATTTGCTTGGTGTAGTTCCTATGACAACTGGACCTTCTGCTGAACCCATTGCCTTGTAAAACACATCGCCCATAGGTCCTCCCATACCATGAAACATCACAACTTGTCCTGGCATACCAGAAATTCCATCAGGTGCCTCTGTGTTTGAGAGCACTTGTCCGTTGCCTGCATCAACTATGACAAGATGTGTCTTGCCTGTGCTGTCAAGGACCTGGAAGTTGTACACATAGTATCCTTGGTATGGTCCAAGCTGGCCTCCTGTCACTGTACCGCTCGTTACAGCAGACTGGGCAGTATTTGTAGCATCGATAAACTTTGTCTTGACACTCTGCATCAGAAGCTGGTTTATGTTGACGCTTCCTTGAATTGTAGGTATATTGATTGGTTTGCCAAATATGGTCTCGCTACCGTTGGTTGATGCCGAACTGGAGGTGTCTGCGTACACAGATACTGTGGTTCCAATGGCAGCAATCATTGCTATACCTAGGACAATTCCAAGCATTGTCTTTTTGTTTGAAATGATTTTATTCATTGCAAAGGCAATAACTGCAGTAAATCTATAAAATTTTGTTCAACCTTGTTAGTTCATAATATTAGGTAACATAGTTACCGAGATACATAATTAGTTGAAATCTAACTTCTCGTTATGTATTTCACAGTAGGATCATACTCTATTCGTAATTGTATAACACAAGACGCAGTATTGGTTTGATGGGGAAATTGTTTGTCGCATGAGTACAGAGACAGAATCTTCATAAGAAAAGACATCTTACTTGCTCTGACAGAAGCAGGAGAACTAAATCAGACATCTCTTCTCTCACGTTGTGGTCTGAACATTGTCGCTCACAAGGATATATTGGAAGATCTGGAAAGGAAAGGTTTCATAAGTAGAACAGAAGAACCTTGGGGCAGCAAGAAAATAGTAAAGTATAACATAACAGACAAAGGAATTCATGTTTTAAAGAATGTCTTGGATCCATACGAAGAACTTTTTCCAAGAAAAAGTAAGGAGTAACTCGGTAACTATGTTACAGAAGCATTTTAAGACAAACAAAGGGAGTGCATGATACCGTGTCAGAACCTGATAACGAACCGCCACCAAAGGAGAGTGAACGCGAGAGCGTCTTCAAGGTTTTAGATGAGCTTGTTTCACACATGTTCACTTTTAGAAACGTTGCCATGATGCTAATCATTTCTGCATTTGTCTTGGTCCCAATCTCTCTTGTCATTGCGGTTTTGTTGCTATCTGGTCCATCTTTAGTTCCAGGACCAGAGGTTCATTTCGTAAGAGTTGGAATGATGAACGGTACTGGACCGATAAATGGTACGGGTTTTAACGCAAGCTACATGCCAGGTCAGGTATTCATTCAGAGAGCTACTAATATGACAGGCGGAGGCGAAATAGTGTCCATACAGAGGGGACCACCTGATATTATGTACCTTCCACCTGGTCCTCCAAAATTCATGATCTCCGGTGGTCCATTTCCGCATCAAATTCTTGACATTAGTACCATAATCATTGTATTCATTGTGATCTCGATCGTGTTGTCATCGATATACCTCTTTATAGGCATCAAGGAATACAGCTTTTTCTCAAAATGGAACAAGAAATTCCGCAGGTACACGTCCTTGAAGGAAAAAGCCGAAAGGGAGCTTGGTGAGGACAATCCATAGAAAAAAAAGACATCGATGATACAAGAATTTGTATACAACTCGTAAAGATTGACCCAAGTGATATTATTCAAGACAAATCTTTTCATTTTATTAATTTGAAATTGCTGGCAAATATTCTACCGTAGCATTGGCAAAGCCAGTAATTTTGGAATTGTAACTTGATACACTACAGCTTCCCATACCAAAGAATACAGGTATATCTTGCGAAGATATTTGAGAAGAGTTTAGGCCAACTGCAATATCCATGTCACTTGGACAGGTAAGTGGTATGGAGTAGATTCCTTTTGCATCATGTGGTGCTGTGAGGGCATAAACAACCGGATAGTTTTCCCCTGCATTGTGAGGAATGGAGGGAGGAACAACAGAGACCCCTAGGCTAACATTCATGAACTTTCTGGGATATCCTAGAAAGGTTCCAGATGCAAGGACTGTCTGGTATTTCAAGCAGAGGATTGCAAGGAACCTAGAGATGGAAAAGAAATTTTGGGAGGAGATGAGGACACAGCTTGAAATGTGTAGAATTTCTGTCAGGAAGGGTCAGTCAAAGGAACCTGTTATTATTGAGCTTGGCAGACGGCGGTCAAGGAGAGTATTAATGCAAATCCGTGATAATCGCATCAGACTCCATATGGGCGTGAATGATAAGAATTGCTTCAAACATTGCCCGATTTAACAGAGAAGTAACAAAATAACCACCACGTAGGAGCTAGTCTGTGAATTCAAACTCGGGATTGAAGCTAATTTAGCTAAATTCATCCATGGGCTTGTTTTAGTGTAGGCTTTTAACTAAAACATAAAGGCATCGAGTATTCCTGTACAAGTCGTAGTAAGAATTAGAACAAAATCGTATGGGATTTTCAATCAAACTCTCCCCCATGTGTGATAATGTGAAGAATTACAAGTGTTATCAATAATACTGCTAGAATAAATTGACCGTGCACCAGCCTTCCAAAAATTTTCAAATCTTTGTCTGAAGCATATTTGAGAATTATTCCACTTATCATCGAGACAGTCATTACTATTACCAATGAAAGAGATATGGCATCCAGTTCATGGATAAGCAGTAATCCATGAGAGAGACCCGCAAAATATCCAACTGAATTTAACATTATGTGAAAATTCAAAATTGGTTTGTAGATAGGTACAATTCCTTGTGAAATCTCAGGTCCTCCAACCAATTTCAAGATGGAGGTTTTTCTTACCATGTTGAATATGACAAGCGAGAGATTTGCAACCAATCCAGAACCAATGGAAATCCAGCCCAGCGTTATAGCTGTGTGATTCCCTTCCCCATCTTCCCCATATGCTACTGCTGGAATGAAAAGAAGAATCAATAGCAAGGGAAGTATCTTTGGGTTTTTTGAAAAAAAATGCATAAAGCTACACCAAACTCTTGGCTATAGCCTTTCTTTTTGCTTTGTAGATCTTCCAGGCAGAATACACTACAACACTTACTATTGCAGCTACAGTGACGAACAATATCAGACCAGAACTATCAGATTTCACTGAATGTTCTGTCTCATGTTCTTCCTGTTCTGTCTGAGGTGTTGTAGCAGTTGTTTGTTTTTCATGAATGTTGCCTACTTCGGATACTTCGTTTTCTGATTCTGCAAAAGCCATTGCAGGTACAATTATGGCAAACATTACTAATGCCACTAGTCCGTAGGGAAGAATTTTCATTGAGAGTATATTATCTAAAACGGAATAAAACCGGTTCTACCATTTTCGTTGATGAGAACAGGAGTTAATTATTAAATGAGGGCAAAATAATGGCAAATCAATTCTACGTTGGGAAGCAACGTATTTACTTTAACTACTGCCTAATTATCATAACTGATATCTATACTGTCGTTATAAATTTTTGAAATTCCGCCATATCTAGTAATGAACATCACAGAAAAGGATAATCAAAATCCAACGATATTCCTAAAACAATACCCTATTCCGGTAGTTGCACTGTGTGGCCTAATACTAGGAGGATTGCTTCATGCCTTTTACAATTCAGAAACTGGTCATATTGCATGGCTTGTCACTTTGCTTGTTGGTGGTTCTCCTATAGTTTGGCAAACCTTCAGAGGAATACTTCACAAACATTTTGCCTCAGACATTGTAGCCATGATGGCAATTATCGCATCCATAATACTTAATGACGCATTTCCTGGTGTTATCATAGTTTTAATGCAATCCGGTGGCAAAGCATTAGAAGATTATGCTTACAAAAGGGCAACATCGTCTCTTGATGTTTTACTTTCAAGATCACCAAAAACTGCAATTAGAAAAGAAGATCATGTTCTGAATACCATTAACGTATCAGACATCCAAGTAAATGATGTTCTAGTTATTCGACCAGGCGATCTGATTCCAGTGGATGGAAATATAGTAAGCTCAGAGGCTCATATCGATGAATCATCGCTCACAGGAGAACCCCTATCAAGAACCAAAAAATTGGGAGACCAGGTATTTAGTGGAACAGTAAATGTTGGCAAAGCATTTGAAATAAGAGCCACAAAAAGAAGCGAAGAAAGTCAATACTCAAAGATAGTCAAACTTGTCAAAAAGGCTCAGGAAGAAAAAGCACCGATTCAAAGACTAGCTGACAAATATGCAGTTTGGTTTACTCCACTTACTTTAGGAATAAGTGCAATTGGCTGGTTGCTGACAAACAACTTTGAAACAATACTTTCAGTGTTAGTTGTTGCGACCCCATGTTCTCTAATCTTTGCCACTCCAGTCGCTATAATTAGCGGAATAAACAAGGCAGCTAAAGCAGGAATCATTGTAAAATCAGGTTCTGCAATAGAACAAGTAGGAAAGACAGAAGTTGTTGTATTTGATAAAACTGGAACCATTACCTTTGGAACTCCAAATGTGGAAAGAATTATTTCTTTTGGTGACGTTCCTCCCGACGAAATATTACGTAAGACTGCAAGTTTGGAACAGTTATCGTCGCATCCCATTGCTACTATGATCACACGCAAAGGCGAGGAAAAATTTGGCAGACTCCAAATACCAAAGAATTTTCGTGAGATCTCAGGGGCAGGTGTAGAAGGTTATGTGGAAGGGGAATACATTCTAGTAGGAGCCCCTAGCATATTTGAAAATCTAGGCAGTGAAATCTCAAAGTATTTTGGAGATGTAAATAATCAGATAAAAACTGAAGGAAGAATGATAGCATTTGTTGGTATTAATAACAAACTTTCGGGCGCTATTGTATTTGGGGACAAAATAAGGCTCGAAGTTCCACAAATGATACAAAATTTGAAAAAAGATGGTATCAAGCAAACAATTCTATTGACAGGTGACAACTTTGTCAATGCAAAAAACATTGCTGCCGAGGCTGGAATGTCATCTTTTAAAGCAGAGTTGTTGCCGGAGCAGAAAGTAGTAGAAATTAAGAAACTTAAGCAAAGTTTTGACACTGTTATAATGGTTGGAGACGGCATCAATGATGCTCCAGCTCTGGCCGCATCCACTGTGGGAATAGCCATGGGTTCGCGCGGAACAGCAATTTCTGCCGAAGCTGCAGACGTTGTACTTTTGGTTGATAACGTATCCAAAGTTGCAAACACAATTGAGATAGGAAAACGAACCATAACTGTCGCAAAACAAAGCATCTTTGTTGGTCTTGGCTTGAGTTTTGTTCTCATGGGAATAGCTGCCCTTGGTTACTTGCCTCCTGCCATTGGAGCACTACTCCAAGAAGGACTAGATATTAGTGTAATTTTGAATGCTCTTCGTGCAAGATAATTTACATCAAAAGAGGAAATCAAGAAAATGACTGAACTCAAACGCCATCTGGGGCTTTTTTCCACCACAATGTACGGAGTTGGCATAATTCTTGGTGCTGGAATTTATGTTCTTGTGGGAAGTGCAGCAGGAACTGCAGGAAACTCTGTCTGGCTTTCTTTTCTTATGGGTTCAGCAGTAGCAGCATTATCAGGTCTGAGTTATGCCGAACTTGGTTCAATTTATCCAAGGTCTGCAGCAGAATTTGTCTTTGTCAAAAATGCATTCAAAAGTAACTTTCTGGGCTCTACCGTCGGATGGCTGTCAGTCTTTGTTTCAATAATATCTGCTGCCACTGTTGCATTAGGATTTGGCGGTTACATCACAGAATTCATTCACGTGCCGATCATTGTATCTGCCATGTTGCTTATTGGTTCTCTTTCTATTGTGAACTTTCTTGGAATAAGGGAATCGTCTTGGATGAATATTGTATTTACCCTTATAGAAGTAACTGGTCTTGCTATAATAATCTACTTGGGTTTCTCATCTGGCCAAGTTGACTCGGTAAATTATTTGGAGATGCCATTTGGAATACATGGTATTTTTCTTGGATTCATATTGATATTTTTTGCATTTATTGGCTTTGAAGACATGGTAAACATTGCTGAGGAAACAAAAAACCCCCAGAGAACAATTCCTAAAGCTATTTTATTTTCAATTCTAATAACAGGAGTAATTTACATTCTCGTTTCACTGTCTGCGGTGCGAATAATGAATTGGAGTGAACTTGGACAATCCGTAGCACCACTTGCTGATGCAGCAGGCAAAATTATGGGTTTCAACGGCAGAATTCTTTTGTCTGTTCTGGCATTGTTTGCTACGACCAACACTGTACTGATAATTCTTCTTTCGGGCTCAAGAATGCTATACGGCCTGTCCTCACAAGACTCTCTACCTAAAATATTTGGAAGAATCCATCATATAACAAAAACTCCTTGGGCGTCTGTGACACTCATGATGCTTGCATCAATCGCCTTTGTTCTAATTGGTAACATTGTGACTGTTGCAAATATCACAGTATTTGTATTGGTTGTTGTTTATGCCATGGTTAACCTTTCAGTCATAATGTTGAGATTAAAAGAGCCAAATGTAGAACGCCCCTTCAAGATTCCATTCCATATACGGAACTTTCCAATTCTACCGTCACTTGGCCTTGCTAGCACGTTATTCATGCTTACTCAATTTGATGTTTACGTGACAGTTGCTGGCATAGGAATAATATGCATTACGACGCTGTTTTTTATTTTCAGCAAACCCAAAATGTGATCAAAAAAAGATTTGATACAACAAGGCAGGAATTTTATTTCTATTTTAATGTCAACCCAATTATCATTACAACTTTAGAGTATGAAACTGAGAAAACTTTTGCCACTTCGGGTAGTGTTTTGGCATAATTTGCTGCATCATACTTGTCTTGCCAGCTTATCGATTTTGCTTCAACTACGAGAATTTTTGCACCTGGCAATGACTGGTGAGCTTGAATCACAAAAGACGACATGTCCGCATTGGATGCTGGATTTGAGCGTGATATTCCATATGGCGTTGCAATCTCAAGACAGCCATTTTCCACTGTACAGGCAGGTAAGTTATGTTGAGCATTATAGGCAGCAAGTTTGCTTTCCAAGTTGACGTCGTGGGAAGTAACAATAATTGCAAGCATCGCGCCGTGTCCGCACAGGGATTGATCTGCCCAATTGGAAGAACTATTAGAACACGTACTTGTAGCTAATACGTTTGGAATCATCATAGATGGTATAGCTAAAAGAAATGCTGTCCCAACTACGATGTTTCCTTTATTCAATCTAGATATCATATGAATTACGCTTGTATTAAAGCTGGCAGCAATTCTCATCTGTGAAAATGCTATTGTGATTATTTTGGATGATTTTTGCTTTGTATCTGTTGTATGAAAAACAAAGCAGTATGAGATTGACTCTCTTAACGAATCTGACCAAACTTAATATTGTTAAATGATGCAGCATGACTGTGCTTCCAGAGCGCTGTTCAATTAGAGAAAATGGACAAGACTGTCCAATGCCTCCAGAGTTTGTCATCTCAATAAAATCTAAAGATGACGAATACATGGTAGGAGTAACTTGCGATAATCACAAAAAGATTTTTGGTGATAAATTGGAATCTCTACAAAAGGAGGGCAAAGTACCACAAGGCTCTATTCATTTTGAAGGGCTCAAGCCAGTAGGAACTGCCTGCATCAAAGTAGACCCGAACGATTTGATTCAGCTTTGACCTGATAGATTGGTCTTTTTCCTGCAAGCGAAAGTTCTAAATTTTTTACCGCGATTTCTGCCATCTTTCTTCTGGTTTCTGCTGTTGCACTGCCAATATGTGGAGTTATCAAGACGTTGGTCAATCTAGTCAATGGATTTGAAGATCCTATTGGCTCGGTTTGGAATACATCCAATGCGGCACCAGCTATTATTTTTCTCTTCAAGGTAAGAACCAAATCTTTTTCATTTATTATCTTGCCTCGAGCGGTGTTCACAAGAAAAGCAGTTTTTTTCATTTTTCTGAGAAGGCCTGAATTTACTATCTCATGTGTTTTTGGCGTATGTGGAACGTGAAGGGATACAACATCGCTTGTTCTGAACAACTCGTCAAGTGAGACATATCTTGCATTCAAACTTCTTTCCATCTTGGCAGAGACCCTCTTTCTATTGTGGTATAGTATGTTCATCTCAAAACTGCGCGCCCTTTGTGCAACTGCCGCCCCTATCCTTCCCATACCCACTATGCCTAGCGTCTTTCCATGCAAGTCAGAGCCTAGGAACTCATATGGGCCAAGTATTGCCTTCCATTTTCCTTTACGAATCAGCCTGTCTCCTTCAGTAACTCTACGAAAGAGATCTATCATGAGTGCCATCGTAAGATCTGCTGTGGCCTTTGTAAGCACTTCGGGAGTATAGCTTACAACAATTCCTCGCTGCGATGCCCTCTTGATATCAATGTGGTCATATCCTACACTGAAAGTGGATATTGCTCTGAGCTTGTTTCCTGCCTCTATGACATCTGCATCAATTTTGTCATACGGATAACAAATCAATCCGTCCTTTTCCCTTATCTTTGAGATGAGCAATTTTTTTGGCATGGGAATCCTTCCTGAATGGATCTCAACTTGGTATCTCTTCCTGAGTTCTTTAATTGCAAAATCATGCAAACGGCGTGTAAGTAGAATTTTCATTGAGAAAAGCCCTCAAAAACTCATTATAATAACTCATTTATAATAACTCTGTATAATTATATCAAATTGAAACACAAAGAAGAATTTGCAGTTTGTGTTCAATGCAGAAATCCCATTGAAAAATGTGTCTGCGTATGTCCTTTTTGCGGTGAAAGAGACAAGTGCGAATGTGCACTATTTGATGCAGCAACTGGCGGTTAGGACTCAAAAGAGGAATCATAGCATTATTAATATTTGATGATAGTCTAGGTTCAACGTGGCTTCGATAGATTTAACCTGGGTTATCGGTGGCCCGCAGGGAGGAGGAGTAGAGTCTGCTGCCAACATATTTGCTGGAGCTTGTGCAGGCTGTGGATTGAAGATTTTTGGAAAAAGAGAATATTATTCTAATATCAAAGGTGAGCACAGCTACTTTGGTGTACGAGTCTCTGACAAGACAATCAACTCAAATGTGACAGGAATAACAATGCTTGCAGCATTTGACGCAGAGACTCTTTTCAGACATGCAGATGATGTATATGATGACGGTGCAATTGTATACGAATCTGATCTTGAGAACATCAAGACTGATGAGGTGCCAACCCTTGACAAGCCATTCAAAGCACGATTGGAAAAATACATTGCATCAAAAAACAAACCACTTACTGTAAAAGGAATACTGGAAATAGCAAAGGAACGTGGAGTAACACTCTATCCGGTATCATTTAAGACTATTTTAGCAACGTTGGCAGATGAGATGAACAACCCCGCAATACGAGGCATGTTCAGAATGTTGAACGTTTTGTCGGTATCCGTGTCAATTGGCCTGCTTGGCCTTCCTCCAGATACACTACTACGATCAGTTGAGGGAGTATTTTCAAGCAAACCAAAGATTGCGGAGATGAACAAACATGCAGCAAACTATGCATATAATTTTGCAACAGCCAAATATCAAAAATACAAATACCAGCTATCAAAAATTCCAAAAGATTCTGACACAATCCTTGTGCAAGGTTTTCAATCTACAGGTCTTGGAAAAATGGCAGCAGGATGTAGATTCCAGTCATACTATCCAATCACACCCGCATCAGACGAGAGTGTCTTTTTAGAATCGCACGAAACATTTGACGTGGAAAACAATAGGCCGGGATCTACTATTATTGTTCAAACTGAGGATGAGATCTCTGCAATAGGTATGCTTATAGGAGCTGCCCTGACAGGTACAAGAGCTGCAACTAGTACATCAGGACCTGGATTTTCTCTCATGGCAGAAGCGCTTGGGTGGGCAGGAATTAACGAAGTGCCAATAGTTGTTACACTTTACCAAAGAAGTGGCCCATCCACAGGGCTACCTACAAGACATGGGCAGGATGACCTACTCTTTGCAATACATGCAGGGCACGGAGATTTTCCAAGGATTGTTTATGCCTCAGGAGACATTGAAGAGGGATTCTACGACACTGCAAAATGCTTCAATTTTGCAGAAACATTTCAGATGCCTGTGATTCACATGATGGATAAATTCATTGCAAGCACTGTAGCTACTGTAAAAAGATTTGATCCAAAAAAGATAACAATCCAGCGGGGAAAGCTCTTACAAAAAATAGACAGCACAGATTACAAGAGATTTACGCCCTCGCCTGATGGTATATCGCCACGGTCACGACTGGGACTAGAAAACGGCATATTTTGGAACACTGGTGATGAAAGCGATGAAGAGGGACACATATCCGAAGATCCAATAAACCGAATATACAAGATGGACAAGCGGGCAAAGAAGCTTGAGGTTGCCTTGGATACCATTCCAAGAGAAGACCAAATGGTAAGTCATGGTATTTCTGACTTTTGTATTGTAAGCTGGGGTTCTACCAAAGGACCAATCCTTGACGCAATCGAAATGCTACAAAAAGACAACTATAACGTTGGATTTGTACAAGTAAAACTATTGCATCCATTTCCTACAGAACATGTCAAGTCTCTACTTAAAGACGTCAAAACCATTATAGATATTGAAGCAAATCATTCTGCACAGCTTGGAAAACTATTAAACGAAAACTTGGATCGTAAAGTTGATTATTATATTGTCAAGTACACTGGAAGGGCAATGACTTGTTCAGAATTATATGAATCTATTAAGAAAATTATGGACGGAAAAGCCGAGAAAAGGCAGGTGTTGTCATATGGTGTCTAGCTTATCAGATTACAAGACTGAAGTACATAATGACTGGTGTCCAGGATGTGTGTTGCCAGACACACTTCTTCACTGTAATCCATCAGTAAAACAAATCCAGCAACTCAAGGTAGGAGAACGAGTTCTTGGTAGGGATGGCCTTTATCACAAAGTAAATGAGATAATGACGCACATTCACAGAGGAAAACTCTTCAAGCTTGTCACAAAATGTTTTGGGGTAACATATCTCACAGATGAGCATCCCGTATTGATAGTAAGACGCGAACACGAAAAACTACACAACAAAAAGTTTAATGCCATGTGGACCCGTGCAGACCAGATTAACACAAAGGACTATCTAGTATATCCTATTCAAAAAGAAGAGGTAGATCGAGACTATATAGAGATTGATTACCAGTTAAAAGAAAAAGATACTGTATCAAAATCTCTTCCGGATAAAATCCCACTAAATGAAGATGTTCTACGATTGATGGGATATTACATTGCTGAAGGATACGTGCATAAAAGAGAAATACATTTTACTTTTAATTCAAAGGAGACTGAATTTTTAGATGACGTTGCAAATATCATGTCTAAAACATTTGGTCTTGATGGAACAAAAAGTACCAAAAGAAATGCAACTACAATCACCTTCAATTCGGCGCCTCTTGGAAGGATCTTTTTGGAATGGTTTGGTCACAAATCATACAACAAAAAGATACCGCATTTTGCAATGCTTCTTTCTGTACAAAAACAGAAAAGTCTAATCAAAGGTCTCTGGCGCGGTGATGGATGGATTAGCACAGAACAATCACGTGGTAACTTTAAGACAACATCGAAGACCTTGTCAGAGCAACTAAAAACACTTTTGCTAAGACAGGGAGTGGTTCCAATAATTACTATAAACAAAAAATATGGAATTCATCGTGAATCCTATTCGATTCAGGTTGGAAATGATAGGGACTTTGCAGTGTTGTGTACAATACTTGATGAAAAGTTAGAACCCAGAAATCATATAGGCAAGTCACCTTCGTCAATTATTACGCCGGATTATGTGCTGATTCCTGTAAAAGAGATTGAGAGTTTTGACTATGATGGAATGGTATACAACTTGGAAGTAGATGATGTCAACTCGTATGTGTCCGAAAATGCGATCTTGCATAACTGTGGGGATTTCGGAATTGTAAATGCTATTCAGATGGCATTAGCAGAAATGGAAGTGCCTCGTCACAAGGCAGCAATTTTTTCAGGGGTTGGATGTTCAGGCAAAACCTCGCATTACGTAAATGTCTATGGTGTGCACACCTTGCACGGAAGAGTGTTGCCTTTTGCTCAGGGCGCCAAGCTTGCAAACCCTGAGATGACAGTAGTTGCAGCAGGTGGCGACGGGGACGGGCTTGGAATAGGGGCAGGTCATTTTGTGGCAGCAGGAAGGAGAAATGTTGATATGACTTATTTGATATTCAACAATGCAGTTTACGGTCTCACAAAAGGTCAGGCCTCTCCAACTCTGAAACTTGGCCTAAAAACAAAATCGCTTCCAGAGCCTAATGTGAACCAATCAGTCAATCCAATTGCATTAGCAATAGCTAGTGGTTTTACATTTGTTGCGCGAGGATACGCCTATGATGTGAGACACCTAAAGGACTTGATCATCGCAGCAGTAAAACACAAAGGACTTTCTTTCATCGATGTACTTCAGCCCTGTCCTACGTACAATGATATCAACACAAGAGATTGGTTTGCAGGCATGGATAACATTGACGAGATAACAAAAAAACCACATCCAAGAATTTACAAACTAGATGACACTGGATATGACCCGGTTGTACACATTGATTCACCAGATGAAGAAAATGACAAGTTGACACAAGCTCTCATAAAATCAAACGAATGGGATAGCAAAATCCCAATTGGAATATTCTACAAAAACGAGATAATTGCTCCATATGATGAAAGAATCGCAGACAGGATTCCCAATTATCTTGAAAACCCCCCTGCCTACCAAGAGATAGAGTCTAACGGTAGGTCCCTGACTGACATTTCAAAAATTCTAGATGCGCTCAGGGTCTAGTACCTCTTGTACAGCCTGATGGTCACAAATTCTTTACATTGATGACCCAATTTGTTAAATTCGCTTAACGACAATGATATAAGTTATTAGCATGTTGCACAGAAGAATAGTTCTACATTGAATTTAGAGGAAGTTAACAAGATATTTCGCAAATCAATTATCAAGGTATATTTTGAGCCAAGCCTTCTGAATCTGGATTTCAAAAAATCAAACATAAAACATCCTACCATAAGGGATGACGGCCTCATGCAGACAAACCTTTTGCATCTGTTCTTTGACATTGAAACTGGTTCAGATTATCCCGATGGTGACGAATGGTTTATGGCAGAATTTCTCTTTCCTTATAATATCAAACTGCCTGACAATCTGAAAGGTCCTGATTACTTTAGTACCATGTCTGTTGGTGAGGGCAAGAATTTTTGGAGACACCGTGAGCTTATCCGATACAAATATGGCAAATCAAAAAAACTTGAAGAATCTCTTGATTTCATAGAAAAAAAATATCGAGAATTAAATTCTATGCTTGAACCTTTAGAAAAAGAAATCAAATAATTTTATAATCGTTCTTAAATTATTCTGTCTTTGTTTCAGATACATCATAGGTTACATTCCATCTTTCTGTTCTGTCATCAAAATGATATTCTATTTCAGAAATGTCTTTTGGCATTTTCTGTGGATCAAGATGGTACGGAAGAAGTTCTAAAACAAAATCCATCTTATCAAGTGCAGAATCAAATTGATTTCTGTCATCAATATTTAACATGAATCTGATACTTGGTTTGCCGATAAATTTGATGTAAAGCCGAAGTGTCTTGCCACCGCCGCGTCTCCTCTTGAATTCTTTTAAAATCGCCTTGGTTTTATCCCATCTTGCTCTTCCGTACCACTTGAAGAACGCATCATTGAATGCAAGAGGAAAAACGATGTCAATTAGAGTAGTGAAATCTTCATCTGGCTGCTCCCGTTTGTCTTCTTCCACCTCAAAGAGGCCGTGAAGAAGACTGTACAACACTTCTACCTCCCAAGGAGAAACACCGTAGAATTTTAACGAAAGTGG
Source organism: Nitrososphaerota archaeon (assembly GCA_021323705.1). GTDB lineage: Archaea > Thermoproteota > Nitrososphaeria > Nitrososphaerales > Nitrosopumilaceae > Nitrosotalea. The sequence goes on from JAJPKL010000038.1 coordinate 58,866, forward strand.
TGGCTTGGCCGTACTCATCCATATGTACTTCTAAAAAATTCTAATTAAAGGTTCGACTCTGGTATACTAAGCTACTGCCATTTCTTTGACCATGTAGAACCTAACCAATTTGTTTGCTCTTTTGTATTGATGTTCTTTATTTCCTATCTTTGCATAATAGATGTCATCGAGCATCTTCTTCTCCTCACTTGTTATCTTTCTGCCAAGCAAGCCATCATAACTAGGTCCATTGTAAAATATTACATTTCCAAGCCCGATGACCACATCTAGGAACAAACTGCTCGATGATATTGCGTTTTTTCTGTTGGCTACAACTGCTTGTCCAATAATGCAGTGCCTGCTGTTTTCCTGTCTTAGCGTGTCGTTTGAGATGGAAGATCTTACCTGAGATCTTTGCATGGGAGAAAGAAGACTCCAGAGCCAACAGATCTTGTTAAGGTATTCTAGTTCATGTACGCTCAATCTATGGCTATTGTCTATCCATGACATTGCCATGTATTGTATATGTAGAACATTGATTTAAGAATTGAAAACGGGGCCTTTGTTTGAGTACTAGATAGTTAGCAGATATTTGAAGAGGTATAAAACCCCCGTGGCTCCTATGAAAAATACCATGGGTTTCCAAGCCAAAACTGGAAAACTTGGGGTCTTGAGCTGAACTTTGTAATTGTCCACTACTGCCTTGACATATTTTCTTATTCTTTCATTCCAGATCTTGTATTCTATCTGATGTTTTTTGAGCATAGACTCAACCTCGTATAAAACTGGTGTTCTCTGGCAAAACAGGTGCTGCAGATAGTCGCGTGAAACTTCGACCTCAGCATGTATTGCAACCAGTCCTTTTTTCATCTCAAGTAATCGTACGTGCATCTCCCACGGTTTTTTGAGTTTTAATGACAAACCATGGCCTATTTGCGTTGTTTGCTTGTGTTCAAACTTGACATGAGTGAAACCCTCATGTGCAAAAATCTTCAACAACTCATCCACACTTCTCTTTACTACTATCGTAAGTTGCTCTACACCGTTTATGTCTACCTTGACCATATCCTTCATCCCGTCCAAGAGGGATATTGTTTTTGGATAGCGAGTAAGGAACTCCACCATAATCAGGCGTCAAATTGAGCTCTATTAAAACTATAGTTGTATCAGATTCTCGTTCCTAGTCCACGAACATATACACACTGATCGTATGAGATTGCCATCTCATTTTCTTGAATCTGTCTATCCGTAAGTTTTGCACCAGACTCTCTTATGAGTGCAGCAGGAATTGCTTCGTCACCTTCTCCCATCTTGAAGTTTGCAATGGATGCAAGATCATCTGCAACTGCCTGCAATGTCACCTTGAGTGGATTTCCATGCAAGTCTTTCTGTCCTCTAAGATCTGACAATGGTTCTATCCCAGCGCATGCAATTGCAACGCCGACCGTACCGCTTCTTGCAGGCATCAACCTGCTATCTGATATGATAATCCCAACATGTATTTGATATGTAAGAAGAAACTTGCGTCGTAGTTGCTCGGATATGGCATAAGGATCGGTTGGGTATAAAATTACAGATCCTTTTTTTACGTTGGATTTGTCGATACCTGCATTTGGGGCCATGATGTAATTTGATGAGGTTATTACAAAGCCTGGTATTCCGCCAAAAATAACGTCTGATTCCCGCAGAATTATCTCAGCCATCTTCGGCTTGATGCCAAATCTCGACGCAATGTATTCTGCTTCTGAAGATGGCAGCACTTTGTCGTATTCTACTATTCTTCCTTGAGAATTTGCAACGTATTTGCTTGATATTACAATCACATCTCCAGTCTGAGGCTTTATGTTGTTGGTCTCAAGATCTGACCTGAGGCTTTCAAACAGATCAAATCTTTCTGTCTTTGGAGTTGACTTGATGGGAAAAACAGATAATGACACAATAATTTTATGGTTGGATATACTATTTAGCGTTCTGCAAAACAATTATTCAGAAAATGCTTTTTGTCGCTTTGAAACTAGCCTCCTTCTAATTATGAATACTGCAAGCCCTGCAGCAATTGCAACCAATGCGACGTCAATCAAAAAATGCGCGTTGTCGCTGTTGGAAGTTTCAGTATTAACAGTAGGACTATTCTCAGTGATTGTGTTTGATGTTGTCTGGTTTGTTTCCTGTGGCTCTCCTTGTGCTATGTAAATTGGAAAGGTAACTTCATCTAACGAAGTAGAAGTGGCCTTTGAGATGTCAGTATCATTTAGGTCAATCTCTACCTGATAATTCCCTGGATTATCAAACTGGTATGGTATTCCAACCTTGCCTGCTATTGTTGATCCTCCCGGCATTACAAATATTGGACCAGTTTCATTTCTTATGATTAGCTTATAGTAAATATCTCCACGCGGAGCTTTGCTTTGTGGATCCAAAAACTGGAGTAGAATGATGGTTGGCTGACCAGAGACAGGATTTGCAGGTGAGGTTGCAAGGTTGACATATGCCAACCCTTTGCTTGAAAGTCTAATTTGCGGAGCTGATTCGTCTTGTGCAAAAACTGTACATTGTACCAAAGAGAAAAACACTATGAAAGCTGACAATCTTAAGAGTCTGGAAACCAATTATTTCTTAAATGGCTTTTAATGGAATGTAAAGGTTTGGAGCGGTATTTCTGCAAACATTTTAATTTCTAAAAATATCATTTCTTTTATTGAACATTACTGAAAAGATCCTAGCTAGAGCCTCTGGAAGAAACAACGTTTCACCTGATGATGTTGTATTTGCCAATGTTGACAAAGTAATGGTACATGACGTATCTGGACCTGGCGTACTTGCAGTATTTGAAAAATTAAAAAAGTCTGGAATGAAAATTGAAAAATTGTGGAATCCAGACAAGGTATGGGTTGCAGAGGATCATTTTGTGCCGGCCGCCGACAAAATCTCTGCTCAGAACGTTGTACTGTTAACACAATTTACAAAAGATTTTGGTATAAGAAAGCATTTCAAATATGGAATGGGCCAGTATGGGATATGTCATACATTGTCTCATGAAGAGGCGATGGTATTGCCAGGAGAAGTCTATGTAGGTGGTGACTCCCATACAAATACTACCGGTGCGCTTGGAGCGTTTGCTGCAGGGCTTGGCCACACTGACGTAGCATATGTTCTACTAAACGGAAAGATATGGTTCAAAGTTCCTGAGACATTGTACTTTAAGCTTAACGGAAAATTACCTGACTATGTAATGGCAAAAGATTTCATTTTGAAAATAATTGGAGATATTGGAACCGATGGTGCGGCATACAAGACTATGCAATTTGGCGGAACTGGAATCTCTGAAATGTCTGTAGAGGAAAGGTTGACCTTAACCAACATGACCACAGAGGCTGGAGCAAAAAGTGGTATAATCGAACCAGATCAAAAAATACGTGACTATCTAGCGCAGCGAGGTGCTGTCAACTATAATGAAGTTCACGGAGACCCAGATGCCCAATATGCCAAGCTGTATGAATATGAGGCATCTGAACTTGAACCTACTGTGGCAAAACCCTTCTCACCTGAAAACGTGATTGTTGCGCGCGAACTATCGTCTACACCGCTTGACAAGGCATACATTGGATCCTGCACTGGAGCAAAACTAGACGACTTGAGAGCCGCTGCAAAAATTCTCAAGGGAAGAACAGTAAAGATTAGAACCGAGGTGCTACCTGCTGCCATATCTATCTTCAGAAAAGCAATGGATGAGGGACTGGTGAAAATTTTCCTGGATGCAGGTGTGATGGTTGGACCGCCAACATGTGGCGCCTGCTGCGGTGCCCATATGGGCGTCTTGGCAAAAGACGAAGTGTGTATCAGCACTACAAACAGAAACTTCCCAGGCAGGATGGGCCATGTTGAGTCAAAGACATATCTTGCTTCCCCACTTGTTGCCGCTGCATCTGCAGTAACAGGAAAGATTACAGACCCGAGGGACCTCAAATGAAAGGCGCTGTAATAAAATATGAAAGGGACAACATAGACACAGATGTGATTCTGCCAGGTCCGTACCTCAAAATTCATGATTATAATGAACTTGCAAAACACGCCATGGAAGGAATTGACAAAGATTTTCATAAGAAAGTAAAGCCGGGAGACTTTATTGTTGCAGGCAGAAACTTTGGTTGTGGTTCTTCGCGAGAACACGCACCAATAGCTCTTTCATATTCTGGAATAAAGGCAGTCTTGGCAATCTCGTTTGCTAGGATATTTTATAGGAATGCAGTCGACGGAGCGTTTTTGTTGCCAATTGAAATAGAAGAAGATACCTACAAGGACATATCTGAGGGAGATCAGCTTGAGCTCGAGACGTCTAAAAATGAAATAAGAAATCTAACAAAAAACAAGACCTACAAAATGAAGCCGTTTCCTGAATTGATAGGAAAAATTGTTGCAGCCGGCGGCCTGTTTAATTACAAACAATAGTGACTAGCTGTAAGTAAATTGTTTGTTATAGCATTATATCTCCGATTTGAAGGTAAATATTAGATGGCAAAAACCTTGTTTGAAAAAATATGGAATTCTCACGTTGTAGTAGACGAGGGAAATGGCCGTTCTCTCTTGTATGTCGATAGACATCTAGTACACGAAGTTACCTCCCCTCAAGCTTTTGATGGTTTGCGTATGAACAAGAGAAAAGTACGAAGGAGAGATCTCACTTTTGCAACCATGGATCATAACGTGCCTACAACTAACAGGTCATTGCCTATAGTAGACCAAACATCGGCAACGCAGGTAAAGGCGCTTGAAAGAAACTGCAAGGAGTTCGGAATCGAACTTTTCGGCATTGACAGTCCGGATCAGGGAATAGTCCACGTCATAGGGCCCGAACTTGGAATCACCCTCCCCGGTACGACAATTGTGTGTGGAGACAGCCATACCTCTACACATGGAGCATTTGGAGCGCTTGCGTTTGGAATTGGTACAAGTGATGTGGAACATGTTTTAGCAACCCAGTGTATATGGATAGAAAAACCAAAAACTTTTGAGATTAGAGTAGAGGGAAAAAGAAAGAATCCTCATTCAGTAACTGCTAAAGATATCATTCTTTCAATAATAAAAAAAATAGGAACTGCTGGCGGGACAGGCACCACGTTTGAGTACCGGGGAGAAGCCATCTCAGAGCTAAGCATGGAACAAAGAATGACAATTTGCAACATGTCAATTGAGGGGGGTGCACGAGCCGGTCTCATAGCACCCGACGAGAAGACATTTGATTATTTGCGGGGACGAAGATATGTTCCTGATAACTATGAAAAATTAGTAGAATACTGGAGAGAAAACTTGATGACTGACAGTAATGCAAGGTTTGACAAAAGCTTCGCCTTACATGTAGATGATATCGCACCTCAAGTAAGCTGGGGAACAAATCCTGCAATGACTGTTGATGTCACAGGCAGGGTCCCATTTCCAGATGAATACGCCCATGGGAATCCTGAAGAAGAAAAGGCTGCTGCCAAGGCATTGCAGTACATGGGTCTAAAACCGGGAACTCTGGTTACAGAAATTGAACTAAACCGGATCTTCATAGGCTCGTGCACAAATTCAAGATTGGAAGACTTGATCGAGGCCTCCAAAGTTGTCAAAGGAAGAAAGGTCTCACCCAAAGTGCGAGCCATGATTGTGCCGGGTTCCCAACATGTAAAAAAAGAGGCAGAAAAACTAGGTCTTGACGCAGTCTTCAAAGATGCTGGATTTGAGTGGAGAGAATCTGGTTGCAGCATGTGTCTTGGAATGAATCCTGACATCTTGGCTGCAGGCGAGAGGTGTGCCAGTACTTCTAACCGCAACTTTGAAGGCAGGCAGGGTGCCGGCGGCAGAACACATCTTGTCAGTCCAGTTATGGCTGCCGCTGCAGCAATTGCGGGACATTTTGTTGATGTGCGGGAAATGGATTTGAACTAGATGGAGCCCTTCACAAAAATTCGCAGCGTTGCTACTCCGCTTGATAAGGTTAATGTGGATACAGACCAGATAGTTCCAAAACAGTTTTTGAAACTTGTCCAAAAGACAGGATTTGGTCAGTATCTTTTCTTTGACTGGAGGTATGAAAGGGATGGAACACCACGCAAAGATTTTGTCTTAAATGATTCGAGATACAAAGGTTCGAAGATACTGCTAACACGAAACAACTTTGGCTGTGGCTCAAGCAGAGAACATGCTGCTTGGGCGCTCTTGGATTTTGGGTTCAGAGTGGTAATCTCTACCTCATTTGCAGACATCTTCTATAATAATTGCTTCAAAAATGGAATACTTCCAGTAAAGGTGGAAGAACAAGTGTTACAAAAATTGTTTGAAACCAAGTCTGAGATTGAAATAGATCTGGAAAAACAAACCATAAAAACTGATGATCTGAATGTATCTTTCAGCATAGAACCGCACTGGAAGAAGATCCTCATTGAAGGCCTCGATGACATTGCAGTTACGCTAAAGTATGATGACAGGATCGCAAAATACGAGACCGACCACAGGAACTCTAACCCTAGAGTTCTCTAACTATTGCATCTACCAAGTCTTTTTCTCTTTCGACGCGACTTGGAGAATCAACATCAATCCATGGTTGCTTGCCAATGTCGTATGCACTGATTTTGCCCTTTTTTGATAGTGGCTGAAGTATGTCATATGAGAGGTTCATCTCCTTTCTGGTCTTTCTTGATTTGATGATGTCCAGTATCTTTGTATCTAGTATGTAGATGCCAAGACATTCGGCCATCTCAAGCATGATGGTTGGCTTTTCCTTGAATTCCACCACCACCCCCTCCTCTACTATTGCATAGCCTGTCTCTTCTCTCCTATACTTTCTTGTAGCTATTGTGGCCAAGGTGTTTTTTTTCATGTGGTATTGGTACATGTCTTTGACATCAAGAGGCGTCAGGTTATCTACAAACCACAGTAGGAATTCTGACTCTTTGCTCAATGCCTTCTCTAGATGCACAAGATCTCCGCCAGTTCCGCTCTGAGAATCTTGGATGAACCTAAGTGGTTTTTTTATCTCGCTGTGGTTTTCAAAATATCTCTCTATTTGCTTTCCTAGGCCATCAAAGTCTGCAAGTATGATTACCTCATCAATGATTTTAAACGAAGAAAGATGTCTGACTATGTGATAGATTAGAGGCTTCCCGTGAATAGGTATCATTGCCTTTGGGATGTAATCTGTAAATGGTCTTCCGCGTGTTCCACGCCCACCGGCTAGAACTACAGCTTTCAAAGCTATCTGTATGACTTCTGTTTTCTTCTTCTGGCGCCAGGTCCACCAAATTTCTTTGGTTCCTTTCTTCTGTCATCGCCACTAAGTAAATGCTTATCATACTCTGCAAGTTTCTTTTTCAAGTCCTCACGAACTGATCTTGTGAAGGGGTGATCTTTTGGTTCCTTTCTTGTCTTTGTCCATCCTGTCAACGCCCTTGATATCGCAACAGCACTAGCATATGATTGTCCCATGTAGCCTCCTCCGCGCACCTTTACTGCAAGGTCAACCTTATTTCTGAGATCTCCTGTGACCTCGAGGGGTGCAAGTATCACTTCTCTTGCCAACTCTTGCTGAATCATCTCTACTGGTACATTGTTGATTCTAACACGGCCTGCTCCTTTTGAAATAAATGCGTGAGCACGTGCAGTCTTTCTTGATGCAAAATAACTTTCAATCTTTGCCATTATTCGTGCCACCCTACAGTCCTGCCCAAATCTCCAAGAGTAGTATAGTATGGAGCAGGTTTACGTATTTTTGCGTCATCAAATTGAATTGTCTTTTTTGACTTGAGTTCGTTTGGAACGCCCAAGTATGCTCGCAGCCTTTTCAGTGCTGTCTGACCTGAAGGCTTGTTCTTTGGAAGCATGCCGCGCACCATCTTTGTTATCATAGTGTCAGGTCTGCGAGGGTGGAATGGCCCAAATTTGGGATTTGTAATACTTGCTATCTCAAGAAATTTTCTATATTCTTCAATTACCATTTCTTTACTTCCGCTGAACATGATGTTTTCAGAATTTACAATCGAGACTCGGGAACCATTTATCAACATCTTTGCAACATGTGAACACAATCTCCCAGCAATCTGATTCGTACCGTCTACGATCACATCCTGTGAATTTTTAGACTCTGCTTTGACTTGAGCCTGTTCCTGTTTAACCAATTATTTTCACTCCTTTGCCTGTTGGGTTGTTCTTTATCAACTGTGTAAAGTTCACTATTTTTCCGCCCGACTGTGCTACTTTCTTTGCCCCGCTTGTAGAAATTGAAAATGAGCATAATGTTATCTTGTGTGAAATGTTTCCAGTTCCCAATACCTTTCCTGGCACAATTACTGTGTCGTTGTCACTTACAAACTTGTCAATCTGGCCTAGGTTGAGCACCCTTTTTGTTCTTGCTGGCTTTAATGCCATCTCTGCAAGTTTTGACCAGATTGGAGCCTTGTTCTTTTTTGATGCTACTTTGAGCTCCTTTACCATTTGTACAACAACTTGATTAGTCATGTGTGTAATTATGCCAATTTTTACCCAAATATAATATATGCTTCAGCTAAGTGCCGCAATTGTTTGCTGGAATTCGCCCAGCCTCTTCTCTAGCTCATTGACTGCATTTTTGACTACCTCGCCTGCGGTTAGACTTCCTACAGTTTCTACAGTTAGGATATGCTCCTCAGGATTGCTTCCTTGAGTTAGAACTGCGATAGTTGAAGAGTTCCACTTGGCATGCTCGTTACCTCTCCCAAGTCTTGCATATGCCTCAACTTTTAGCTTTTGACCTGGAGCCAAAGCTACTATTGGGACGTTGGGGTTTACTGGTTTTACAACCTCGTCTTCTGAACTTAGATCTTGTGATGTAATTGTACGGGTTGTGTCAGAACTACCCGAGTCAAGCATTAGCAAAACTCTGCATTTACTGCAACCAAGCTCGCTGTGGCAGTCACAGGCTGAAGGCTCTACAAACCTAGAAAGGTCTGTCCTCAGAGGTAACATTGCAAGTCTGTGAGCTACGCCCTCATCTGCAAGAACAGACGAGTTTTCAATTATTACAACATCATCTATTGCAAAGGTCGGAATGCCCGAAAGACAGATTCTTCTAAGTGCGTTGGCATACTGAAGAGGTACCCCCTTTAGTTTAACAACAATTCTACTTTCACTTTCCTCAACTATCTCAAGAGAAGTCAAATCTTATGGGTGAAGGTTGAAATTCCAAATAAAAATCTAGCGAGTTTTTATCTATAGATAAATACCAATACTGGGTTACCTCTGTCATGGATAAAGTCACTGTTGTCAGATTGGCCGTTGAGGGGGAAAAATTCGAAATTATTGTCAAACCAGATCCTGCCCTAGAGTTTAAGCTCGGCAAAAGAAAGGAGATTTCAGGAGTGCTGGTTTCTGATGAGGTTTATTCAGATTCTAACAAAGGGACCAGGGCATCTACCGAGAAACTAATGAAGGCTTTCAAAACTACAGATGCAAACTCTATTGCTACAATCATACTGCAAAAAGGAGACCTGAATCTTACCACAGATCAGAGACGAAAGATGGTATCAGAAAAGCGCAAACAAATTGTGGACTTTATTGCAAAAAGCTATGTTGATCCAAGATCCCATCTCCCGCATCCTCCGCTGAGGATAGAGCAAGCAATGGATGATGCCAGAGTTTCAATAGATCCGTTTCAAGGTGTGGATGAACAAACTAAAGAAATAGTAGAACAGCTCAGGCCAATCATCCCGTTAAAGTCTGAAAACATGTTGCTTGAAATTGTTGTACCTGCTCAATATGCAGCCCAATCTTATTCTGTGTTAAAGTCATTTGGATCATTGAAGAAGGAAGAATGGCAATCAAATGGTTCTCTCAAAGTAATACTAGATATACCGGCTGCGGCAAGGTCAAATGTGATTGATAGGTTAGGTTCTGTAACAAAGGGCACCGCTTCTGTTGAGGTTGCAAAATGATGGACATAAAAAGGAGATATGTCATACCAGGAGATGTTATCGCAACCGGGCCGCTACGACCTGAACAAAATGTATACCAAGAAGGGGACAGAATAATTTCTACTTGTGTTGGTATATCTGAAATTTATGAGAATGCAGTAAGAGTTATCCCATTAACCGGCGTGTACGTACCAAAAACAAATGATTTGGTTATCGGCAAAGTAATTGGAACCTCGCCTCTGTCTTGGGAATTTGATATCAATTCATGTTTTATAGGATTTTTGCCCGCTCAAGACGTTTTTGGAAGAGACTATTCTCCTACCAAAGATGAACTAAAACAAAGACTGAACATCGGTGACTTGGTAGCTGCTAGGGTTGCAAACTTTGACAGATCACGAGACCCGCTGCTGACTGTTCAAGACAGAGATCTTGGAAAGATAGATTCTGGCGAACTAATTGATATATCTCCAAGCAAAGTGCCCAGATTGATAGGGAAGAGAGGTTCGATGATTCAAACTATAGAGATGGCAACAAGAGCCATGATAACCATTGGACAGAACGGATGGGTTGTGGTGTCCTGTGAAGATTCCGAGGGATTATTAAAGGCGATTGAAGCAGTAAAAATGGTGGATGCCCTAGCGCATACGCCTAACTTGACTGAAAGAGTCAAATCTATGCTAGGAGTACCAGAAGGTGAAAATAATGACACAATTAATGACTGAAGATGGAATTAGATGCGATGGTAGAAGAGTAGACCAACTAAGGAATATTTCTATTAAAGTTGGCGTTCTAAAGAATGCCGACGGGTCTGCATACATCGAATTTGGTAAAAACAAAATTCTAGCAGGAGTTTTTGGACCCAGAGACGTACATCCAAAACATATGGCAAATCAGGACACTGGAATTCTGCGTTGCAGATACCACATGTCTCCCTTTTCAGTAACTGAAAGGAAAAATCCTGCTCCCTCTAGAAGAGAGATTGAAATTTCCAAAGTTCTAAAAGAAGCGCTTGAACCAGCCTTGATCTTGAAAGACTTTCCAAGAACTGTAATTGATGTATTTGTTGAAGTACTTCAGGCAGATGGTGGTTCTAGATGTGCTGCTCTTGATGCGGCGGCAGTGGCACTGGCAGATGCTGGAATACCAATGAGAGACTTGGTGTCTGCATGTGCTGCAGGCAAAGTGGCAGACAGAATTGTACTAGATGTCAATAATGAAGAAGATCAAGAAGGCCAAGCTGACATGCCGGTGGCAATAATGCCAAGCATTGGAAAAGTTACTCTAATGCAACTTGATGGAATTCTAACTCCAGAGGAATACAAGACATGTCTGCAAACTGCCATTGGTGGTTGCAGAACTGTATATGAAATACAAAGAAAAGCACTTGTCGAAAAATATTTTGAAAGCGGAGCACAATAAAATTGGGTTCTACAATACTTGATCAATTAAGACGAGATAAAATTACAGATCTGCTCAAACAAGGTAAAAGGCTTGATGGCAGGGCCCTTGATGAACAAAGACCATTAACAATAGAAACTGGGGTCATTCCAAAAGCAAACGGTTCTGCTAGAGTAAAACTAGGAAACACCGAAGTCATTACTGGCGTCAAGGTTCAACCAGACAAACCATTTCCAGACTTGGGAGATAAAGGAATACTCATCTGTACTGCAGAAATTCTTCCGCTTGCAGATCCTAACGTGGAACCGGGGCCTCCAACTGAAGATGTGATAGAACTTGCTAGAGTAGTAGACCGTGGAATTCGAGAAACCGAGATGATTGATCTGCATCAACTTGTTTTGCTTGAAAACAAGTCTGTCGTAGGCATATTCATTGACAGCAGCGTTATTGATTCTGCTGGAAACCTGTTTGATGCATGTTCGTATGCTTCTGTGGCAGCAGTTCTTTCCTCTACCATTCCAAAATATGAGATAAAGGATGAAGCTCCGGTGCTAGTTGAGGGAGTCACTTCAAAACCGCCGATAAAGACACTTCCAGTATCAGTTACGATGGCAAGAATAGGTGATAACATAGTGGTGGATCCGAGCAGGGAAGAGGAAGAATGCATGGATGCTAGAATAACAATAACCACAAACTCGGAAGGAAATATTTGTGCACTCCAGAAGGGAGGAAACGATGGGTTTTCAGTTGATCAGCTCATCAAATGTTCGGAGATGGCACTCTCTGTGGGAACAAAAATAAGGAAGCGCTTTGAGCAGTTGATGTAGATGGCAAAAAGTAAAGGTGCATCACTAAAAGGCTTGGGCCAAAAATATGGATTAAAGCCGCGCAAAAAATACACTGCCGTACACAGATTGCTAAAATCCAAACGAAGATGTCCAGACTGTGGGTCAATACGATTTGGCAGGCAGGCAGTTGGAATATGGACATGCAAGAAATGCGGTTACAAGGTGGCAGGCATGGCCTATGACATCAAACTTTAGTGCAAAAATCCAAATCTCTGCCGGTAAAAAAAATAACGCAATCTACAAGTCGATTGAAACTGATAACAAATTCTACGATGAGAACCCAACCAAAACAGAGATGTCTATTGACAAAGAAATCATGATTTTGATTGATGCTCAAGAACTTTCGCATCTTAGAGCCAATCTGAATTCTACGTTGCGTCTCATTCAAGCAAGCAACGACTCTATTGAATCGGTAAAAATATAAGCAAAACAACTACTGAAACAGGCATGTCAGCAGGAGAACAGGTCCCTCCATGGTTGCAAGAGCAGGTAGGTAGATTACAACAACTGCAACAGAATCTGCAATCTATTATGGTTCAAAAACAACATCTTGAGACAGAACAACTTGAGACAGACCGAGCCCTTGATGCACTAAAGAAAGCAGGAGATACTGATGCCGTATACAAGGCGGCAGGCTCAATTCTTGTCAAGTCAACCAAGGCCACCTTAATTTCGGAACTTGAAGAAAAAAAGGAACTTGCAAATACTCGCCTGACTGTATTGGCAAAGCAAGAGACCAGACTAAAAGAAAATCTCAAAGAAGCAGAGACAAAGATTAGGGAAATGTTGCGCGGACCTCCTGCACCAGCTGGACAAAAGACAGATACTCCTAAATAAAATACTGACTGAATTTTAGCGGTTCTATGAAGATCGAAGATCTCAGAATGGTAATTGATGAACGCGAGAAAAAGAGCGGCATTCCAGATCTTCTAAAAGAGGTTGGGGTAAAAGTGGAGATGACAAACCTCCCAGTGGGAGACTACATAGTTGCATCTGAGACTGTAGTTGAAAGAAAGAGCGTGCACGACTTTATCTCATCGGTATTTGATGGCAGGCTGTTTGATCAATGCAGCAGACTGCGAGAACACTTTGAGCATCCTGCCATAATCATAGAAGGAAACGTTGATGAAATAGCGCAAATAACTGAGAACCCACTTGTCTTCTATGGGGCTGTATCTGCAGTAGTACTGGATTTCAAAATACCTGTTGTACCGACCCCAAATGCATCAAACACAGCTAAACTGCTGGTTGCAATGTGCGCAAGACAAGGAAAAACAAAGGGTCCGTTTCTCAAAAAGATACGCAAGTCAGGAGACACACATCGCCAACAACTGTCCGTCTTGTGCAGCCTACCGGGCGTTGGGGAAAAACTAGCATCTAGGATGCTTGAAAAATTTGGTTCTCCAAGCAACTCTCTTAACGCCTCGCTTGCTGAGCTTTCAAAGATTGAAGGAATGGGAGAATCGCGTGCACAAAAGATACGCAAGCTGCTTGACACCGAGATCAAGGGTGACAAAAAAACCAATCAGAAAACCTTGCATGATATTTGATATTTCTTGGTATGAAAACGTTAGACCAGTTCATTAGCTGACTGGCTTGGAGGGTCTGCGCCTGGATGATCTACGCACCAGTTTGTTTCCACATATAGGACACACAGACACTTTGGAAAAACTTGTGTTGCAGCCAGTACAGAAGTAAAACCATTCTTTCTTTTCTGCACCACTTGTCATCACTGGCAAAACTTTCAAGTTCATGTGTTTTGCCACATTTGAGACCGCAAAATCATCAGTTACCAATTCTCCGCCAAGCTGTAAACACAATGCAATGACAGAAACATCTTCCTTGGAAAGACGCTGATAATCTCCGGTCTCTTCTGCTTTTTCAAGTACCTCATGAATGAATTTTTTTTCAGGCTCTACAATTTTTAGCCTATTTGATTCGATAAGTACTGTTATGGCATCATGGCTTTTCTTGATGTGTTTGATTTCTTCGAAAACTTGCGGTGTCGTATAGCTAACATCCTGCGATGAGAATGGTATTCCAGCGTAAAACGAGGTGGCATCTAAAACCCTAGAAACCAAGCTTGCTCATCTGTCTTAGGCCTCTTTTCTTTAGCCTCACAAATACTGCTTGCTTTTTGTACTTTCGAATAGTGATCACTTCATCAACACTTGCGGTTTTGATCACCTGCGCATCCATAATTATGTTTGAATCATGGTTACTTATTACCTCAATTTTTTCATCTGGTACTACTATGGAAGGCAACTTGTTGACTGGTGCCACAGGAGTTATTATCAAAACATCAAGACTTTCATGAAGAATTGGACCTCCAAGTGAATATGAATGCCCAGTTGAACCACTTGGAGTTGCAATTATTACCCCGTCCATCCTTTGTGTAACAGTATCACTCTGAAACCTTATCTCAAAAAGTGATGTCTTGGTAAGATTTTGCCTGTTCACGTATATCTCATTTAATGCAGGTGGAAATTCCTGACCTGCACAGGAGGCAATAACTCTGGTTCTCTTGTCAAGAAATATGTTGTTTGAAATTATCTGTTCAATTGCAGTGTCAATTTCTGGTAAAGTTATTTCTGATAAAATTCCTCTATTGCCTCCAACATTGATTGCTAAATTTGGAGTCTCATTTTCTAAATACCTGAAAGTTCGAAGAGTGGTACCATCGCCGCCAAGCGTGATTGTAAGATCAAGTTTTGCTGTCTTGAGCTCTTCCAAGTCCCCCACTTTCTTTGCTCCCTCAACTTCAACTGGTGAGACCGTAAATACTCTGGCCTTTTTGGCAAGCAGTTTTTTTGCTACCTTTTTTGCAGCATCTTCTGCTTCTTTTGAACCAACTTTACTGACAACTGCCACATTATTTAGTTCCAAACAAAAGTACTATTCTAATTTAGTTTAAAAAGCATGTGATGAGATAAAATATTAAGAACCCTCCGCCGTATCTTAATTACATGAGCTACTCACATCCTGAAGTTTTAACAGACACCGAAACAGTTGCAAAAAACATAAACAATAACGCAATCAAAATTGTTGAAGTTGACTATGATCCAGAAAATGCCTACAGGCAGGGCCACATCCAGAACGCTAGTCTCATCTGGTGGAAGAGGGACATCAACGATCCAGTAACACGAGATATTGTTAATAAATCACAATTTGAAGAGCTAATGTCGCGAAATGGAATAACTCCTGACTCAGAAGTAATTCTTTACGGCGACTTTAACAACTGGTTTGCGGCATTTGTCTTCTGGATATTCAAGTATTATGGACATGAAAAAGTAAAGATCATGAACGGCGGAAGAAAAAAATGGGAAATTGAGAAAAAACCATATACAAAGGAAGAGCAGCAGGTTCAAAAAACAAAATATATTTCAAAACCCCCCAACGAGGGAATTAGAGCTTATCTTTTTGATGTAAGAAGAGCACTTGACAAAAAAGACACAGTACTGGTTGATGTGCGCTCTCCAAAAGAATTTTCAGGTGAAATCACTGCTCCTCCAGAGTATCCAATGGAGCACGCCCAAAGAGGAGGACACATTCCAACAGCAAAAAACATACCGTGGGCTACTGCAGTAAACGATACCGACGGGACCTTCAAAACTGTGGAGGAACTCAAGAAGAATTACGAAAGCAAAGAGATTACCCCTGATAAAGATGTCATATGCTATTGCAGAATAGGGGAGAGATCATCTCACAGTTGGTTTGTCCTAAAATACTTACTGGGTTATCCTCAAGTTAGAAACTATGATGGCTCTTGGACTGAATGGGGTAATATGATTGGAAACCCAATTGAAAAATAATAGTGAGTCAGATCAGGAACTTCCTGTACTAAAAAAAGGCATATTCTATGCGATAAGAGACGGGCCCACCGATTTCATCATGGAAGACAAGACAAAGCGCGGCCTCACTGTACAGGAGCGATCAATTGATGAAAAATATCAGGTAGACTCGGAAAAAGGTATGATATACGATATGGACGGAATTGGACACAAGGTAGGAATCCGCTGGTTCTTTCCTAAAGACAAGTATTCATTTGAAAATGTATTGGAGCATGCCAAAGAGATGGAAGAAAGATACAGAAAGATCCGTGAAGAAACCTGCCCTGATTACTAGGAAGGGTTTTTAAAGACTTTTTCTACTAATGATTACATGTCTCTTCTCCTAAAAGACAGAGTCTACACAGTTCAATCTGGAACTTCGAAAAGAGGCATATATCCACTGCACAGCTACAAACTCGGACTATATCGCTTACCAATAAAATTGGAAGACAAGTATGAGATCGATTCCATAGTTAGCGGTTTTAAGAAAGTCTTCGTGATGGATCAATTCGCCGACAGGATTTATGCAACATATAGGTGGAAAGAGGAAAGCACACCAGACCCAGATGACAGGGGCTACAAGCAGATTGATCTTGAGGTCCAAGTCGAGGTTGTAACAGGAGAGGTGGTTGACATGATTTATCAAATTTATCCGGTCGAAAAATATGGTGACGGATTATGGGTAAAAGATTACAGAAGAAAGGCAGATGCGAATGCAAAGATGATAATTGATACTATATTGCGTAACAGCGTGCTTGCTGACAAGATGGTAGAACATCTTGTGAAAACAAAGCAAGTAACGCCAGAATCTGCTCTCAAAGAGTTGGAAGAGATGACGCCACTTGCACAGATAGTTCCAAATGCAAAGCCAAAGCCAAAACCGGCTGCGCCTCCGCCTGGACAGGAAGCCCAACAGCCAGCAGAAATCGAGACTCCATCTGGTGCAAAAGCAGGCCCAATAGATGTAGAATTCAAGAAGAAACTAAAGGTGACAGAAACATTCACTGCCCCCTCCAGCGGTGGTAAGATAAAGGTCTATGGCCCAAGAAAAGGAAACGAGGTACTGGGCATCTGGGGAGAGTTTGTCTCAGTTGACTTTGATATATGTGTAGGAGACGGTGCCTGCATAGATGCATGCCCAGTCAAAGTTTACGAGTGGGCAGAGTTTAAGGGAAACCCGTCATCTGAGAAAAAGCCACTTATGGCAAGAGAGGTTGACTGTATATTCTGCTTATCCTGTGAGAATGTTTGCCCTGTACAAGCAATCAAGATCTCAAAAAGAGGCTAGCAAGAAGAATAACGGTAGGGCTATAAGGAATTGTGAGTTGAAAGACTCCGATGCTAATACACACAGTACCTACGCCTTTAACCCAGTTTCTGTGGAACCTCTTCGTTGGGATTGCCCTTGTAATCACACTTTATACCTGTAATTTCTATTACCTTGTCTTTTTGGCTCGACAAAAAAAGAAGACAAAATCTGTCGAGCTAAAAGAAACCCCAACTGTTACAATCCAACTTCCAATTTATAATGAAAAATATGTGGCAGCCAGACTTGTTAATGCTGTCTGCGCGCAAGACTATCCAAAAGAAAAACTGTGCATCCAAGTGCTCGATGATTCTGACGATGACACGTTTAACATACTTGAAGACTTGGTAGACGATTACAAAAAGAAGGGGTTTGACATAATGCATGTGAGGCGAGGAAACAGAAAAGGGTACAAGGCAGGTGCACTAAAACATGCGATGAATTTTGCAAAAGGTGACTTTGTTGCAATATTTGACGCAGACTTTATTCCGCCCTCATGGTTTCTCAAAAAAGCACTCTCGTACTTTTGCAAACCTGAGATAGGTCTGGTACAGTGTAGATGGGGACATGTCAACGAAAAATATTCTGCCTTGACAATGGCCCAAGCACTAAGCTTAGACTTTCATTTTCTGATAGAACAAAAGGCAAAAAGCAATTCACACCTCTTCATGAACTTTAATGGAACTGCCGGCGTGTGGAGGAGAGAATGCATCGAAGACTCTGGAGGGTGGCACACTGCAACATTGGTAGAAGATCTAGATCTTAGCTACCGGGCACAGATGAAGGGATGGAAATGTGTCTTCATACCAGATATAGTAGTTGATGCGGAACTTCCTGTGCAGATGAACGCTGCAAAGAGGCAGCAGTTCAGGTGGGCAAAGGGGTCCATCCAATGCGCCATAAAATTACTGGGAGATGTTGTAGTAAAGAGAATACCTTTTGACACAAAAATTCAGGCCTTTGTTCAGCTTACAAGGCATATCGCATTTCCACTGATGTTGGCACAATTCTTGATCTTACCAATATTGCTTGCTTCAAAAATCAATCTCTATATCATAAGTGGCCTTCCGGCTCTTACCATAATCGCATATCTTGCGATGGGGCCGGTAGTGTATATCATGATAATTCGAGACCTGTATCATGCAAGCTGGAAGTCCAAGGCGCTGTCATACTTTTACATGGTGTTTTATTCCGCAGGCATGGCGGTAAACAATACTGTTGCAGTATTTGACGCACTGTTTGGAAAGAAGAACGAGTTTCTACGCACTCCAAAGTTTGGGATAGTAAAAAAGAGCGACGACTGGAGAGACAAGGCATATGCCCTGCCTTTTACAAAAACTACGCTACTTGAGATATTCTTTGGCGTATATGGAATTGTGGGCATATTCACCGCAATCTTCTCGGAAAACCCCATCTTTGCTCCAATAATTGGAATCCAGACAGTAGGGTTCTTTTACATTGCATATCTTAGCATATCTCATTCAACGTTTAAGAAAGGCAAATCAAGAAATATGCCTGTTATGTCAGGTAGTCAGAGAATGGCAAACACATACTACAAGTTTGCAATGGGCGGAATAATGGGGCTAATTGTATTGGGAGTGGTTATGGCCTTTGAAGAATACGGCACCACGATATATCCTATTGATCAAGCAAGAGGACTCTTGCTGCGAATCCAAGCTACATCAGATCCACAATCTATTCACAATGACTTGACTGCAGTAAAGGCACTGCTTCCACCAAGTGGAAACCCAGTCTGGATATTTCCAACTGACGATACTGATTTTGGACTAATGCAAAAGGATCTTACTGCCATGCTTGCAATTACTGACAAGATTGCAAACACGTCTCCTGACAGCGCAGCATTCCACACTGGAATGTTAAACGTTCACTACCAGGCAAGCACCATAGTGTTCAACCTACTTGATGCCACGCCATACATGTATGTGAGCATATCAAACATTTTGTTTGGCTGCATATGGGTAGCGGTAATAATTGGAATATTTGCAGTGCTCAAGAGAAAAAGAGAACGCCTGCGAGCTTACGATGTAGAAGAATAACTAGGAAATATTCAGCTCGTGCCTGACTTCGTCTACAGCTCTGATTCCAAATAGGTCCCGAACTTGTTCCATTCTAAGCGATTCCTTGACTAAATCTGCACCAAGCTCACTTATCAACATCCTAAATATGTCCGTGAACCTAATCTCCCACCTGTCTGCACAGTCCAGAATCTTTGATACACTCCACTGTTTTACTTCTGCAGGAAGAGGCATCTTTGTTTCAGCTTCAATAGAGAGCCTGTCAAATAGATTTACCATGTCAACCGTTTGTGAAACCATCTTCTGTATGTCTTCTAGTGTACCATACTTTGACTCTGATCTCATGCGTATATTTGACTGAAATTCTGAGAGTCGAAGTAGTCCCATAACCTCGCGTGATGTACTCTGTGAAGTCTTGTGAGTTATGCTTCTAATTTCATTTAACTGCTGGGAAATTTCATAGGTGGTTTTGTTAAACTCTGATATTGAAGCAGAGTTTCTGTTGAGAAGCTCGGCAAAATCCGACATCTTTTCTTCTAGTTCCAGCGTCTTGCCTAGAACACTGTCTTTGAAGTTGTTAAACTCGGAATTTACGTTTCTGATATCATTGCCTAATGTGCCAAGCGAGTCTGTCTTCTTAATTAAAGAATCAATCTCATTTCCTACATTTCTTATTTGGGAATCAAGGCCGACTAGGGGTTCTGTCTTTGCAACGACTTTGCCAATCTCAGTTTTGAGATTTGATATGTTTTCTTCAAGATGTGACATCTTTTCTGCTTTTTCAGCAATATCTTTTGTGCTCTTCTTTACCTCTTCGATCTCAGGACCAATACTTGATAATAATTCGGCCTTGTTTGCCGCAGTTTTTAGTTCTTCACGCATCTTTTCTGTTTTTTCTGACAGGTGCATTATCATCTTGGTATTGTTTCTAATTGAATCCAGATTGTCCGCTACACTTTGCATTAGTTTGCTAGCATCAGGAATCTCTTCCTGCTTTTCATGGATCTTGCTGACCTGATCCTGTAGGCGATTTATCTGGTCGTTGATCTTTTCTATTATATTGGAATGGGCCTTTACTTGGTTCATTCCGTGGAAAAGTCTCTGCGTATCCTCTTCTAGAATGCTCATTTGTTTTGAGCTTTTTTGTATCTGGTCAAGCGAAGAGTTTACTCCGTCTATCATACTTTTTAACGAGATCAGTATCTTCTGATTTTCAGTGAAAATCTTTGACATTGTCTTTACCTCAGAGGCCAAGACCTTGGTTGCCTCAGAGATCGAGTTCATTTTCTTGAGCGCATCTGAAATTGGATCTTTAGGTGTTCTTTTGCTCTCTCGTTTTGCCTGCTTCACTTTAAATTACAACCCATATAGCCGATAAAAAAGTTCGGTTTTATTTTTTTCAAAAAATAGTCAGGATTAGTTGTTGACTAGTTCTGGGTCGTGCAATACCTCATGAAATGTCTTTTCAACTAGCCCGTTTGCAGTCTCAAAGAACTGTTTTGGACAGAATTCACAGTTTAACATATCTTACCGTACCATACGGTACTATTAATATTGAGGTAACAATGGTATTACCAAGCAAAAATCCCTACTTTTTCTGCAGCCTGAGGGATGCTGAATTTATACAATATCGCAGTCCTGTAGGGGCAGGTCCGTCATCAAAAACATGTCCAAGGTGAGAACCGCATTTTTTGCACATGACCTCAGTTCTTATCATGCCGTAACTAGTGTCTGTCTCACCCTGTATGTTATCTGAAACTGGCTTCCAAAAACTAGGCCATCCAGTACCAGAATCAAACTTTGTCTCAGAACTGAAAAGGTCTGCGCCACAGCAAACACACTTGTAAATCCCATCCTCTTTGCAGTTATGGTACAAGCCAGTAAAAGGAGGCTCTGTTCCTTTCATTCTACATATGGCATATTGTTCCGGTGTGAGCTTTTTCTTCCATTCGTCATCTGCCATTTCTGATAAATCTACTCTTTGAGATATTAACTTTTAAAGCGAAATTGCAAAATGAAGAACAATCCTTCAAAAATTTTGTACGACTTCAAAAAGCAGTCAGATACCCCAGGTATAATTCATCATAATCAGCAAACCCGATCATCATTCTGCATGCAATCTTATCTAAACGCGCTTTATAACATGACCGGTCTTGACGGTATGATTAGCCGCGGCGACGTATAACAAGATAAGAATTTTTCACCAAATTGTCGGTCTAGATTAGGCTTGGTATTAAATAAAATTTCTAAGACTCATGCCCATGATAGAGGAGATTCTTCATAGGGCAGAGTCTACAGGAATAACGGGTATAAAAAAGGCAGATCTAAAAAAGGAATTTGGCAAGGAATGTGATGATATACTTGAGAATCTCAAAAAAGAAGAGAAGATTTTCATTGAGAAAAAAGGGGTAGCTTACTTTGTTTGGACTAGGGAAAACTACATTTTACATCTCACAGAAAACGATCCAAAATTCAAACTCATGCTTAACATGCTAGTTGGCGTCAGCCACTCTGTTGCTAGGCTAAAAGACCACACTCAGAACCTACGGGAAGAGATGGAGAGAATCTCTCTGCAAGAAAGCGCTGCTCCGTATACTGACTTTGAAAATGTATTTGACAAGTGCCTACGGGAAGCAGGTACCTCAATAGGATGGACCCCGTTCTCAAAGGTGCGAGAAAAGATATGCCTGACACAAGATCTCTCCAAAGAAAAGTTCTACTCACTTGCAAGCGACCTGGTAGAAAAACACCATGACAAATACGAGCTCTCAACTGGGGGACAGGAAGGCATCATTGTTCGCGGTATGATGCACGGTTTTGTGAGGTGCGTCTAGTGTACGCATATGGATTAGAAAGCAATCCGTACCCGAGCAGCCCAACACCCACTGAAAAGGATGCAAAGATACTTGGGGGCAGAAGGCACAAGGAGGCCAAGGGTGCCATAGTGGAATGTATGAAGGAACTAAACGGCAAGGTGGAGGGACGAGACTCTGCAGACAATGATTTTAGAGTAATCACAGTAATCCAAGATGTAGGCTCGGGAAAGACGCACTTGGCGTTGCACGTAAAAAACTTGAAAGGGCGCTACAACTCTGAGTGCTCCTTTGTTGACCTATCAACCATATCTCCAAAAACCATGCCAAGTATATACAACGCAATGATCAAGGGATTTGACAACGATTTTTTTGTGCAGCTGCGCACAAAATTTCTTACCTATATCAAAGAGAGGGCAGAACAGGGAGACAATTCAGCAAAAAAAGCCATCAATTATACCATGATGAACAGGCTGACTGGACTTACAATCAAGGAAAAGGTAGACGATATCATATCTGGAAAAGAATCTGTTTCTGCAGAGAATTTGAAACAATTTCTTGTTCAGAGGTTCAACTACTGCGAGTCTACGCTGATTCGAAATGTAATAACAAACTCCTTTGATACCATACAAAACTTGGAAGAGTTGATTGGGATGATCTCAGCCATATCAAGGCTAACTCATAGATTCTTGGGAAAAATTACACTTTTGGAAGTAGATGAATTTGACGGAAACAAGGACTCTATCGAGTTTGTAAAGGGAATAATAAACTCTCATCTTCCCGCATGTATACTTCTTCTCATATCCACTCCGTCGGGATATGCCGAAGTGCAGAGCGTCAACTCGTCTGTCTTTGATAGGCTTGAGAAGGCAAACTACAAGATTGACTTGGCTGGCTCAAACTCCAAAGACGAACTTGCAGAGATTGCAGTAGAATACATAAAACACAACGACAAACACAACAAGTTCAGCTCAAAACTAGAAGGAGAGTTGACTGACAAGATTCAGGTGCTGTATGAAGAATTTCCGGAATTTAGAAGTGTCAGGTCGGTGATAAACATCTTGTACCACGCGATGGAAAAGTCAGATCAGATGGGCCTTGACAAAATTGATGAAAGCGTGATTGATGATGCAATAAAGCAAACATACCCGGGGCTCAAGGTGAGGGGAAGCATAATGGAGGTGCCTATATCAGATTTCATTGCAATAAGGAAGAACTGCAGCGAGCCGTCTTCTGAAAAAGACCTCAGGGAGGCAGTACGCAACCTGACAAATCTTGCACACGAGATGGGCAGCATCTGCAAGCTGGAGAAACAAAACCTGCCGCTTGATGTCATATATCAAGACCCATTTGGAGCCAAGGTGGGTGTGGCCATAATCACAAACTGTAACAGTACTGAAAACCTAGATAGCCTCTCCAACATCTCAAAAGCAGCAGTTGTTGACAAGCTGGTAATTCTGACCAATAGAAAGATTCCAAATCCTTACAATGCCACAGTGGTAAATGTTGACAGAACAAAACTAGTTGACCTGCTATATTTTAACAGCAAGTACAACGGCAAGAAGATTGCTGATTCAGACAATGAGCGGGCAGAGATGCTTGCAAAGACTCTGTGCATCATCTAAACTCGTATATTTTTAAAAAAGTTGTTTTATTCTAAAATATGGCAGAAAGCGAACTTGACAAGCTTCTAGCCCAAAGACACAAAGACGTTACACTCTTTGACTTTGAGGGAAAGAAAGTACCATGTATCATAATGGAAGAAAAAAGGTTTGACGAGATAATGAAAGCCATAGCAGGAAAACCTGTATCTGTTGAGACCAATCTTAACATACTACAAGATGGTCTGGGTCACGTCTTTGTAAAAATAACACTTCAATTTTCCCAAGGACAAATTGAAGAAAAAGTGTTACTGTATGCAAACGAGTCCTTTGAGTTCTTCGAGGCCCTAAAGGAGACCTCTTTGTTGGCTCTGTCTTCTCCACATTCTGAATATGGAAGCTCCAATGTCTTTATGATCCAGCTTCCAAAACCTGAAAGAACTGAAAATGCCTTGGAAATAATCAAAAAAGGTCTAAAAATGTAACTGTCTTGTCTTTACCCCAAAATGTAGATGCGGTTGCCGAGTTTAAGAACTTTCGGATTCAAATCTTCAATTTTTTCTATCTGTTTGTAGAGCCAGTCTCCACACACAACATTCAAAACCGCTGAAAAGCAATTTTTCTGCTGTGTGCATGTGTAATCAATCTTAAAATATTTTATGAAAATAAGGTTTTGGGTAAATTAGGAAGGTGCAGTGGTTTTGCTGTATGAGGCAGTATAATTATAGATGAAATTTTTTATTGCGTGCAATAGTTCTGGATCGAAATATATGATATACTCAGGATAGCAGTTGAGCATCTCCCCGTTATAGATAGTGTAAAAATGCAAATAAGTGCAAGCAGTATCGCTCTCAAATTTTGTATTGTCATATTTCCAGTTAAAACCATTGACTATTTTTTTATCAGGATACCAGTGGCCTCTTACTAACGTAATGGTGTTTTTGTCATAGTCAACCTTTACCTCTGCAAAAAGTGAATTGGGATAAAGGTATATGACATGAGGATGGTGTGTAATTGCATCAAACTCTCTTTGCGTAACATACTCATTGTGAAGTAAAATTACAGTACCATACCCTTCCAGTATGTCAGGATCCTTGTCAACATCAATGTCAGTAATGTGTGAATAGTGCTCACGTAGTAGGATATTGTTTGACTGGGCGCCTGTGTCATAAGAACCGTTAAAGATTTTTGGGATTGGAACAGTGAGGCATTTCTGACCGCACCTTCCAAAATAATAATCATAAAAGCCATGATGGTCAGGGTTGTTATTTCCATAGGCTGCTTGGGTAAAGATTGGCTGTATGAACACCACGCTTTGATCCGTGCCTGATTGTCTACTGTTTGTAGTAAAAATTGGTCTTTGGATTTCTGCAGAGGAGAATTGTAAGGGAAAACTTGGACGCAACATATGGATAGATGCAGTTATCACTAGAAATACGAGTAAATACGCACCAAGTGATCTAAAACGATACTTCATCATATCAACACCATAATTGTAAAACTTTACTTACTCTCATTACAGATCATGATCTCACCTGACATTCTAAATCATGGAAGTTGTGGAAAGCCGGGAATTTGTGGAAAGTTTGGCATCGGTGGGAAGCTAGGCATTGTCATTGGTACAGGAGGTGTAGGGGGTGCAGGAGGTGGTCTTGCCTGCAGTGTTACAATAACATCAATTATCTTTCCTGTCCTGTATATTCCAAGTTTCATGGTATCCCCAACTGATTTGTAATCATTCATATAGCTAATGATATCATAGATGGATTTTACAGGATGCCCATCAACTGATACTATGACATCTCCACCATGCGGTATGCCATCTTGATCATCTGTTGCGGCTACAAGGCCAGCCTTTGAAGCGGAGCTGTTTGTCGATATTTTTTCTATTATCACTCCCTTGAAGTTTCTTGCAAGTCCATTTGCAAGTGCAATGTCCGGGCTCAGATTTCTTCCCTCAATGCCAAGCCAGGGATGCTGGTACTCACCATCTTTTATCAGGACTGGCACTATTCTCGCAATCTGGTTTGATGGAATTGCGTATCCAATGCCTGCAAAGTTACCAGTATCAGTCTTTATGGCAGTATTCATTCCAATTACCTGCCCATACATGTTAAGAAGTGGTCCACCAGAGTTTCCAGGATTTATCGCTGCACTAGTTTGAATAATATCCGGAATAGAAAAGCTGCCTGTAGCCTCGTCATTGAGTGACCTCCCAAGATATGATATGATTCCACTAGTCATGGTATCTTCAAGGCCAAACGGGTTGCCAATGGCTGCAACAGGTTGCCCTACCTCAAGTTGGGAAGAATCACCAAGTTGGAGCGGTATCATCTTTTCACCTGTAAAATTATCAGTTATCTGTACCACTGCCAGATCATTGTAGGGATCGGTTCCTACTACTTTTGCAGCATAGGTATCGCCGTCAGTGATAGTTACATAGACAATCTTGCTCTGGCCTACCACATGTGCGTTTGTGATTACGTGACCCATAGTATCATACATGAACCCAGATCCAAGAGTAGTTGTGTTTTGGTTAGACGGTACACCATTTATGATGATAAATGAATCAGGGTTTGATACCGTGCTTTTGATCTCTACTACCGAGTCCTTTGTCTGCCTGTACAATTCTGGAAGGGTAAGCTGGCCTTGTTGTGATAACTGCTTGCCGGTGTAATTTACAGACTGATTTTCTTCTTGAGCAGATACATTGCGTAAGAAATTGGCAGAAGGATGGGCATGAGAAATTATGGCATATGGCGATAAAAACACGTAGTATATTGATACCATGGAAACAATAACAACTACTGCAAACAAGATGACATTCCTTTTTACAAACCCATACCTTGAATTTGTGCCATTTGTTGAACCGCTGAGCATAGTGAATCAGCTTTTCAGCATAATAGCTTGTAACACAAATTTAAAAGTTGCATAACATTTGTCCATAAACATTAAATTTTTTGAAGAGAAAGAAATTTTCTTACACATGTAATTGTAAAAGAGGGTACGACCTAGCTTTATAATTGACAAATCACCCATGGGTTACAACTCCTAAAAATTTCCTGAGCATTTTTGTCCTATTTCTGATAGTTACCTCTGTGACAGATGATGCCATCGCTACTTGTTTTTGAGTAATATATTCGCCACAACAAAGAGACGCAATATACAGTACTGCAGCTGCAAGTCCCATCGGGTCTTTTCCGGCAGAGATGCCTGCGGCTTTTGCCTGTTCTAGCAATTCTAATGCCCTTCGTTTTGTTCTCTCAGATATGCCTGCATTACTTGCTATTCTCGGGATACACTTTACGGGATCAGGAACTGGTATACTCAGATCCAATTCTCGAATAATCTCTCTGTAACACTTTGATAGATAATTCCTCCTTATGCAAATACTGCTTGATATTTCATCTAACGTTCGTGGCGTCTCTGTAATCCTGCACGCAGCATATATGGAAGCTCCTAACAATCCACCTATCGATCTACCTCTAACAAGTTCTCTTTCCATTGCTTTTCTGTAGATATATGCAGTTTTCTCAATCATTGCGTCAGAAAGCCCAAGTTTGTCTTTGAGATTATTAAGCAGTGAGAACGCTTGGTGAAAATTCCTGATATTGGCATTGTGAATCTGTGTTCTATTGTCCCACGTTCTTAATCTTTCCATGATGTTTTTTACAGATGCTGAAAATGGTCTTCCGGTAACGTCTCTGTTTTCTTTCCCTATGACAGTTGACAATCCCATGTCAGATTTTGCAATGGAGATT
Organism: Nitrososphaerota archaeon; assembly: GCA_021323705.1. Classification (GTDB taxonomy): domain Archaea; phylum Thermoproteota; class Nitrososphaeria; order Nitrososphaerales; family Nitrosopumilaceae; genus Nitrosotalea. The sequence continues at coordinate 86,361 of JAJPKL010000038.1, forward strand.
GGACCGCCTGTCCTTGTCATCTCGTCATATTCTTGTTTATTGTACGCCATCCATTCTTTTGCTGGATCCTCAACTCTGTCAGATAATACCATGCCGCATTTCTCACAGACTATCTCACCTGTAATGTAATCCGTTACTAATTGGTCGGAGTTACATCTTGGGCATTTTTGTCTTTCAACAATCTGTTCCAAGTACATCTGATCTTAACACCTGCCTTGACGGTTTGGTCAACATGTTTGAAAATTCTGACAAACACTGATTTCTTAATGGATCCTAAAATAGCAAAGACAATCCTAAATGCAGATGCACAGTCAAGACCGATAAACCTCGCCGGCATACGTCGATCTCACCTTACTCACATTATGTGAGTGACAAATATTTTAATTTTACTTTTCCACCACATAAAAGAAATGACGTTACTATCGCATGTCAGAAATGTTTTTTAAAAATTAAAATACCAAAAATTTTATTATAAACAAGATAGGTATGCCAGACCAATCTTGCAAGAGGTTTTTGGACTCTCCTGAACTTTTATTTTAATTCATCAAGTAATTTACTATCAAAACGATTTTCTTTTCTCATCCTAGAGATCAGATTGTCAAACTTTGATTGTTCCATCAGTGTTTTGCTATATTGTATTGATTCAAGCAAGCAATCCTCTGAACAATGAGTTGCACTCCAGTCCTTAATAGGACGACCACAGTTTTCGCAGGTTTCAGCCATTGTCATGTCTTTTGGTTAAATCTTATTAAAAAATCATTATCAAATTCTCATGTATGGTTATCATAGTTGAACAAATCAACCCAAGTTAACAATCCTCCACCGAAATTAACAGATTTTTGTAGAAATTCATTTCAACCTAAGAGTTATCAGTGTAATTATATGTGATTACAAACACAATGTAGATCCTTTGACAAAACGTCTACCATAGTTCCAAATGGGATAACAATTATAAATTATCTGGCAGTAAGAGTGTAACAAGGTGGTTTCCAAATGGAGACAATCTGCAGAAAGTGTGGCAACGAATTGTTGCCTGTAGAGATATGCACAAGTTGTAGCGGGCCGCTAAAATGGCAATGTGAGGGCTGCAGTCGCATCAAAGACTCAATTCACTATCACGGTGCAATGCCATTTAGCTTGGCCCAGTAATTTTTTTTATTTTATAAAGCGGTACACACTGGACTGTTCAAGGCCATACAATTAACAACGCCTACAGTCACAAATCTCTAAGTTTTACAGAAAAAAATTAGAAGGAAGGTTTTGTGTAATGCCTTTCTAGTACGTTCTTGGAATGTGAAGAGTACAATATGCTAGCATATAATCAAAAACAAGAAAGACAAAAACTACGCCAAAATTGCTCACACAAACAGAAGTTAGATGTCAGGTTTAAACTAGAGAATGATAAACTAAAAAAAGAAATATCTTCCTGCTTGGCTGCCCTAAGTCGTAGAACCACTGTTAGAGTTTACAACATACTTGAAAATCTCAACGGTGTAATCTCCCTCGAAAATGTTAGTTTCATGCCCGTTGATAGTATTTGCGACTCTGAAATATTTTTCATATGAACCGTCAGAAGTCACGTTAGCTTGAGCAACATAGATTGGCTTGTTGTAATTGCCTTTGTAAATTTCAATCTCTACAGGATAACCAGGTGCGGCATTTTGTACTGCCCCCCATACACAGCCAAACGGCAGTTTTGGATTTGGTGGGATATGCATGGGAATCACCACTTTTTGCATTACGACATCACTTTCAGGAACTAGGTTTGTGGGTACGATGGCATGCGAAGCTGGGAAAGCAAAACTGGGGGATACGAGTACTGCCATTGCCACCATTGACAATACGACATACTTCACGATCCGTTATTTTACATAGTCAAATATTAACTTCACGCATAATCTAACCTACCCGTCATAGATTTGTAAATATTCTCTGTCCTAAAAAGCCGTCCAAGATTCAGGATAAAATTGCTCACGGATTAACGGCAAGCAGGTTTAGATTGAAAGATAAAAAATGGATTCTATTGTCAGGTATGTCAGTTGTTGATTCGCGAGATCTCGCTGCGGAGTATCTCATATGCCCTTGCAGCATCTTTCTCGTGCAAGACCAGTACTATGCTATCCTGTCCAAAAAACGCATTGACAAGCTCGATTCCGTTATAGTGAAGTATTTCCGAGACGTAAGACACGACATCAGAATCGTCTTGAGAGCCGTCCAGATGTACCGTTATCTTTGCCAGCCCGGTCTGATATACATTCTTGTGGCTCGAGAAGGACTCGAGTATCTCTCTGATATCGGTCACATCCTCAGTCAAGAACCTAAAAGAATCGCTGAACCTGAAAAATTCATAGTCTGGATCTATCTTCATAAACCTGTCCATTAGCGAGAGCGCATCCTCCATGGCAAAATCGTTTGATGAGAACTTGATGTCCGCAACACCATCGGTAAGAGAAATGCCTGGCGTGGAAAAGAAAGACATCAAGATCGAGGTCTTAGGACGAACCGTCAACATCGATGCAGAACACGACGACAGAAAATATCACACCAAGATACCAATAAAACAAAAGGTCGACGAAAATTCTGTCAAGGCAACATATGACAATGGACTTCTTGAAGTGAAGTTCAAACTAAAGGAGGAGGATAGACCGAAAGGAAAAATAGTGTCGGTCGAATAATTTCCTTTATTTTTTTATGGTGAAAAATATGAAAGAGATCACATTAAGAATTGCAGAAGCAGCGCAACGTCATGTAGGAAAGGGCATTGCTGTAGTAGACCCCAAGGTTGTAGAAGACAATAAGTGGGAAACAGGTCAAATCCTAGAACTTGTTGGAAACAGAAAAAGCCATGTTAAGCTGTGGCCAGCTTCTGCTGAAGATTACGGAACTGGAATAATAAAGATAGACGGAATTACGCGACAGAACATCGGCTCTGGTATAGGAGAAAAAATCTCTATCAAAAGAGTCGATGCATCTGAAGCTGATCAAGTCATACTTTCTCCTATCGAGAAACTAAGTGCTGAAGGTTTACAAGAATACATGCACGCAAACTATATTGGTCATGTAATAACTAACGGAGATACTCTTGTAGTAACAACCCATTTAGGAGGAAAGACACAACTTGTGGTGACAAGTACGACCCCATCTGGCAAACCTGTTGTCATTACGGGCCAGACCAAATTCAAACTTGGTTCAATGACCAAAGCCATTGATAATTCTATTCCAAGAGTAACTTATGACGACCTAGGTGGTCTTAGAAACGAGGTTCAGAAGATACGTGAAATGGTAGAACTTCCTATGAGACATCCAGAATTATTTGAAAAACTTGGAGTCGAGGCGCCAAAGGGTGTCTTGCTGTATGGACCCCCAGGCACAGGAAAGACCCTGCTGGCAAAGGTCGTTGCAGGCGAGACCAATGCTCACTTTCTCTCAATTAGTGGCCCTGAGATTATAGGCAAGTTTTATGGCGAGAGCGAAGAGCGCTTGCGCGATATATTCAAGCAAGCCGAGGATAATGCTCCAAGTATAATCTTCATAGACGAGGTTGATTCCATTGCTCCAAAACGTGAAGAAGTTACAGGAGAGGTAGAAAAGAGAGTTGTATCACAGCTACTGACGCTACTAGACGGTATGGAATCACGTGGCAAGGTAGTGGTAATTGCGGCAACCAACAGACAAGATTCATTAGATCCTGCACTGAGAAGACCCGGAAGGCTAGACAGAGAAATTGAGATAGGAATACCTGATGAAGCAGGGAGAAAGGAGATTCTGGACATACATACACGTGGAATGCCACTTGGAGATAAAGTAGACTTGGATAAGATAGCAAAAGTAACACATGGGTTTGTGGGGGCTGATCTGGAAATTCTTGCAAAAGAGGCTGCAATGCGGTCACTGCGAAGAATATTGCCAGATATTGATTTGGAAGAGGAAAAGATTCCGAATGAAGTTCTACAAAAGATCATCATAACAGATGAGGATTTCAAAGATGCGCTAAAGGAAGTGCGTCCTTCAGCATTGAGAGAGGTTCTGGTTCAGGTACCTAATGTCACTTGGGAGGATATTGGCGGACTGGAATCACTAAAAGAAGAACTACACGAGGCTGTAGAGTGGCCTCTAAAACACAAGGAGGCATTTGAACATACAGACGTTAAAGCACCGAAGGGAATTTTGCTCTATGGTCCTCCAGGAACCGGAAAGACATTGATTGCAAAAGCAGTAGCACACACAACAGAATCCAACTTTATTAGCATAAAGGGACCTGAATTACTTTCCAAATGGGTTGGGGAGTCCGAAAAAGGAGTACGTGAAGTCTTCAGAAAAGCACGTCAAGCTGCACCATGCATAATTTTTCTTGACGAGCTTGATTCCCTTGCGCCAAGCAGAGGCATTAGTGGTTCAGACTCCAATGTAACGGAGAGAGTTGTCTCACAACTCTTGACAGAGATTGATGGCCTTGAGGAACTCAACAACGTTTTGGTAATAGGAGCAACCAATAGGGCAGACCTGATTGATAACGCATTGCTAAGACCGGGAAGGTTTGACAGAATACTGGAGGTATCAAATCCTGATGCCAAGGGACGCGAAAACATATTCAGGATACATACAAGAAAAAAGCCACTTGGAAGCGATATTGACTTTGCAAAATTGGTAGATCTTACCGATGGATATAACGGTGCGGAGATCGAAGACATATGTAACAGGGCAGCTATGAGTGCAATAAAGAGATATGTTGACAACAGGGAAAAATCTGTTAAATCGATAAAGATAACACAAAAGGATCTTGAATCTGCAATAGAAAAGATCCGATCAAGAAAACTCAAACCGCAGCAGGCTATAACATAATTAGTCAAAGTATACTTTGACTGATTTGGATTATCAGAATGGGTTACAAGTAAAATTTTAACTAAAAAAATGATAATTTGAAAACCCAGTCTTTTTCTAGTAGTTTGATACGGTAGTTCCATTCTGCCTTATCCCGCACCATGTGTTTACAGAGAACCTACCTTCTTCAAATTTTGGCGACGATGTTGTCGGAGCTACCCTGTGTGCAGTCCTAGAGTTGAATATGACTAGCCTGTCATTTTGTGGTTCTATGATGTGCTCTTTTGAATTTGAGGTAATAATCTTTTTACCAAGTGAAAGCCCGTCAGAAAGGATCAATTCGCCCCCATGAAACTTCCTTGGTTCCGCACTTACATAATAAACCAGGGTAATCAATCGGTCGTCGTTTGATATCCGATCATAGTGCCATTCATAGTGGTCATTATCATTTCCATAACGTGAGATCTGGCTTTCCCACACGTTAACATCTCTGAATTTACATAACGGAAATGGAGTAGAATTTAGTATTATTGCCAAATCGCTGCTCTCAACCAGCCCGTCTATTGCTCCAAGCAGTAGAGATTTTTTCCTATATTCCCTTCTTGCAATCCAGTCCGGGTCATCAATTTTATACAAGGAATCAACATAACACGTGAGATTTTTTCTATATGTCTCATCTACCCTTAGGTTTCCCTCATACGCGATTTCAGCTGGTCGAAAATGTTCTCTCAGAGAAGTAATATGCTCAAAGATCTTACTAGATTTCTCAAGCCCGAAAAGATTGTCAATAATTATGCAATAAGGGTTATTCAATACTGTGATTTTGTGTCCGTCATATTTCCACTGAAAGTATGTTGATTCAGATTGCATTTCAATCGCCGATTAGATTTATTTTGTGTTAAATTAATGGCGTGACCCAATCGCAGAACACGGGGAGATTCCCTCCCAATCATCGAACGCCATTGCGTCGATGTCCACAATTGTACTCTGCTGGGTCACGCGGTTTCAAGTCATATGTGCTGACTTTTCCGCCATGGTACCATTATCAACTTTAAAATATTTAAAATTTCTCTTAATTTTTTACATTTGGATTTTTATTTTTAAAATTATTTTTTTAAAGTAAAAATCATCAAACTAGAAAAAATCCAAATCAAGTTTTCATTTTTTTGACAGTCAAAGGATCGAGATGGACAATTTGTCCATAAAAAATAAATTTGAGAAATTTGTAGTAATGTACGTTCGATCCGCGATCACTGTTTACTCCTACCTCATGCAATTCTCTTGGATCGAATCGATTTTATTTTCCATTATCTCATGCTTTGGAAAATGTATTCTATGTTTACAAATTTGAAGCATAGGCCATTATCTAATTTTCCGTAAAATTAAAATATTGGTTACTCACATTATGTGAGTAATAACGTGGTATACGATGTCGTTACCATCACAACAAACACCAATAATCCTTCTCAAAGAAGGATCAACGCAAACAAAAGGCAATGACGCACAGCGAAATAACATCTCTGCCGCAAAGCTAGTCTCAGAACTTGTACGGACCAGCCTTGGACCGCGTGGAATGGATAAGATGCTTGTCGATACTCTGGGTGATGTCACCATCACAAACGACGGTGCAACCATTCTCAAGGAGATTGACATACAGCACCCGGCTGCAAAAATGATGGTAGAAATCAGCAAGACTACTGATAATGAGGTTGGAGACGGTACCACGTCTACCGTGGTACTTGCAGGTTCGCTCCTTGAGAATGCAGAAAGCCTGATCACTAAAAATGTCCATCCTACAGTAGTCGTTGATGGCTTCAAAAAGGCATCCGAGAAAGCCATCGATCTTCTTCGACAGGCAGCAACCTCGATTGATCCAAAAGACAAGACATACTTGAAGAAAGTTGCCATTACCACATTGGC
>JAJPKL010000019.1 GCA_021323705.1 Nitrososphaerota archaeon
CGCCGCCCGTCAGACTTGAACTGACGACCCGCTGATTAACAGTCAGCTGCTCTACCACGCTGAGCTAGGGCGGCAACAGACTTGTTCGTAGGATAAGCCGATTTAATTCTTGCTGAGGTTATTTTTCGATGCCGTCGTGTTTTTCAAAAAGATAGATTCCGTCAAGAAAAACTCTCGAGTCTTTGTTTTTGACTTTGGTGTTTTGTTGCAGACTTGCAGCTGTTTGTGAGACATCGGTGAGGACGGGTCCTGTTATGACGACGTCGTCACCTTTTGCGACAACTTTGGTGTCGCCAAATATTTTTGAGACTCGTGGTGCACGCTCGCCTTGGAAATTCTCCACATGGATGTTCCCATCCTTTATTTTTACTGTAATTGGAAAGTGCGCGTAAACTATTTTCATCTTGAAAGTGTATCCTGTCTGCACCCCTTTGATGAGAGTATTGACAAGAGATTCCGCAGTCTTGAATATGGCATAGTCTTTTTTGCGTGTGCCAAGTGATTTTATCACAATGCTTTTGCTTTCTACCTTTAGATCAACTGGAATTTTCTTGAAGTTTTTTCTTGTCTTGCCCAAAGGACCTTCCACATTTAGGATGCGGTGCTTTTCGCTTACCTTTACCTTGTCGGGTACCTCGATTTTTACCTCGTGTATCTCAACTTGCTCAGTAGACATATCCTACCAATAATCCTCCTATCCCTTTGCTGACGGCTTCATGATGGGACATTACTCCCTGGTTTGTGGTAACAATTAGCATTCCTCTAGAATATGACGGCAGGTACTGTTGCTCCCATTTTGCATAGTCGTCCTTGCTTACTTTGAATCTTGGAGTGATTGCGCCACATTTTGTTATCTTTGCAAGCAGCTGTATCTTGAACTTGCCGCCTTTCTTGTCGTCGACGTGTTCAAATTCCCCAATGTAGTTGTGGTTTTGTAGCGTTTTGAGCACCTCGGTTGCAAGAGTCGATGTTGGCAATACCACACATTCACTCTTTCTTCTGGCTTCGCTGTTGTACAAAGTCACAAACATGTTTGCTAAGATATTGGTTGCCGGCATTTTTATCACCTAAATTTGTTAAACCCCAATGAAGTAGCCACTTCTCTAAAACATCGTCTACATAGTATTAAATCATATTTTTGAATGACTGCGTTATAGTCTCCACATCTTTTGCACCATCTAGAGCCCTTGCCAAACTTGTGCTCTTTTCTTCCAGTAATCTTGTAATCTCGATTCTTTGCCATGCTACACCACTTGAACTCCAAATTCTCGGGTCAGAAATTCTTTTGCATCTTCTGCAGTTATCCTATGTTCTTGTCCTATGCTTGCCTTGTGCTTGCTTCGTACTCTAATGTTAAATCCTGGCCTTGCAAGCGAGATTGATATATTCAGCCCCACGATTCCAATGTTTGGGTCATACTTTACCCCTGGAATGTCGATATGTTCTCGTATTCCAAATGAAACGTTTCCAAAATCATCAAATGATGAACCTTTTATCTGGTTTCCCTTGGCTGTAAATAGTCGCTTCATTAGTTCAATTGCAGGTTGTTTTCTAACTGTAACTGCCACTCCTATCGGCTCTCCCTTGTGTACTCCCCAATCTCTTTGGGTAGCTCGTGCCATTCTTGGAGAGGGTTGTTGTCCTGCTATCTGGAGTAGTGCGCGTTTTGCCCTCTCAATTGGTTCGCCTGACTTGCCTACACCCATGTTGAGAACCACCTTTGCAACTGATATCTTTTTCATTTGAGATTCAACTTTTTGCGACATGTTTATCACTGAATTTGTATCACCGGTTTGTCCTTTCCAACTGCCATGATAGAGTCGGATGGAACCTCAATCTGTCTATCGTCTATATCGATTAACGCTCTCTTTGGCAATACAAATGTGCCTTCTCGAATTTCTGCAACTCGACCCATCTTGCCTGCGTTAACACCGCTTGTTACTATAACTTGGACGCCTTTCTCAAGTTTTATTATATCAAGAATCTTTGTTTCTGGAATTTGAACTAGACAAGTGTCACCCACACTAACTTTGGTATCTGATATCAAATTTCTTCCATCGTGGAAACCTAGTTGTGTCTTTTTGTCTTTGATTGTAACTTTTTTAGTCACCTTTAGCAGTTTCTTGGTCTTTTCAGACTCGCTAATCGCGATTGGTTTTAGGACAGTCAAATCTTTTGGAACTAGCCGGTATATCTCCGGAACTCCTTGTAATTCGACTACATCCATCAGGCCTATTCCGTGGTGAAGAGATTTGCGAACAATCCCGTCTACCTTAACCTTGCCACCATATATGACAGACTTGGCTTCACGAAGTGTGTTTGCAAGCTTTAGCGTATCACGGACAAGAACGGCACTAGGTACGGATGTGTCTTTTTTGTGGCCGCCTGGTCTGACAGTAACTACAAATCGCTTATCCTTTCTTGTAATTCCCCAGAAAAGCGGGGCCATCTGTCTTTTTAGTTTCTTACTTCCTGCTATGCTTACCATTATTTATCACTCTTTTTTGTTTTTGGAGATTTTTTCTCTTCTTTTTCAGTTTTTCCAGCTGCTTTTGTTTCTTTTTGTTTTGGCTTTTGTTCCTTTTTTTCTTCTTTTTTCTCCTTTGGTTGTTCTTTTGGTTGTTCCTTGGGTTTAGTTTCTTTTGGTTTTGGAGTCTCTTTTTGTTCTTCTACTTGTTTTGGTTTTTCAGATTTTGGTTTTTGTCCCTCAAATCTGCTCAGCCTCCATTTGTCTTCCAAGTTTAATGCAGTAATCATTACGTTTGATGTATGAATGTAAATGTCCACGTTTCCTCCCTTGAGTTTCTCGCGTTTTATTCCTTCAATTGCAATTCCCCGTTTTTCTGTAGAAACACTAGTAACTTTTCCTTCAATTCCTTTGAACTCGCCTCGGAGAACTTTGACGCTGTCCCCTTCTACTACACGGGCATTGCTTTTGTGGTATTTTTGTTGTAGTTCATCAGAGAGTGGCGCTGCCAACTGTTTGCTGACCAGGTGCATCGGGGCAATATACAACATTCTGTTTCGCATGATAGAAGGCTTCATCTTATACCACCATCGATGCCAAGTTTGCAATCCTCGGCCATTTTTCTGATGCCTCTACTGCAACTGGTCCTTTTATCTCAGTTCCCTTTATCTCCCCTTCTGGAGTAACAAGCACTGCGGCATTGTCCTCAAATGTAACTCTAACACCGCTCAACCTGTGTATAGCATACTTTTGTCTGATTATTACTGCACCAAAAATTTGTCCTCTAAGTTCACCTGGACCTTTCTTAACTACAACATTTACAAAATCGCCTACTGCTGCAGATGGATATCTAGCAACTCTAGTCTTTGTCTTTTGAACCATCACTATTTCCAAGATCTTGGCTCCAGTGTTGTCTGCACAAACAACTTGGGCGCCAAGCGGCAGTGGCCTTGTAACATATGGTCTGAATTCTTGAACTCCTTTTGCAGATACTGCACGACTCTTTGTTGCTGCCATTATGATACAACCTCCACAACTACAAATGATACACTCTTTGATAGTGGTCTACATTCTGCAGTAAGTACAATGTCACCTTCTTTGACATCGATACACAAAGGCCTGTGAGCATGGATCTTGCTTTGACTGCGTGCATATCGCTTGTACTTTGGCACAAATTTTGGAGCCTCTTGTTGTACTACTACCATCTTTGGTGCTTTTGCACTTACCACTTTGCCCTGAATGAGCTTTCCACGAATGCTTAGCGTCCCGTGGAATGGACAGTTCTCGTCTTTGCATTCTGTTTTGGGGGCTTGAACCTGAAGGCCTATGTTTCTAGTCATGCTTTCACACCTATTCTTTCGTATGATCTCTTGGTTAATTTAGTTCCATCTATTTTTGCCTCTCCCCCATTGAAGATAAACTTCCAATGGGTAGATTCCTTTGGAAACTTTTTGAGTCCTCGATTAGTATCAAGTGTAAACATGAATTTTGTTTCATCTACAATTTTTCCTGCTATTCCAACTAGTTGTTTATTGTCAGAATCTACAATCTGAGCTTCAAGTCCAATCAGTTCGTGTGATGCAATGTTGTCTCTAGTCATCATTTTTTCTTCAACTCGTTTAGTCTTGTCAGCACTCTTGCAATATCTCTTCTTAGAGGCTTGACCTTTCCGCTGTCTTTTCTTAGCGTACCTTTGGATGATTCTATTCTGAGCTTTGTCAGTTCAGAGCGCAGCTGATCAAGCCTGTCCTTTAGGTCAGTCTCGTTGAGTTCTCGCACCGTCTTCATCTTCAATCTAGCCATTACTTGAGCTCCTCTTCTACTTCCTCAAAGGTTTCTACTTTTTCTATAAGCTCTTCTTCCCGTGCAATTTCTTCACTTTCTGTACGAGGCTTGGTGCGGTCAATCTTTGATTCGTCAAGCTCTTCAACTGCTACCTCCTTTCCTTCCAAGGCAGCAGCCGCTTTTCTTGCAGCCATCTCTTTTGCAGTCCTCAACTCAAATTCTGGAACGTATAGTTCCTTTCTTGCAATTCTGATTCTAACACCAATAAGTCCCATCTTGGTTTCAACATGTGCAATATCTTCTGCCACCACTACACCTGCTTGATATCCTGCACGAGGAAGTATTCCTTTGCTATGTTTTTCAAATGATGAGCGCTCTCCTCTGAGCTTGCCTGATATCGTAATTTGCACGCCCATTGCTCCCGCATCCATTATTGTTTGCAGTGTCCACATGACTGCACGTCTAAATGCTGTTCCCCTCGCAAGATGCTGAGACATTCTGTTGCACATGACGCTTGGTTCAAGCTCAGGACGCGGTATTTCAATGACAGAAATTTGCGGGCTTTTTAGTCCAAAGTCCTTTTCTAAAACTTTGGTGAGGTCGCGAATGCCTCCGCCCTTTCTTCCAATAACTATTCCAGGTCTTGTGACATGCAGTCCTACTCTGGTGCCTGTCGGTGTTTTTTGAATGTCAACTTCTGAAAAGCCTGCTTCCTTGATTGCGTGTCTTAGATAATCTTTCAAAAGCATGAGTTTGTAGCTGTCCTGAATTACGTTTTTTACAGATGACATGTCAAATCTCCTGAGCCACCAGCTCGACGTGTGTTAGAATGTTGATCTTGGGAGTTGCTCTTCCTTGGGCACGAGGTGTAAATCTCTGAATCTTTCGTCCCTTGTGAACTGTTGCATTGATTATCTTCAGCCTGTCAAGGTCCATTCCTCTATATTCTGCATTTGACTCTAAATTATCAAGCAGTCTTGAAAATTCTGTTGCGGCTTTTTCTGGATATCTACCTGACATGACACCAGTGTCTGGCTTGTGTCCTACCTCGTTGTGATACCTTCTAAACGGAACTGCTCGTTCCAAATTAACAACTGCTTGCAGATAGTCTCTTGCTTTTTCGATTGACATGCCTTTGATTGCTACTGCAATCTCGCGTGCATGCTTGTGGGATATTGTCTTTTCTCTTAAAGAAGCACGGACGTGCTTTGTTTTGTCATAATTTTGAAAAGAATATCCAAAATGCATAAAGATCACTTTAATGGGACGTACAAACTAGACCTTGATGCTCCCACACCAGGTGCACCGTGGACAACTCGTTTATTTGTCAGTGCAAATTCGCCAAGATAATGTCCTACCATTTCGGGTTTGATATCAATTGAACGAAACTCTTTGCCTGAAAATACGCTAATGTTCAAGCCAACCATGTATGGCAAAATTATTACATCTCTAAGATGTGTCTTTATTGGAGTTTTGAGCTTGCCTGCTTTTGCAAGTTTGGTCTCCTCTAGCAGTTTTCTTTTGCCGTCTGTGATACCTCTTGTCAGTGATCTTCTTGCACGTGCTGGTAAGAGCTCAAACAACTTTTCAAGTGACAGACTCTGCAATTCCTCAACTGATACTCCTCTATACTTGAATTCTTTAACCAATTATTTTCACCTTTATCTGAGTTGATTCACGAATGACCATATTATAGCATTCCTATCTTAGTTGCAAGGTCTCGCGCCTTTTCGATTGTTTCAAATTTTACAAAGGCCTTCTTACCGTATACTGTCTTGCATATGTTTACTCCCAGAGGAGTTTCGTTGTAGAGCACTTTGATTGCTTCAGCTACCTTTGGTTTTGTGCTGCTTTCGCGCACCAAAAAACAGATTCTGCTTTCATTTTCAACTAGAGCAAATGTCTTTTCAGTAACGTAAGGCTTGAGTATGATGTGAGTTGCTTCTTCTATGTTCATCTCATTGCCACCATTAGTTCAAGATGAGGAGATTTTAGTTTTCCAATCTCTTCGATTGCACTCTTTGAATATGCAGTTAATCGTATTGGTTTTGCACCTGGTGCCAAGTCCATAACGCTCAGGTTTTTGGCTTCAACGACGTCCACTCCGGGAATTGAGCCGCATGCCTTGGAAAGATTCTTTGCGTCCTTTACTACAAAGAGGATGCTCTTGCCTACTTTGGTGCTTCGACCTCGCAATTGCGGTTTGCCGGAGCGTCGTTTGAGCCTCTTTTCAAGTCTTGCAATGTCTTCTGATATATGCAATGAATCAAATATCTTTGAAAGATCTTTTGATTTGGATACTGACTCTATCTGGTCGGATACTATAATTGGAAATGATTCAATTTTGTCAGCCTTGTGACCTCTAAGTTTTACAAGAGTGCCAGATGCAGTTGCAGCAATTGCAGAACATAGTGCGAGTTTGTTTTCTTTTTTATTCAATAATTTGTATATGACTTTCTCGGCAACTGGAGGATGTGCTTGTCTTCCTTTTCGCACCATGGCAACACCACCACCTTGGCCTTGTCTTCCGCCTCCACCCCCACGCATACGTGCAACTCTGGCTGCATGGTGACCAGTTGGTGGACTGTTTGATTCAGCAACTACGTCCATGCCAGCATTTGGATACCTTCCCTGTCTTTGAAAACCGTGGGATTCCAGGTGTACATAGGCCTTGTGAATCAAATCTTTTCTTATTGGCGTAGAAAACACAAGTGGTAACTCTATCTCTCCTTCTTTTGTTCCAGAGGTTGCAAGCAGCGGAGCTTTCATATCATTATCTCCAAAATTTTAGGTTGATTGACTTTTGTTATTTTTGGTCGTACAGGTGTGCGAAGCTTTACCATCCTGCTATAAGTTCCAGGAACTGAGCCACGCAAAATAACATAATCGCCTTTTACTACACCAAAATGCTTGAAACCGCCTGAAGGATTAATTTTGTATTCTTCGTTTTCAGAATTTCCCATTATCATAATTCTATTGTTGTACTGTATTCTTTGATGGAATCCCCTCTGACCTGCCCTTGGGACAGTGTACATGATTGTTGCAGGACTGATAGGACCTAGAGTACCAAGAGCCCTGACACTTTTTCTTGACTTGTGTTGCTTCTTTTTAACTCCCCATCTTGCAATTGGACCTTCAAACCCTTTACCTTTTGTGATTGCGGCAACATCAACTTCAGCTCCTTTCTGGAAAACCTGATCAATTTTTACTTCCTTGCCCAAGAGTTCTTTGAGAAACGCAAATTGTTTTTGAATATCTCCACCTTTTACAGCAACCTCGAATACAAATGGTTTCTTTTGTTCAAGTCCTGCAGATCGGGGCATTACTGATGCTATAGCATAAAGTTCTTCAATTCGGCCAAGTGCTTTTTCTGCTTTTTCAAGACTTTTCTCGTCATGCTTTGTAGTGAAAAGCCTTGAGAGCTCTTTTGGTAAATCTTTTGCATAAACATCAAAAGTTGAATCAAGTCCGTATCTGTCCTTTGAATATCCTCTAATTCCTATGATTATCATGGGTGGTGTGACAACAACAGTTCCAAGACTTACAAGCTGCTTGCCAAAATTTGGAGTCTTTTCCCTGTCATCTATGCTTGCAATGCGCATACAGGCCGCTTTGAAGCCTGCGTGTCCCTGCAGTTTTGGTTCTGCGGACTTTGTGTCAGGCCAAGTTCGTATTCTTGCCTCCATGCTCTTCGCTCTGGCCCTTGGCAAATATGCAAGGCTTCCCCTCCTTGGTTGACTATGCTTCCTATGGCCCATTGATAAACGCTAAATGTCGAGTACCCCATTATAAGTCTATTATTAGAAAAGACATCTTCCGAATATTTTTTTGTAAAACTTCAAGTTTTATAAAAAATGCATAAGATGCGTTATGATAACTAGACTTCCGATAATAATTCCTGCGATTCCAGCCATAATTGCAAACATGAAAAATCTTTTGTTGTTTTTCAATGTTCGATCACAATTACGATCCAATATTAAATTAGTTGCGCGATAATACGTTTAAGATCGCAAGTGTTCCAAGCATTGCTTCTTCAAGTCTGACGGTTTCGGTTGCCTGATCTGGAAAAAAATTCAAGATCTGAGAACGCGGTACATTTCCAAGTGCTTTTCCTAAAATTTCGTGAATTCCTCTTTTTGGAGAACCAAATACGACTAGCACTTCGGACTCGGAAAGTTCCTGAAAAAACTTTTGGGTTTTATGTACGGCCTTCCCTTTTCTTGACGTAAAGATGACAGAAGAATTCCAGTTAGAGAGCAGGTTGGCAAGACTTGATGATTCTTTGACTTCATAGCCCCAATACTGTTTGATCTCATCCCGCCTAATCGGTTTTATTAAAAAATTCGGAAATCCTTCCTTGAATTGTATTATTATTCTCTTGCCTTCCTCTTCTGGTCCATGGTATGGGATTAGCTGTTCAAAGCCAACATCGATACACTTTTGCCCTCTTGCATAAACTATCACGCCGTCACGTATGTCACCTTGTTTGATCTTTTTTGGATCAGGTGTCTGGATGTGTGAGGGAGTTTTAAGTGGACTGAGGCTTCCTGCAAATTTGAGCTCATCAGTCTTGCGATACATTGTCCTTCTCAGATATTGCGGGGTTTCAAGATAGCGCAACAGCGTACGCAAAAGTGATCTGTCCCTATCCCTGCCATCTGCTTCATGGTAAAGGTAGATTGCGCTTACTCGAAATATGGAACAGGCACGTGCAATCTGTGAGACCTTCATTGCCTTGTCAA
>JAJPKL010000005.1 GCA_021323705.1 Nitrososphaerota archaeon
ACAAGTCTGTTGCCGCCCTAGCTCAGCGTGGTAGAGCAGCTGACTGTTAATCAGCGGGTCGTCAGTTCAAGTCTGACGGGCGGCGCTTTTGATATTTCTAAATTCGAGTTGTGAAACATTATTTTTCTAACCTTCTGATCCAAACCCACTGATTTGCTACATCGGTAAACCAATATTTCTAAATTCGAATTATGAAATATTGTAGTACGATCACATTTTAGTTCATTCTATTAGACTGCATAGATCTAATACTGATCGCTACATAACCACATATGCAGGAGGTCCGCATTGGCCAGAACAAGACGCGCAAATAGATATTGCGTGGACTGTGGGGGAAGATTAGTTTACTACCCCCGCCTTTCGAACCCAAAAGCTCCCAATGAATACAGGGTTCTGGTTTATGCATGTCCCGACTGCACTAAAGATTTTGATAAACCCAAGATGTTTTCAATCCGAAGGAATGTAGTCGAGGAACCAATAGAGACGGTAGAAATAGAGATAGTTCAGGCAAGAGAAAAGATTCCAGAAACTATCAAATCCGCCTAAAGTCTGCTTAACAAAAAATACAAGTACGACTGGCCAAAATACACGAATGTGCGAGTTTTCTACACCCCAAAACTTGAGAACATCCTGGAAAAGATAGAGTTAACAGACTGGCGCCAAAAGCTGCGGGAACCACTGACCCATAACGAACAGTCCTTGTCTGATAACTGGAAATATTGCGCACTTGGAGAGAGGATAAAAAGGGAAGGCCGAGATCTTGACAAGGTAAAGGATTTGAACCCAGAAGCAATCAAACTAGGGTTTGCTTTTGCTACTGCAGTTAAACGGAGGGATAGCACTGCGGCCTTGGAGATTTTAGAACAAATCGAAAAACTACCCTCCGTATGGCGTAATACTTAGAACGGGCCATTTTTTCACAACTTTTTGTGACTGGAGAAAGGAGGGAACTATTGCCAAATAAATGAAAAACCATCTTTCAAGAAAACTGGTTAAAATCCAAAAAAGCGGAAACGGAGCAATTTTTCACGCAAAATATGGCCAAAAAGCCAGGGGTTTAGCTTTTATTCGTAGCCAATAGGGAATCAGAAACTCTTACCAGGTAATGGGGGTGTTTTGACCCTTGGCTGCCATATGCACGCACAAGTGTTAAACCCCCCCTAAAAATCGCATTTTTTGAAAAAATCACACTCTTCGTGATATCCAAAAAATATCTGGGGGTTTAACCTTTGAGCGTCTGTATGCAAAAAAGGAGTTTTTTCTAAAAAGACCATTTTAGACCATTTTCTGAGCTAAAAAGACATTGATCTGGCAAGTTTTGTTGCAAATAGGGGGGTAAAAATAACCCAAAAAGTACCAAAGAATGGATACCTATGGTACTTTGCCACAAATGTTCTGATGAAAAACATGGGGAATGCATGGGAAAAGCTGGCATGTTTGACTGCGATTGTGAGTCCTGCAAGTCAGGCAATTAGGAAAACCCGATTTTTAGTATTTTAGATATTAGATATATTGGAATATGGTCCTGCTAAGATATTGAGGTTTGTACTTGATTTTTTGCTCAAAGTTTTAGGTTTACAGAACAATCCTACCTAAGAGATTTTAGAATGCGGTAACTGCTGATTCTTGGGAAATAATACGAATAGAAAAATTCTGAATATAGCAACCATAGGACTACTTTCAATAGGTGTAGGGAGTGCTTTGACATTTCTTTACACTTACCTCGAAAACCCTCATTTGATTTCAAGAAATCAAATATCCTCAGATGCTCTAAAATTTAGTGGTCTAAACGAATCGCAATCTGCAAATATAACAACGCAAATGACATTATTGCAAATTAAGAACAATGGTAAGGCACTTGTGTTAAACGATAAAACATTAAAAAATACTTGTTGTGCTGCTGAGGCACCGGTTGGAACTATTGATGAATACGTTTGGCATGTAAATGTTGTAGAAAAATTAAACAAATATCATGGAAATGAATGGGATTATTACATAGATGCATCTAATGGGACATTACTTCGAAGTTCCCATGTTGATGCTATTTTTCCAAGAAACTAGAATGGGACGCAGCATCAATGACTACTAAACACATCTATTGGTTTTGGATGCTAATTTGATTAAATTCTCAATCTTGTTTTGACCTAAATCTAACTTAATTCCTGCTTGTTCTGCTGGCGTTTTCTCGATGTTTCCATGTTCTCTAATAAAAATGTAGAATCCTAAAGATATCTACGACTTTGCCTAATTCTTACTTTTGTTCCATGTAGTTTTTCTACCTCTGACTGTTTACCAACTTCTCACATCAACTAGGTAAATTTCGATTCACTAAAGCAAGAAAAAATGATTCTTGACTTTAAATAAAGCGACACCAATATAGAATCTCTATGACTCGGCAAGAAGAAGGTAACGTGCCTACAAGCGCAGAAGTGAAGAAGATAGTATCAGACGAGGTAAGGCCGCTTCTTGAGAAACTAACCGAGCTTGTAGACAAGATGGAGCGCTACCACCGACATGATATAGAGTTCCAGCAGAAACTGCTTCTTTTGCTATCTCAGATGGTCAAAAACCAGGAAATATCTATGGAAGGATTTGACAAACTAGATTCTTTCTTGCGAAAAGAGTTTTTCTGGGGAAAATAATGAACGACTGTATTCAAAAACCAGGTCAAAATTTTTAGCCGTTGTGTAGATGAGTTGATCCCCACATTAAATAGATGGATCTTTTAAAAATTTAACATGGAAAAGTTTGAGCTCAAGATTCCGGTATCAAAAAAGCCGACTGACACACAAATCAAAAAACTCCACGATTACTTTGCCGAGATGCCAATGGAGGAAATTCTTGGAGGGCTATACTTTGCTAAAAACAGGTGGAAAGCAAAAGACGCAGGCGTTCTCAAAGTGGGCAGAAAAAGCATCATAAAAAAAGAGGTACACTCGATAACATCCGAGCAGGCGCAGTGGAGGCTCAAAAACTGGAAGATGATGATTGCAAACTATCGAAGACTTGGATACAGCTATCCTACAATATCTAGAATCAAGAAACTCTTAATCGATCTAAGCAAAAAGAAATCTAGATAGTCTCTTGCCTTTTTACAGTTGATGGCAAAGTTGAGGGAAGGTCTGGTATTGACTGTCTTACCTGCCCTTCTAGTACCGCATGTGCCTCTTCTAGTATCTGGTTTGTTTCTACATTTGTGGTATCTATAGTAAACGTATTTTCTGAGTTCATGGATGCTCCAGCCATGATGTCTCCAAGTATGTTTGACAAGTCCTGCATTGAAGAGTTTGCTTCTGGCATAAGGCCGCTCAAGCCAGAGCCCAATCCCTTTATGATTGACATGCATGGACTCAATGTCACTACGACGTCTCCAAGCTCTGATATGGTATTTAGTCTGAGCTGAATCTGTTCCATGGCTAACTTGGCCCCAACTACCATGTTAGTCATCTTCCTAATCTCGTGTAGCTCAGTTGCGTAGGCTTGGGAATACGCTTTGTTGTGGCTTTTTACTGCCTCTACTACTTTTCTGAAGATATATTCGTCTTTTTCTTTTAGTTTTCTTGAGATTGAATCAAGCTTTGCGATTTGAAGCTGCAATCTCTTTTGGGCTTCGTCAATCTTTGGCCTAAGTGGCGCGTCTGGTTTTACCTTGTCGATTACCTTCTGTGATATGCTGTCCTTTTGTATGTTCCACTTGGCTGCAAAGTTCATGATTGACTAAGCCATGATCATAATTGGTGTTTTAAACACTCATGTTCTGCAATTGCATGTAACTGCAGTAACATGTGTCTGCGGTGACAGTCTTTGGTTTTACATTTTTGATAAGTGATGTTTCTAAATTCGAATTTTGAAACATTATTTATCGCTCATGGCTAGCCAAACGTAAGGGTGTATATCTGAAATCCCGGCTTTGCCACAAGCGTAAGCGTGTGCAAGCCTGCCTGCTGGGATGAAATTACATTGTACAGCCTATTTTCTGATACGTGGACTGTACTGTTTTGGGTATCGTATCCGGCATCGCTGCTGCCTACCGGTTTTCCATCAAGTAAGACCTGTATATCCACTCCGGGACCTGTGGCCACAATGTGTACATCCTTTGCATAGTATGGCAGTACAATTTTTCCGCCGTCTGATGACAGCTTCATGCTGTCTGACAAATTCTGCCAGTTGCCGTCAAGATAGAAATGGTCAGGTTGGAGGTTTGACGGAAGTGTATATGTCACTGTTAGATTTGGATGAAATCCCTCCTGGTTTCCAAGATAGTTCCTGCCTGCCGCAAAGTCATATCCAAAATAAAGTTCCGGAGTTTGTTGGTCTGAAAATTCATGCGGCTGTAAATTTACCAAAGACATGTTGGCATTTATGTCAAGCCCAAGAGCTTGTGCGCGCTGGTCCAAGAGTGCTTGGATTGTTTTTTCTGTCTGATCATAGTCACCCTCTCCAAAGTGCACATGTCGTATGTGACCAAGATAATCTGTCATGTATTCTGCAGGCCAGTATCTGTTGCCAAATGCATTCCATGTTGCATGATCGCTGTCTAGAACAACAGGATATGTTATGTTGTATTTTTGAACTGCCATCTTTACATTGTCAATGTTTTTTTCAAACTCAAACTCAGGAGAGTGTATCCCTATTATGAGCAAACCCTTGTCTGCATATTTTGCATTCCAGTCTTCCAAATACGGAAGTGTGCGCAAACAGTTGATGCAGCTGTACGTCCAAAAGTCATAAAGCACTACCTTGTTTTTCATTTCGTTTTTGAGTGCATCTGGTGCAGTGTTGACATAGCCTGATATTCCTACCAAATCTGGTGCTACAGGATACTTGCTTTCATCAGATACGGTAGTATTTGCAGAAACTGACTGCGTCAAAACCGAGTTGTCTGTTGCTCCGGGTTTGTCAAGTGACATAAAGTATATGGCAACGCCAGTTATTGCTATTGCCACCACAACTCCTGCCATGATTGCATTTTTGATCTCTTTTTTCATGACATGTCACCCTAATAATGCGTTATTTAGCAGAGGAAAACTCGCTATTGCGGCAAGCTGGTTTGTATAAACCAAAACGCCAAGTGTTATGATTAATGTACCCATGACAATGGAATAGTACTTGAGATGCTTGCTCATTGACCTGATGAACCTTGTAAACCTTGAGAAAAAGACTCCCATTAGTATGAAAGGTATCCCTAGACCTAAAGAGTAGCTGAGCAGTAAAATAAATGCGTGACCTGGAGATGTTGCAGCAAGAGTCAAGATGCTTCCCAAGATTGGACCAATACATGGGGTCCATCCTGTAGCAAATGCTAGTCCGAACACAAACGAGAGTGGATAGCTCGCATTTGTCCTGTTTGGAATTATTTTCTTTTCAAAGTTTAATCTTGAAATCTTTGATGACAACAACATGAAAACGCCAAACGCTATAATTATGATACCGCCTACATGGTTGAAATCTGCAAATATCTTTCCTGTTGTAGATGACAAGACGCTGTTGAGCACTACGCCAAGTATTGAAAAAACAACAGTAAATCCTACTACAAAAAATACGGTATTAAGTAAAATGTTTAGCCTGCTTGCAACCAAATTTACAGTACCGTTGTTTTTCTGAAGCTCGGTAAGTGTGGTTCCAGAAATGTATGCAAGAAAGGCAGGAATCATGGGCAGTATGCAAGGTGCAAGAAAAGAGCCAAGTCCTGCCACTGCTGCAATGCCTACACTTAGCTCAACCATGAATACATGACGTACTTTTTTTATTAATACGTTGTTCCAAATTGTATCCAATTGTTAGATTGGATCTTGGGTTTAATTTTGAGATAAATTCAATTCAAGTTTTTATAGAAATTTTGTATAGGTGACCTGTCAGGGTCGCACAGTTAGGCAGTGCGGGCGTCTGAAAAACGTCTATCCGTTACCCTCGGATGCATGGGTTCAAATCCCATCCCTGACGGGTTTTGTAATAAAATATCACGTCGCCATACTTAACATTTTGTATTATTTGAATCTCTAGTCTTAATTCACTGCATATCTGCATGAATACTACAATCCGATCTAGGTATCTATGTTATGCCGAACTTTTTTCCTGCCTTTTCAAATGTATCCAGTGATCTTGCAATGTCATCACTTGACAGCCACGCTGTAACTGAGATTCTAATTCTTGCCGTGCCTAGCTTGACGGTAGGATACCTTATGGGCTGTGCAAAAATGCCGTTACTGAAAAGATACCTGCCAAAGTCTACTGCCTTTTTCTCATTTCCAATTATGACTGGAATTATCTGACTCTGTGAATCTATATTGTATCCAATTGACGCAAGACCATCTCGTACTAACTTGACATTTTTCCACAGTCTTGTTCTTTTCTGCTCTCGGTTTGATGATAACTTGTCTAAGGCTGCTCTAACTAAAAAATTTGGCAGCGCAGAGGTGTAGATAAAAGACCTTGAGGTGTTTATGGCAAGGTCGATAACCTCTCTTTTTGAGGCTATGTATCCGCCAAATGCCCCAAGACCCTTGCTCAAACTGCTAATGTATACATCGATTTTTTTTGCAACCCCAAGATGTGCAGCAGAACCGCGTCCGTCAGGACCTGCAACAAAATCACCATGCGCGTCATCTAAGAGTATTATGGCGTTGTATTTTTTGCATAGCTCTGTAATCTCTTTTAATCTTGAAAAATCACCATTCATGGAAAATATTCCTTCAGTAATTACAAATTTACGTCGGCTCTTTTTTTTCAGTTTATTTTCTAAATCGTATACATCGTTGTGTTTGTATACGATTTTTTTGGCATATGACAACCTGCAAGAGTCTATTATGCTTGCATGGTTGAGCTCATCGCTTAGTATCAAATCTCCCTTTTGTGGCAGAATTGAAATTATGCCCATGTTTGCCATATATCCAGTTGGGAATACAAGCGAGGCTTCTTGGAATTTATGGCGTGCAAGTCTTGACTCGAGTTTACTAAATATCGTATCATTTCCTGCAACAAGTCTTGAACTTGATTGGGCTTGAGCTTGCAAGTTTTTAGTTGCACCCAGTCCGAGATAGTCATTAGAAGAGAGGTTGACAAGTTTTCTTTTTCCAACAATGATGTACGGACCTGAAACTTTGTTTTCAAGCAAACGGCGATACAGGTCTGCTTTTTTAATATCGCGTAACCTGGAGGATATGAAACTGAATTTAGGCTTCAAGGCCTATCTTTGATATCATTTCGAAATCTCGGGCAGGGGAATTTCCACCTATTGTGAGATATCCGCCTGTAATGATACCATTTGCACCTCCAAGTAGTGCCTTTTCTTGTTCGCTTGAGAGATAAACTTCACGACCGCCAGCTATCTTTAAGATAGTTTTTGGCATAAGAAACCTAAAGACAGCTATTGTACGCAGGATCTCAGATAAAGAAAGCCTTGACTGCATTTCAAGCGGTGTTCCTTTTTGTGGCACAAGTATGTTGATTGGACATTCTTCGGGGCTGAGTTTTGCCAAATCAAGTCCAAGCTCTAGTCTTTGCATTCTTGTCTCACCCATGCCGATGATTCCACCACAGCACAGTTCTAAACCTGCATTTTTTACTATGATATTTGTGTTCATTCTCTCATCATATGTGTGCGTGGTACATATCTTAGAAAAGAAGCTGCGCGATGCTTCAAGGTTGTGATTGTATCTTTTTACTCCGAGCTCCTTGAGTTGGCAAGCCATCGTTTCATCAATGAAACCAAGTGAGCAATTTACCTCGATGCCTACTTTGTCATTTATCTCTTTGATTATGTTGCAGATTTGCTCAAAATCACTCTTTGTTGGACCTCGCCATGCGCAAACAAGACAAAAGCTCTTGACGCCGTCTTGCTTTGAGGCCAGTGCATTTTGTACAATGACTTCGGGTGGCAACAGCTTGTATGTGTCAATACCGCTCTTGTAAAAGGCAGACTGTGAACAAAATGAACAATCTTCTTGGCATTTTCCTTTTTTTGCATTGATTAGTGACTCTACATCAACCATGTTGCCGCTAATCTCTCGGGTTATCTCGTTTGCCGCATCTGATAAAAACTGTAAAGATTCTTCTGGTACATTGATGAGTCTTTCAGCCTCTTGTGCAGTTATGGTATCTCCTGCTAACACCTTGTTTTTGCACAATATGATAAACTCGTGCTCTGAATTCACAATCTGTTTTCAAATTACTCCATTAATTAATATTGTTGTGGTAAACCGTGATTATCAAATAGGTTTACCATTCTGAGAATGTTTTGCAAATCATGAAATTTGCTGTGCGACTTTGTTGATTGTATCAATGGTTCCGTCAACTAGAAACTCTAGTTCCTGCTTTGATATTGCAAGTGGGGGAACCAGCATTACTATGTGCCCCAAAGTTCTCAAGTAAATTTTATGTTTTTTTGCCTCTTTGAAAATCCTTTGGTGTATGCGTTTTTCAGGTGTAATTGGAGATTTTTTTGCCTTGTTGCTGACTAGTTCTATTCCCATCAGCATTCCCTTATGCCTTACGTCTCCAACAAGTCCAAGTCTGCTCATCTCGTCTACTCTACTTTGAAGATACGAAGAACTCTTTCCAATTTTTGATATGATGTTGTATTTTTTATACAAGGCAAGATTTGCAAGGGCAGTTGCGCATGCCAAGGGATTGCCAGTAAATGTATGTCCGTGGAAGAAATGCTTCATTTCCTTGTGCTGGCCCAAAAATGAATCATAGATTCTCTTGTTTGCCAGTGTTACTGCAAGCGGAATATATCCTGCTGTTAACATCTTGCCATAAGAGACAATGTCTGGCATGCTTTTCTGGTTCTGGTACTCTATCATGGAGCCAAGCCTGCCTAAACCTGTGGCAATCTCATCTAATATGAATAATACATCGTACTTTTTGCAAAGCTTGCTAATCTTACTTTGAAAACTGTCTGGATATATGGTAACCCCCCCAGCTATCTGGGCTCCACTTTCCATCACAAAGGCTGCTATGTTGTTATTTTTTGAAAGCGTATATTCAATTTTATCAAGACAGTGATTCTGATAGTCTTCAAAAGTAAATCCATTTGGAATGCGGTATCTATTTGGAACAGGCAATCTAACTGCAGAAAACAAGACGGATTTGTATCTTGAAAAAAACTCAGGAACGTATCCTAGTGACATTGTTCCTATGGTATCTCCGTGGTATCCGTTTTCAAGTGTGGCAAACTTTGTCTTTTTCTTTTCGCCCTTGTTGTACCAATATTGTAGTGCCATCTTTGCAGAAACTTCCATTGCAGTAGACCCATCATCTGAATAAAACACCCTGTGCATGTCTGGAGCAAGTCTTACCATCTTTTCTGCAAGTTCTTCTGCCTTGTCATTTGTGAGGTTAAAAAGAGACGAATGTTGTAATTTTTGTATCTGAGCTATCATTGCTCTTACCAGTTCGTCTTTGGAGTGCCCCCACACATTGCACCACATGCTTGCAACTCCATCCAACAGACGTTCGCCTTTTGCATTGTAAAGCCACATTCCTTTTCCTTTAACTATGACATCAAAACTATTCCAATCTTTCATTTGGGTATAAGGGTGCCATACTCGGCTTTGCATACATGACCCTTTTCACCAGTCGCATTAAAAATTGTGTTGTTTGTACTTTAGATGTATATTACTTGTACAGACAAACGCCTATCAATTTACATATAGATATCAAAACATGGAGCGTGATAATACTGAGGCAAAATCAATCGAAGATATGTGGAAGGTGATCGAAAGCTTTGGCATCAAGCGCGAAATTTATGAGTTACACAATCCAGGATACCATGAAGTGCATAATCTGTATCTTGCTATAAAAGAGAAACAAAAATCTACCAGAAATCAAAAGTAATTCTGTTTTGTAGATTGTTTCTCAAATGAACTAGTACGGCAGAGATCCTTATCCTAATAGCATGGCTGGGAGCTTTCCCAAGAGTACTCAAATAACTTGCTGAGGGGCTCGTTCAAAGATTTTGAATTCGACCACATTGCAAACACACTGTGTGATGGGTGTGTCGCATTCCTCAAAAACAACATGATCTCATCATTGTCTTTTATTACAAAGCACTGGTTGCTATTCTCCTCACTTGGTATCAACCTAATTCTTTTCTTGTCAAACTCGTTTAGAAAATCTGGAAGCTGCAGAGCAGGCGAGATAATTAACCTCGAATCAGCCATAGAATTGAACATCATCTCAATTATCTCTGAATGATAAAATCTCGACACGTCCTTTTCACTTCCAAATATGACTAGCTGCTCCTTTGCAGTTCTTATCATATCTTTTATCTTGGAATAGATCTGCCCCGTTCCCTCCATTGTTTGAAGCTTGTCTTGTTTTATCTCAGTTGTTTCTACTGCAAAAGTGGGCACCTCTTTCCACATCTCTGTTATGTTCTTTTCTTGGCTTGCAAGAATGTTCAGGTTTTCTTTTTCGGTATTGATTAGAGTGTATATGGCCTGTTCAATTGGAATTGCCATATACCTAGTCGGTGAAGAAAACTCTGCAGTTACAATTCCCTTGTTTTGTAGTGTGTTAAGAATAAAGTATGTCTCAGTTCTGGGCATGCCAAGTGACTTGACTACTTCGGGAGCAGTCTTTGGACCGTATTTCCCCAAGTAAATGTATATCTTGGCTTGGTTATGGGTTAACCCGAACTTGACAAGCTCATTTTTTATTTTTTCTAATTTTACCTTGTAATCGTAGAGGTTCGAATCCTCGCCTGCGGCAAAAATGCCGACCTGAAATTCAGTATCTGCCTGCTTCATTCTCCCAACCCTGATGGGTACTAGATCCTAACCAAGTTATTATCAGTTTTGACACAAACTGCGTCAAGTAGCGTCAACTTTTCCTTTTTACGCGTGACATCTCACGTTGGATTCTTAAATACCACTTCTGATTGTTCTACATGAAATCATACTTTGTCACAGGTACGGATACTGGAGTAGGAAAGACTACAATAACTGCAGCAATTGCCGCCTTGCTTAGAAAACATGGCATAGATGTTGGCGTGATGAAGCCAATTGCAACGGGTGTAACGCAAAAGAATGGATTCAGGTCAGAGGATGTGGCATTGTTACATGCGGCTGCTCAGGTAAAAGATGATGAAAAAACAGTAAACCCTGTATTTTTGCCCCTGCCTACTTCTCCATATGACGCCTCAAAAATATTGAATGTAAAAATCGACATGTCACCAGTGTTTGAGAGATATGAATACCTTGCAAAGTCTCACCAAATGGTACTAGTGGAGGGAATCGGGGGCATAATGACTCCAATTACAAAGGATTTCTTTGTTGCAGACATGATAAAGCAAATGAAACTTGAAACGATTATAGTAACACGCTCTACTCTTGGGACGATAAACCATACTGTCATGACAATTGAGATGTGTAGGAAATACCAGATTCCTGTCAAGGGTTTGGTAATCAATTATTTTGATGAAAATGGAACACATGCAGAAAGAAATGCTCCATCTACGTTACATGAAATTACAGGATTGCCAATTCTAGGTACAATTCCCTTTGTAAAAGATTACCAGAAACCAGAAGTGATGGTAGATATTGTAGAAAAAAATATTGATTTGAACGCCCTTATATCCTAAAGATCTTAAGTTTTGACTGTTTCTTGCCTGCTGTAAAGCTTATCAGGTCGTTTATTATCTTTGCAAAACTGAACTGCTCTTTATCAAGTGTGTATACTCTTGCATTTACTGGAATTGGCCTGTCTGCTACAAGCCATATGTTATCTGATTTTGGCTGTATCTTCTTTAGCTTGTCTACATTTTCTTTTATCGTATCCAATTCGTTAGTCTTTGAGAAATATATGACGACTACATCATCTGGATTTATAGAAAGTGTTCTGGCATCAGGTATTGCAACATCGATATCAACTGACTGGAACGAGGTCTTTCTCTGGCTTGGAATCATTGCTAAAGTTAGTAAATAATGAGTGAGACCTTCCGCTAGCGCGCCAAGCGTAGATTGCTTGTTTCCTTCTTCCTTGTCTAGATTAGATAGGCAGTGGTTGAAGATTGTGCTTATTGCCTCAGTACTCTCGCCTTGGGCAATGTCTGAGAGTATTCTTTTTTCCTGGTATTCGGAAATTGCATTGTACAAAATGTCTTTAATTTCCAATGTTTTTGCTTGCTTTTGTGGATAATTAAAACTAGTCGCATAAAACCATTTTTCAATTAAAACCAGTTCTTTGTGACTGTACTATCTCAGCACAGAAATGGAATCAGTACATTCTTTCGGAATTTATCCAACATAGCTCAAACAACATGCGGAGGGAGGAAACAAGCGGTGGTGAATCTGCCCACATGGCAAAAACATTGTGTGATGGATGGTCAGAATTCCTAAGGAAGAACAGAACTTCATCAGAATCTCGAATCAGAAAACACAGGTTTCCCCATTTGCTTCCTGGAATTATCTTTATCTTGTCCTTGTCCATCTGCTTGGCGTGTTCTGGCATTCTCTGTGTTGGTGAAATTATTATCTTATAGTCTGAGTTTGAACTAGATAGCAATTCTAGAAAATCTGCATAGTAAAATCTTGACAGGTCCTTTTCAGTGCAGAAAATAAAGATCTCTTCTTTTGTTTGATTTATCATATTTTTGATTTTGCTGTTTATTTGCGGTGTACCCTGAAGCATCTGCATTTTTTCTTTTTTTGTCTCGCTTGTCTCTACTATGAAAGCAGGAATGTCATTCCACAATTCTGTCAATTCTTGCTCTTGGCTTGCCAAGATCTTTACCTTTTCTTGCTCAGATTTTACAAGTGTGACAATTGCCTCATTAATTGGTAATGTAGAATATTTTATTGGCGTTGAAAATTCCGCAGTTACAATTCCCTTGTTTTGCAATGTATTAATGATAAAATATGTCTCAGTCCGTGGTATCTCTAACGCTTTTGAAACCTCTGGTGCGCTCTTTGGCCCATATTTTCCAAGGTAGATGAACACCTTGGCTTGATTTTGGCTTAGGCCAAATTTTAGAAGCTCTGTTTTTACTTGTTCCATCTTTACTTTGTATGGATATAATTTGGATTCCGAATCGGAGAGAAACACTGATGCGATCTCTTGGTCTTGCAACTAAACCACTTGTAGAGTAACTGTAATGATATCATATAACTAACGAGATGGATTTATCAGTAAGATTTCTTAGAAAATTATAAATTCAATAAAAAATATGTTTCGTTACATCTATACTTTTGAACTACACATAAGATGAATGTCGCATACGATTTATGCTCACTGGAATTTTGTACTTGATTAATTTGGTGAGCGGTTGACTCTTTCAGCCAGCGCTAGCTTTGCATTTGCAATATCCCACAAGGTGTTTTCAATTCGGGCCAAGTGTTCATTTATTCCTTTGATGTCGTTTTTTAGGGAACGCAACTTGATTGCCTCAACTTCTAGTGTGATGTCGGATAGATACTCTGTAAATACCTCTGAAAAGGAGATGCCTTTTTGATTGAGGGCGATTTCTCGGACCATTTCTCTGTTGTTAAATAGAATCGGTGAAGTATAAAAATACCATCTGCCACTAGTGGAAATGAGAATTTTATTTTGCCACATTTTTGTGATGAATTCTCCTTTTTTGGGAAATGGTCTGATATTTGATTATCTATAATTTTTCTGAATTGATCAATCTAAGAATCTTCTAAAACTATCGTACTCATCTTGAGTAAGATCACTTTTGCCTTTTGAATCCAAAACTTTTTTCATCTTTTCAAATTTTTCTGCAAGCAAAGAGAGGTCTATTGGCTGTCCACTGTCTTCGTTTTTCAGTCCGACGTAATATTTTACTCTCTCTTCAAATCTGTCTGGAGTGATTTCTTTTATCAAAACTTCGCCAGTGGCAATGATTTTTGCCATGCGCTCTCTTTCTTTTTGCTCAAGGGTTCGCTTTTCTTCTTCGATTGTCTGTCGGTGATTTTCATAACCTGTCTTGATGTCTTTTAATTCGGATTCTAATTTTGAGAGAACGTTGTTTACTACATCAAACGATACCTGCTCACTACCTGAATTTGTTTGCGTATTTTTTACGTGCAAATTATTTTGTGGCGAGTTTGAACGGGATTCTTCGAAATGGTTGTCTGCGACTAGTTTGACAGGTATTGGTTTCACCTGTTTTTTTGACACAAATCCATATGCTACAAAACCAATTCCAGCCCATGCCAGTCCTAACAACATGTATTGTACGATGGGTATCACCGTACTGAGAGGGGGATACCCCATCTGGCGCAGCATTGACGCTCCACCCAAGGTGTTTCCTCCCATCATCGAAGATACAAAGGAATGCACTGTCTGAGACAGAAGATGTGGAGCAAAGTAATACAATGGAATTGAAACCATGGTAAGTACTGCCCCACCAATTACCGGTACGATCCTCATACTTGATCGATGAATCAAAAACTAATATCGACTTGTTTGTAATAAAATATGACACATTGTTCTAGTAGACGATTCCTAGTGACTAGATTGGCGGTTATTTGCCTCAAGAATGTAAAATTACACTACGTCGTTTACTTGCTGGCAAATAGGCAGATTACGATATCATTTAAACAGAAATGAAAAAATTGTCAAACCATAATTTCGGTAGGGCGCTCTGCATCGACCTTGAATGTAGACTTGAATGAGAACTTGGTCTGGGTTGAAGATGATTTTGTAAACGCCATGTCAAGTAAAAAGTCGCGGCCAAGAAAAGATGTGCATCCGAGGTCTTTTTTGACACCTCTTGAAACAAGGCCGTCAACTGACTCTTTTATCTTTTGTAACTTTTCTATTCGTGATTTTACGTCTTCCAAAGCCTTGAAGCAAATCTCAAGTTCGCCCTTTAGACCAATTCCATCATAGATGAAGACTCCTCCCATGTCGTGCCAGTTGCCTTTTTGGTCTTTCTTCTTGACTGGTTTTTTCTTTTTTGGGTCGCTAGGTTCTGCAATTTTTTCTCGAAGGTCTGAGAGGTCTGCCTCATTTGTTGTATCGTTTGCCCTGAGTTTTTCTCCTATTGTCTTTGAATATTCCTCTGATCTTCGTTTTAGATCTTCAAGGTCTTTTTCCAGTGCAGATTTGAAGGCCATGACATTTCGAAATGACATTATTTTTCCTTCTTCCATATTTTAGCTACCTGCCTTCTCAAAGTGAAGTGACTCGTTTCCTATTATCATCTCTTCCGCGTTAGTTCCTGGAAGCCGCTTTAGTGCCTTGGTGCTTTCTCGCAAAAATGATAACTTTTTGCTCTTTGAAATTCTGTCTGATCTTGCCAAACTGATTACCTGTGGAATGGCATACTGCAAAACTTTGGACGCTTCATCTAAGGTAAGTTGGTCAAATCTTTTTTGCTCTGATTTGTAATCTGGCTTTATTATAATTATATCCAAAACTGGTGTCAGCGTAGCTCTAGAGTTTTCTGGAAGATTTAGGAGACGAGGATCCAAATCGATAGAAAAGCCAAGGTAAGCAGTGATTATTTTTAGTGAATTGTACAGGTCGTCTGTGACATTTGCTTTTTCTTTTTCTAGTTCGTAGACTTGGACTGCCTCGTCGACTAGCTCTTCCATAGACCTTACTGCAGTGGCTAGTTCATCGTCGCCTACGTTAGCTTCCGCTGACATTATATCAAAAATGGGTCTTTTTAGATAAAGAAGGTGTGTATGTAATTTGAAGTTACAATCGCTGATTCATAAAAACAGAAACAGATGATAACGTACAGACACAGGTTGGTCTAGACTGGCTTGTCAACTTTGATTAGCTTGAGAGAACTGCTACAAACGGTATGTTTTGTCCATATTGAATAGTATTTTGGGTTTGAGAGTTTACAAATTTGCCGAAAAGAAGCAGAAATCCGTCATAGCCATGTTGAGATTGTAAATTGGCCGTATTTGTTCCTCCTTTAGATACCCCGGTAGCTCCAAAGTAAACAGTAACTGTGCCTCCTCCATGAGGTATTTCTAAACAATAATCTCCACTACCACCACAATATGCGCCAAGAGTGATAGGGGTAGAAAGATTAACAGAATTTACTATGTAGAATGGTTGATTGTTGACACCATTGCCATTAGAAGTATCTTCAAGCCAAAAGAATGATTGTTTGGAGATATAAAAATCGCTAGTGGCGTTATTATTAGTTATTCTTAACGAGAACGCAATAGGATTGGTACTTGGAACCTGCCATCCTGTACTCCAACTATTGCCTTCAGTAAATTCAAATTGTGTATAATTCATTGTTAACGTTCCAGCATACACTGCGTAGTTACTTGTGCTTAACTGTACCACTGTTACTGTTGCTGTTGCTTGTACTGTTTGCGAATATCCATTTTGCAGTGGTTTTGTTAGCTTAAACGTACATGTGTCACCACCTGCGCCTGAGACCTTGACATTCCATGTAAAGACAGCAGTGCTTCCAGGCGCTAACATGTTGTATTTGGGTGGACTTACTGTACTTGCTATACATTGAGCAGTACCAGATCCGGTATATGTGGGAGATGGTAAAGATGAAGGAGTAATGTTGGTTAGGGCGCCTGTACTATTGTTGGTTACTATCATGGTCAATGTTGTGTTAAATCCTCCTGCCACAGTTGCAGGAAAGAACATCAACTGAATATTTAATGGCGATGCATTAGCTGAATTCATACTGAACTGTTGAGTATTTCCTCTAGATGTTACCAATTTGACATTATACGAATTTGCCGCATTGATGTATACTGGTATGTTTTGTCCTACATTTGTCAACACTCCACCTGTGGAAGCAAAACTATTTGTTGGCATATAGCTATTGACCCAGTCTGTTGTGCTAGTATTCTGAATCCATATCTTTGTGAATTGGATGGGAAGACTACCAGTATTTGCAACTGTAATGTTCAGTTTTCCATTTGGTATTGTTACACTTGATATCTGAAACTTTTCTTTGTCCACATCAGTTAGTTGCTGATTTTTTGTAAGGACTGATTGGTTAAAGTTGTTTAAAATTCCCATGCTGTATGAGATGTATGTTATAGTAGTTGTTAGTGCGATTATGGCAAACACCATTCCTACCACGCTGCTGATTGCTCTTCTAGATTTCATGGTGGCGCCGCCTGTGTTGTGTATACAGAACCCCTTGCTGTAGTAACGGTAATAGTATCTGGACTCTTGCTCTTCCACTGTGTAGTGGCAGCAAGCTGTGCTGATACAGTATAGGAAGTTTGTGGTAAAATGTTAGCAGGCAAGGTAGTGCTCTTTGCAAATTGGTTTATGGTAGTACCATTGACCTGAATCTGATTAACTGTAATACCAAGAGTTCCAGTGTTGGTTAGTGTTACATTTATGACATTATTGCCATTAGGTGAAGCACAGTTAGAACAAAATACGATATTCTCAATGACCAAGCTTTCAGAGATTTTATTTGTAGCATTAGACGCTGTAGTAGATAAACCGATTTCAAAAACTTTGAGATTGCCGTTTGACCAAGCAACCAGTGCACTGCCAAGAACCGCAACAGTACTTAACATCAATGCAGTTGTTACAACTGTAGTTAGACCTCGTCTATCGGAAAATCCAAATTTTGTTAGACCATTTTTATTAGATCTGATGATACCAATCATATTGCTAAACCGTGTGTATTTTTTGTTCCTGAACTAGAGATTCTGGAGTTTCAAGCTCAAAATCTGATTGTTTTTCAGCATCTGCAAGACTATCAACTGATTTTGCATCGTCGTACCTCTGCATCTCTACATGTTTCTCCTCTGGTTGTTCTAAAGAGGGAGTTGCTTCACGCTGACTAGTCTTGGCAATATCTGCTAATTTGTATGCAGGACACGGTATCTGCATAGTCTTTGATGTTATGTACAAGTATGGAAAGATCTCTTGGTACATGGCATTTACCACGCGTGGTATGTTTTTCTCATCGTTACCAAGATGGTTTGATATCTCTTGCCGATTTCCGTATACCGTGGTAAATCCATCCATGCTTATCTTTACATTGGTTGGATTTGAGAGCAGGACAAATTTGTATTTCAGCCTGACATGGTCTTCCTCACTTTCCACCTCGTCTATTGAGGCTTCAATATCGTATTTTGTAAAGAAACTATGTTCGTCTTTTAGCTTTGTTACCGAAAATGAGTTGATCTCTACCTTCTGGTGCATATCGTATATCTTAAACGACTGTCAAAACTTAACATCCTGTCTGTAGTTTGATAGTACATATCACATATGATTAGATACGGTCCAACAAACATCTCATGAATGACATCAGTAATGGTCTAGGCTCGAATATAAAGGAGGTCAGCACGTCAAAGGTAAATAACGAGAATTTTTCACTAAACATCCAGATATCAAAACTAAAGAGAGCAAACAGCGAACTTTCAAAAAACTATGACATCAAAAAATACCTAGATCCGTACAAATTTTCCTTTTCTTCCGAGATCTCAGAGCTCATACCAAAAGACACACCTCCCTATCTTGATAATGGGGAGCGTTACGTGGAAAGGATTGCAAGATCACTTGCCTTTTTCAAGCAATGTGCCCTAATAGGTCCAAGCGGAACCGGTAAAACTCACATAGTTTATCTTGTGGCTGAGCTTGGCGGATTGCCATTGTGGGAGATTAATTGTGGCCTGCAGACATCTGTCTTTGACCTCTTTGGCAGATATGTTGGCCTTGGCAAGGAAAACTGGATTGACGGACTGATTACGTCCTGGTGCAGGCACGGAGGGATACTGTATCTTGATGAGGCCAACATGATGAAGCAAGATATTGCAACCAGACTAAACCCTATACTGGACCAGCGAGGCCACATGGTCCTAACCGAAAAAGACAACGAGGTAATTCCGCGTCACAACGATGCCTTTTTGATAATAAGCATGAACCCCGTATCATCAGAGTTTGCAGGAACAAAACCGCTCAATGCCGCCATGCGAAGAAGGATGAGTGTTTGGCTGAATTTTGATTATATGAGCGTAGGACAGAAAATTGATGAAAAAGAGATTGATCTTGTGGAAAAGAAAGGTGGCATAAGCAGAAGCGATGCTGAAAAGATAGTAAAGATTGGTGCAGAGTTGAGGATACACTACAAATCAGGCGAGATTCCTTATGGTCCGTCAGTTGGAGATCTGGTAAACTGGGCCAAATTGATACATGATGGCACTACACTGAAAGAAGCGGCTGAGGAGACAATAGTTGCACTCACAAGCGACGATCTTGATGTTCAAGACATGGTTCGAAAAATAATTCGTAAAGTAGCTGGGTCTTGAATCTAGAAAAAAATGATGATTTTTTTGCATACGTGTATGATTTATTCAACGAGTTTGCACAGAAAAAGCCCGATCTTACAAATCTGAAATTTTCAAGAAAGATCAACTATCCTGCCATTAACCGTTTTCCAGAGCTATCCATCACAATACCATTGCCTAGATACAAAAATGGACTGTTCTATTTTGAAGGGTTTGTGTTTGAGGATACTTCCGCGCAGAGATGTACTCTCTGGACGCTTTTTCTAGCTTCGATTTACCACCTTGCAGCTCATGCGGCAGTCTCAAGATATTGCATATATGAAAAATGGATGAAAAATAAAACCCGTGAAATCTGTATTGCAGTAATTGATTTTATCGAAGATTTGATTGCTGAAAAATACATTTCATCAAATCATCCTGAAATTTGGAAGACCTTGACTGGGATAAATGACAAACTTGGTAAATTAGAAAATGACGTACCCAGGACGGCCAATCGCTACAAAAAGGTAGTACCCATGCTATGTGGTGTAAAAGATAGAAACATGCTAAACAAAATAATATTATCAATAAAACAGATAGGAAATGAAGCAAATTATGAAAGAAATCTAGTAGAAATTGCAGATTTGCTTTATAAAAACCGTCATTTGTTGCCTAAAAACAGACTGCCTTTCTGTGAACATGATGACACTACAAACATCATATCTACTAGAAAAAACATCCCGGAATTTGAACTTGATGACGAATTTCGAGAAATCGTATCCAGATTGGACGAATTATGGGAAACAAGCGAGCAGTCAAGGACTAGACTTCTTAAACGGTATGAAAAATACCTGAAAGGTCTTCATTTTGATTCTATAGTGGTATCACAAGAAGATCTCCATGAGTTTACTAAAATTAGAGAAAAAATACTTCCGTTACTGCGAAGAATTAAACAACAAATACGAATGATTGTGAATTTAACCGATTCTCCAAAATTAGATCAGGTTGGACATGTAGACATGCAGATGGCAATTCAGTCCATTGCATCAAGAGGAAGAGTAGTTGAGGTTTTTGAAAGGTATGAAGACAGGAGAGTAGAAGAGGCTTGGGTGATCTTGATTGATAAAAGTGCAAGCATGCATTTGCGGTTTGATCATATCAAGGAATTTGCAATATGTGTTGCAGAGGCAGCAAACGAACTTGCTGGAAGGCCCGATGCATGGGCCATGTACAGCTTTGACAACAACTTTCAGATTCTAAAAGATTTCAACGAGAGATATAATCAACGGGTCCAAGCAAGGCTTGGAGGTATGCAAAACAGCGGGTTGTCGTTGTTGCCTGATGCAATCGAACTATCATACAAGATACTTGCCTTGGACCCGCGAGAAAAGAAATTTCTTTTTGTAATTACTGATGGGCATCCTTCTGGTTATGAAAGAATTAATGAGCAGTTTTCAAAGATTGCAAAAAAAGTGGAAATGTCAGGAATAATCCTTGTTGCGATAGGTGTCTCGAAAGCCACATCCAAGAGATTTAAAAACAGCGCAAGAGGCACAGACCTAAAACAGCTTGTAGCCAAGTTCATTACTGCGTACAGGACTGCGTCGTCTTCTGATATGTAAGCAAAAAAGACATACTAGATCAGATAACCCGGTTGTTACCAATTCTGGTAACAGATATGTTCCTTAAAACAAAGAACAGAAAGGCGCTCAGTGCTGTGCTGACCACACTGATCATCTTGGTGGCGTCAGTTGTACTTGGAACAGGCGTTGTACTATTTGGTACAAGTCTCTTCCAGACCAACTCCCAAAGTTCGGGTCTTGCCGTTCAAGGTGTTCATGTGTGGGTGAATGCAACTAAGGGCATAACTACAACCTATGCTTGGGGTGCAGCGGAGATAAGGAATAGCGGAGACAAAATACTGTCTGTAGATCAGATCAGTGTACGTGGTACACAAGTGCCATTTGCAAACTGGTATGTTGACAGTAGTACAAGCGATGTTACTCCTGCAAACTACCAATCTCAGTTGAACTACACGGGAACAACGGGTTCCAACGGAATGATGAAAACATACCTTGGGGCAGGTAGTTCTAGCAATTGTGCGACTGGTTTTAACTTCGCCATTAATGAGTATGCTGGCACCAACTCGAATGCTCCAACACTATGCTTCGCACAAGCATCTGGACCAATCTCTTTGAAGCCAGGTGACAGAGCAATCGTCTACTTCCAAGTTCCAAATGGAGTCTTGAGCACCGTTGATGGTGGTTCAAATAGCAATGTTGCCATATACTCTGGTAGCGTAGGTTCGCCACAGTCAGTCACTATACAAGCCGAATCTTAGGAGGGCCAAAAATGCCCAAACCCCTTCTTTTTTATTTTTGGAGGATAACAAATGAAAGATAATAAACAAAAACAAACAAGTGAGATTGAGAATTTTCTTGCAAGCCAGGTCATTGACGAAGAACAGACCCGTATTCCTTTGGGCTATGAGATTGTAAAAAATTATCCATTGCAGCCACCTTTTAGTTATGCCAATATATTATACAATGCAGAAAAATCATCGTACCTCTATTTTGTAGATGAATCAAAACTTAATTCAGAAGAGACAGAAATATTTCAAAAATTATATCGTCTCATTGAAGAAAGCTTAGAATCCCCATCTGGGCTGAAGAACAACCACAACTTTGATGACCAACTAAACATGGTCCTAAAGGACAACGAGAAGGTATTTCTGAATAAATCAAGCACAAGCATGGAGAAGGTAAAGTACTACTTAAAGCGCGATGTAAACGGATTTGGCATCATAGACCCGCTGATGCACGATATCAGCATAGAAGATATCAGCTGCAGTGGAACTGACAAGCCAATCTTTGTCTGGCACAGAAACTATGACAGCATTCCAACCAACATACGATACGTATCGCATGATATTCTTAACGCATTTGTATCAAGAATTGTTTTCAGAGCAGGAAAACACATCAGTTCTGCATTTCCAATCTCAGACCTTGCACTGCAGGGAAACCACAGAATCTCAGTCCTTTACCAAAAAGAAGTGACTCCAAAGGGTACAAGCTTTACTATAAGAAAGTTCAAAGAAGACCCATATACGATAATTGACCTAATCAAGTTTGGTACAATAAATCTCTCAATTGCAGCCTATCTTTGGATGCTAATAGAACATAAGATGTCATTTATCATAATAGGTGCTACAGGCAGCGGCAAGACAACAATACTGAACGCAATCACAGGTCTTGTCCATCCAGATTACAAAATTTTCTCAGTGGAAGACGTGGCTGAAATAAACATAAACCATGAGAACTGGTTTACACTTGTTTCAAGAAGTGGCTTTGGGTTGGGAGGTGAAGGTGAGATTGGCATGTATGACTTGATAAGAGCAGGTGTAAGGCACAGGCCCGACTATATTGTAGTAGGAGAAATTAGGGGTTCGGAGGCATATGTAATGTTTCAGGCAATGGCAACAGGACATGGAGGCCTGTGCACAATGCACGCCGACAGCCTCGAGTCTGCAATAAAGAGATTGCAGCAAAAACCAATGGACATTCCACCTGCATATATATCACTTATGAACTGCGCCGTAGTAATCAAACGAGTAAAAGAAAATTCGACAGGGCAGAGCAGCAGGAGGGCCATTACAGTATCTGAGATTGCCTCTTCTGAGTCATCGCATGCGGCATTTTCATGGAATCCAAAGACTGACTACTTTGATGATGACCTTAAAGAAAGCATTCTTTTCAAAAGAATGGCAGAGGCAACAGGGCGTGATC
Organism: Nitrososphaerota archaeon; assembly: GCA_021323705.1. Lineage (GTDB taxonomy): Archaea > Thermoproteota > Nitrososphaeria > Nitrososphaerales > Nitrosopumilaceae > Nitrosotalea. The sequence continues at coordinate 22,958 of JAJPKL010000005.1, forward strand.
TTAGAGAAATAATGGCAGAATACCAAAAGCGAATCTCAATTCTAAAATGGATGCTTGAAAATGACATTCGCAATTACAAAAAAGTAGCCGAGATTGTAGGAAAGTACTATCGCGACCCAGACTCGCTAATGCAGAAGATGGAAATAGGAGTCTGACAAGGTTGCTTTCCTTAAAGAAACTTGACCAAGCCGAGTATGAAAAGAAGCAGAATAAAAAGATAGAACGAGAACTGCCTTATTTTATTACAATTGTATCACTTCTTGCATCAAGTGGGTTTGGGCCTTATACGATACTACAGAAGATAAAGGATCTTAACCTATTACCTATAATTCAAACGGAAACCATCAAGATACTAAAACGAATTGATCTGCTTGGAATAGACCCACTTACCGCACTAGGCGAAGCAAAGGACAAGCCGTCCTCGCGCGGACTGGGAGAGTTTCTTGGAGGATATGTCTCTGCCATTCAGAGTGGTGGCAACGTAATCAATTATCTAAAAAGCAAGATGTCAAGTGCATACGAAAGGCTTGAGAGCTCAGAAAAACAATCTGTAGAAAAGCTCAGTGGCATAGTTCACGCCTGGCTTACGATGCAGATAGTCATACTTGCAGTATTTATCTTGGTTGCAGCAATTGGCTCAAACCCACTGACAGGCTCTGGTACAACAAACAGCTCACAGCCTCCGTATCTCCTACTTGTTTTCTCACCAATAATCTCAATTGCATTTATGAAGATGGTGCAAAACATGAATTCCTCTAATGTTCAAGAGATTAAAATGAAAAGCCTGTTGAAGTTCATGGTGCCACCATTTTTGGTAGCTCTTGTATTGATTATAGGTAATGTGTTTTCAGGCATGAACGTCAATGCCTACATCTTGGGCTGTTCTCTGGTTGTAGGCTCGATATGGCCTGCAATGAAATTCAAAAAGATCTATATGGCAAACCTTCATGCCGAAGCGGCAACCCCGCAAATTCTCAGGGATATCACAGAGGCAAGGAAGGCTGGAATGGGTCCTGAAAAATGCATAATACATGCATGCAAGAGAAAGGACTTCAAGTCATTTAATACAGTAGCAAATACGATTGCAAACAAGCTTGAATGGGGAATTCCACTCTCTAACATTTTTGAGACATTGCAAAAAGAAGTCAAAAACTTTCAGGTACTCATAACCTTTAGGATACTATTTGAAATTATATCTGCTGGAGGCGGAAACGTCAATACGCTTGACTCGCTAGCCGATGCCAGTGAAAAGATCCACGACATTACAAAAACCAAGCGCGATATGTTGCAGCCATATGTGATGGTTGGTTTTATGTTAATTGTAATTACTGGATTTACTACATTACTGACAATCGATTCTTTTACAGATATAGACAAAGAGAAAAACCTAGTTCACAATACAGGTGTACCACAGCCGCCTGACACCACAAGCAACCTGCTTGATGTTGTATCTGTTGCCATAATTGCCCAAGCATGGCTTTCGGGCCTATTTATTGGAAAGATAACAAAGGGTGCATATTCTGGAGGATTCTTGTTCTCAATGTTACTTACCATAATCAGCATGGCAGCCATTGGTATGATCCAACTTCATGTGATAAACATTGGTGCCATTTTACAGCCGTCCAAATAGTATGTCACTTGCAATGTCATACCGCCTCTTATATCGACTCTGCAATTACATATGAATAATTTGAGATATCACATCGTAACCGCACTATTTGTCATGTTGATGGTTTTCCCACATTATGTATTTGCGGACAGTGGAAACCAGCTTGATACCACACTTGTACCAAATAAAATAATTGCAAATACTGATGGTATAATTCAGGTCTATCCAAAAGAATTTAACAATACTATTGACAATCTAGTGGCCACCTCGTCTGATTCTTCAATAGTTCAGATTCTAGGAGTGGAAAAAGATGCTTCCCATAATGTTTTCAATGTAAAGGTCAGGGCACTAAATGCAGGCCAGGCAACAATTAACATGGCAGCATCAGGATTTGCCTCACTGGAGATACCACTCACTATTTATTCAGATTCACACACGCCAGCAAGTCTTTTGATTAAAGCTACACCGCAGACCTTCTCTACGACAGGGCCCAACACAGGCTATGTATCTGTAGAAACGGTAAACTCTGATGGCGTTCCAACTCCAGTGTCTGCAGACACTCCAATAAAACTAAGCGTGTCAGATAGTAGTATTACAAGTCTAGCCAAGACCCAAATGGTAATAAAACAAGGTTCCTACTATGCCACAGAAAAACTGATTGCGATAAAACCAGGCACCGCCCAGATATATGCGTCCGCGCCTTCGATGCAGCCTGTATCTACTTCTGTTACTGTTAATAACAATGCAGTACAATACACACTCCAGGTTTATGCGTATCCTCCTGTAGTAAACGTCGATAAAAATTCAGTGTCCTACATAATAGTACAGTTACATGATTCTGCAGGAAATCCTGTTTTGGCCCAAGATGACATTCCAGTATCGGTTAGAATCGTAAATAAAAACGATACATCATCGATTAATACAAGCGGTCAGAGCCCATCTGCACAGGTAAACGGCGGACTGGTTATCCAGAAAGGATCCTACTGGGGATATGTCCCTGTACAGTATACAGCGGGAGTAAATGCAACATACAATGTAGTCATCTCAGCCAAAGGCTATGCAATCAGTACAATCCCTGCCGCCATGACAGTTACGACCAGCACCACCGCAACTACAGGCACAACAGCACCTGGCACCTCAACTTCTGCTACTGGTACTACAACTACCACCAGTACAACATCGGCAAGCGGTACGACCACTACAACTAGTACAACGTCAACAAGCGGTACCACAACAGCTGGTTCAACAACTGCAACAGGAACCACGACTGCAACAAGCACGTTATCTTCAATTTGTGCACTAAACCCAATTTCAACATCTTCATCCCAAGTTCAGATTGTTGCTATTGCGCAAAACTTCATCATAGATGACAAAACGCCATGCTTTTATCCACTTCCAATCCTTGCAACAGGGAATAACGAATTAATTGGCATACTGGCATTGAAGGATTCTATGGGTCTGCCTGCACTTGCCAAGTCTGACCTTTCTTTTGAAATCGATTCTTCTGATACATCTACAGTTTCTGTACCGAATGTAAAAATGGGTTATGGAGCCCAATCTGCGCTTGTCTTTGCTAAAGTTGGCACTGCTGCAAATCCAATCACACTCAATGTTGTCTCTGGTACTCCACAACAGGTAACACCAGTTGTCGCGGCAGTTTCTCCAACAACTTCAGGTTTGGTAGCCAGTTCTCTTCTTACGACGGTTTTGCCAAATACGCAATTCCCAATGGCAGTATATACAACAAACAATGGCGCACTTGGTTCATTTAAGAATGGTTTTGAGGCCCTCATCTCACCGCAAGAATCAATCTCACCAATACAGGTGACCGTTCCAAAAGGTGAGACAGTGTTTCTTGCTAACGAGACTTTGCTAAAGAGCGGAACACAAAACGTAGCCATTACAACACCTGATTATTCATCAAGCTTCATTGTTACAGGCGCATTGTCTAAACCAAGCAGCATAATGCTTGGATATCCAGATCAAATTACTTCAAACAATTCATTGTTATTTTCAATTGAGTTATTAGATGATAAACAACTCCCAATATTGGCTGACAAGGATATTAACATCAAACTTGTCTCAAGTGATCCAACCATACTCAGTGTTCCTGATAACGTGCAGATCAAGCAAGGCTCTTACTATGCCACGTTTGATGCCAATGCAAAGGCAGGAGGCACTGCAGAAGTAGCAGTGCTTGCCAATGAGCTTCCACTGTCAAAGTTTGATGTAACGATAACAAGTTTCACACCAGTCGTAACCATTAATTCAAATGATTATGCTGATAACAACTCTCCTATCGCTGCTACTGCTACTGCAACATACAATAATTTGCCTCTTGTAGGACTACATGTAGACTGGCTAATCACAGGCGGAACAATACAAAATAAAGATTCTGTGACTGACAAGGATGGCAAGGCAACTCTTTCACTAATCACAAATGATCCAAATACAGTTACAATCCAAGCAAAAGTGGGTGGAGGACCATACCAGATAGTTACTGCTAGTAAACAAGTACACATCAATGCTCCCTTAGTACCTGCCGCTTCCTCAGGACAATCTACACAAAATAGTGGCCAATCAAATGGATTTTCAATAATGGGCCTTAGCCCAATACTATTTGTGATCCCAGGCGCAGCGGCTGCAGCATTTGTAGTCTTGAAAAAGAAGAACATGCTGGAAGGAATATCTGAGCGAATCAATATTGCAGACAAGTTTGCCGGAATCAGGGGAAAAATGTCTAGCTCAGAAAGCTAGCTAATGTCTTATGAATGCTGAAATATTTGCAAGATGTGACATGAGGGCTTTTCCGACTACCTCATTTCGGCTCAGCATGAACAGAGAGAAAAACCCCTCAAAGAAAGTCATTGAACCTTGGAGCGGGTTTTGATGAATAATTTGCAGAGTCATGAATATTACAACTCCAGTCACAGCAACAAGAACCACAGAATAGTAAATTGCATACCTCTTACTTTTTGGATCGTGCATCGAAGAAAAAAACTTCATAAAAAATTTACTGCAAGTCTAAAATATAAAACCTATTTTCCATTATTGGAAATGATAACCTGTAGTTATTTCTTGATGATGTGGCCATATCATGAAGGATAACTACATTTGTAACTTGTCGGGACGAATAGATTTTCTGTATGTAATATTTAGTTACACGCTGATTGCTAAGACTGTTATCGTTTGACTGGTATTGATGACAATTGACATGGCCGCATATTCAAAGATGGACAGTTTAGAGACAACATCATATGATTATGAAATGTTAGTTGAAAAACTGCGAATTGAGTTGTCTAAATTTGGTCTCACAGCAAATCAATCAAAGGTATTTCTATTTTTGGAAAAATCAGGACCTAACACGGCTACTCAAGTCAGTAAATCGCTTAAGATACCAAGGACTGAGACTTATCACCTTCTTACCAATTTACAAAACAGGGGAATAGTTCTTGCCTCTTTTCAGCATCCTATAAAATTTGCAGCCTTGCCGTTAGAAAAGGCAATCAATGTTCTTATCAATGCTGAAAAAGAGAGAGTAAAGCAACTTGAAAATCAAGAGAAAAGCTTGATCGAACTCTGGAACGTGCTTCCTGGATACAACATAAAACAAGACTATGTCAAAGACGGCAAGTTCCAAATGCTGCAGGGCATAAATCAAATGACTAGCAAGATAGGCGATATGATAGATGATGCAAAAAAATCTATTCAAGTTCTTGCCTCTGAGAAGGATTTCATGAAGTTCTATCATTCTGGATTTTTGGACAGAATGGAAGATTCTAGAGTGGAATCGCAGCTCATCTCATCCTCTTCAAAAAACACCCCCTACATCTTTAAAGGGAAATTAAAAGATAGAGCAAAAAAAATGCCAAACAAGATAAAAGAGGAACTCTGCTTTATCATAAAAGATGACGACGAATTATTGCTTTTTATGACAAGCCCAAGCAAGCCATCCCAGGACATATTTGCAATGTGGACTGATTCTTTATCGATGGTCTACACATTAAAGTTATTATTTAGCTACATATGGTCTAACTCCAGATACTTTACTTAAGTTCAGATTCTCGACATACTGGAGTGGACCCCTGTTGTCATATTTTCTTACACGTCTCCAATTTTATCCATATTGAAACTATAGATTGCCATGTCAGGACTTGATATGCTTATTGGACAGTCGTTTGAAAATGCGCTAAAAAGTGCACTAGGAGAGAGAGTGTTATCAAAAATACAAAGCACCATACTTGAAAGGTATGGGGTGACAATTAGTGATGCAATTGAAGACTTTCAAAAATTAGATTTTGCTTTAAAGGAATTATACGGCAACAAGACTGATACCATTGAAAAGCAGATCATCGACAAGATATTCATACTTGAAGAAAATAAACACAATGACAGAAACTGGATTACCATAGAGGACGAGAATCTGGCCAAAGTAATACTTGAATCAGTTGGCGATTATGATAAAAAAAATATCTTAAATACAGTTCTTGACGAACCGCGGGTAATTTCAGACATTCTAAGTATGAACAACATACCACAAACGTCAGGCTATAGAAAGGTTAACACATTAATTCAATACGGCATGTTGATTCCTCAAGGTTTTATGTCTACTAATGATGGTAAGAAGGTGACAAAATACAAATCTGTTTTTGAAAACATTGTAATAACGATAGAAAAGAACAAAGTGATTGTACGGGTGTTGCCGACTGCAGAAGCTATGAAAAAAAGCACTATCTTGCAATTAATTGGCTCAAGATTTCCTTATGGACATATTCGTTGCACGTAAAATGATTTATCTATCATACCAGAGTTTTTTTATCTGCACTACAAAACATCTTTGCAAAGACAATGATCTTAAACACGAATTGATATCTTTCTTATAATCTGATAATGAATTAAAACGTGAGAAATTACACACTGGTTTAAATTTGGTAGGAATCGCACTTTATCTAGACTAGACTCATGATACGAATTGAAGCAGAAATTCCTAGAAATGACCTAATGGGAGTAAGCGATGCTCTTAGGATAATCGACGTATCCGTAAATATCTCCAAGGTCAAGGGTAGAGGTAAAGGAGTAGGTTCCAAAGTCCACGCTGCAAAAGGCACTGAGATGTACAGGTCAGAATTTCAGGACAAGTATGTAGTACAGGTAACCGTTCCAGATAACATTGAAAATGACGTAGTTGAGATAATAAAATCAAACTCAAAAACAGGCAAGATTACGATTTTCCCGGTATCTAGAGTCATAGATATTGGTTCTGGCGTTGAAAATGAACAAGCGCTTGCACTCAATGAATATGACAATGTAATATTGACTGCTGCAAAGAATCAAAACACATCTTTTCCCTTTGGATTTACCACTGAAAATCTCAAGGTTGTTCCCCCACAAATCGAAGGAGAGAAGGGATACTATGACGTACTTGAGAAAAAATTTGTTCCGTTGAATGTGCTTGAATCAGTTATCTATCACGTAAAACCAATTGAAAGATTTCAAATCCTCTCTGCTGATGATTCTGTAGTGATAGAAAGCATGACTAGAGTAAAGAGGAACTTTTCACTATACAAAATGAAGATGTCAGACTCGTATTCGCAGGCTTTTCTAAAATATGTGGCAAGCAGATTCTTGAGTCTCTGGCCAGAGCAAGAAATCAACGTCGCAATCCTATATGTAGATATCGTGGGTTCAACAAAGCTTGCAACTTTGCTCACCTCAGAAGAGCTCTCAGGACTGATCAAAGTGTTCTCAGAAGAAATGTCTGTGATAGCATCCAAACATGCAGGTTTTGTGCTAAAATATGCAGGAGATGCCGTGATTGCTTTCTTTCCAGAACTCAAGGAGTTTGGGAACATGGCAGAAAACGCCATACGATGTGCACATTCAATGAACATGCTGATAAAGCACTCCCTCAACCCAATCTTTGCAAGCCTTGGCCTGCCAACTATAAGTGTGCGAATTGGCATAGATGCGGGCAAGAACCGAATAGTCTTTCTTGGCTCTGACCCTGATCTTATTGGACACAGCATCACAATAGTTTCAAAAATACTGCCCCTTGCCCAGCCCAATCAGACTACAATAGGCGATGCTGCATATCAAATGCTTTCTCCAGAATTTGCAGAACAATTTACAAAGATTAATTCTGATGACAAGAGGTGGAACTATACTCATCCTGGTACCGGCAATATCTATCCAATATACTTTTCAAGGCATCTTGTACAAATCTCTGATCTGAAGGTATAGGAAAATCTTGAGGTTTTTTATTTTTTAAATTTCTTACTCGTAAATCTAGTTAATCCAAGTTTTCGCAGTTCGTCTGATTCCTTAAGCACTGATTTGTGTTGTTCTTCTTTGTATTTTCTTAACTTTTTCTTCAGGTTAGAAGACTCGTTTGCAAGTATCTTGACCGCATAAAGTCCAGCGTTTGCTGCCTTGTTTACACCTACCGTCACTACTGGGGAGCCAGTAGGCATCTCTGATATTGATAAAAGTGAGTCCAATCCGCCAAATGCAGAAAACTTGAAACGGTCTGAATTACCCTTGTCATTGTAAACCATTATTGGAACTCCTATCACCGGTATTATTGTATGAGATGCAACCATGCCTGGCAAGTGTGCAGACCCTCCAGCACCTGCAATTATTACTTTAAACCTCTCCCTTTCGGCGTGTTTTGCATAGTCTTCAAGTCTTGTAGGGGTTCTGTGAGCAGATACTATCTGGTCTTCGTGTTTTATGCCAAACTCATCCAAGACTAGTGCTGCTGCATGCATCACTTTGCTGTCTGAGCTTGAACCCATGATGATTCCAACAACAAATTTCTTTGAATATTCCATGGGTTTATGCAACATCGAATTTTAATAAGGTTTTATAAAAAATATCTACCCGATAGATCTTATAGCCATCGCCATAGTTGGATAACAATTCAAACTTTTAAATTATGTAAAAGAAAAATTTTATCATTCTTTATGCAAGACTCGCCACTTGAGGTAAGACGTGCATTTGGACTGCTTTTCGTTGGGGTTGCAATAGCTGTTGGCTCTGCCTCCATTCTAAGTGAGATGGCGTTTGCGCACCAGAGTCCGCTTTATTATTACATAATAATATGGCTTGGAAGCTTTGCCATAACATTTGGAGTAATCTTTGGCAAGTTCCGATACATTCTTCAGTCTATACGAGGCAGAATGAAAAATAGTGTCAAATGGTCTGGTCCGATAAAAGCAATCAACGGACTGTGCTGGGCCGCACCATTTGCAGCAATCGGAGCCTTTCCACCATTGTATCAATACCTGATATTGCTTGGAATAGGTTTGGGAAACACTTCAACCTACATATTCATGAAAAAGTACAGCGGTCTTGCAAATCACGAGCAAATAATTGTGGGTGCAATCTCTCTTGTTGCTATTCCTGTTGCTGTTTTTGTTGACACGTCATTTGTATCAAATCAAACAATAGCAGTAATTGTATCCAGACTTATGATAGCTGCAGCGTATGGGGTTGGTGGCATATACGCCCTTGTTGCCAAGAAATAACCTCTCAGTGCAAGGGTTCAAACTTTATTGAATCTCGTATCTTCTCTGCCTTGTCTATGAGCGCATCAATATCTCTTGTATCGTCAACATCTATGACATTAATATGGCCAAGCTTGCGTTGCGGTTTTGCCTCGTTTTTGTTATACATCTTCAGATAAACTCCTTTCTGATTTTCTATTGTAATTGGCTTGTATCTGCCAGCAAAGTTTTTTGGGCCAAGTATGTTGCGCATTACTGCATAATGTTTGAGCCTTGTACTTCCAAGGGGAAGACCTAAGATTGCTCTGAGGTGCTGCTCAAACTGCGAGGTATCGCTAGACTGTAACGTATGGTGCCCTGAATTGTGTACGCGCGGGGCTATCTCGTTAATCAATACCTGATTGCCATGTGTGACAAACATCTCTATTCCAAATGCTCCCGCACCGTGCAGTACCTCCATTGTCTTTTTGGCAATATCTTCTGCATCATTTGCTATCTTAGAATCTATCCTTGCAGGCGCGATAGTAGTTTCCAGTATGTTTTCGCTATGAATGTTTTCTACTACAGGATATGTGGCAATCTCATCGTTAGTGTTGCGTGCCGCAATCACAGATACTTCCATCTTAAAATCAACCCATTTCTCAATCATCATATGTTTGCCCTCAAAGAGCCTAAATGCAGATTCAATCTGACCTTCATTTTCTATTTTGAAATTTCCCCTGCCATCATATGCATCGCGTCTTGCTTTTAGAAGGATGGGGTATCCAAATGACCCCACCTTTCTTTTCAGGTCGTCAAGTGATTCTATTGGAAGAAAATCTGGTACTGCTATGCCATTTTCTTTAAGAAAAGTCTTTTGCATGAACTTGTCTTGTATTATTCTAAGAGTAGCAGGTGATGGGTTTACAGAAACAGGCGCTTTTAATGACTCTAGTACCTCGCTATTTCCGGATTCGATCTCGTACGTTATGATGTCGGACTGGAGAGATAACTCAACTATGGCATTTTTGTCTTTGAAGTCTGCAACAATTTGTTCTGCTCCTGCTATTGCGGCAGGACAATTCTCTGTCGGGTCTAAAACTATGACTTTAGAGATGTGCTCTGGCATGCTTTTTGCTGCTTCAACTAGCATCATACCAAGTTGTCCCCCTCCTATTATTCCAAGAATTTTTGGCACTATGCAGATTCGTGTATAGTTTTAAAAATAGTTACCTTTTGAGGCTTATACTAGACTAAAAGTCTCTGTTTTGTTTGTTTAAAAATGACAACCTACCTAATATTAGATATATAACAAGAATATCTAAAATATGCTTGATGTTGGCAAGGTGTCAAAGAAGGGTTGTACTGCCATAATCGTTGATGATGATGAGGACACAGTCAATCTTTTTGCAGAATTTCTTGAAATCTGCGACGTCAAGGTGCTAGGCAAGGCATTTGATGGCAATCAGGGCGTTGAGATGTATCAAAAGATCTTCCCCGATTTGGTATTTTCTGATGTCATGATGCCAGGATACGACGGTTTTTACGTTCTAAAAAAGATACGCCAAATCAATCCTCATGCAATACTTGTAATGATAACAGGAGATGTGAGGCCTGAGACAATAGATGGATTAAAAGAATTAAAAGCAGACGCTATTGTCTACAAACCGTTTGATATGAAGCAGGTAATAGAAACAATTAACAAGCTACTTGCCAAGTCTGTTTACCCCACACAGATCAATTAAATCCATAGCATATACACACTATTTGTAAATCAGAAGAATTTCAAAAATAATATCATATGAGTGGTTGCGCCTGATATGTCAAGTATGTGGTTCTCTAGGAACTTTGATAGTGCCATGGTTGTACCATACATTGCGACACCGCCCAAAGAGCTGAGCATGGCTATGTTAAACCAGACTGTCTTGAAAAGCCCTCCTTGTCCTACTTTTATTGCCAAACCATTGATGGCAGATGTGATTATTATAACAAATGGCATCATTATGGCCATGAAATGCGGATCAATTGGGCTGAGGGTGATAGCGTTGTTTGAAATCTGTGTCCCAGTGATCATTGTGTGGAAAATCTCAATTAGCTTGTTCATCAAGCCGAAAATTGCCATGGTCAGAGCATGGAGTACCAAAACGATTGTCTCAAATGTCCTTGATGTCTGTCTTCTTTTTGCTCTAAGCTCGTTTAATTTTAGTGAGATCTCAGAAACCTTGTTTCCAACCTCATTCATGTTTGAACCTTTTTGCATGGCATTTGCCATTATGGTGTTTCCTGACACTATGATTGATGTGCCGGCCTCTCGTGAGAAGAGCTCAAACCCAGTTTCTGGCCTTATCCTGTTCTTTATGCGATTTTTGAAGGCTACTATCTGCTTCTGAAGCGGCCCAAAATCGCTCCTCAGAACTGCGTCAAGCGTCTGACCCATTGATCCCACCATCATGTATATCTCCCCAAAATGTCGGATAAAGGAAGGATACCATTCATCCAGAGCTTGTAGATCTGATTCCATCTTCTTTGCGTAATATCCAGGAATGAATAACGGCGCTGTTGCAACCACTGCAACCAATGGAAGCGGAATTACATTGGTGATGGCCAGCACGATTCCAACAGAAGACCCCATTCCTATTGACATGTAGAGCAGCATTTTGAATTTCTGTGACTTTGAATAGTCTCCAACGGATATTTTGTCCCTTGGAAACAGCATGTACATGATAACTATGAATGAGCCCATGCTTACAATCACACCTATGAACGAAATCATAAATACAGACTGGGAATCCGTACTTCCCATAAGCATTGTCATGATAGAATTTCCAGATATCATAAATACAGCTGTGGACGAGATGGTGTAAAACATTTCAAGGAAGAGTTTCTGCGTTTCCAAGTTGCGCTCATACCTTATTGTAAAGTTGTGGATGGTGGCAGACATTTCATCTGTAAAGAATACCCTCAATTCATCTCCCAATCGTATAACCTGGGCAAGCTTTACGAGCAACTGCTTCATCGGATCAGCATTGTCTGAAAACTTTAACGCAATCATTTCACATGATCTTGCAAGGCCGTAGCCCCATCCAACTCCTAACCTGAAAACGTCTTTGAAAGTATTGGAATATTTTCCGTATCCTGAAGACTGTGCGGTCTTTATTAGGTCGACGGAACCCACTTCTCCTGTAGACAACGCATAAAGAAACGCCATGAAATAAACAAACTCGTCGTCAGCCCTCTTGATGGACCCAAGTTTTTCTTTAAGTGTCGTCTTTTGCTTCATAACATGTTAAGCTCCTTCATGAATGCCTCCAACCCAATCTCCCTACAGTGAGATATGGAATCGTAGACATCATAGAAATTGAAGATCTTTTTTTCGACCATCTTATCTAGTATGTTGGCCCTCATCGCAAGCTCTTCGTATAGTAACGTCTCATCTTTTCTTGAGAGGCCTCTCTTCTCAAGCACCTTGGAAATGAATAATGCGCTACTTCCCTTTCCCCTAAATTTCACTTCGTCCGACCCTGGGTCCCAGTTGAAAACTGGGATGAACATAACATTGTTTCCTTCCGGGTTGTATCCTAGGATTTCATTGATTGATAGTACCCTTCTTACCCTTTTCCCATCTGGACCAGAAACTGCAGCCTGAAACAATGCAATGTTTAGGTTTTCTACATTGGTCTTTGGTATGTTCATGGGAGGATTGGTAATTCTCTGTATCAATGCAGTCATGTTGGCTGCGTGGAATGTACTTACCACTGGGTGACCTGTCTGCATTGCCTGAAAAGCAATGTTTGCCTCCGCCCCTCTGATTTCTCCTACAAAAATATAGTTTGGCCTCTGTCTTAGTGCAGCCTTTAACAAGTCGAACATGGTAACACTTGAGTTTTGGTTTCCCGTGTCTCTTGTAACTTCAGAAATCCAGTTTGAATGCGGAAGAGTAAGTTCAGGCGTATCCTCGATGCTTACTATCTTCCAATTGGAGGGAATAAAAGCGGTCAGGGCCATCATGGTGGTTGTTTTTCCAGATGCTGTTTCTCCGTTGATAAATACACTCATGCCTTCTGCCATCATCATCCACAAGTATGCCGCCTCTGTTGAATTCAGAGCCTTGCTTGGAAGTATCTGGGTTATGGACAGTGGAGTACTTGCAAACCTTCTGATCGTGGCGTTTGTTCCTTTCCTGCTTACGTCTTTGCCAAACACGATGTTAATTCTGGATCCCTCTGGCAAGGTTGCGTCAATTACTGGCTTTGCATGGGACACAGTCTTTCCAAATTGTTCCGACATTGAAATTATTAGATCATCTATCTCTTCAACCGATAGGAATACCGGACACTTTAGGGCTCCGAACATTTTGTGAATGACATACATGTTTCCTGCTCCGACAACTGAAATGTCTTCCAGATGTGGGTCTGTCAGGAAGGGGTCAAGCAAGCCCATTCCGGCCCTTTTTCTTAGAAAATGGTACTTGAGATTGACGACATCCTTTTGGTATACGGGAAGGGTTTTCGACCTCATCACATCAATTTTAGAATAATCCACGGGGTTACTGCTGATAGATATTGTCTTGTCTAAGTACTGGTCTATCATGTTAAAGCGTTCTGTGAGCTCAACTGGCGGATTCATTGTGCCAGCATGGAGTGCAAAAAGCCTGTCTGCTTGCTCCATCAGAGTCCTATCTGGCTCGTCTGGTTCTATAATTACATATTCCACATACCCATCGGCTGAGTTTGAGTGAGGATTTACATGTATGTATGTAGTGTCAGAAATAGAATAGATGAGATTGGGCTCTTTGAGTTTCTTATGTTCGCCCTCTAGTTTTTCCGTGAATATCGGTATGGGGTTTCCTCGGTCTATGTAAGTTGCTATATAGTTAGCTAGGTGAGGTGATTTCTTGAGTGCTTCTGCAAACTTTCTGTCTTTTATTAGAGAGACATCAAAACCCATGACAAAACTCTCCTTGTTTTTTATGTTTCATCTTGGTTACCTCTAGGCGTTTGCCGTGGATATCGGAACGATCTTTATGCCAAAATTAGTATCAACCTCAAAGGCAAAGGACGACTCTGCCTGTGATGTGGAGCCTATCAGTTTTATTATCTTCATAACTTTTACTGACTTGCCTCCTATGTTGGAGGTACTGAGGGAAAAGTAAACGTCACATGCGGATTTTATCCTCAAGGCAACGTCCTCCGGAATTGAGGCTGCATGCATGGTAAGTATGATTGACATGCCTGTAGAGACTAGGTACTTGCACCTTGTCAGGAAGTCAAGAATTTGATCTGCGTCAGAATACATAGTCAAAAGTGAGACGGAATCAATTACTACAATATCACATTTCTTGGCGTTGCTGCTTATGTACCTGCCAATTATTGGTAACAGAAAGGATGATTGGCGTTCAGACCACATTGCCCCGTACACATGCAGTGGCAGTATCGAAAACTGGTTTTGCAAAAACGGCTTGGTGAAATTGAAGGTAATCGTCTTCATCTTCTCAATGTAGTCCTTTACGGTGTTTTCAGTAATGCACAAAACCTTCATGTCCAAACTCAACATTCCCTTTATGAATTGGGCTGCAAGTGCACTCTTGCCCGTTCCGTGCTCACCTTCTATCAGCATAAGGCATGGAGTGGGTATGCCCCCTGCGAGCTGCCTGTCTACCTCTTCATTACCAGTAGGTATTGTTTTCATCATGTGATTATCACCGAGCTTGAAGTTGTGACACCATTGTCAGTCCCAAATTCCAATGCAAAAGTACCGCCACTTTGTGTAGGGTGTGATGGTTGTACATCAATTGTGGCAATCTCGCCTGTGTCAAGCATTCCAGGATGCATGTTGTCATTTTGAATGCTTGAGATGCACCACTTGCCTGTAGCTAACCCCGAACAACTATTTGCATATTTCAGAGTCTCAGTCAGCACAGGATTGCCTGTGGCGTTTTCTTGATATGTTACAATCATATCAAAACTATTGTAATTCCATAACAGCGTGTTTCCCGTATTTGTTATTTTAAAAGTGGCAGGGCTTGTACCACCAACATCTTGCAGATTGGATATGCTGATGTTTGTCTGCAATCTTGCAAATAGATTATTTGACATTTGTGACTGTGAAGTGCTTATCTTTGTAGAGTCATCTACGACAGTTGAAAAAGACATCATGGCATATACAATAGAAAAAGTCACGATGCCACCTGAAATTGCTATGCTTAATCCCATTTCGCCTCCTCCCCTGCTAACAAAACCTTGTGTATTGCTGATCACTTACTCCGTTGGGGGTAGTCACCTGTAGCTCATAGGTGGAGCCGCATTGTATGGTTGATAAGTTTGAAATATCTATCTGCACTGTGTTAGTCTGGTTCCATACTGACAGGTTACTTGCAAACTTCCATGACAGACCTGACGTGGGATTGCTGTATGGGATTCTTTGCATTTGGTTGACCTGGCCAAAATAGACATCAGTATTCTGGGGATTTGTAATGGGATATGACCCAATATTTTTTACCCATGCGCTTACGCTTGTATCTGTCTCATTGGTGAGGTAGATTGCCTTGATGCTTGTAAGAACAGTCTGTTTTTGATTCTCCGTTGTCTGGGTGAATGTTGACTGGAACGATCCAACCTTTGTCATCACCACTCCTGCAAGACCGGCGGCCACTATGACTGAAGCTACTATCAGGATAGCTTCGGTAAAAACTGCAGACGCCATCTATCCTACCTTCTTTTCCACAATGACTGCATTTTCTTGACTTTTACCGTGATTCATCATCAGTTTAGCATAAATCAAATCCGATTCTCTATCATTCATCCCCATCACTTTGCCAAACTTGTATAACATGATGAGTGTGTCGTTAACGGACAAACCAGACTTGTCCATCATATTGATTACATTGTAAACAATATGTTCATCCTCCTGGTTGAGGCCCATTAGTTTACACTGGTCAATTAGGACATCAATGGAGTCTCTTCCAAGTGTTTGTAGTATCTCTTCCATCAATGAGATCGTCGTCATTAGCTTACCTAGGGTTAGTTTTCCGCCAAGCATTTGCTTAAACGTGAGCACTTCGTTGGAATCGTTTGCAAAGATGTCGTTACTTGCATGATCTTTCATATTCTGACCCGAAACACTCTCCTTACCCTTCGTGTTGTTTTCTTGCGCTTCCGTTCTGACCATGTCAGATTCATCTTTTTCATTAGTCGAATTTGGAACCGGTTCTGATAAAGGCAGTTGTTCCACATGCAAAGGAAGAGAAGGATCAGACAATGACTTGATATCCATGGAATCAAAATATTTTCGCATGAAATTTAGCGGATTTGCAAGTTCGGCTTGGAATGACTTGAGGTCGGTCAATGAGGATTCCACCGTTGAAGCCAGCGAATCCATGCTACTCTTGATTGCATTTATCTCGCTTCTTAGGTCAGTTATAGTGTCCTGCATCCTCATGTTGTCTTTTTGTATGGGCTCCATGGCTCTTGAAACCATCTCCTGCACGGCAACCTCGTCTACAACTGGAGCCTGAATTATGTTCTGGTTCACTGGTTCAGATGCTGACATCTGGCTTTGTATTGTCCCTTGTACTGTGCCACCAGACGTGTTGTCTGGTAAAATCATGTCCTGTTCCTTTGTCTGTTCAAGCGAAATCGTCTCAACCAGAGGTTGTTGCATGTTGTCAGATGGACCTGTGTTAGCTTGTGGCGCATCTTGTATGCCCTTTGATAACATTTTTGGCACTAGCAAAAAGATTGCAACTATCACAATTGATGGAAGTCCAAAATATAGTACTGCAAGCGTTGGAATGAAAAGATATTCTGGAAGTAATTCGTATAAAAATAAACCAAGGCATGCTATGAAACTTCCTACTATGAAAAAACGTGTATTTTTTGAAATCCTTGTTAGTAAAAAAAATGGATTTGTAGTGATCATTCCCATATCACTTTCTCCTACCCTAGGTCTACAATGTTTGTAGTAACTGAAGGCACTTGTCTTTCGACAGTCAATGCTGAACCAGTAGGTACAATGACCTCTACCTTGACGTTGTCAAGGTCTG
>JAJPKL010000006.1 GCA_021323705.1 Nitrososphaerota archaeon
ACTGCTTCCCAAGGGCTCTCGCACCTTAGTAGCACAGTAGCGACATTGGGTTTGACTTCCGGGTTCGGAATGGGACCGGGTCGGACCCCAACGCTATGGCCGGCTTGATCATTTCAATCAATAATGTTCTGTATTAATCTTACCTGATAGAGATATAAATTAAGGAAAGACGTGATTAGCCAATGACCCACCGCGTAGCAGTTCTTGATAAAGACGCCTGTCAGACAAAAAAATGTGGCCTGGAGTGTATCAAATACTGCCCAGTAAACAAATCAGGTGCAGATTGTATAATACTGAATCAAGAGACTGCCAAAGCGCAGATTGATGAAAATATATGCAATGGGTGTGGAATCTGCGTCAAAGTTTGTCCGTTTGATGCCATAACAATTGTCAATTTAGCAGAGGAGCTCAAGTCAGACAAGATTCACCAATATGGCATGAATGCGTTTAGGTTATATCGCATTCCCAGTTTGAAGAAAGGCCAAGTAATGGGCCTGCTTGGAAGAAACGGCATAGGAAAAAGTACCGTAGTGGGCATTTTGTCAGGAAACCTCAAGCCTAATCTGGGCAACTATTCCTCTCCCCCAGAATGGAGTGAGATTTTGAAGAATTTTCATGGTACGGAATTAAAGTTTCACTTTGAAAAGATTGCAAACAAGGAATTGAAAGCATCCATCAAACCGCAACAGGTATACAATCTCGCAAAAGCATTTGACGGTACTGCAAAAGAGCTGCTTGAAAAATATGATGAGCGAAACAAAATTCCAGAACTGGTCCAAGAGCTTGGTTTGCAAAATGCGCTTGATACAAGATTGCCCGAATTGAGCGGCGGAGAACTGCAGAGAATCGCTGTGGCAGTAGCAGCCTCAAAAGAGTCTGATTTTTACTTTTTTGATGAGCCGTCTTCGTATAATGATGTCTTCCAAAGAATGGGAGTTGCTCGTGTCATTCAAAGCCTTGCAAAGATTGGAAAGAGTGTCATGGTAGTAGAACATGACCTCACCTTGCTTGACTATCTAAGTGATTTTATCGAGATCATATATGGAGAACCTGCAGCCTACGGGATTGTCGCAAACGTCCTTTCAACAAAAGTGGGAATAAACGTATTCTTAGATGGATACTTGCCAAATGAGAACGTTAGATTCAGAGACTCGGCGTTCAAGTTTGATGCATCTACTTCAACTGATGAATTTGTCATGGCTGAGAATATTATAGAGTATCCTTCTTTGGAAAAGAGGTTTCCTCATTTTTCGTTAACTGTTGATGCTGGCAGAGTACGTAAAAATGAAGTGTTAGGAATGGTTGGAGCCAATGCCTTGGGAAAAACAACCATGATGAAGATGATAGCTGGTGTTGAAAAACCAGAATCTGGAACACTAGATACCCAAATAAAGATAGCATACAAGCCGCAATATCTTTCAAATGATTATGATGTAGAAGTCATATCGTTATTAGAAAAAGCAAACAATGGCGGAATTGACGGCACTACAGAAGAAGAAATAATTCTGCAACCAATGAAAATAAAAAAACTTTACAACAAATCTGTTAAGAATTTGTCAGGGGGAGAACTTCAAAAGGTAGCAATTGCTACCTGCCTTCTACAGAAAGTAGATCTCTATGCACTTGATGAACCATCTGCATTTCTTGATGTAGAAGATAGAATAGCCATGGCAAAACTAATTCAAAGATTTGTTCGCTCCTATGGCAAGTCAGCAATAATAATTGATCATGATATTCAGTTAATGGATTTAATCTCAGATTCGCTTGTAATCTTTCACGGTAACCCTGGTAGAGAAGGCCATGCAACAGCTCCTATGCCAAAAGCAGATGGGATGAATCAGTTTTTGAAGTCACTTGACATCACTTACCGAAGAGATGAAACAAGCATGAGGCCAAGAGTAAACAAATCAGATAGCAGATTAGACAGAGAGCAAAAACAGACGGGACATTTCTACTACAGAAATTGACAAAAATGCTAAAACAAGCAATGGCAAGCATATTGACGCCAGAGGAAACTGAAGAGATGTACGGAGCCTTTGATCAAATAGGAAGTAAAATAATATTGAGAATCCCGGATTCTCTGCTTCCTAAAAGAAAATTGATAGGGCAAGTTCTCTTAGAAAAAGTAAAGACAGCCAAATCCATATTTTACCAATCATCTCCCGTGGAAGGATATTATCGCATACGCCAACTGGAACTTCTTGCAGGAGAGGACAGTACTGAAACAGAGTACAAAGAGCACGGATGCAGGTTTAAGGTTGATGTGGAGAAAACATTCTTTTCACCAAGGCTTGCAACCGAGCGCCTCAGAATAGCCGACTTGGTAAGTGACGGTGAGATAGTTATCAATATGTTTGGCGGAGTAGGCATGTTTTCTATCGTTGCTGCAAAAAAGAAGAGATGTCATGTCTACAACATAGATATCAATCCGTATGCAGCAAAACTTTGTTTGGAAAATATTGCCATAAACAAGCTAAAAGGCACGATAGAATCAATTGAAGGAGATGCATCTGACATTATAGAAAAAAGACTTGCTGGAACGGGAGATAGAGTTTTGATGTTGCTTCCTGAGAGATCAGATGAGTTTTTACATTCTGCAATAAAGGCATTAAAACAAAAAGGGATACTGCATTATTATTGTCACATACATTCAGACAAAAAGAACCAAGTAGCCGCTGTAGCTACTAGCCATTTCATGTCGGTCATCAATGTCAAATCAGAAGTGCTTGGCGCAAAAATTGTCAGGCCAATAGGCCCTAGATTTTACCAAGCTGTTGTTGATGCAACACTGTCAAAATAGCTACTTTTTGTCATCAGTTATAAAAGAAGAAGGCGGGGGTTTTGATGTTGCCATGTTATACCCTATCCACGATATGACACCCAAGATGCCCCCCACAGCCATAAGGACTGAAAGTTGAAGCACTATAGGGCTCCACTCTGAAAGCATCAGCAGGTATGCGTATACAAAGAATCCACCTATAGATAAAATAAAGATCATTATTCCAACAGAGCGTCGTTTTGTCATAACGCTAAACACTTTTGCAGACTAATTTATTTTAATCTAGTAGGAAAATTCGATTGCCATAAGATAGGCATCTTCGCCATCTCTATAGTATGCTTTTAGCCTCTGCTTTATTGTAAAACCAAGTTTTTCATACAATCTTATAGCCTCATTATTGCTGCATCGTACCTCCAGATACAACTCGTCCGATTTTTTCAATTTTACACCTGCTATAGATTCTTCAACTAGTGCCCTGCCTATTCCTTTTTGTCGATATTCAGGCAGAACAGCAACAGAAACAACATGCCCCTTTTTTACAAATCCAAGTTTTTTGAAGTTTGAAAAACCATATTCAATTTTGCACATTATATAACCAACTAATTTTTTTTCAACTTCAGCCACAATAAATGCCTCAGGCAATTCAGCAAGCAGACTTTCATAGAAATAATCAGAGTAGTGTTCAGGCAAGGTTTTGAGGTTAATCTCCATTACTGGGATTATATCAGAAGGATCACATCTTCTAATTATACAGTTGCCAATCTCTCTGAGTGCCACTTGCATTCCGAGAATACTTGAATTATTAATTATTTAACTTTAAGTGAAATAAAAGAATTAATGTAATTAGGCTCCATGAATATCGTTTGAGTATACCTACTGTAGATGAAGTCATAGACGTTGTTTCTACCTTTTTTACAATAAAAGGAATAACCCAAACCACTCGGTCTCTAGAACTTGAAATAAATGAAACAGACCTAAAAGAGAAATTTCAGGTTTTAGCGCAGAGGATGGAACAGAAAAATCTTATTGCAAGATTAGAGAAAAATTTAGGAAGTACGTTTATTATAATATCAAGATTTCAGCCTCCTGCTGCCAGAAGATCATGGATTCCCCGAGTATTATTTGCTGGAACCATTGCAACTGTAATGATAGATGGCTATTATCGCGCAATAAGTACAAATTCCATTGCAAAAGTGGGAGACCCCATAGTCATCGCTGTTTTCTATACCATATCTCTAATGGGAATTCTTGGCATTCATGAATTGGGTCACATCATCGCATCAAAAAGACATAAACTCAAGATAAGTTGGCCGTACTTTATCCCAGGAATTCCGGTAGTTGGATTCATCCCTACATTCGGAGCGTTAATCATGTCACGAGGCCTTATTGTAAATAAGAACATGTTATTTGATGTTGGAATATCTGGCCCTATAGCAGGCCTTATTGTTGCCGTTGTTGTCTCAGCTTATGGTGCATATTTATCCCCCTTGATACCAAGTGCTACAGCACAGGATCTCTCTACAAATCACGGCCTAGTTGAGATACACTCAAGCATTCTCATGGATGCCACAGTTGCTCTTGTAGGTAAACATATTCCTGGAAAAGAACTCGTCATGTCTCCAGTACTATTAGCAGCGTGGTTTGGATTTCTAATCACTTTCTTGAATCTTCTTCCAGCATGGCAACTTGATGGAGGGCATGTAGCACGAGCAACATTAGGAATAAAGTGGCACAGGATTCTCACTTATGCAAGTATAGGCATACTTGCTGCCACAGGATACTTTATCATGGCACTTTTTGTATTGATGTTCAGCATGAGGAGTCGAGATGTAAAGCCACTTGACGACATATCTCCACTTTCTTCCAAAAGAAAAAAGATGTTTCCATTTATCATGCTTCTAGCATTTCTTTGTGCACCTTTACCATTCTCCATATTACCTCAATAAAACACGAGAGCCGTCTGACACTATAACGGCTTTTTGTCTCTCACCATATGTTTTTAGTACATATTCCATAGACTCTTTTGTTCCTTCAAAGGCAATTAACGACAATTTGTCTTTTACATAGTACTGCGGCAAGATTGAAACAAGGCCGATTTTGAATTGTTTTTGAATTTCAGTTAAAAAAAGAAGATTTTCCATGCCGTCAATATATTTAGCAGGGCTCTTCAATCTGTCCAAACTCATTCTTCCTTCTGCATATTGAAGAAGCGATTCTGACCCAAGACCATTTTTACATTCAGCTAAAAGAATTGCAAGACCCTCTTCTTTTACAACGTTAGCACAGTTCCACAAGGAAGAGAGCGATTTGTTAAGTGTTTCATTACTGGTTTCCTTTCCAGTGCTGATGAATAATATCCTGTGTTTTCCTATTTCGTTTATTGTCATTGATGACATGGATTTGGAAAGCGTGATCGTAGAAGATGGGTGACCTGCAGACACATCAACTATTCCAGATGAATTTGCAACTATTTCAAGTGCCGATATATCAAAGCCATCGGTGAATTTTTTCGCAATCTCAATAGATGCGATATCTTCACCCGGATGTGGGATATTCCCATTTCGTTTTTCGTACGCTTCTAACATCTGATCCTTGCCAAATCTCCGTAGCAATTTAGTAGCTACTGTATCGTATCCAAACAATCCATCAAACCCCATTTCTCCTACAAACATGAGGTTTGCATTTGTCAGCTGAGAGTTATCAAATTCTGAGATGGTGATGGAAGGATCGGAAAACATGTTTTTTGCAAGATGGAGGTTTGATTTATCCACAAGAATCCGCGGTTTAGGGATTGATTTTTTAGTGCATATTTCAAATAGAGATAAGATAGTTTTTTGAACAGCTTTTGTGGATTCTAAAATTACTATTTCTGTTGGTTTTGTAAGATCTATAGATTCTAGTTTTGATGCGATTTCCGGATCGCTCAAGTTTTTTCCTTCGGAACCTATTTGTCTCTCAAGATTTTCGGCCTTTATATCCAAGACAACTTCTGTTGCGCCGTAACTGAGCCAAATCTCTGGCATACATTACCGATGGGACAGTTAAAATAAATCTAGTTCAGTAAATTTTGCTGTGGATTTTGTCAAAGAATTTGCAATATTTTTGCAGGAAAGCTCTGCAATAAAATTTGGAGATTTCAAGCTTTCAAGCGGAAAAGAAAGCGCATATTATGTAGATCTTCGACTGGTACCAAGTTTTCCACATCAATTCAGAAAGATGATAAAATATCTTCAAAATACTATATCAGAGAGTGTAGGTCTTGATAGCTTTGATTGTATTGCATCGGTTCCAACATCAGGGCTTGTGATAGCTTCTGCCTTGGCAATAGAGACTGTAAAACCACTTGTATACATCAGACAGAAACCAAAGGACTATGGTACAGGCAGTCTGATTGAAGGAAAAATAAGAGAAGGATCAAGGGTGCTACTTGTTGATGATGTAGGGACAACAGGTCAGTCCATAATCAAAGCGGTCAAAGCTCTAAAAGATGCAAAAATGGTTGTAAGAGACGCGTTTGTGATAATAAATAGGCTAGAGGGTGCAAGAGAACTCTTGGCGTCAGAAGGTGTGAAACTGCATGAGGTTACAGATGTAATGAAAATTTCAGATATACTTTACAACGAAAAACTACTTGATGGGCAGACTTTTGAGCGAATCAAGAAACAGATGAATCGAGTCTAAATCCAAAAGGTTTCAGATTGGCTTTAGCTCTCGTAGATCATTAATTCTTTTTCTTCAAGCAGCGTATGTAGGTTGTGCACTGCCCTATATACTTCAGATTCTTTCTTTGCGCCGGTACACACCAGTTTGCCTGATGCAAACAACAGAATAACGGTCTTTGGGTCAAGCATTCTGTGTATCAGCCCTGGGAACTGCTCTGGTTCATACATACTTCTAGGAAGTCCTCTTGCTGCCTGCTCTAGGTGTATCTTCCCTCCAAGGCTTGCTGATGCCACGATATTTTGGATGACTATGACGGCATCTTTTTTGATCTTGATGCCTCCTTTCCTTAATTTTTGAACTACACTTTGTACTGCCTTGATTGACTGCTCCTCAGATTTTGCTCCAGTGCAGACCATTTTTCCTGAGCTGAAGATCAGCGTTGCAGTCTTTGGCGATTTTAATCTAAAGACTAAACCTGGAAACTGATCAGGATGATATTCAACGTCAGGAAAAGTTTGTGTGATGACATTAAGATCGATGCGTTGATCAACAGAAGCTGAGGCCACAACATTTTCAATGCTAACAATCGGCTTTGTCTGAGGCATCTTGCTGCTTATATATGGGCTTTATATATACTCTGTAACGTTTTATGTTGATGTTCTTTGTGTCAAATTTAACAGATCTATTGTAATTTTCGGCAGCTCAGACAAATGCCTTCACATCACCATATCAGCCATAACTCTGATTCCTCATTGCAGCCAAATCAAAATAGTTTACTGATTATTTTAAAATTGGTTTTATCGAGTAGATTGTTGTAATACAATTGTGATGTACATGCGTTAGTGCAAATTAATTGAATGGTGGGCCCAAAGGGCTTCGATCCCTTGGCTCACCGGTTATGAGCCGGTTACTCTACCAAGCTGAGTTATGGGCCCAACGACAGAACAAGTTGACATGCAGTATAAAATGGTATAGAGCTAACAGTATGCCTCATAGCAACTGTCCAGCAAGAGATTCTGAGCTGCCAAAGACCTGGTAGCTATTTGTACAAGATCATCTTCTGGTATATGTGAGTTCTCAAGAACTTTTCTCCAGAGTGCAGCGTGCCTAATGTCTGCCTCGGTGTGAAGTCTGAAATACTCTATAGCATCATCATCTGCTATGCCATAGAATTTCCTCAAACCATCGATCTTTGAAAGACTAATCTTTGGAATTTCTTGCTCTAGTGCATACATTGCAGCCGCACCACCCTCAAAAGAAGTCATAAGAGCTGAAAGATCAGAGACAGCACGTCTAGTCTTATCAAGACCTTCATAATTTTCCATTACTTCTCGTGAGACACCTAAAGCACTTGCAAACTTTAGCCAAGGCTCTATGTGTTCTTCTTCTTCCTTCTGGTTGGCAGATATCTTTCCACGTAGTTCAGATGGGCCATTTTCCATTATAGCACCAACATAGGAAGGCACTGATTTTACTAGCTGAAAATATTCTTTTGAATAACCGCTAAGAGATTCAAGCGATAATTTACCTTCATTCCACATTACATAGAATTTGTGTTTGAGTAAGCTCTGCTCTTCAATAATTTTGTCAATTCTTTCAATCAGAGAATTCATGCGATTTATCAAATTCGGTACTAAAAAAATCTTTTGAATGACTTCAAAAGGATTTTATGGATAAGAACATGGATGCAAGGTCGGGCTCCAGTGGTGTAGACCGGTCAAGCATATCGGCCTTTCAAGCCGGGGATCCCGGGTTCAAATTCTATATGATGAAAATCCCGGCTGGAGCACCTACAAAAGCATTAATATGCATACTATTTCCTACGCAAGCTAGTGCAAGTTTTTGGATAGAAAAAACTTTGAGATTAACCCATTAATCAAGGATTACAAAAGCTACATCGATTCAATAAACTATGCTCTCAAAAAAGAGTTAGATCTTTACTCTGCTTCAGAGTTTTTTGAACCGTTGCAGTATGCGCTAGAAGGAGGAAAAAGAATAAGACCCATCATTCTTGTCCTAGCCTCAGAATGTGTCGGCAAATGTGATGAAAATGCCTTCATTGCAGCTTGTGCAGTCGAATTGTTGCATACAGAATCGGTAATTCATGATGACATAATCGACAATGAGATCTTGAGAAGACGAAAAGACCCATTTCACATCAAGTACGGATACAATACAAGCATAATTACTGGAGACTTTGTTTTGGGATTGATTTTAAACATCTCTTCACGTCTTGACAATCCCAGAATTGCAAGGGAATTGGCCAATACGGCCATGATGATGAGCGACGGCGAGATGATTGAGACTAGATTGGAATCAAGTGAAGACATTACCTTTGATGACTATCTTAAGGTAATTGAATACAAGACCGCTACTGCGTTTGAGGCTGCAACAAAGATAGGAGCCATCTTAGGCGGGGGCAACGAAGAACAGATAATGGCATTTGCAGAATATGGTAAAAACATGGGAATTGCTTATCAGATTCGGGATGACTTGCAGGATTGGAACAATGAAGACAAACTGTTCAACATCCTGATTAAAAAGAGCTCAGATCCACGTGATGTTTTTGATCATATGGAGATGCTGCTAAACAGTTACTCAAAGAAAGCAAAGGTGGCTCTCAGAAAAATAAATGATAGTCATGTAAGAAGAAGGCTTGAAAGTCTGATAGATCTTACTATGCTTAATGTACAGTAGCTAGGCTTGCCAAAGAAGGTACTGCAGATTTTGCAAATTGAATAAAGGGATCTGGATACACACCTATTCCTACCATGAAGATTATTGAGAAGATCATCACAGCTATTATAGACTTGGGTTCTTTGACTCTCTTCTCAGACTCACCTTCTTCAAAGTACATCTTTCGTATTATCCAACCATAATACGCAAGTGATAGCGCACTGTTTAGCACACCTGCCACTGCAAGATATGGAGCCCATGATACAGATGCGCCCGCATTTATTGCAGAGCCAAAGAGCATGAGTTTGCTCCAAAATCCGTTAAGTGGTGGAACTCCCGCAAGAGCTAAAAGTGATATAACAAGTCCAAGCGAAGTGATTGGCATCCTTTTTCCAAGTCCACGAAGTTTGTCAATGTGTGATATAGACAATGTCGCAATTATTCCGGCCACAGCGATGAATGCCGCTGCTTTCATAACAGCGTGGTTTAGAATATGGAATAATGCTGCGGCTATGCCTATTGCAGAAAATGGAGCTATGCTCAGACCAATCAGAATGTATCCAGCATGACCAATACTAGAGTATGCAAGCATTCTTGGAAGGTTCTTTTGCCTGATGGCAGCCAAGTTGCCAAAAGTCATGGTGATTATGGCTATTATTGCAAGGGCAAGCGACCAGTTGAGATTGAGTGCGATTGCACCCATGATTATAACACGTAATGCTGCAGCAAAACCAGCCTTCTTTGTACCCGCTGCAAGCAGTGCAGAGATCGTTGGCGGAGCTCCCTCGTATGTATCCGGTAACCACATGTGGAAAGGCACCAGACCAATCTTGAATCCAAATCCAGCTATGAACATACCAACTGCAAGAATAGCTAATGGTGTCATATCTGGACTGAGGTGCGAGAACCCAGCTATCACCTGTTCTATGTTGGTTGAGCCTGTGAGACCATAGGCAATAGAGATTCCCCAGATTATTATGCCTGATGAGAGAGCTCCAAACAAAAAGTACTTGATGGCAGCTTCGTTAGAGGTTGGATCTTTTTTGAGGTATCCTGCCAGGACATAAGTTGGAATGCTCATCAATTCCCAAGCTACAAATAACATTACCAAGTCGGTCGAGTATGCAATCAAGACCATTCCTATTGACGATAGTACTATCAGAGAATAGTAAACTGCAGGATTTGCGCGTCCTCGCATGTAATTAAAAGAGCCAACAGTTGTCATTATGCCAACTATCAACATTGCAATCGCAAAGAAGGATCCAAACATATCATTTGCAAGGACATCCTTTGAGAAAATTGCCGCAGGTGTAACATTCTTGGATATTATTTGATACACAACAAATCCAATTGCAGCAAGTAAGGCACCTAATGCAATTCCACCATACAGAGAATCATTCTTTTCTTTTCTTACTACATTAATTACTGGGATGATTACGCCAACAGCTCCCAGCATCAGTGTTAAAATTATTGGTGTTGAGGTAAAGTCTAACATATTTTCCACCTAAATGAATAACAGTAACACCACAATCAAGATGCCAGCTCCGAAGATGTACAAGTAAGATTGAGAAATTCCCGTTTGTGTAGACTGCATTATCTTTGCTCCTCCTGCCATTGTCTTTTCTGGTACAAGATTAAATCCCTCGATGACTTTGTCTTCAAAGTATCGGTATATCCCCCTTGCAACGTATAACGGCCCTACAACAAATGTCCAGTTGATTAGCGCGTCTAGATACCATCTGTTAAGGAAAAACTTGTGTATTGCATAGAAGAAGATGTTAGAGTTTACAAATTTGGCCGGATCTGCAAATCTTCCAATATAGAAGACATAGCCTAGCCCAAACCCAATCGCAAATGCAGAAAGGGAGGATGCAAGCGCTATTGGGTTGATGCCCTCTAAGAATCCCCCAAGTAGTTGTTGAGACTCTGTGGCAACTGTTCCTATCTGAGATTGAATTCCAAAGGTTGATGACAGGTAGTTTGTGAAAATGTTATGTATCTCATGTTCAAATGTCAAACCTAGAACACCGACTCCAATTGTGAGTGCTGCTAAAATTCCATATGGAATCCACATTACTGGGCTTGCTTCGTGCACATGATATCCTTCTTTTTCCAAATGTTCTATGTGTTTGCTCTTGTTTCCAAAGAAGACCATTCCTATCATTCTGGTGGTATAGAAGGTCGTCATTACCGCAGTAATTACAGCCATGATAAATATTGGCAAGGCCCATGTATTTCCAGACTGGTACACTGCACCAAAAATCGCATCCTTGCTCCAAAAGCCCGTTGTGATAAATGGAGCGCCCATCAGCCCAAGTCCTGCGGCCCACATGAACGCATAAGTCTTTGGCATCAATCTTCGCAGCCCTCCCATATCGGTCATAAATCTAGAACCAACTATGTGCAGCAACGAACCTGCAGCCATGAACAAGGAAGCTTTGAACATTGCATGTGAGATGAGGTGGAAAAAGCCTGCAGTATAACCATCAACAAATTGCCGCGAAAGTCCAGCAATTCCAAGTGCCATCATCATGTAACCAATTTGTGACCCTGTAGAATATGCAAGTACCTTCTTTATTTCAGTGTGAACCATTCCTTGGGTGGCCAAGAGAAATGCTGTAATTGCACCAACCCATGCAACCACTTCAAAGAATTGATCCATGTTAAGACCAGCCGCTGCCAAGGCAAAGAATAGTGGACCTAATCGTGCAACCAAAAATACACCAGCTTTTACCATTGTAGCTGCATGAATGAGTGCAGAAACAGAGGTAGGACCAGTCATTGCCTCAAGTAACCATTCATTTAGTGGAAATTGTGCAGACTTGCCAATTGCTCCTCCAAATAGCAAAATTGCAGCAGGAATCAGCAGGTTTTGGGAGGACATGGCAGTTGCCCAACTTGTGTTTGCGGCTAACTCTTTGAAACCAAATGTTCCTGCAAAGGCAAAGATAAGGAACATTCCAGCTAACATCATAATATCTCCAACTTTGGTCATGATGAATGCCTTCATTCCTGCCTGGGTTGGGGAATAGTAGTCCAACAAGCCAAGAACTGTGCGTCCTTCGGTTCCTACATGATCCTTCTTCTTGTCTCGATACCAAAATCCTACCAATGCATATGATGCAAGGCCTACTCCTTCCCAGCCAAAGAAGAGTTGCAGGAAATTATCTGATAATACAATTAGTTGCATAGAACCTATGAAAAATGACATCCAGAAGAAGAACCTCATAAGATCCTTGTCTCCTTTCATGTAGCCAAGACTGTATACGAAAATTAGGAATGATATCCATGCAACTATGTTGGCCATCAAAGCAGCCAAGGGGTCAGCCAAGATTCCTGCTTTTAGTCCAATTGAAGATATCCATGGGATTTGATTATGAATTTCTTGATTATGTAATGCAATTGGAAGAAGAGTTGTAGCTGACACTGCGCTAGCAAGGGCAAATGCTACTGCTACATATCCCGAAGAATTTTTCGATATTCGGGCAGCGGCAGGTATTATCAACGCACCAACAAACGGCAATATCCAGATTGCCCAGACGTTTAATGCGCCAATATTGAAACCAAGAGAACCAAAATCCATTTTTTTAAACTCCCACCAATCCTTTCATGAAAGGAATTATTTTGTTGAAGAAGATGTCAGGATATATTCCAATGACAATTGTAAATCCAGCTAACACCATCATGGGGCCTGTTACATACCAATTTGCTTCTTTGGTGTTTTCCAAATGCTCAGGTAGTTTTCCAAAGAAAACTCTTTTTATCATCCACAACGAATATGCCAATGTAATAACAGTAGCTATCAAGCCAAGAGCAAATGAGACCATTCTAACTGTAGAGCCCTCCTGAATTGCAGTCTGCAGCGCGCCGTTGAACATGGTCCACTCTGCCATAAACCCACTGGTCGGCGGAATTCCCGCTATTGTAAGCACTCCAATCATTGCACATGTAGCAGTGATTGGCATTTTTCCTGCAAGTCCGCCCATTTTTGTAATGCTTCTGGTACCTACTTGAAGAATGATTGCCCCAACCATCATGAAGAGAATTACTTTGCCAAGACTATGAGATACAAACAACATCTCAGAACCAGAAAGTCCTAGTGATGAGACAGTTCCAATTCCAAATAGAATGTATCCCATCTGGCTTATACTTGAATATGCAAAGAATTTTTTGATGTCATCTTGAACCAGCGCCATTATTCCACCATAGAGCATAGTTGCAACACCCCACAGGTTCAGAAACAATGCAAAGTGTGCATATTCTCCAGGCAAGAGCATTGCCAGTAATCTGAAGAACCCGTAAGCGCCTACACCCAACATCGCGCCCGACGATAACGCGTTGAGCGGAGTAGGAGCCGCCCTATACGTATGCGGCAGCCAAATGTGTACAACAAATGCAGCCATCTTCACGCCAAGCCCTATGATTATACCGACTGCAGCTAGCACGAGAATGTTGTGCGGAATCGCATGCTCGTGAATATCAGAATAGTTGAAGCTTCCCACATAGAGCCCTATTGCAAGAAAGCCAAGAAGAAGAATTACTGCACCTACATGAGTCCAGAAGAAGAACAGCAGTGCAACTCTCCTCTTTGCCTCATATCCCCAGAATGCAATCATAAAGAATCCTGGAATCAGCATGACCTCAAAGAAGACGTAAAATTCTACAAGATTAGTTGCAAGTACAGAACCTAACATTCCCATGGCCATGACAAGATAGAGCGCATGGTAGATTCCCATCTGGTGATTCACGTGGGCTTTGAGCGATGATGATTCTACCATTGCGGTGGGACCGTCTCCGACCACTTGTTTTTGGCTGTTTATTTTTTCCTCATATTGTGCTGTGAATCTTGCAATCATGTATGGTTTTGAAAAGAGAGCCACAACTGTGGAGATAACATAGATTATTATTGCAAAAGGTGATGCAAGACCATCTAACACTAGTCCAAACTCTCCAAATTGTTGAGTCCATGGATAATGTTCTTCATATGTTCCAGACAGTGATGCCAATGTCATTATTGCAGTGCAGTAAGCCAATATTCCAAAACTGAACCACGTTACAGCATTGGGTCCTGATCGTTTACCTAGAATGTATGCAACTGGAGACAGTAGTAGCGGCAGGAAAATTGCCTGAAGTAAGACGTATTGCATCATCCTTTCAGGCTCCTAAAGTCTTCAATATCAATATTCTTGTACATTCTATATGCCACTATAACCAATGCAAGTCCAACTGCAACTTCAGCCGCCGCAATTGCAATTGAAAAGAGAGCTAGTGTTTGACCTTGGCTGTTTGGGATAAATCTTGCAAATGCAACCAGATTTAGGTTTGCAGAGTTAATTATCATCTCTACTCCAAATAGCATTCTTATTGCATTTCTCTTCACAGACATGCCGTAAATCCCAATAGCTAAGAGAGCCACTGAGACTAGAACAAAATCAATCAGTCCGTTGGTCACTTGTTATATCCTCCCTTCTTGCCAAAGTCAAGGCACCTACTACCGATGCCGCTAAAATTAATGCCATTACTATAAGAGCTGGTGAATAATAGGTCAGAAAGTCCGCGCCTATTTTTTTGTAGTCTACTGATGCAGAATTTGTTTCCATAGATTTCATGCCAGAACCAATGATTATCATTCCTATACCAAGCATTAGTGCCAACATAAGTCCTATTCCCGCATACCTTCTTCGTTTGTCCTCAATCTTGTTGAATATCAATTCACGCCTTACTAGCATCACAGTAAACAAGATTAGCACCGCAATAGAGCCTACATAGACTGAGAGCTGGAACATTGCAACAAAAGGTGCATCAAGCAACAAGAAGAAACCTGCAATACCAGATAATGTCAGCATGAGGGCTATTGAACCGTAAATTAGCGAGCGTATCTCAAGCGCTACTATGGCGCTACCAATTGTTAGGACAGAAAGAGCTAGAAATACAGCATCAACCATGTGTAGCACCCCTGTCATCGATTTTTATTTCTACATCTTGTGAGATCTTTGGTTTGATGGCAAGCTGAGCAGGGGTATAAATCAAGGCAGATTTGGTAAAAGATGAAAGCTCATAGTCATTTGTCATATACAGTGCATAGAACGGACATGCATCTACACATAGACCACAAAACACACACTTGCCATAATCTATCTGAGGCATTATTGCTTTCTTGTTTTGTTTCCATGTTTCATTTACCTTGACCATACCAATGGCTTCTGCTATTCCTTCACATGCTACGGAGCAAAGCTGGCAACCTGTACAGTGCTCGTGATACAGTATGTGACGTCCCCTCAGTCCAGCTATTCCAACTCCTGTCTCTGGATTAAATTGGAATCCATCACCAACGAATTTTAGCTTCTGCTCTGGATAACGCAGTGTAAATCGTCTAATTGCAAGATGTTTGACACCTGAATTCAATGCCCTTATGATTCCACCAGCGGTGCTCATTGAATCAATCCTCCCGGTCCCAAGACACCTGCGTATAGCAAGCCAAGAGCTATAAAGATGTTAATGAAGGCCAGACCAATTAGTTTGTACCATCCTGTGTGCAACAGCATGTCTATTCTGATTCTTGGAAATACACCACGTGGTAATAGAATCAAAAGTATCACTCCTACAGTTTTTATCACAAACCACAGAGTTCCATTGAGCATGTCTTGATCAAATAGAGGAAGACCTGGGATCTTTGCAGTTATTGGACCTATAGTAATTCCATGAGTTACAATATCAGCTGGAAATGGAGGCCAGACCATCGGCCCATTCCAACCTCCAAGGAATAGTACCGTAAACAATCCGGCAAATGCGTATAGTTTTAGATATGTTCCAAGTTGAATAAGTCCGTACATCATACCTGAGAACTCGGTCAGCCACCCTGCTACAATCTCGCTTTCAGCTTCTGGAAGATCAAATGGTATTCTCTCAAGTTCTGCAATTATACAAATGAAAAACACTATGGCGCTAATTGGTGCAAAGACAATCCACCAGTAGTGCTGCTGCGATTCAACAATTTGTGAGAGGTTTAGTGTACCTGTTAGAATTACGATGCTGAGCAGAGATAGAATCAAAGGAATTTCAAATGCAATCATTTGATGTAATGCTCTTAGGCCTCCAATGAACGTCCATTTGTTGTTTGCAGCCCAAGCGGTAAGTACTGAGATTATTGGGAAGAATCCAATGGTTGCAAAGACCGCAAGCAATCCCACAGAAGGATTTGCAACAACCCATCCCCGTGCTACTGGAATCAGGGAAACAAAGGCACCTGCGGTTCCAACAAATAACAATGGCCCGACCCAGAAAATTGGCTTGTCAGCCTTTGCAGGAATTATGATTTCTTTTGAGATTAGTTTCAAGCCGTCTCCCATCAGTTGAAGTATGCCCTCTATCTTTCCACAGTAAAGAGGTCCAACCCTTAGCTGTATCTTAGCGAGGAATTTTCTTTCAACAAAGATGGTTGCCGCTGCAAGTAGCGCTGCAAATCCAAATCCTGGAAATGCAATCACATGGAAGAATGTGGTATGAAGTAGAGTCTTGATTATAGGCAATGTACGTGAAGGGTCTGCCATCCATGTCATGGCAAGATAAGGTGTTAACATTTGGCCGTTGACGATTGGCATCTTAATGTAGAACAGTATGATGAAGACGATTGGAAGTCCGACCAGTGAGAAGATCAGTAAAACCCAGAATATGATATCAAATAGAGATGCGATGAACCTGCTTAGTCTAAACTGTGGTGCAATTGTTGACATTTACCTATCTGCCTCCACTGGCCAATAATTGAGACTCCAATAAACAGATGGCATATTACCCAACAACTCTCCCTTTAACAAATATGGCATGCAAATTAGATTTCTAAAAGATCCAACACTTATTTTGACTCTATATGGCTCAGGTCTGTTATTTGAGACAATGTAGTATCCAAGCGCGCCCCTACCTGATTCAACCCTTTTGTAGACCTCTTCATTGCCTCCTTTAGGATTGGGTTTTAGTTTGGTACGTACAGAACCAGACTTTGGCATCTTTCGTATTGCATCTCTAATTATTCTACAGCTCTCAAACATCTCAAGATATGGAACATATGAGCGTGCATAGGAATCACCTTCTTTCATCACCACAGTTTCAAAATCAAGATTTTCATAAACATCGTATGGTTCTTTCTTTCGTATATCAAAGTCCACACCAGAAGCTCTAAGAACAGATCCTGTGGTGCCAAGCCTGATTGCATCAGTTCTTGATAAGATACCGGTTCCTTCAGTTCGACTTATCAAAATTGGATTTTTGTAGAATACCGCTTGATATTCCTTGAGTCTTTTTTCGAAATAATCCACTTGCCTGAGGCATCTTTCTTCAAAATTTGCAGGGAGGTCATTTCGCACTCCTCCTGGTACAAGGTATGCATGAGTCACACGCGCACCTGACATTGCTTCCAAAAGATCGATGAAAAGTTCACGATCTCCTGCAGGCCACATGAACATTGTAGAGTGCCCCAAGAAGATTCCGTATATTGCAAGCCAGTACAGTGTGTATATGCACCTATTGAGTTCAGACGCTATGACTCGAATGTATTTTGCCCTTTCCGGTACTTCAATTCCCAGTAGTTCTTCTACTGCAAGACAGTAAGGATGGAGTATGTTTGACGAATCATGAATCACAGGTCTTTCCAAGTGTGGAATATTTTGTATGTAGTTCCTGTATTCTGCCATTTTTTCTTCACCGCGATGTACATATCCTGGATCTGGATCACATGAAACGATGTAATCACCATCAATTTTTATTATGAGTCTCATATGGCCCGACCCTGGATGTTGGGGGCCTACGTTGAGTGTCATTATTCTGTCGTCCACTTTCTCAAGTTGAATGCCAGGAGGTAATTGTGCAGTCATCTTATCTTCCCTTTATCTTGAAATCTTTTCTAAACGGCGGTATGTCTGCCCAGTCCTCTGGCAAAAGTAATCGTCTATTATCTGGATGACCTTCAAAGTAAACACCAAACATTTCAAAACATTCCCTTTCATGAAATTCGACACTGTAGAAAACTTCTCTAAGGGATGTCATTCTTGATCTGTCCTTTCCTGGGTTAGGTATTTCTTCACGCGGTACTCTTGTTGCAAGTGCTAGAACTTGTTGGGCTAGTTTTTCATCAGTATAAGAGCCAAGGTGATAAACAATCTCAATTTCTTTTGAGTCAGGGTAGTCTACACCAGAAACAGACTCGGCGTGATCATATCCAAGCTCATCGCGTATAAAGTGAGCAACATCTAAGATGTCTTCCTTCTTTGTAGAAATTCGCATTCTGTTTGCTCGCACGTAATCTACAGTTACTTTGGAGCCAAATTTTGAAGCAATTTTATCAGAAATTGATTTTTCAAATTGAGGAATTGGTCTAGGTTTAACAGGCGCGTCTGGAGAAAAATCTATGCCTTTTTCTTCATAAAATTTTCTAGCTTCCTCTTTTGATAAAGGTCTAGTACCCTCAGAAGGCCCTGTTGAAGTCTCACTGGGTTCCCCATCCTTGTCGTTTGCTGAGCTCATTGTTATGCTCCTTTCATCCGTTTAATTTTTTCTTGAAGTAACATACAACCTTGAATTAGAGTTTCAGGTCTTGGAGGACAGCCCGGTACGTAGACATCAACTGGAAGCACGCCGTCGATGCCAGGAAGTACATTGTATGAATCAAAGTATAGTCCACCAGTAATTGCACAAGCCCCCATTGCTACAACATACTTGGGATCAGGCATTTGATCATATACCATTCTTAATCGAGGTGCCATCTTTCTAGTGATTGTACCCATTACAACGATTAGATCACATTGCCTAAGAGAGCCAAATGCTTCTATAATTCCAAATCTTTCCACATCATATCGTGGACTTGAGGCAGCTCCAAATTCTACACTACAGCATGCTGTTTCAAGATGTACTGGCCACAACGACCACAATCTACCCCAGTTTATGGCATAGTCTAGAGGTTTGCCAACAGCTCTAACCAATACCTCACCTAGCTTTCCAACTAAAACATTGGTAGCATGAGGTGCAGTATCTTGATTAAAGAATTCTTTTAGCAATACTCTTCCCTACCTCGAGGTCTTTCAATATTTGATTTAAAAGTTACCAA
Organism: Nitrososphaerota archaeon; assembly: GCA_021323705.1. Lineage (GTDB taxonomy): Archaea > Thermoproteota > Nitrososphaeria > Nitrososphaerales > Nitrosopumilaceae > Nitrosotalea. Next base: position 19,215 of record JAJPKL010000006.1, read on the forward strand.
ATGTTTTTCCTCCCCGCTTGATACAAGGCGTAGGCAAAAGCCGCAAACATTACCCCAAGAAAAGCAATAATGGGAAGAGTTGCAGTTTTTGGCAAACCAAGTATGCTACTGCCCCACGCATATAGGAATATGGACATTACATCAAAGACTACAAACATCAAAACGTAGGAATAGTATTGCATCATGAAATGAGTACGGCCTTCTTCTTTTGGGACTTGGCCTGATTCCATAGGAAGAAACTTGACTGGGCTGCTAGTTTTTCGGGGTGCAATCATTCGAGAAAGGATAAGAGCCGGCCCTGTAGCTACAATTGCAAATCCGAACATTAGTAAGACTGGACTAAAACTACTTGCAACTTCTCCTACCAAAGTAGCTAACAACCTCATCGGAGAGTATAAAAAGGTATGCGCATGGTGCGATCATTTTTTCAATTTAAAAAGAATCTTTCGTCAATTTTCTAGAAATTTAAAATACCCATAAGTCATCTGGGGATTTCTTAAAAAAATCAAGTGACTAGTTATGAAGATGATTGATATATGACCGCAAATCACCTTCTATTATGGTAAACGTTGGAGACAAAGCACCACCTTTTACCTTGGTAGACACAGACCTCAAGATGCGAAGTTTAGATGAGTTCAAAGGAAAGAAAGTAATTCTTTCATTTTTTGTTGCGGCAAGTTCTCCAGTATGTACAAAAGAGATGTGTACTTTCAGAGACAGCTGGAATGAGATCTCAAAACTTGGTGCTCAAGTGATAGGCATAAGTAATGATGGTCCATTTGCTAACAAGGCTTTTGCTGAAATGCATCACCTAAACTTCCCAGTGCTTGGAGATTACAAGAGCCAGACTATTCGTGACTATGGAGTGCTAATGCCAGATTTACTTCATGTCAAAGGATATGATGCTGCTAAGCGTTCTGTGTTCATTGTGGATGAGAAAGGAACTGTAGCATACAAGTGGGTTTCCGATAATCCTCTAATTGAACCAAACTACCAAGAGATAACCGACTTTCTAAAGAAAGGAAAGTAATTCCTTCTAAACTTTTTCTGATTTTTATCTATGTATTATTCGATTTCTGCAAGTACATCATTTTTTGCAACTGATGCACCTTGTTTTATTTTTAGGGATCTTACCACGCCGTCCTTGTGCGATTTAATCGAGACTTGCATCTTCATTGATTCTAAAACACAAACTACATCGCCTTTCTTGATGCTATCCCCTTGAGAAACGTTTATGGAAACAACTCTTCCAGGGATTTGACTTTTTAGATTAATTTGTGAGTCGATAGCCGATTCCATACCAGAATTTTTGTAGACAATCTTATCCATGTCTGGACGTTTGTTAAAGGTTAACTTGACGCCGTCTACTACTAGGGTGATTTTTGAAGTGCTACTTTCGATGTATTTTGCAGTATGAAAAGAATTATCCAGCATGAACTCGATTTTTTGATGATTCATGTCTAGTAGTTTTAGATTGCGTTCATGGTTTCTTATTTTTACAACAAATTCGTTATTTCCAAGCGATTTTACTATTGCCCCGTCTAAAGTTTCATCAGTATTTTCAAGTTTGAACTTCATCTTAATTCCTATCCAATTGTGCTTTCCACCTAAGGCTTTGTTCCTTGTGTGCTCTTACTCTAGTTTTGAGAAATTCAGAGTGTATCAGTGTAGCAGCTAATGCCACATCAGATTTTTGTGATGCCTCTTTTTTTAGATTGTCACGTAGTATGTCAAGAATCTTGAATCTTTCAAGAAAGTCAGTAGACAGGTCACCTGAAATGAATTCTTTAGTGTCAAGTATGGTCCTGTAGAGAGGAATTGAAGTTTCAACACCCTCAATGTAAAAGTCTGCAAGTGAGATCTGCATTCTCTGTCTTGCTTCTTCAAAGTTTTGTCCCCATGTGATGAGTTTGGCCATCAGTGAATCATAATATGGAGAAACGCTACATCCTGGGTACAGATAAGTGTCAACTCGTACTCCGGGTCCTGATGGGATATTTACGTCATAGATTCTTCCTGTAGATGGAGCAAAGTCTAGAAATGTATCTTCAGCATTTATCCTACACTCTATTGCACAGCCATTCACTTTGAGATCTTTTTGCTTGAACGGCATTTCTTTTCCGTTGGCAATGTCGATTTGCAATTTAACAAGATCTAATCCAGAAACAAGTTCTGTTACGGGGTGTTCAACTTGTAGTCTAGCATTTATTTCAATGAAATAAAATGTGCCATCATCTAATCTGAGGAATTCAGCAGTTCCTGCATTGTGATAGTCTACCGCTATGGCAGCATTTACTGCCAATTGTCCTATCTCATCACGAGTCTTTTGGTCAACCACCGGAGAGGGAGACATTTCAATTAACTTTTGATGTCGTCTCTGTATGGAACATTCCCTTTCAAATATATGCACTGCATTTCCGTGCTTGTCCCTCGCTAACTGAAATTCAATGTGTCTTATTTTTGGCAGAAATTTTTCAACAAAAAGTGCTGACTTACCAAATGCAGCCTTTGATTCTCCAGATGCAAGTTCAAATGCTTGCTTGAGTTCTTTTTCATCATGTACAAGTCTGATTCCTCTACCCCCTCCACCAAATACAGATTTTAGTAAAACAGGATAACCTATGTTGTGTGCAATATCAAGTGCTTTTTCAACTTCCTCAACTATACCAGGACTTCCAGGAACTGTGGGTACTTTGGCTTTTGCCATTGCATCCTTGCACAGCATCTTGTCGCCACAAAGCCTCATTGATTTTCCAGATGGGCCTATAAAGTTGAGTTTCTTTTTCTCACAAAGATCAGCAAAGTCAGCGTTTTCTGAAAGGAATCCATATCCTGGGTGAATTGCATCTGCACCAGAATTTAATGCTGCTTCGACAATTTTTTCCATATTAAGATAACTCTGCGAAGGAGCGGGAGGACCTATATGATATGATTCTGAGGCCATCTTGACATGTTTTGAGTTTACATCTTCATCAGAGTATACTGCCACCGATTTTATTCCTAAAGCATTACATGTCTTGATTACACGGATTGCAATTTCTCCTCTATTTGCAATAAGAATTTTTTCAATCATGTCAAATCACAAGTTTATGTTTCCATGCTTGCGCGGAATTCTTCTTTCTCTTTTGTTTGCAAGAGACTCGAGTGCTCGAATAATAGCTGGTCGTGTTTCAGCTGGATCTATAACTGTATCAATAGTACCATATGATGCAGCAACATATGGGTTTGCAAATTTTTCAGTAAAGTTGTCTACAAGTTGTTTTTTCAAGGCCGCTGGATCCTTTGCAGTCTCAATTTCCTTTCGATTCATTATTCTTACTGCTGCTTCTGAACCTAAAACTGCAATCTGGGCAGTAGGCCACGCAAAATTCATGTCTGTGCCCAAATTCTTGCTGCCCATGGCAATGTACGCACCTCCATAAGCTTTTCCGATTATGATAGTTATCTTCGGCACTGTTGCTTCACAGTATGCATAAAGTAGCTTGCTTCCATGTCTTATTATGCCACCATGTTCTTGTTGAGTTCCCGGCATGTAACCTGGGGTATCAACAAGAGTAACAATTGGAATATTGTAACAGTCACAGAACCTGACAAACCTTGCTGCCTTGTTTGACGAGTCTATGTCAAGTGCTCCTGCCAGCACCATCGGCTGATTTGCAACAATTCCCACAGTTCTTCCATGTAGCCTACCAAAACCCACAATTACATTTGATGCAAACAATTCATGGATTTCAAAGAACTGATGATTGTCAACAATTGAGTGTATAATTTCTTTCATATCATACGGCTGTAATGGATTTTCTGGAACTATAGTTATTAGATTATTATCAAGTCTATTTGGATCATCGCCTGTGTCTACTATGGATGGTTCTTCAGTACTATTTTGCGGTATGTATGACAGGAGAGTCTTGACAATGTCCATGCATTGATATTCATTCTTTGCAACAAAATGAGAGACGCCACTAATTTTTCCATGTGACATTGCACCTCCAAGTTCGTCAAATGAGACCTCTTCACCAAGAACGGTTTTGACTACCTCGGGACCAGTCACGAACATGGTTGCAAGTTTGTCTACCATTATAACAAAATCTGTCATGGCAGGTGAATACACAGCACCACCAGCAGATGGACCTATGCTACAAGTAATCTGCGGCACTACACCAGAAGCAAGCTGGTTATGATAGAATATGCTAGCAAAGCCATCAAGACTTAGGATGCCCTCTTGAATTCTTGCTCCTCCTGAATCAATTATTCCAATTATTGGACATCCAACACGTGTTGCATGTTCCATAACTTTAGTTATCTTTTTAGCTCCCATCTCACTTAATGTTCCACCAAGAACAGTAAAGTCGTATGCAAAAAGGAAAACTTTGCGTCCATTTATTGTTCCATAACCAGTTACTACACCATCTCCAAAGAATTTCTTATTTTGCATGTCAAATTCGTAATAGTGATGAGTTACAAGTGCGTCTATTTCTGTAAAGCTGCCTTCATCAAGTAAAAGATCGATTCGTTCTCGCGCAGTAAGCTTGCCTTTTTCATGTTGGGAAACTATTTTTTCTTCTCCACCACTCTGTTCTGCTTGCCGTTTCTTTTGAAGAAAATTTTTTATCTTATCAGAGTGCATGTTTCGAATTAGAAGAAATTCCTAACCTATATTAATTTACTCAGTTTTGACTTCTCGGATACCGTCGCGACCACCTTTTGCATTTCTAAAAACGTTCATTCCGATATGATAGTTCTCCCACAAAGTCTCTAAGACCTGTAATTTTTCAGTTGCATCCCTTAAGGTTTCGTCGGTTGTGTGCGGATCAGACTGTAACTTCCTAACCTTTTCCCTCGTCTCTTCAAGCAAGGTTTCAAGTCCCACTTCATAGTTTGATTCACCATGAAATGCAGGGTCAAGTGGAGCAATTTTTGTGGTTTCCTCAGTCATCGATCTCATTCGAGAGGGGGTAAATTTTAACTTTTTACTTTGTAAGCTATCAACTTTACAGATTTAGAATCGGATAATGCTTTGAAATTGCTTTTTGATACAAAGTGAAAGACTCTTTTTCTTCATAGCATTTTTTGCATATGCACAGTTGTGAAACTCTATTCCTGTCACAGTCGTCCATGAATTCACATCGTTGGCATCCTGCCGGTCCACCACAAATGGCACATTTTAGTTCAATTACTTCAGCACAAGCCTGATGTTTGACTCCCTGTCCTTTTGCCCACAAGGCTACCTCATTTACTTCAATCTTCTTCTTGCATACTATGCAGGTACCAGGAAATTTCATTGGTATGGCACGCCAGCTCATTTCAAAGTCATCTCCTTTTGGATTACTTCATTTTCTGTAGCATTGAGATCCATTTCCAAGGTCTTGTTTTTAACACATGCCAAAAGATAAGGAAAGTAAAAGGTTGCAAAGGCGCTTCGGGAAACATGCATTTGTTTTGCAAAACGTGCCTCGAGTTCTTTTATGGCTTTGCCATCCCATCTTAAGCGAGTTATCAGAGGCCACGGAAGATTGTACTGGGAATACCTGATGGGAACATCTTTCTTGTAAAGTCTAGCAAGAATTGAATTCAGATACCGTAAAAGTCTCCACTGCTGTTCGCGCATTATTTTACCATATAGCATGTCTGCTTCCGAGATTACATCAAGCATCTCACTCATGTCCTCCTTTGGCAATGGGCTTGTTATCACACTTGAGTAAAAGGCGTTTATCTTTTCCTGCGGATCAATTCTCAAAGAATAAAGTATTGCCATTGCTTCCTCTAATGATTTTGCTTTGAAGAATGCATTGATTGCAGATTCTACATCTGTAGTTTCAAATGATTTTTCGGTTTGTGGTTCAAATCCGGATACAAGCACCTGAGCAGAGTTTAGGATTGATCTGATATCACCGCGTGAATCAAGTACTAGTTTTATCATGGTACCAACATTCAACGATTCACCTTCTTTTCTTAAAATTGACTCTAGATAGAATCGTAACAGCCTTGGAGGAATTGGTTTCATTTTTATCGTTGTTGTGACTTTTTTGATGTCCTTCATTTTATCCGAAGTATCAGAATTTGCAGCCAGTACTATTGGAACTGTTGGTTCCTTTAGAATGTCTACGAGCGCACCCGCCCCACCAAAATCATATCTGCCATGAATTCCATCTACTTCATCTACAAAGATCATAATTTTTCCAAGGAGTCCCGCATTTCCTAGAGCTGGATTTAGCACTTCCTGTATACGCTGTTTATTTCTGACATCACTTGCATTGAGACTGACCAAGTCATACCCAAATTGTTTGGCGCCAAGATATGCCATCGTAGTCTTTCCAATGCCCGGCGGTCCAACCAATAACAATGGTTTTGTACCCTTGACCCATTTTGTAATCCACTTGACAAATGATTCCTTTGCCTCCTCATTGCCGATCATTTCAAGGAGATTTTTTGGCCTATATTTTTCAGACCACATCATTTTACATCACCGGGGAAGTTTTGAATCAAACTCTGACCAAAGTTTTTGTTTTTGGAGTTGGTTAAACCAAAATGAATTGTAATGCTCTACAGTAAGAAATAAAAACTCAAGAAAGTCTTTGTGTGAAAAGTTTTCAGGTAAAAGATCCAAGGCAAGCCTTGCTTCATTGAGATACATTTCACTCTTTTTCATGGTAAACTCAAATCCTTTCTGTACATCATTTGTAAGCATTGTATAATAGAGCGGCCACGAAGGTACCTTGACAAACTTGTTTTTTATAGAATCTTCGATCTCGTTGCCGCATCCCACGGATTCTGCCGCCTTTGCCATTCCAAGATAGAAAATTTCGCCCAAAGGAAGACGTGCAAGCGCCATGTTTTTTCCGGCCGTACCCATAACGGCTCGATATTTTTTATAACATTCAATCATTGCTTCTTCTGTTATGCTCTGCGGTTTCATTTTCAGTTTAAAATCGACATACTGACCTATTCTGGCATCTTTGAAACCTTTTTCAAATTCTTCTAAAACTTGTTGTCCACCGGTTCCAATCTTGATTCTTGCAAGCTGCAAGATGTACGGATTCATCAATTTATAGTCATCAAGATATTCCACATCTTCATCTTTGTCCATTATTCTGTCCATTGGTTCGCTTAGATCTATTGCAATAATGTGGCCATCTATTAGGTCGGTTTTCATTTTGGCATCGCCATCTCCAAAATGTTGCGATGATGCATCGTAAAGGGCACTAAAGACTGGAAATGTCATCTTGACAAAGTTAGAATTAAGGATTCTTGTGACCCTATCAAGTAAGATGTTGTAATCCTCAAGCTTTTTTTTGACTGGGTCAATCTGTGATTTTTCAAGAATTATATCATTTGAACCTACTTCGGACGCAAATTTTTCTTGTGTTTCATGAGGAGTATTGTCAGATTTTATTTGTCTATACAGATCATCAGCAAACCTCTTTGTGAATTTTGGGAGTTCTTCCTCTGCCTCTTTTTTGTATTTGTCAAATTGTCTGTAACCCTTACTCTTGAAGAGCGCTTGTTTTACTATATCCTTGCCTGGTTTTGTTGACATTAAGGCTTCTTTGCTAAAGATCGATTCATCCTTACTGCTCACACATTGGCACAACTTTCTTTGCTATTTATGCATTGAGCTCTTTTTGGTATTATTTGAAATAAATATGGATTGAAAATAAAAAATCTGTGAAAAAAATCGAAGTACTTGAAGAAGCTGCAAAGAGAGTCTATAACAACGTCAAGCATCTACCGGGAACAAAAGAATCTGCAGGAGATTTTGGCATAGGTGCAGGCGGAGACATATCAAGAAGAATAGACATACTGGCAGAAAAAACAGTTTTAGATTATCTCAAAGAAATCAATTTTTCATGTATAGTTCTAGGTGAAGAATGCGGCAGGGTGGAGATTTCAGAGAATCCCCAAGGTTTTGTAATAATGGATGCAGTAGACGGCTCTACAAACGCCGTTAGAGGTATTCCCTTTTCTTGTTGTTCTCTTGCATTTGCTACAGGAGAGAAGCTTAGCTCTGTCACTGATGCAGTAATCATAGACTTGTACAGTGGTGATTTGTATTCTGCATCAAAGGGCCTAGGTGCTTTGATGAATGGGAGAAGGATCACAGTTCACAAGGAAAAACCACTTTATTTTGTAGTAGGTCTTGATTTGTCAGGAATATCACTGGATTCTTTACAGAAATTAGCTCCAATCATTTCAGCATCAAATCACATTAGACATTTTGGTGCAGTGGCACTAGAGCTTGCTATATTTGCTCGTGGCTTGGTAGACTTGTTTGTAGACCTTAGAGAAAAGCTGAGAATTACAGATGTTGCAGCTGGATACCTCATAGCGTCAGAGGCAGGAGGAATAATAGTAGACAGGAATTCAAAGCCGCTTGATTCCGAATTTGGGTATGACAAAAAGATCTCGTTCATCGCAGCTGCGAGTCAAGAGATTCTTGATGAGACAATTGAGAAGTTGAACTTACCTAGCTGAAGTTTATCAATTACATCAAAGAAAAATGTAAGCGCCCTTGGCGGGATTTGAACTCGCGTCGAGGCCGTGACAGGGCCCCATTCTAGACCGGGTTATACAAGGATTGGTTTTACCCAAATCCTCTCTATACTACAAGGGCGTTGAAGTATTGTGCACAAAAATCTGAGTTTAAAGCTTTCTTTTCATCTAAGAATTTTTTAAAATACCACTATTATTGCCTGACTATTCAACATAGTCTAAAAGACTAAATTATACACAACTATGACCCTTCGCTATGGGTTCGTAGCTCAGCCAGGTAGAGTACCGGACTTTTAATCCGGCTGTCCGGGGTCCGAATCCCCGCG
>JAJPKL010000018.1 GCA_021323705.1 Nitrososphaerota archaeon
GATACAGGAACTGCAACTGAAGGCAGAACTGTATAACAGGTTCATGAGCATGTGAGAGATTAGGATGATACCATTTGCTAAATCATAAGGAGTTAGTCAACAGAGCAATTCTGTTATAACTTCAAATGATCTTTCCTCTTCTTGGAGAACATATTTTTATCAACTAATGTTAGCGGGGTAGATTCTTCTCCTAATCTTCGTGCTTTACTCGAAATCCTTCTAGGATGATATGATGGTTCCAATAGGCTTTGATGTGGTTATTTTATTGTCAAAAGTAGAATATGAAATAAAATCAATCCTGTCTTGTGAGCTAAATTTAGCCTAAAGTCGACGATAATATACACCGGCAATTAAGAACTAACTTTAAAACTAGCACGCATGACCGGCTTCGATAAGACCTGGACTCGTCCCGAGTCTGTAGGTATAACCGAAAAATTACGTGAAACTGTAAAACCACAAGGTGCGCTCAAACCTAGAATTGAGGGCGCCGTGAACAAATTACAGGGTCAAATATCGAAGATGGATGCTATGCTGACAAAGCTGAGACAGAGAGATGAACAGCTTTTCAAGCGAATCGTAGCCGCAATGCAGCAACACGATGCGAGCACAAGCAGAGTTCTATCAAACGAACTAGCCGAGATAAGAAAGGTCACAAAGATGCTAGGAAATGCAAGGATGGCACTAGAGCAAGTACAATTGCGTCTAACAACAATACACGACTTGGGAGATGCAATGGTAGCAATCGCTCCTGCAATGTCAACTATGAAGGGACTAAAATCATCCCTTGGAAGATTCATGCCAGAGGCAGATTCCGAGCTGAACGCAATGACCCAGACACTCAATGGACTAATGATGGACTCGCTAGCAGGTGGAGACTTCAATGTAGACTCCGACGTCTCAAACGAAGAGACAGAGAAGATACTCCAGGAAGCATCGGCAGTTGCAGAACAGCAAATTGGCGACAGGTTCCCATCAGTTCCATCACCCTCCGGCGTATCGTCACAATCAACATACGAGTAGGGGAAGCTCGGATGGGAGACTGGCGAGAACGTCTCTTTTTATGTTATAATAGTGGCTGAAGATATTATTGCGACAAATCTTATTTGTTGTCAAGAATCTTTCTGGCCTTTGCAAATATCATCAACCACTGGTTCCACTTTAAGCGGCCTGTCTGAGTATTCTGTCTGCTTGGATGGTAGGAACATATTATTGTCAAATTTTTGTGTGTAAATGACTTGCCGTGAGCAAAATCGATATCTTTTATGTTTAAGAGCTTGCAGCAAGTGTCAAAAGCTATCCTGCCAAGGCATACTATTACGCTGACTTGTTTTAGTATGGACAACTCTTTTATCAAATAAGGAAAACAGTTTTCAAATTCCTCCCGTGTAGGCTTGTTTTGTGGTGGCGCGCATCTAACTGACGCTGTAACATAGGCATCAACGAGTCTTAATCCATCGTTGATTCCAAGACTTGACGGCTTGGAAGCAAATCCATTCTCATACATGGCTTTGGCAAGCCAATCTCCAGAACTGTCTCCTGTAAACATCCTTCCAGTTCTATTTCCGCCATGGGCAGCTGGCGCAAGGCCAAGAATCAATAACCGCGCATTGACATCCCCAAAACCTGTGAGGGGTCTGCCCCAATATTTTTCATCTTTGAACCGCTTTACTTTTTCTTTTGCAATTTTCCGTATGTAAGATGCAAGTCTAGGGCATCTCTTGCAGTTTATTATTTTGCGGTTCAGGTTTTGAAGAGATTGCATTGAAGACTCGTAGTATTACTAGAATCTAAATCTTGAAAAATATATTGTAATTGACAATGCAAGCGGAAGTAGGATTATGGGCAACGGAAATTCTGGAAGAGACTTGTCAGGGGAGATCATCGTGCCCCACTTACTAGGGCTTGGAATTTCAAGAGAAGTAATTTGACCAATGTCCTGTGGATATGAGTAAATTGTATTAGAGTGAGAATCATAAACTTCTACATAGATACCGTAAACATCTGATCTTCCAACCAGATCTATTGGAATTCTAAACTCGTACGTTGTATGTGGAGTGGGAGTGTATCTATCATTTTGATCCGATATGCCTCCAATTGCGATATATCCTTCAGGATTTGAAATTATTTTGTAGTGGTAGGTCATACCCAACTGTGATCCTCCTTGTAGCACAAAAGAGTTCTTACCGTTTAGTACTGCAATAAAGCAATAATCATTAGAGGTAGGTATCTGTACTTTTGTATTGTTTGCATCAAGGCAGATTATAGCTCTATCTGAATTTTTCGTAAAATTAGTTAGAGTCAACGCATCAATCATAAAATACAGATAATTTCCCTGATGGGCTGATCTAAACTCTATTCTCGTAGTATCGTTGTAGACAAGATCGTTCAGACTTGATTCCTTCCATTCGGTATAAAATGTCCACTTACCATCAAAAATTATATGATTTAGAGTGCTTGCTTTTGTAATCAATACTTGATCGTCTGCAAAGACATTAGGTGTATGAATAATAACGGCAATTGCGAAAAAAGAGCATATGACAAGAAGACTGCAGAATTTCTTACCATAGTTTCTTGCCATGGAATTTCTTTTAGAAACATTAATGATAAAAATATTCATTAAATCTACTGGTTAACAACTAATGTTTATATCCAAAAAGAAAGACTAGAGTACAGATCTTAATATTTGAACAAAAAATCAATTGCAGGGATTGGAATCGGGATTGCAGTAGCCATTGCAATGTTGGTAATTCTTTCCAGTACTAATTTGGCGCCAAGCACTATCAAACCAACACTCCCTAATGTTACCAATAATGGACCCACACAGCCTGCCATAACTCCTACCACCTCTACTCCTACAACTACCACTAAGAAGAGCTATACGCTTGAATTGAACGAAAGTGTTGGTATAGCGGCAAAGTAAGGTTTTGCCAAATTGGTCATTCTTGCAAGTGATATTTTCCATGACGTTTAATATGATCTTGCAGTACATGTGAATAATGCAACGATATACAACCGTAGGGCTGTTAAGCGCTATAGTGCTTTCAGTAGGTATCTTAGGAGTATATGGGTTCACTTCAATACCTTCTACACTAAAAGCACAGTCAGACACACAGAACGTAGGTGCGGTTCCAATGCTGGGACACGTAACCTTGACTGTGACAGATCCGCAAGGCCACATTGTAGCATATCACCAAGGCGACAATGTAGTGGTAAACCAAGCAGAAGACTGTCTTTCTGCCAAGATATTTGGGATTGCAAGTCCACAGTGTTCAGTTAGTGGTGCCTCTGCAAACTATAATGTGATTGGAATTGGCAATGCAACCGGTCCAACTGCTGCAAAGACAGATACAGGACTTGCCCATGAGATCACTTCAGGTGGGCTTGGAAGAGTAACTGCAACAACACAGACCGAAACAGATGCTACATCTGGAGCGCCTGTTCAAGATGTATTGCAAGCACAATTCACTAACAGTCAAGGTGCTAACACAGTAACCGAAGCTGGATTGTTCAACAGTACATCGGTTTCTTCCACAAAAGGCATGTTTGCTCATCAAACATTTAGTGGAATAACACTAAACAACGGCGACTCGCTAACAGTCAAATGGACAGTAACAATGGGAACCTAAAAACATGTCCGAATTTTTTAATGGACGTGTAACCCCTATTTTTGATAAAAATCATGTTAGACACTCAAATGTATTTACAAAATCTTCTAGGCTAGATGGCATTACTAACAATTTGGAAATTTTCAATAAAAGTTGCTATTTTATTCAAACTAGGAATATTGTTCACTCTTCTCCAGTTTTTTATCTTCATAATCATATGCAGAATAACAAATATGATAGATCTGGAAAAAAATTCATTTTTCATAAAAGTATAAAGGAACAAGTTAGTATACTTAGGGAAGGTTAGAAAATGAAATTCAACTTGATCATGAGCGTAGTATTGGTAGCTCTATTATTTTCTTTATCATTTCTAATTCTTGTTCCAAATTCAAACAAGGCTTTTGCACAGAATGATGTTTTCTTAAAAAGCATAACTCGAATATCTGGAGGCAGTATCTTTAATGCACCACTGTCTGTTGCTCTAGATCCATCAGAAAATGTCTATGTGGCAGATTCTAACAATTATCGTATTGCAAAGCTTAGTAATTCAGGTACTTTCATTACGGCATTAGGCACGGCGGGACAAGGAGAACTCAACACAACATCAGGCGTAGCTGTCGATTCATCTGGTAATGTCTATGCTTCCGACTTTGACAGAAATCTAGTGATAGAATTCAACAGCTCTGGTTCCTTTGTCAAATCATTTGGTTCTGGAACACTTTCCTCACCATCAGGCGTAGCTGTCGATTCATCTGGAAATGTCTACGTTGCAGACACCGGCAACAACCAAATCGTAGAGTTTAGC
>JAJPKL010000022.1 GCA_021323705.1 Nitrososphaerota archaeon
ATGCCGGGGTAGCTCAGCCTGGCCTAGAGTGCCAGTCCACATAAAGGGTAATACTCATAATCTGGAGGTCGTGGGTTCGAAACCCACCCCCGGTATACACTTTTTTTCTACATTCTAGTAACTAGTAGGAATCTGCTATTCTCACTTGACATACGGTGTAACCGTAATGATATTTACGATATACCATGTGTTTCCTTCACCATAGCTGATGTCGTTGCCATCACCTAGATACTCGGTTATAATTCCGCCTGCCTGTGTATCGATGAAGGCCACCTTATAGTATCCGTCAGAGTTTTTGGTATTGCTTATGGCAAGAAGCTTCGTGATGTGAGAGCGTGTCCCATCAGGGCTCTGCAGTATCACAAGAACGTTTGATTTGTGTGCCATTGCACCTTGCAGGACGGTTGCATTTATCGAGTCCGTGTGTACGGTATGCACGGTACCTCTGTTTGTGTTTGCACTGCCGTTTTGATACTCAGTTCCATATACTGATACGATCAATTTTTTGCCGTTTCCTGTGCTGTTGATGTATTCTGAAAGACCGGCTGCAATTGTCATGTTTGTCGTGCCCCATCCATCCCTGTAATGCATCAGGGCCATGAGTCTCTGTACGAGGTTTGTTGCAGTTCCGTTCACAATGCCAGGTGCTATGGTAGCGTTCCAGTGCAGTATGTCCACTGCGCCAACTGTCGGGCCGCATGCAGTGTTTGTTGGCTGCTTTAAGATGGTAAGGTTGTTCTCGGTTGTGGCAAACTGGCTCTTTTGTGTGTTCCACCATGCAAAGTCATGTGCCTGCACACCCTCTCCTCCTCCCGCGCACCCTATCACACCAGAAGGTACCTCAGTTGGATTGGTTTTGTGTACGGTATCAATATTTTCTGAATTTGGTGTACTTCCTATGGTTACAAGAGCGGTTCCAAGGCTCTCATTGTTGTATGTTATAGAAACGGAATAGGTGCCTTGAGCCGAGTTTTTATCAAACTCTAGCGGTGTTGTAAACTGTCCAGTCGCTGTAGCATAAATTGTAAGCTGTGATGTAGCATGGTCTGGGCTTGTTATTGTAATTGTAATAGGATCTCCCCTCTGGTAGTCCGCAATCTTGCCGGAAACTGTTGCATAGGAGCTCATGCCGACATTTATCGCCACTTTGGTTGGGTTTATCTGAAAGAGTGGAGTTGGACCTGGATTTTGTTGTATTGTGATTATACCGCTTGAAACCATATACTGGATTCCCATGACAAACTGGTCGTCTCCTATCTTGCCGTCTGCCCACCAACCGGCATTGTTTTTGATCCATGACGGCATATGCTGTGAGGAAGTAGAAGATTCCTGTGTTTGTGGTATTGTTATGATACCGTTTTGGATCATGTATTGTATACCTTTAGTAAAATCGCTGTCTCCAACTGAACCGTCATGCCACCACTTGGCGGTATTTTTCAAAAAGGGTGGAAGGTAGGAAGTTGAATTATTTTTGGATTTATTTGAGACATCAAACGAGTCGCCCGGACCATCAAATACCATCACTATGTATTTGTCTGCATTTTTGGGTGTCCAATTTATGTTCATCATAGATGTAGAATGTGCCGGAACCACAGGAGTATCTTGAGTAAATTCAACAAGTGAATTGAATGGCGGTTCATGGGTTGAATCGAAAAGTTTTACCGTAATTTTGGTTTTTCCTGGTTCATCCCCCACATTTTCTAACTGAAGCCTGAGACTGACGGGATCACCAAATGTTACATGTTTAGGAACTGCTTCCGTATGTTTCACAAAAACATGTGGTCCGAGGTCCTCATTATTATAATAATAATTTGCGGCGTCTTCTAGTTCATGTCCAGTTATTTGGGATTTATTTCCGTACAAAATATTACACAGGCCTACCTGATCCTCTTGCACAATGCTTCCGTTACAAGGGGATCCAACCACGTAGAAACCGTCCTTTTCTTCAGCTACAACGGAATAGGTACTTCCAACAGGTACTTCAAAGACTATCTCTCCTTTTGAGTTTGGTCGTTCGTCATATTTGTTGTTTCCAGGATTTATTGTGATATGCATTGTGAAGTTCTGTGGCGTTAAATCTGAAACGGTGTCATTAACTTTTACCATAATTTTCAGGTATCCAGGCCTATACTGTGTGGTTGCTATATTTTGTGTTGTCATATTTTGCGTATTTGTGGTAGGAGGGATTGTGATTGGAGGCGGAGTTGGATTTTGGTTTGTGGGTTGGCTAGACGCAGAGTTTATTTCCAGATCTACACTTGCAACCGGTTTTAATTCAGGCATTATTACAGCAGATATCGTATAGGTACCTGATGGAGCGTTGCCGGGAATCAGAATGTCCAGGGTAGAAATCATTGAACCGCCATTATAGTCTGGTGAGAAAGTTATGTTCTTTTTTGCAGTTAAATCCTTAGCACCAGTAGCATCAGTCTGCAATTGGGTTGTCAGTTGAGCACCATCAACTGAAAGGCTGATCTTGCCTTGATCAGTCGAACTAAATGAAGTTCCTTGAGGCGGATAAAGAATGAATTCAATCCAGTCTCCCTTTTGCAGATTGGTTGTAGTAACACTGTACCAAGCTTCTGTAAAATCAGATGTGGAAGAGACAGTCATTTGGGATAGAGCGACCGTTGTTGTACCAGAAGACTGGGCAAATGCAGTAGTAGAATAAAAGCTGGAAATCAGAATGACAAGTAGAAAGACTGAAGCCCCATCCCTCAATGAATCCTGTAGTAATGATTAGAACTATAAAAAGAGATCCATGAAAAACTTGAACTTGTTTTCACATTTGATAATTTTGCACTGGTCTAATATGAAATGAAAGTTGATGGGATATCATGACAAAGAAGTTCTTTTTCCGTGTGTTAATCTGTAAGAGCTTTGAAGAATGTATTCGAACCTGAAATGAACAATTCGAGGATTATTCCCATAGCGTTGGTTGGCGGCATATCTTTTTTGGTACTCATTGTGGTATTTGTGGGAGAAGGGTTTGTCAGGCAGGTTCCAATTTTTTGGAAAGAAGAGATAAGGGCTACGGTTGCATTCCAGAAGATAGACGGCCAAGTCAAAGTTGTAGGTCTGATAGGAAACGGAGATACCAACCCAGTTCTTGTCATGAAGGCTGGAGATTCACCTTACATCCTAACTGTAATAAACCAGGACACAGAGCCTCACATTTTCTATGTTGATGGTTTGAAGGTACATACAAAATTGTTGCAACCAAATGAGAATGATACCATAACGCTGATTTCATAAAAAGAGGCCACGTACAATTATTATGATGAATTACATCCAGAGAAAAAAATAGGGCAGATAGTTGCAGCACGTGTAGAGGCTTTTGATTAAGATAGTTATTCGTATTTAGAGGAGACAAATAATGGGTCATCTATGCCGTAATTACTCTAACAACAATATAGCTAGCCACCAAGAACAACAGAATTCCAAATAATTTCAAGAGTTTTTGCTGGGGGATTTTTGTCGCAAATTTTGTGCCAATAATACCGCCGCCTATGCCCCCCTTGAGAAAGTGTGCGTCAAACCCGTACGATGTCATCATACCTGCAGTTTCCGCTGCAATGGTCCCATCTTCGTCAATTAATACAATTTTTACACTCTTTGGAATCTTTGGCATTATGGTCTCTTTTGCTCTCGAATCACATACAGCATGAACAGAGCCTTCGACATGTCCTTGGTTGTAATGTTCCTTGAGCCTAAGATCAAACACTAGAAGAGGTTTCTCGCTTCCCAGATCGTTTTGTAATTCTTCAGCCGTAATTGCTAATTTTTCTAATTCTTGGTTTGTATTCATGATATCAAAAACGACACGAAAGTATTTAGCAAATAAGTCTCTACTGTAATCAACTGTGTTCGATGTTAAATGAGCAGCAAAAAGACAACCACGTTCACATTTAGGATAGACAAGGATTATGAGACAGTCTTGCGTGAAGAGGCTCAATCTAAAAAAATTACTGTAAACACTCTTGCAAACCAGATTTTTGGTGATTATGTTGAATGACAGCGATACATGGAGAGGTTTGGAACCATAGTTTTGAGCAAAGATGCTTTCAAGATCATACTTGATTCACTCGATGAAAAAAGCCTCCTCAATTTAGCCGTGGATATTGGAGAAAAGGCGCCAAAGGAGTTTATTTTATTCAAATGGAAAGGGGTTGCCACTGACAATGTAATCAAATTCATCAAGATGTACTTTGACCACTGTGGATATGGAACACATGACCAGACCAGAACGGAAGGCAAAGTTACATTCAGTGTACACCACGACTTGGGAAAAAAAGGTTCTCTGTTTCTAAAAACGTTCCTTGAGACATTGATAAAGGCAACACTTGGCAGATCCTGTACCTCAACTACAACAACAAATTCATTGGTCCTTAGTTTTCAAGAATAGTGAAAGCTAGATGGCTGCAATTACGATTTGAATGTGTGCGGATGAAATGGAATGCAACCTCGGTTAAGATAGGTTCCATCCATTCTGTCCTTTTCTATTACTGCAACCTTCATGCAGTGCTCTGCCGCCGCATTGGCTACATCAAGACCGGAACCACTACCAATTACTATCAAGTCAAATTTTTGCAATCAAGTATGAATACGATACCACAATTGAAAAAGTACCCCAGATTTTCAATGGTGGTTATCAACTGTGATATTCATGCAACTCAGTTATAACAAAATCTCATGTCAATATCACATATGGCTTCACAATACGTATTGATTGGTATAATGATAGGAGTCTTCTTTGCAGGCCTTGGCATAGGCTATGTTGTTTTTACTAACACTTACGGTCCATATTCAATGATGTATCAAAATCCGCAGATGTTCAATCAGATGATGGCGCGAAACCCACAGTTTACGGGCCAGTATATGGGATACATGATGCAGAACCCTCAGTACATGAACCAGTGGTTCTCGCAAAACCCGCAATATGCCGGCCAATGGATGGGCTACATGATGCAAAATCCCCAGCTAAGACAGCAGATGTATAGTTACATGTTCCAGAACAAGGACTTTATGTATAGCATGATGCAAAATCCCACTTTTCAGAACCAGTATATGGGACCATGGATGATGCAGAACAACTTTACCTATCACGGCATGATGTTTCGGAGATAGGGCATGAGTCCACCAAAAGTAAAAATCTCAGATTTTAGCCATACCGTCAAGACCCAAAAGACAATAAATCAAGCAGTTGAAGATATAACAGCCAGTCTAAAAGAGGTAGGCTTTGGAGTGATTGGAACACTAAACTTCAAAGAGATGTTACAGAAAAAAGGAGTGGATTTCAAAGACGAGTACAGGCTCTTGGAGGTTTGCAATCCCCAATCTGCAAAGCAAGTTCTGGAGTCAAATCCTGAGGTAGGACTACTTTTACCATGCACCATTGCAGTATACCAGAAAAACAAGGAAAATTGGATAAGCTTGGCAAGACCCACTTCACTGCTTGCAAATATACAAGATAGACAATTTGACAAGTTCGGACAAGAAATTGAAGAAAAACTTGTGCAAGCAATAGAGAGGGCAAAGTAACGAATACACATTTTGCCTCAAATCGAGATAATCTAGATATGAAGAGAAAAATCACTCGAATACTTGTTCCTTTAGACGGATCCAAAAATTCCCTAAAAGGATTAGAGACGGCAATCAATTTGGCAAGGCAATGCAACGCTACCATAACAGGATTGTTTGTAATTCCATTTTACTTGCCTCTCTCAGGTCCAAGAGTATTTGGGCCTTACCGAGCAGAACTGCTCAAGCAGATATACAAGTTCATGGAAGACGCCAAGACCCGCTCGGCAAAAAACGGCATTGTATTTTATGAAAAAATAATCAAAGGCGATGTAATATCTACAGATATTGTCAACTTTGCACAAAAGAAGAAATTTGATCTTTTAGTAATCTCGTCAAGAGGGTTTGGTCCAATAAAAGATCTTTTTCTTGGCGGAGTGTCAAATGCTGTAGTGCACAAATCCAAGATTCCGGTATTAGTGGTCAAGTAAGATGGCTGATTCCTTCTTTGAACTAGCACAGAAACGACGTTCGATTAGAAGTTTCAAAGAGAAACCAGTTACTGATTTGCAGTTGAACAAAATATTGGACATGTGCGACATGGCACCGTCTTCTGGAGGCTTACAGACCTTTGAAATATATCAAGTCAAAAATAAAAATATGAGAGAAAGATTGGCTTCTGCTGCAAAAGACCAAGACTTTGTTGCACAAGCGCCGCTATTGCTTGTATTTTGTGCAAACCCATATCGTTCCGTGAAGCGCTTTGGAGAAAGATCGAACCTATTCTCAGTCCAAGACGCGACAATTGCAGCATGTTATGCACAACTGGCAGTTGAGGCATTAGGGCTGTCAACTGTATGGGTTGGGAATTTTGATGAAGAAAAGGTATCCAAAATACTGAATCTCCCACACGGCCAGAGACCAATAGCAATGCTTCCTGTAGGTCTCAAAAACGAAGAGCCGATGGAAAAGACAACCAGAGGACGTGTAGACTTGGTACATGTTTTAGATTAGGTGTAACAATACGAATAATTTCATATTCAGATGTCTCGTGTTGCATCTTTGTTGAATGTAAAAATAGTTGCAATTGCTGGAATAGTTGCGGTTATCGTAATAATATCAAGTGCATATTTCATTTCACTCAATTACGGACCTAAAACCACCAATCTAACCAATACGACTGAGTTCAATCAAACTGCAATGCTAGAACGTGGAGACATTGCCATGGGCTTTAATCAGAGTAAGATACACCACCACTTTATGGTCACTACTACGGGAGGCGAAATCATGATAATGTCAACAAACATGAGTGATGTAAAGACCATTGGTGAGATAAGATCTCATGTCAGAGACATACAGTACGAATTTTCGCAAGGAAATTTCACTAAACCCTTCTATATACACGCCCAAGTTGTTCCTGGCACTGACATCATGGCGGTAAAAAAAGACTTGATCCAGTATTCCATAAAGGATATCGATGGAGGCTCTGCTCTAATCCTTACTACAAATGATACCGAATTGGTTAACGCAATACAGCAATTCATGAACTTTCAATCAAGCCAGCACATGGGACGTTAGTGTTATCATTACTAGAGCATTATAGGAAATTCATATCATGTGAAATATACTCACGATGCCTACTCCCAAAGATAGGCTTGTTTCATTTACGAATCGTTCACCAGTTTTGTCATCAAGTTTTTCGTGAAGTTTGAATCCACCATGCAAAAATGACAAGATCTCATCTGCCTCAAACCATCTTGCCAAGCGACTCTTAACTGGTTCATGTTTTGACATGTGCAAAGGTACGGCAGAATTGTATTTATCATACGATTCAAATTTTCAACAATAAAAATCAGTATTGAAAATAGGTTTAGGCGTTAAATACAAGATCAGGGATGTCATGCTAGAGACACATTATCAGATGTGATAATCGTGATTGACCTATTATCTTTGCAATATGTTTCAATAGTTGTATGTCAATATCAAAACGTCTCGAGTACAGGTTTTCTTCAGAGCTGTCGCTTGTGGCAGGCTCTCTCATATTCATAGCATCACTGTTCTCTTTTCAGCACATCACGTTCTTTCCTGATATAAAGTGGATGATAGGACCACATCTTGCAGGCCAACTCTTTGTCATGACCATAATTGGGCTTGTAAGCGGAGTGATGGTAATAATTAGTTCAATTATGATATATGAACAGCCTCAACACATTAGAAAATTTGGAGTATTGATATGGATCTTTTCTGGTCTAAGTTTCTTTGGTAGTGGCGGTTTTATTATTGGTGGAATACTGGGAGTAATAGGCGGATTTTTGGCAGTAACAAAAGGAATTACCTTTTTTGGTTCAAAGTAAAAAGATCACTTGACCACTAGTACAGGTATCTTGGACTTGTGTACAACTGCATTTGCAACGCTCCCAAGAAATGCTTCTTTAATGGCACCCATTCCTCGTGAGCCCATCACAATAATATCGAATTTTTTGTATGACGCAAATTCTGTTATCTCCCACGCCTCATTGCCATACATTATTTTTTCGTGAAATACGATTCCGTTCTGAGCAGCAAGTGTCTTGGCTTTGAACATGAATTTTTTGGCCTCTTTCTCACTCTCTTTTCTAAGTCGCGTGAGCAATCTTCCTAGGTTTACAGTATACAGAGGTATCACGCATAGCCCGGTAATGGTAGCGTTGCATTGCCTTGCTAGATAAATTGCCTCAGCTAGTCCCTTAAACGAGTCTTTAGAGCCGTCAAGCGGTACTAGGATTTTTTTGATCTCTCCTTTCACCAAGACCACCCAAATCCTTCTACTTGTTTTTTCGTAATTATAACGCAATACATAGACTCCTTTGTTGTTACATTACTTAAAAACCCGACTTTTAGTTATCAAAAATGAGATTCTAAAATCTCTTTAAATGAACTTTTGATGATCTCATCTGTATGTTTGGACACATCATGGTGCCATATGACAAGTCAGAGTATTCCAAAAGGGCACTAGAGTTTGCAATGGATTTGGCTAAAAAATACAGTTCAAAGATAAGCATCGTAACGTATGTTCCAACGCATATTGATTTTTCAGAAGAGGGGTTGTCATATGTAGAAACAATAAAACTTCTAAAACAGTCTGCAACTTATTCTCTTGGCAAATTAGAGCCAGAGCTGCAAAAGCTTGGAATTCCATATGAGATCAAGGTAGTCGAGGGCGTATCCGTCACTGAGACTCTGGTATCCTATGCAGATATGCATAAGGCGGACGTGATTGTCATGGGTTCTCGTGGACTTGGTGGCTTTAAGAAATTGCTGCTTGGAAGTACAGCAAGTGGAGTCTTGCAGCATTCCAAGTGCCCAGTCTTGATAGTAAAGTAATATTTCGTGAGTATAACAAGCGGATGTTCTTATCAGGTTTGATATTCTTCTACGAGGATAAATTCTGCCTATACTAAATACTACCCATGCTTGCTAAACAGAAAGACAGTCAGGAACGAAATAGCACAATTTCGTACAAGGGACAAAGAGACAGAATCATTCTAAAAGTTGAAAATTTATCAAAAATATACGAGTCAAGTGCAGGCAGAGTAGTAGCACTAGCAAATATCAATCTGACAGTCAAAGAAGGGGAATTTGTTTCCATTCTTGGACCATCAGGTTGTGGCAAGTCAACCTTGCTATACATGATTGGTGCGTTAGACAGGCCTACAAGAGGCAAGGTATACATCAATGGAATCGACATTTTTTCTCTTAGTGATTCAGAGATTGCAACAGTAAGGAACAGGATGATTGGCTATGTCTTCCAGTCGTACAATTTGATCAACAGATCTCCAGTGCTAAAAAACGTTGAACTGCCAGAGATCATATCTGGAATGCCGCATGACAAGGCTGATTTTAGGGCAATGAAAATAATGAAAGCTCTAGGCATAGATGACAAGGCGCTGCAGAAAGCAGTTAATCTAAGTGGAGGGCAACAACAACGAGTTGCCATTGCAAGAGCACTTGCAAACAATCCATCAATAATACTAGCCGATGAGCCGACTGGCAACCTAGATACAAAGACTGGAAGCGAGGTTTTTGACTTACTCAAAAAACTATCCAAACAGTTTGGCAGAACAATAATTGTAGTAACCCACAATGCAGAGCTTGCCGAAATGACAGATAGGTCTATTTTCCTAAAAGATGGTAGAGTGGAAAGGGAGACTTATCACAGTTTGCAGGTTTGAAAAAACATTTGGAGATTTCAAATTATTTGATAAGCATTACGGCTACTTTTGATTTGTGCAATACATAACTTGATACGCTTCCAAGGAAGATTTTCTTAAAGGTGCCAAGCCCTCTTGCGCCTATTACTATTAGGTCAATATTACGAGTGTTGGCATATTCTATTATGGAGTGGCCTGGATCTCCCTCTAGTGTTCTACTGTGGAAGGGTACATCATTTTTCTCTGCAAGTTTTTTTGCAAGCAAAAGGAATTCCGGTGTGGACTCTTGCCTTCGTTGTCGAACGCTTTCTGAAAGTGTATGAATTACGTAAATTGCTGTAAGAGATGCCTCGTGCTCTTTTGCAAGATGGATTGCAGTCTCCAAGCTGCGCTGCGAGTTTTTAGACCCGTCTAATGGAACTAGGATCTTCTTTATTCTTTGCCTATCCATTTTAACACTTTACCTTTCCAAAAAATGCAACAGTCTCGCCATCTTCGTCACACACTACGGGCTTGCCAGACTCTTCCTGTGGGCTTAGGGAGTAAACTACTCTTGGGTGGAACATTATAACGTCAGGCTTCTTGTTCTGACTCATGCGCTCAAACACCTTTGCAGAGGTCTTACCGGTGACCGAGCGTGCTATTACATCGGTTACCTTCCTTTTCTGACTTTCATCTGTGACAAAACTTACCTTGCCTTTCATTTGAAAACCTTTCAACTTTTCCTTATCAAAAACTGCCACGCTAACCCATGGTATCACTTGGAAGTTTCCTTGTGATTTGTGTTTGAAAAAGTCAAGCCAGTATATCATATCATCAGCAAAATAGAACGCTGTCCTAGGAGAGAGGTTGGCAACACCGTTTGGGTCAACCGAACCTACCACGATGAACTTTTGGTCCTTTAACATTTTGCGTACATCTTCAGGGATTGCGACCATAAGTTTCCTTACAGTCCTTTTAATTAAAGTATGATGTGTGATTATCTTATTTGATAATCTCCATTTTCGTTATATAAGATAAATTCGAAAAGTGTAACATGAAAACATTTTCTGCAATAATTCTAGTTATTTTATTAGCCGCATTATGCAGTATGTCATATGCGGCAGCCTTTGAGATGTCGGGCAGTGGAGCTGCAGTAGCAAACGGAAACAATCCCAAGATGTATCAATCTGTATTGAGAATGTCATTATCAGATCCATCCACCATCACAAAAGGGACCTTGCTTGTGTATGGAAACGGGGAATTTTTACATGCCTATTTGGTTCCTCACAGATGGTCGTTCTCATATGATATGGACGGTTCTTTTCATGGCCAAGGCCCGGTTCAAACAAGCCAGGGCCAATCATTTAACATGACACTTGATGGAAATAGGGTATTTGCGACAAATAGCGGATCTTTATGGAAAGTGAGTGCCGACATGCAGGGCGACAGCACAGACATGATACTTAGTTATTTGGTCACCGGGACTGACCCACGCCCGACAGTAGACTTGTCCCAGAATTCAACAATAATAATTCCAAATGGCAACTCTGCTATTGCAAGCACTGCTTTCTACCTACCTCTAAATCTTGAGGTGATGAGAGGAACAACGGTAACTTGGCAAAATGAGGACAACATTGGACATGTCATACAGAGTCAGGACGGTCACGGTAACTTGGTATCCATGTATAACAGTGGCATACTACATACTGGAGATACCTTCAGCTACAAGTTCGTAAAACATGGTGTGTATTACTATTTCTGTACCATACACCCTTGGAGAACTGGAGTCGTCACCGTCTCTTGATTTTCATTAACAGAATGGTTTACAATTCAAGATAGGTTTCGCTACACATTTTTTGCATTTTATATGTGGCGAATCGTTGTTTGATATCATCGGTGAAAATTAAGCAGATCTAATATATGCAATGATTGGAAACAAGTGTCATTGCGCCTTAAAGCAGACATTTTAGGAATAGAATCAGGTGGAAGAGCCATTGTGTTTCTCAATAAATTTGATGCAGATGAATTAGGAATCGCTGCGTCGGGCAGGATCACGGTGAACTACAAGAAAAAATCACTTACTGCCATGGTCAACACAACTACATCGGTCAAGCGAGGTTTTGTTGGAATAAATGAGGAAGTAAAAAAATCACTGGGTCTAAAACAAAATTTTGCTGTAGAAATAGAGATTGCTACATTTCCAAAATCGCTCCAGTTCATTCATAACAAATTGACTGGAGGAAGACTAGGATATGATGAGATTTTTGAGATTGTAAAAGACGTGGTACAGGGGAACTTGAACGAAAATGAGATTTCTGCTTTTGTCACTGCGTTGAGCATGCAGGGGTTGGACCTTGATGAAGCAACTGGCCTTGCCTTATCTATGGTCGAGACTGGAAAACAGTTAGACCTTGGCAAGAAGACGGTCGCCGACAAACACAGCATAGGCGGAGTTCCAGGGGACAAAACCACCTTGTTGGTAGTTCCAATAGTAGCAGCCTTGGGCTTTACAATTCCAAAAGTTTCATCAAGGGCCATAACATCAGCCGGTGGCACTGCCGATAGGGCCGAGGTCTTGATGCCGGTAGATCTAAAAATTTCTGAGATGGAACGCGTAGTTCGAAAAAGTAGTGGCTGCATTGTCTGGGGAGGATCACTTGAGCTTGCGCCAGCAGATGACATCTTTGTAAGAAGCGAGTATTCATTATACATTGACCCCCTTCTGCTGCCTTCTATCATGAGCAAGAAAAAAGCCGTTAACGCTACACACCTTGTTATTGACATACCAACTGGACGAGGCTCAAAGATGCAGACAGTAGGCGAGTCTGACTTTTTAGCCAAGGAACTAATAGAACTTGGCAGGAGACTTGGGATACACACGCAGTGCGTATTAACAAACGGGGAAAAACCGATAGGATTTACGTTGGGTCCTTCGCTTGAGGCAAGGGAGGCTCTCTCCGTCTTGATGAACAGGTCAATAGTTCCCGATCTGGTAGACAAGGTTTGTCACATTGCAGGAAGTGTGTTTGAGATGGTAGGAAAAAAGAACGGCTATCAACTAGCACGAGAGGTACTGCGCAGTGGGAAAGCCGAGCAGAAGATGAGAGAGATAATAGGCCTTCAAGGTGGGAATTCAAAAATAAAAATCGAAGATATACCAATAGGAGAGGAAAAGACTGAGATCAGGGCAAAAAAGCCAGGCCAAGTATTAGGAATGGACAATGTTGCGCTCATAGAACTTGCCCGCGCTGCTGGCGCTCCAAAGGACAAGGGAGCGGGAATTGTTTTCAATAAGAAACTGGGGGACAAAGTGCGAGTGGGAGATGTCATCTATACAATATACGCTGAAAAGTCGCGCAAGTTATCAAGAGCAATGGAGCTCCTCTCCAAAGCAGAACCGGTCAGAATAGGTGAGAACTACGAGATGTTCATACACAAAATAAAAGAATCCTCAGTAATCAAAAGGCCGTTTATGATGGAAAGATAGTTTGGCCATGAAGACCCTACAGCGTGTTACAAGAGACATTAAAGAGTTCAAAGTCCAAGGTGCAAATCAAATCGCACTACATGGTTTAT
Source organism: Nitrososphaerota archaeon (assembly GCA_021323705.1). GTDB lineage: Archaea > Thermoproteota > Nitrososphaeria > Nitrososphaerales > Nitrosopumilaceae > Nitrosotalea. The sequence continues at coordinate 13,269 of JAJPKL010000022.1, forward strand.
CATTTTTAAAAGAGGTTGCACAAAAAGAGAGATTTGGAAACAAGTTCAAAATGGCATCTCGACATTTGGAAAAGGCAAGACCTACTGCGGTAGTGCTTCACAATTGTATTGAAATTATCAAGTCAGAACCTTCTATGAGCACAATAGATTCTCTGATTGATGTCTTACGTACGGTTGGAAAGAGGGAGGCAATTTACTCTGACAAGATAATAGGAAACGGCTCAAAAATAATCACATATTGTCATTCTGGCGAGGCAATGTCGTTTATCAAACATGCTAGAACCATACACAAAAAGAAAATCTCTGTAATAGCATGCAGGACAGAACCCTTGGGCCAAGGCGTCACAACAGCAAAAGAACTTGCAGAAGCTAAAATACCTGTAACTCTAATTGATGACAATGCAATAGGTTTTTTCATAAAGGATGTAGACATGGTAATCATAGGCGCGGATGCATTGAGAAAAGAGGGCGTAATCAACAAGATAGGTTCAAGTCTTCTTGCGCAGGCAGCATATAATGCATCAAAGCCTTTCTATGTTGTAGCCAACTCTCTTAAGATAGACAAGAGAAAGGCATTTCAGATAGAGGAAAGGCCGCCAGACGAGATTTCAAAAACTATTCGCAAAAGGCTACAAGGCATTAAGATACGCAACCCGGCCTTTGATGTTACTCCTTGGCGATGCGTTACTGGGGTGATAAACGAGAATGGAGTCTTTTCAGCAAAACAATTTGTGACGTTGCTATGAGAAATATTGATTGGTATCAAGACTTTGTTGACCTAAGATACAGGCCTAGCAAGACTGATGTTGTATGCTTGTTTAGATTTGAACCGTCTGAGGCCATATCTAGAATTGAGGCTGTTGGCAGAATAGCTTCGGAGAGTTCGGCTGGGACTTGGACTACATTGACCAACTTGCCAAAAACGATAGAGAAGGTCAAGGCAAGGTCATTTGAGATAGACGGTAACTTTGTCAAGGTTGCATATCCAGGGGATATATGGGAGCCTGCAAATGTACCGCAGTTGCTGAGCGGAATTGCGGGTAACATCTTTGGTATGAAAGCGCTGAAAAACCTAAGACTTGTCGATGTTTCACTGCCCTCATCATATATCAAATATTTCAGAGGTCCAGAGTTTGGCATACAAGGAATACGCAAAATTCTCAATGTATACAAGAGACCGATTACTGGCGCTGTGGCCAAACCCAAAATAGGATGGAGTGCAGAAGAGCATGCAAAAATTGCTTACGATACTTGGATTGGAGGGTTTGATCTAGTAAAAGATGATGAAAATCTAACATCTACATGGTTTAACAAATTTGAAGACCGCGTAAAGATCTGCTCCAAAATGCGCGACAAGGCAGAAAAAGAAACTGGCAAGAGAAAATCTGCCTTAATTAACATCACAGGAGAGACAAGATTGATGATAAAGCGTGCCAAAAGGTTACATGATTTTGGATTTGAATATGCAATGATAGATGTGGTCACGGTAGGCATCTCTGCCTTGCAGACATTACGCGAGATATGCCACGACTATAAACTTGCAATCCATGCGCACAGGGCAATGCATGCTGCCTTTGATAGGAATCCTAAACATGGTCTATCAATGTTATTTTTGGCCAAGATCTGCCGCTTGATAGGAGTAGACCAACTTCACATTGGAACTGTTGTCGGGAAACTTGCTGGAACACGCCATGAGGTTTTAGATATAAAAAATGAAGTTACCTCTAAGAGCATAAAGGATAGAAAATCCAGGATGCTCCGTCAAAACTGGAATAATATCAAATCGGTATTGCCTGTCTCATCGGGAGGAATACATCCTGGAATCATACCAGATGTGTTAGAGATGATGGGAACTGACATTGCATTGCTGGTAAGCGGAGGAATACACGGTCATCCAGGCGGAACTTGTGGTGGTGCACGTGCTGCAATACAATCCATAGAGGCCACTATGCAAAACATTCCATTACGCCAATATGCCAAGTCTCATCCAGAGCTAAGCGCGGCACTGGACAAGTGGGGGCGCGTCAGACCGCAGTGATACAGGACATGAATTGAGATAGCATCATGACCTAGTTTCCTTGCTAATCGTTCTCTAATTGAAGCTCTAACTTTGATGCTGCATCATATATTTTTCGCATGTTTTTGAGAAAGTCCTGATGGTTGCCATATTTGGCATTCTTCAACATTACATTTACAGTGTTTTTTATCACAGATATCTGCTTCATTGAAAAGTCCTTGTCTGAAGCCATTTTTTCGTTATTCTTCTTTGGCTTTATTGACATGTTTGTGTTATGTTTTTGGATGTATTAAAGAAATCAGCATGATTGTCAAAAATGGTATTTTCTTGTGGAAAAATTGGATTGTTCCTAATTCTTTGATTCTGGATTAGGAACTATTTCTACATCAAGAGTACCATTGGCAAAGCACGTTACAATGGACTTGACTTTTGATTTGTACAAAAAGTACTTTTTACCGTCTTGACTGATTGAACCTGATATTCCAAGCAACTTGTGGTGGTGTAACAATTGCACTCTTCGGTATGTAGTACTAATTGGAATACCACATTCATTGCTAAGATCTATGGTCGATTTTGGCATCTCAAGTGTTGATTCCAGTATGGCACGAGAATACTTGTCTGCTAGGACCTCAAGTAAGGCGTCTTTTGTTGTCTCTTCTTGTACGGGTCTTGTTTATAGTAAGACTTGCATGCCAAGTATTACAGTCCAATTGATATAATGAGTAGGACCGCGCTGCACGGCAGTGCATACAAAAGTGACAAAATCTGTGTATCAGGGACGTATTTGTGCCTGCTTTTCTTGGTTTCTTTATTTTTCTGCTTCCAAGTTTTCTATCTGCTCAAAGCAGAGATTAACCAACGTTCTGAGATACTGTACTCTTTCATGCAAGAGAGCCAGTCTATCTACCTTGTCCTTCTTGGAATTTGTTTTTACTGTGTCGTCGACTAGACCAAGATAAGTCAAGTCGTTTATTTCCTTGAGAACTTTTAGTCGTTTTTCTCTTGATGTGATCTTTTCTCTTAATTCGTCGAGGTTTGTCATATCTTCAACACTACTTTACCACAAGTACCGGGATTTTTGACCTATGTAATACCGCGTTTGAAACACTTCCTAAAACCATCTCCTTTATGGGACCAAGACCGCGTGCTCCTAATACTACAAGATCAAATCTATTGCCCCTTACAGCATCACTAATACTTGACTTGGGATCACCATAAACCACCTTTCTATGAAACACTATGCCCTGTTGAGCGGAGATAAGCTCCGCTTTGTCCATGACATCCTTTGCATCCTTGAACATCCTAGTTTTTATCGGATTAGCAAGATCACCCCAACTTCTTGGATACATCGAGATAACATACATTCCAGTTATTGTAGCGTTACATTGTCTTGCAAGGTAGATTGCTTTACCGAGCCCCTTAAAAGACGACTTGGAACCGTCAAGTGGGACTAGAATTTTTCTGATTTTTGTTCTAATCACAAATACGTTATCCCAACTATGAAATTTAAAATTCGTCCATAATATCATGTGTGATAATGGATTATTTTTGTAGCGTCTACACATTACAAAATAGATAAGAGCTCACATCATTATCATTAGTAAAAACCAGTAATGGGCTTTTATAACCCGGCCAGATTAACAATAACTGAGAATAAAATGAGTTCTAGTCAAATTATGTATGAGCAACTAAAAAATGTAAGAGAGGCAAGAATAGATTCGATACTCAAGCCTGTCACTACCATAGATCCCTCCTCTTCCATAGCAAAGACAATCGATATGATGTTAGAAACAAACTCGTACGATGTTTTCAGTTTTGATGGAAAGGATGTTTTGACAGCCAATGCAAGAGATATGCTAAACTCAAGAAATGTTTCAAATGATACTGGTACATTGTTACACAAGACACAAAAAATTTCAAAAAACGATACTGTGGGAAATGCGGCTGCTATGATATCACATTATAGGACACGTTCTGTCCCAGTAATTGAAGACAGACAATTGGTGGGCCAGGTCTATGCTAAAGACATAGTATCTCTTTTGAATCAACAGAACTTGCAGTGGATTCCAGCAAACAGAATTCTAGTTCCAAATCCAACCACTGTTAAAAATAGTGAGCCTCTTGCTGCTGCCAGAAAGATAATGATGTCTATGAGAATAGATCATCTACCTGTAATTCGTTCTGGAAAGGTATCTCAGGTATTAACATCAATGCATCTTTTACAGGCGTTCAGGCCACAAGAAAGAATAGGAAGCGATATGAGGGGATTGAATGTCTTAAAAAAATTCGAATCTCCAATAGGCAATCTTGGCAGTACTCGCGTTCCAAATTGTACTACAAATGCTCCGCTAAGCAGCATAATCGACGACATGTTAAAAGTTGATTCTACATGTTGCTTGCTTACTTTATGGGACAATCTTCATGGAATAATAACGTACAAGGACCTCGTAAATCTTCTTGAAACTAAGGTTGAAAGTGAGGTACCACTATACATCATAGGTTTACCTGAAGATTTGTCAAATGCAGAGATTGTAAAGACAAAATTTTCCAAGATAATCCAAAACCTAAGAAAGGTATATCCAGAAGTTGAGGAGGCAAAGGCATCAATCAAGACGGTTCATAACCCTACAAGCAACAGGAATCATTACCAAGTTACTGTAAGAATCATAACTCCATACCAGAGTCACAGCTACGTAGAACTGGGATGGGATCTTGCTAAAGCCTTTGATGCGGTGGGAAGAAGAGTGATTCGAAATCTATCAAAACGAAGTAAAAGGCGCTGGAAGACATCAATTAGAAAATTTGACAAAAAAGATATCTTCTAGAAATCTTTTAAGAAAAAATTATTGTTTTAAAGATATTTTAACTGACCTACATTCCCATTTCTGGACTTGGACGCGGTTCTGAAGCAGCCGGTTTTGATGATGCAACAACATTATCAATTCTAAGTATCATGTTAGCAGTCTCAGTTGCAGACTTGATTACTTGCTCTTTTACCTTTAGAGGTTCAATAATTTCGAATTTTTGCATATCGGCGACCACACCTCCATCAGTAACGGCAATGCCTACCCACTTTTCTCCTGCATTATGTTTGGCACGAAGCTGAGTTATTGCATCTATTGGATTCATTCCAGCATTTCTCGCAAGTGCGAGGGGAATAGACTCTAAAGCTTCAGCAAACTTTTCTACTGCAAGTTGTTCCCTTCCCGACAAAGACTGTGCCCAGATTCTTAATTTTGTAGCTACGTAGATTTCCGGGGCGCCGCCACCATATACTATGGAGGGCCTTTCAACTACATCTTTTACAACCATCAGCGCATCATGAATCGATCTATCGGCTTCATCTATTACTCGCTGAGAGCCTCCACGTATGAGTAAGGTAACGGCTTTTGGGTTTTTGCATCCTTCTATGAAGACCCAGTTGTCGTTTTCTATTGTTTTTTCTTCAACATTTTGTGCCTGACCTAAATCTTTTTCAGTCAAGTCATTAACGCTTCCTACGATTCTTCCACCTGTTGCTTTTGCAAGCTTGGCCATGTCACTTTCTTTGATTCTTCTCACTGCAATTATTCCTGATTTTGCAAGATAGTGCTGTGCAAAATCATCAATTCCCTTTTGACACAGAATCACATTTGCGTTTGTGGTCTTTATTTTATCGACCATCCCTTTTAAGATGCTGTCTTCTTCTTCCATGAAAGATTTTATCTGATTTGGACTTGAGATGTTTATTTTTGCCTCAAATTCGGTTTTTTCTATCTCTAGTGGTGCACTTATCAGGGCAATCTTTGCGTTTTCAATCTTTTTTGGCATACCGCTGTGTACTATTTCTTTGTCCAAAACAATTCCGTTTATCATCTTACTATCAAGAATGGCACCGCCGGTCTTTTTCTCTACTTTAATATTATTTAGATCAACATTTGAGATTCCATCTTTTTGCGTTACAACCTCTAGTGCTGCATCAACCACTAGCTTTGCAAGGTCTGATGCTTCTATTGAGACAAGTTTTGTAGACATGGACGTTGTTGCAATTTTTTCAAGTATTTTCCTGTTTTTTGGATCTACGGGTTGTGCGATATCATTCAAAAATGACATGGCCTTCATTGATGCCTTCTTGTATCCGTCTGCGATGATTACGGGGTGAATATCATTTTCTATTAGAGATTCTGCCTTTTCTAAAAGCGCTCCTGCAAATACCACAGCAGATGTAGTACCATCGCCTACCTCGCTGTCAGTGGCTTTAGCCACCTCTACCATCATCTTTGCTGCAGGATGTTGAACGTCTATTTCTTTTAGAATCGTTGCCCCGTCGTTAGTTATTGTTATATCTCCTAAAGAGTCAACAAGCATCTTATCCATTCCTCTTGGCCCAAGGCTAGTCACAATTATTTCTGCTACCAATTTAGCTGCTGCAATGTTGTTTCTCTGTGCCTCTCGTCCGCGAGACTGTTTTGAGCCTTCTTTTAATACAATTACGGGAATACCTTCAGACGTAGTCTGAACCGAAGCCATGAAAAAGTTTGATTTTTCTAATTTTTATAACATGTTGGAGAATATCACTAATGATAATCAAGCATAATGATTTTCATATAGTAATTTCTATTGAAAAGAAGGTAGTTCCATGTTAAGTAAAAGCAATGTCAAGAGTTTAAAAAAAATACCAACTCAGCCGTCGGTTCTAGTGGTAGGCATACCAGGACCTGGATTGATAGGCACTCTTGCAGTTTCATATCTTGTTCACGCATTAGATATGGAAATTGTGGGTGAAATCGAGAATCTAGACACCACACCAGTTGTGTTCATAGACGGCGGCGAAATTTTCGGTCCGATTAGGATCTATAAAAGTGGCTCATTTTATGCAGTTTTGTCTGACATGCCAATTGATTATGATATGGTGGTAAGTTTTGTCCAGTCTTTAATTGAATTTGCTCAAAAAAACGCCATCGATATAATTGTGTTGCCCAACGGGATACAAGCAACTGAAAAAGATCCTAACAACATCAAGACATTTGGTCTCAGTACCGACATGAGACTTGATGCGGTCATGTATGAAAATGATATCCCGAAATTTCTTACCGGTATGATAGCAGGACCTGATGCAACAATACTAACTTATTTGAAAAATTCTCCGATTCCATCTCTGGTTCTCTTTACACAATGTAATTTCTTTTTCCCGGATCCAGAGTCTGCCATGCATTCAATCAAGACAATTTCGAGCATAATAAAACGAGAAGTAGATCTTACGGAATTCAAGAAACAAATGAACTATTTGAGGTTGCAAGGAAGACAGCTGATGGAAGACACACTAAGCATCTTACAACAAGAAAAAGAAACTCAAAAACCTCCACAAATTTACAAATAGAGGCATGGTCACAAATTTTATTCCATCATTTAAGGCAGAGGGCGATTCTTTTTTTGAACATCACATAAAAGATGATTTCATACTTAGAGAACTTGTACCACTTTCATGCTTGTTTGAAAAGAACTCCAAATGGATTATACAAATTGACCTTCCAGGAGTTGAAAGAAAAAACATTGTTGTAAACATAACTCAGGGTCACATAGTAGTGAAAGCAAAACTCGAGGAAGCGTATAAGATATCGACCCATGGTCGAGTCACCAAGTTTGAGAGTTTGAAAAAGGTAGTAGAACTTCCTCCTCATGCAGATATTAAGAAAATTTCTGCCAAATTCAAAAATGGCATACTTACTATTACTATTCCAAAGATAGATTCGGGTAAGAGAATTCCTGTAAAATGAAAGACTTGGAATCAAGGAAATGACGTATTTTCAAGCTTTTATTCATATTTGCAAACAGTTTATCTCTGAAACCCATTGATTGAGAAAGTGACGAATCGGTTTGAAATACAAAGATAGGATATACGTAATCAAGGCCAATGGAACTAGAGTTCCATTTGATTTTGGTAAAGTCAAGCGAACATGCATTAGGGCAGGAGCCTCAAGAGATTTAGCTAACAGCATAGTAAACAAGATCTCAACTCAGATCTATCAAGACATTCGAACAAGTGACATATACAAAATGGTTCTCAAAGCATTAGCGTCAGAAGAGAGTGGCAACATAATTAGACACAGGTATAGGCTAAAGGAGTCAATAATGAGCATGGGACCTGCAGGTTCCCTATTTGAAGAATATATTGCAAGAATTCTGGAAAATAGCGGATACAGGGTCAACGCCATGAGAGCAGAACTTGATGGGAGATGTGTAAAGCACGAAGTGGACATTTCTGCATATTCTAAAGAAAAGAACAAAAGATACATGATAGAATGTAAATATCATAACCTTCCTGGAATTTTTACTGGTATCAAGGAATCACTATACACCCATGCAAGATTTTTAGATCTGGCGTCACATTTTGATGCGGAAATGCTGGTGACCAACACCAAAGTTTCAGCAGATGTCATAGCCTATGCGTCGTGTATTGGGCAGGAAGTTCTCTCCTGGCGATATCCTCGTGAGAAAAGCCTTGAAAATCTTATCGAAGATAATGGATTATATCCACTAACAATTTTGCCACTTTCAAAAAAAGAAATCTTGGCCCTATACGAAAATGACATCCACATTGCAAAGGATTTATTGTCAAGAGACATATCGCAATTAGCTAAAAGGACTGGAATATCAGCAGGTCGTCTAAGAAACTTGCAGGACTTGGTAAGAAAGATAATAACCTAGTGCACTAGGGTCACTGGACATGGAGCATGCTCTGACACGTATCTTGCAGTACTTCCAAGTCGTTTAATGAAAGAGAACCCAGTCATTCTTCTACTTCCCATGATTATAAGATTGGTTTTTGCGCGCTTTGCTTCTTTTATGATGGCCTCAGATGCGTCATCGTTGACTATCTTGTAATTGGCTTTGACTCCTTCTTCTCTACACTTTTCAGTTATTTTTTCAATTTTTTTCTCTGCTTTATCTCTCAATGTCTTAAGTAATTGTCGGTAGTTAATTGCTGAAACCGTCGAGAAAACCGAATCGCTGATAGGATAGTAGATTGGGATGACCACGAAGAGTGTAAGATCTGCATTAAAATTACGAGAGATATCTTTTGCAAGCTCCAAAGCTTTAATTGATAAAGTAGAACCGTCAAAAGGAACTAGAATTTTCTTTATTACCATTTAGAACAATTCCTTTACTTTTTCTCTGTATTGTTCTACTATAACCCCAAACTCTGCAAAATCCTTTTCGCTTGGACTTTGCATTCTTAAAGCATATTGTGACAGAAATGTTGTCAGTGCATTTCCCACCATGAGGTTGTAGCACATTTCAGGCAGGTTAGTAACTTGTGGGAAAGCTATTCGCAAGAATGGCAAGTAAGCTTTTGTTTGTTTTAGCATCAGATCCATATTTCCTTCAATAATTTGTTTAATTTCAGGTTGTAGTGTCATACTATATCACTGGAACTAGTTGTTTTAGATCGGCTTTTAGGTGCGTGGAACACAGGAAAACCGTTTTTCCGCCCATCATTTTGGCTGTGATTGACATGCCGTTGAGCTCCTTTTTGCATATGTAACAATTAAGTGGTTTGACCATTGATCTCAACGCTGTCTTGTATTGCGGTACAAACAAATCATGAACTATAAATGTATCAGGCATCAGATATTGTGAGCTGGTTGAAACTATTAAACAATAGGCCATATTCTCAAAATTGATTTTATCTTATTATCAGACATGATAATTTTGCCAGCATATTTTATATTAATTTAGATAACTCACAACATGATTACGGCACGCGATATCATGTCAAAAAGAGTTATTACTTTAGAGTCAGATGTACCTGCCTCTGATATTGCCAAGCTAATGGATAAGAACAAAGTCAGTAGCATAATTGTTACAAAAGACAACAAACCGTATGGAATAATCTCTGAAAGAGACATGGTATCAAAAGTTGTAGCTCAAAACAAGAGACCGGCAGAAATTAGGACTACAGAATTGATGTCATCCCCACTTGTAGTAGTAAGCCCGCTTACACCAGCCGAAGAAGTGGCAGAAAAGATGATTCTCAATAAAATCAGGCGCATTGTGGTATCAGACGACAAACAGGCATTAGGAATTGTAACGGTAACAGATTTTATAAAACACCTTCATTCAATGCTTGCCTCTGAAGAAGAATACAACAAGAATCTCTACAAAGACTTGATAGAAGATTGGGAATATTGGGCTTCATAGACAAATGGCCACTGATCTTATTTTTAGTCTGGATTTTGAAAAAATAATCCGTTTACTTGTGGCACTAGCATTGGGAGCCGTCATAGGTCTAGAACGTCAATTAAAAAAGAGACCGGCAGGTCTTCGAACTCACATGTTAGTAAGTTTAGGATCTGCAATATTTACAGTAACAGGACTTTCACTTGAACCAAATACTTCAAGAATCGCAGAAGCCATCGTAACCGGAATTGGATTTTTAGGAGCTGGAGCAATAATTGCTCAAGGAGGAAGGCTGAGAGGGATTACAAGTGCGGCTACATTATGGGTAGTAGCTGGACTTGGTCTTGTTGTAGGAGTAGGAGAATACTTGGTTGCAATAATAATTACTGTCCTTGTATTTGGAACTTTGCAGATTGACAGAATCAAAAGATTTTCTGAAAGCGGGACGTATCTCGCCCAAGATAATGACTAGACGCAATAATCGTAAAGTTCAGGACTTTTGGTATCCAAGCGCTTTATGGATTTCCAGCAGCTATTGATCTTACAATATCAGTTTTGGTAATTATTCCTACAAGCAGTGAATTTTTTACCACAGGTAGGCCACTAATGCCGTTACGTATCATTAGAAGGGATGCCTCAGAGACATCATCTGTAGCCATAACTGTAATTGGGTTTGGACTCATTATGTCTGCGGCTATGAAAGTGCTCAGATAACTTAGTTGGTTCAAATTGAACTCTGGCGGTCTCTCCGCCATTCTGTATTTTTCTATCTCTCTTGAATCACCAAATTGCTTTAGCCAAAGCGGTATTTTGGCAGGTATAAAATCACGATGCGTGATCATACCAACTGGCTTGCGGTTTCTTTCTACAACCACTCTTGATATTCTATTTTTCACTAAAACATTTTCAACATACAAAAGCGAATCCGCTGGTTTGACCGTAATTACGTTCTTTGTCATGATTTTAGATACTTGAAGTGGCACGGTAGCTTGTGTAAGGAATACGGATGCAAGATCAGTCTTTGTGATTATTCCAGCAAGTTTGCCATCTTTTTTCAAAATAATTACTGAGCTTATCTTATTGCCTAACATCAATCGTGCACAATCGTACAAGGTGGCCTCTTCTGTGGCAGTTATGAGGTTCCTTGTCATTATTTCTGAGACGTTGACGCTTTCGATCGGCTTGTTGCCCAGACTATATATCGATTTGACCAAGTCCTTTTCAGTCATTATACCTATTGGCTTTTCATTCTCAGAGACAATGATTCGACTTATTTTATAGCGCAATAGTATAGATCTTGCATCAAGTAGGGTTGTCTTTTTGGGTACCGTTACTGTCTTTTTTATTATTTGATTCAAGCTATAATTTCTTAATTTCAACGATTTTTTTATCATAATGTTGCATAAGAAAGCTATTGTAAATTTCAAATATGATAATCGTATGTAGCCCTTCTCAAACGAGGTTTATTTCATAAATATTTTTGACTAGATTACAGCCACGATATCTTTTGCATATAAACCACAAACATTACGAGTACAGATGTTCCCATAATTATTGTAGTGATCCAACCTAGCACATTAGACATTATACCGTTTGTTTTATTGCCAAGAATCTTTTTGTCGTTTGCAATCTTCAATATGATTACAAGTAACGGAACTGCAATTATTCCACTAATTATTGATGCATATACAAGAGCCTTTATTGGATCTATGTTTACAAGGTTGATCCACAAGCCTATAACCGTTGAACCTATTATAACCAAGTAAAACCCCTTTGCCTGTCCAAATTTTTTGCTAAGGCCCTGCTTCCATCCCAAACCGTCAGACAAGGCATATGCAGAAGAGCCAGCCAGCACGGGTATGGCCAACAACCCAGTACCAATTATGCCTACAGCAAAAAGGACCTCAGCAATCTTGCCAGCGTTTGGAAAATTATGAACGAGTGGTTCCAATGTTCTTGCTGCTTGGTCAGCAGTTCCAATCTCGTATATGTTATTGACATGCAATGTGTTTGCTGTAACTATTATTATGAACCACATGATTATCTGTGAGAGAGCCATCCCAAGTAAATTGTCGGTTCTCATGATGCGAATTTCTTTTTTCGTTACTCGTGGTTTTCCTGTCCCAATTTCCCCAATTTTTTTTCTAACAACATCTTCTTCTGCTTCTTCAGATGCTTGCCAAAAAAAGAGATACGGAGATATTGTTGCGCCAAAAAACGCCACAAAGATCATCAAAAAGCCTTCATTGATTTCAAAGTGAGGAATAAGTGTTGACATCGCAACTTGGCTCCAGTTGGTATCAATAACAAATGCAGCAACAACGTATGAAAAAAGCGCTAAGGCAATGTACTTTAACATCCTTGCATACTGTGCATATGAAAAAAAGATCTCCGTGAAGAGAATAAAAGCAGCTAAGGCAATCGTTATAAAAACTACGGGTACGTTTGGAGTAATTATTTGAATTGATGAACCCATAGCTCCAATGTCTGCACCGATGGTTATGGTATTGGCAACAAGAAGCAATACCACCACAGGTAAAACTAATTTTTTTGAATAGTGCTTGCGTATTACTCCTACAATCCCATTTCCTGTAGTAAGACCTATTCTTGCACACATCTCCTGAATTGCGCTCATTAATGGGAATTGGAACAACGCAAGCCAAGAAATCCCTAAACCAAATTGTGCTCCTCCTTGTGCATAGGTTCCAATGCTAGATGGATCATCATCTGACGCCCCGCTAATCAGACCTGGTCCTAAAAATTTAGAAAAATATTTTATTATCTTCATAATTTACCCAGTTTCGAGTTTGCCGAATTCTTTTTATTTTTGGATGTGGTCATGGTGACGAAGAATTTCAGTTACTTGAGAATCCTCAACTTGTTCAAACTCACGGTAAAATTCACCCACTGCATTAAAAAACTCGGGCGCATCCAACACAACCACTTCGGCTACTTGGGACAATCTTTCAATTGTATCCCTTGGTCCTACAGGGATTGCTACAATCAATCTTTTTGGGTGTTGTTTTTTTACCCATTCTATGGCTGCAAACATTGTTGCGCCTGTAGCAATACCGTCATCCACTAGAACCACGGTTTTGTCTTTCAAGTCGTATGTCACGCTTCCCCTAAATTTCATCAAACGACGCTCTATTTCCCTAAGCTCTGACTTGATTTCCGAGTTGATGTATTCCTTTGAGACATTTAACGCGTCTATGATAGATACATTTGGAAAAAAGCTTCCATCGTGCATTACAGCTCCAATTGCAAGCTCGTGGTTATCGGGGGCACCTACTTTTCTTGAGACTATTATATCCAACTTTACACCCAATTCTTTTGCTATAATGTCTCCTGTCACCACCCCACCGCGTGGAATTGCAAGTATTACTGGTTTTTCGTTTCGTAAATTTACTAATTTTTTTGCAAGTCTTTGCGCTGCGTCTATCCTGTCTTTGAATATCATTTCATCTTACCTTCTGTCAAATATTTCAAAAACCAGTCACATGCATAATGTGCTACCTCCTCAAGCTTTCCTCTTTCTTCAAATAGATGAGTCGCACCTGGAATAATTACCAGTTTCTTTTCTGATTTGAGAAGAGACAGGGCTTGTTTATTTAGTTCTATTACTGGTTCGTCATAGCCTCCTACGATAAGAAGAGTAGGACATTTCACATCTACAAGGCTTCTGCCTGCTAGATCAGGCCTTCCGCCACGCGAGACTACAGCTTTTACAACTTTTGGTCTTTCGGATGCTGCTACTAATGCTGCAGCTCCACCTGTACTTGCTCCAAAATATCCGATATTCAGACTAGCTAAATCTGGGCTTTTCAATATCCAATCGGTAGTATCGACTAATCTCCTTGCAAGTAATCCAATATCAAATCGAAGATGTGCCGTTTGAAGATCTACTTCTTCCTCGTCAGGAGTAAGAAGGTCAAACAAAAGTGTGGCAATACCTTTCTTATTAAGCTCCTCGGCAACAAAGCGGTTTCTTGGGCTCAGTCTACTGCTACCGCTTCCATGTGCAAAAAGAATTATTCCTTTAGAACCTTCGGGAACAGAGATGTTGCCTTCTAATGATACTTGTCCTGCCTTGATCGATATGTTATCTGACATTTTTTTACTTTTTGTGTACATCCCCATATCCTATCATTCCATCTAAAATCATGGTATGATCTCCGTTTTTGCAACAAGTGCATTTTAGTTTGATACAATCTCTTGCAAGATCATGATGGCATCCTTTGCAGGTGCACACAGTATCCCTTGACATTTCAGGCTGTTTTGACGCATTCATCAAGTGTCAAATCCAAAAAATAATTTAGACTCTTTTGTAACCTTGGTACAATTATGAAACGATAAAAGTTTTACCATATAGAAAAAGACCTTTTAAATTATTTTAATAGAAAAGCCAATTATCAATATTGATAATTGCTATGTATACTATAGTAAATTATCATTATTGAGATTCATGAATTGACTTAATTACAATTTTGTTTTAATCGTAAAGCGATGGCAAATAAGACCTACAAGAACATACTGGTGCCTTTTGATAATTCAAAAATTTCCCATAAAGCGTTAAAAGTGGCAAAAATCCTTTCAAAGTCTTTTGATTCAACTCTGCATATTGTAATGGTTGTAGACATAAGCAATGTTGCATCTCCAGGCATGATACGATCAAAAGATACAAAGTCTCTGGAGCAAATACGGGCATCAGTCAAACAATCTGTAAGAGCAATCATTAAGCAAAAAGAAGAAGAATGCTCGGCAGAAAAAATCAAGGTAAAAGTATTAGTTGTTGAAGGCACAATTGTAAATGAGATATTAAAATCAATCAAAGAGAACAACATAGACTTGGTTGTGATAGGAAGCAGGGGCCTTTCCGGTTTATCTAAAATGATGGCTTTAGGCAGTGTTAGCAGAAAGATATCAGAAATAGCAGATTGCCCAGTAATGGTTATTCGCTAAAAGAATTAGATGAGTTTCTAGACTATCTCGTCTTAGCTGGTCTCATAGGCTTACATCTATTCTGCTACCAGAAGTGATAATCAGATATGGAAATCTAAATTCCGCTTATAGTTATCAAATTCTCCAATAATTTAGGAGAACGTGGTGAATCGGTAAATTGACTGCCTCATTAAAAAGAAACGTCGGGGTTTTCGGAGCGGCATCTATTGGTATTGCCAATATCATAGGTGCAGGCATCTTTGTTCTAAGTGGAGTCGCAGCTGGTCTTGCAGGTCCCTCAGTAATCCTTTCCTTTCTGATAGCAGGTTTTGTTGCTTTTCTTACTGCAATCTCATCATCAGAACTTTCATCCTTCATCACTGAGACTGGAGCATCTTATTCATATACAAAAAGAGCATTTGGAAGATTTGCCAGTTTCTTTGTAGGATGGTTTGTTTATTTCGACACGATAGTAGGAGCCGCAGCAGTATCTGTAGGATTTGCAGCCTATTTTTCTGTACTACTAGGCCTCCAAGACACTACTGTATTGATCCTTTCAGCGGTCGGCATACCCATAGTAATGCTTGTGCTCAACCTGATTGGAGTAAGACAGGCTACTGGTGCAGCTTCTGTAATGGTCCTCATTAAGATATTTGCAATAGTACTAATTATTTTTCTTGGCACGTACTTCCTAACCAATCATTTCGATTCAAAACATTACATGCCATTTTTTGCAAAAGGTTTTGGTGGAACCTTAAATGGTGCGGCAATAATCTTTTTTGCTTTTGCTGGTTTCAATACCGTTTCGATGCTTTCTGAAGAAGTAAGAAATCCCGAAAAGACCATCCCCAAGGCACTGATACTTGCATTTGCAGTTACATTTGTGCTCTACGTAGGAATTGCACTAGTTGAGGTTGGTGTGCTTGATTGGCATAAATTAGGATCTGTGGCCTCGCCCCTGGATACTCTGGTCTCTGCCCTTTCCGATAACAGAATAATAATTGATTTTGTATCGTTTTCTGCTTTGATTGCTACTGGTTCTGTAGTGCTAAGTTCCATAACTGCGGCATCACGGTCTGGTCTTGCGATGAGTAGGGATGGTCTTTTTCCAAAATACCTTGACCGCATACACAAAAAATTTGGAACGCCATTCGTTTCCATAATTATATGCGGTGCCGCAATATCAGCCCTCGCTGGAATATTTTTCAACAATATTGATGCCATTGCTTCAATTTTTAATTTTGGGACACTCTTCAC
>JAJPKL010000021.1 GCA_021323705.1 Nitrososphaerota archaeon
AATGCATTGTGGTAGATATATTTCCAAGAAGTGATCCTTAGCTTTTTCTATTAACTCAACTTGTCACTATGGTAAAATGGGTTGGAATTGTGCCCAACCCTCATCTATATTTACTTTGGTGGCATACCATAGAATTAAATTTCCATTCCAGAACTGACATGCTAAGAATTGACACAAAGTTTCAAGCAGATCGATTCATGCATGCATGTCCTAGGGTTGGACACTTCTGTTCGTTTTGTAGGCAGGATAAAGGATAGAAAGCTGATATCCTTTGCCAGGCGGTCCAACACTGAACCTTTGCTGGATGAAGAGCTGAGCAACATGGCTCACTACCAAGCATCGGTCAAGGCATCATGGGAAGACATGTTCAACGAGTCGCTTGGAAAGACAAATTGGATGATAACATCAAAGGAAAAGGTCAAACTCATAACTCTCTTTTTGGATGATGGCCTGCTCATATTGTCTACTGAGCCAAATTCAAACCATGATTCTATAATTGAAAAAATCAAAAGCCTCAACATAAAATTATAGATTCCTAGAATCATTGTAATGCAAAGCAGTTTTTGTTGTATTGGACTAAACCCATAAACAAGAAAAGCTATACTTCTGACAAATCAGCTAGATTTATGATAACTAAGCTTCGATTTTGAGTGAATTCTATATTCTGTGTTGTTACCATAACTGTGAAAGCTAAGACCAAGTGATTTCCTTTTTTTTGCATTGGAACAGTGTCTCTTAGTCAGTCGCTTGGCAGGCAAGTAGCTTTCGCGTTGGAGGGATTCCTACCAAAGGCCCCTCCTTCTTTTTTGTTATACATTGGTAAATGCATAATGAAGAAAGGCGCAAACTAACATGCATGAAAAGGCGTGAGATCTCTTCTGGTATATCTAAAGTATAGAGTTTAGATACATAAGCGCCTATAGTAAACTATGCCAATTAAGTTAGATGATCTTGATATTGCGTTGCTTGAATCATTGATAAAAGACGGAAGAAAGTCGTTTAATCAGATAGCCCGAGAGATCAAAACGAGTGCTCCAACTGTAAAGGCACGATACAACAGACTCGTCAACATTGGCCTCATCAAGGCAGTAAGTGTTGACCTTGATACGGAAAAACTTGAAGCAAATACTAGTGAGAGCATTGATAGCCTGCGTATGAATGCAATAAAAAAACATCGAGTGAAACTAGGCAAAGGTGTGATGATAAAACTATCATGTGATTATTGTAAAGGTCCAATTAATGGAAAGCCTCGTATCTTGAAATTTGGAAATTCTGAGCGATTTTTTTGCTGCGTATCCTGTAAATCCTTGTATGAAGAAAAATACAAGATACGATTTAATTCGTTAAAGTAATCTTTGCATTCTTTGCCAATCATGTTAAGCTTGGATTGCAAGGCGGCGGTCTATGATAATGGAATTCAGCTACTTTTTTCCATCCGGGCCATCTTCTCTCTAAAATAAAGTCCAGACTATATCTGGACGGCCTAAAGGATACGTTGATCACAATTAACATCAGAAATGCAAGACCGTACACTATTCCAGTGCCTATGTCTGTCGAGTTTGGTCCGTATGGTCCGCCAAATCCTTCTGGAACTGCCCATATGATAAAACTAAGAAAAAGACCAGAAACGTATGTTATTTTGCGCATTAGGCCTAAGATTAAGCCGATAGCTACTGCAAGCTCCGCAACCCCTTAACCGTAAACGAAAAAAGCAGAGTTGGATGAAACAACTGACTCCCAAAATGAGAACCAGCCAGCAAGCCAAGAAGGCTGTCCCTGTGCCGCGTCGCTTATCATCCCAGGAAAAGCTTGGACAAGGCCCGGTTCAAATTTTAAGACACCGTCTATTGCCCAGAATACTCCAAAAACTATTCTTACCGTTGTCTTGATAGAAGTGATGTTTCTTACAAACCAAGACTCCTCGAACATCTTTCCTTTTGGAGTTTTATCTATTTGCATACATCACCACTTTCGTGACATTGCCCAAAGACCGCCAATCATTCCAAGAATAGGCCCTACCCAAAATCCGTGACCCAAAAAGAGGGCTATTCCCGAGATGATAAGTATGGCAAGGCCAGAGGTCTTGGCCGTTTGTGGATTAATGTGCAACAAGTATGAACCGTAGAGAATCAGTCCTCCACATATGATGGCACCTATTGATGTCCAAATAATCCACGGAGTAGCCAAAACCATTACTGATTGTAATCCGTTGTACATCATCGTTCCAAACATTGTATGACCGTACATTGCATGGTAGCTAGTCATCGCAAGAGAGACAATGCCGCCAATTACCATCAGTCCTCCGCCTATTACTGCCAAGACTACTGGCGCGGTTAGTTTTTCTTCTTTTGCTACGCTTGTCATATTGCCTTCATGCACCTCATCAGCAGCACCCGCCACCACGTGGCTCTTTTGCCTTTCTCTCCGTTTCTTGCTGGGTGAATCTTCCAGCATGTTCTTCTGAGCAAAAGTACTTTCCAAATCTCTTGATTGCCGTTTCCTTCTTCACATCCATTCCGCATACAGGGCAGTGTTTTTCAAACATGGTAAAAATATGGCTTTCATAATATTTAACGGGAAAACATGATTATCAATCCTGAGACGAGCTGTAAAATTTTACAATTGTAAAGATCTGTCTTTATTAGTCTCCTTTGCCAATCTCGTTTATGTTCAAGGATCCAGTCTGCGGAATGACAATAGATGAGAAAAAGACACAACATGTACTGGAACTTGGGGGAAAGAAGATCTACCTCTGTTCTACTGCATGCAAAGACCAGCTTGCAAAGAACCCAAAAAAGTATGGCCTGTAGAAAAATCCATCAACATCAACAACAAAACTTTGCAATCGACTGCAATATTTTTACCGAGTGGCTATCAACGGCGGTAATAATAGTCACTATTAAAAATATTCAAAATCATTACTTTTGGTAGAGAATATGGCAAAAGATCCAGTCTGCGGAATGTATGTGGAGGAAAAACAAGACACCATAACGCAAAACGTTGAAGGAATCCAGTATTATTTTTGCAGCAACAACTGCCTAAACGAGTTCATGGCCCCAGAAAAGGAGCTAAAAAAGTTAAAGAGGCTTGTAATAATTGGAACTGCCCTTACAATTCCGGTCGTCATTCTCACTTATGTTTCCCTGCTTGAAGCCCAGCTGACAAATTACATACTTTTTGCACTTGCAACCCCGATCCAGTTCTGGGTGGGGTGGAGATTCTATCAGGGAACACTTGATGCAATAAAACACAAGACAACAAACATGGACGTCCTAATCGCAATGGGTACTACGGCTGCCTGGCTTTACAGTGCATTTATCACGCTTGTACCGGGATTGTTTCCATTCCACGTGCCTTACTATGACACGTCGACTGTCATCATTATACTGATAATGACTGGAAGGCTGCTTGAGCAAAAGACCAAGGCAAAGGCATCAAAGGCAGTAAGAAAGTTGCTTGACATCCAGCCAAGAATGGCTCATGTCTACAAGGACGGACAAGAAGTCGAGATCCCAGTAGAGCAGGTGCAGCTTGATTACATCCTCATTGTTCGTCCTGGCGAAAAGATTCCAGTAGACGGCATTGTAACAGAAGGCCATTCTTCTGTTGACCAGTCCGCAATAACAGGGGAAAGCATTCCTGTATCAAAAGATGTTGGAGACGAGGTCATAGGGGCTACAATCAACAAGAGCGGGATGATGAAGTTTCGGGCTACAAAGGTAGGGCAGGACACACTTCTTTCCCAAATAATAAAATTGGTTGAAGAAGCTAAGTCAAGCAGGGTACCGCTCCAGAGGCTTGCTGATAAAATCTCATCTTACTTTGTTCCAGCAGTTACCGTGATAGCCATTGCATCCGCACTGGGATGGTTCTTCTTTGGAGGAATTGGCCTTACCTTTTCACTTTTAGCGTTTGTTTCTGTTATCATAATCGCGTGTCCCTGTGCCCTCGGTATTGCAACCCCTGCCGCACTCATGGTTGGTGGAGGCAAGGCGGCTGAGAACGGCATTCTTATCAAGGGAGGGGAAAACCTGGAGATTGCAAGGAAGGTAAACGTCATAGTCTTTGACAAGACAGGGACCCTTACCAAGGGGCGGCCTTCGGTGACTGACGTCATACCGTTAGGAGATATCAATTCTGACGAGGTTCTAAGGCTGGCCGCAATAGCCGAGAAGGGATCTGAGCACCCTCTGGGAGAGGCCGTTGTAAAAAGTGCAAAGGAGAAGGGGCTTGTAGTTGCAGAGCCGCAGTCATTTGAGGCCATAACCGGGCATGGAATCAAGGCAGGCTATGGAGATCATACTATTCTTCTTGGGAACAGAAAACTCATGGTAAACAATGGAATGCAGATAGACATTGCAGACGAGAAGATGAAGGAGTTGGAAAAAGACGGCAAGACCGCAGTATTGGTTGCACTTGACAATACACTCATAGGAATAGTTGCCATGGCAGATACCATAAAAGAAAATGCCTCAGATGCTATCAAAGCACTGCAGCAGTTACATATTGAGATAATAATGCTGACAGGTGACAATGAAAAAACAGCCAAATCTATAGCACGAAAACTGGGAATCGATAATGTGCTTGCGGAAGTATTACCAAACCAGAAGGAAGAGATGATTAAGAAACTAAAATCAAAAGGAAATGTTGTGGCAATGGTTGGAGACGGTATCAATGATGCGCCAGCTCTTGCAGCAGCTGATCTCGGGATTGCAATCGGCAGCGGAACCGATGTTGCAAAAGAGACAGGAGGAATTGTTCTTATCAAAGAAGATCTTAGAGATGTCGCAATTGCAATTGAGATAAGCAAAAAGACGGTATCAAAGATAAAACAGAACCTGTTCTGGGCATTTGCATACAACACCGGATTGATTCCTATTGCGGCAGGAGCACTAGTACCTGTCTTCGGGGCAACCATGTATGGTTATCTGCCATTTCTTGCAGCTGGTGCCATGGCAATAAGTTCTGCCACTGTTGTTGGAAACTCGCTCTTGCTTGGCAAGTACAAGCCAACCTAAATCTACTGTGAAAAAATTTAGATGAAATGAAAAACTGTGAAACAATTTTTGATTGGTAGAGTATACTCAATAAAACAGTACAATCTTAACAATTCCTGCCTTGACAGATTTCTTTTTATCCTAGAATTGTAAAAGAACAGTAAAACAAATCTAGTTTGAAGTGTGATTTGCTATGGATATGAAACTAATACTCAGAGGAAAGATGATTGAAGACGAACCTACTGTTGACGCCGTATTCAAGATTCTTGGAGACAAGCATTCTAGAAAGATACTTGAATCTCTCACTGACTCACCAAAGTCTGCCCTTGACATAAGTAAAGAATGTAAGATATCTTTAGCCCTTGCATACAAGAAGATAAAAAACTTGAAAAAGTGCGATCTAATCCAGATCTCTACATCTGTTATAGTTGAAGGAAGAAAATATGCCGTATACAAGAGCAAGGCACATCCAATCATGGTGCTCTTAAACCACAAGTTTCCGTCCCAGACCATAATAGTTGACTCTGACAATCTTGTAAACTGCCTGGGATGCGAATCGCTTAACTGTGGCATGTACTATGATGAGAGGTATAATGGAGTACGAAGCATTTGCTACTCCTGCGGTGCCAACTGGCCAGAATCATGATATTTGGTAACTGTTACACCCATTGTTTTTTCTTGCCATAGTCGTCAAGCATATTGCGTATTCTCATAAAAGAATCGTGGGATATGACGTCCTGTTCTATTGACCTATGGATAATGGTCTCAACTTTGATCTGTTTTTGACGCACCATCTTCATCACCTCTTCAAACAAACCCTTCAAGACCTCCGACTCGTCGTCCTGTTCTGCAGTCATGGATAATTATTTTGTAGACATTGGGTTAAATGTTGTGAAAATTTCACACACGAAATAGAGTGTCATAACTAAATATCACGACGACGTATAGATGTCATGACGACTGCATATGTCATGATAGCATGTGATTATGGTCAAGAAGAACAAGTGCTAGAAGAGGTAAAGACAATAGATAGAGTAAAAGAAGCTCATGGCACTGAAGGTCACTATGACATTGTAGCTGAGATTGAATCAAAGACAACCAATGAAATAAACGACACGGTTTCTGAAAAGATACGACGAATCAACGGCGTACGCTCTACCTTGATACTTTTGGCACAGTGTTAAATCTCACTAAACGCGTAAATACTTTGAAGTACATTATTGCACATGAGCAAGGAAAGTTCAGGAATGGATACGAACTTCTTTGAGGGCCTCATTGAATCGCTTGCTGACAAACATTCGCAACTTGATATCAACTTCCAAAAGACTAACATAAAATTGCCTGGGTTCGAAAAAACGCTGGAAATTGATGGGCTTGTCACCCTCTCTGTACACGTAAGAGAGCTCACTGATGAAGAAAAAAAGGCATCATCGAAGAAAAATGTCGTACTGATGACTCCGAAAGCCTAGATAACCTTCAGTATCTGCCTCAGCCTAAGCGGGTTGAAGCGCAAGTGCGGGCCAAACCTAGAAAGCCCTCCAGCAGTAAGCAAACGTTCGCCCCTGTCATATAGAGAAAAACTCCACCCCTTTTTTACAAATTTTTTTACAAGATGAGACGATTGAAGAAGCATTTTTCCCTTGTTTGTCTTTGCTGCAAACAAACTCGATATCTTCAGGTTCATCTTTTCTAGTCCTGCCATCTCAAGCTCTAGGGACTTGGTAGTTGTATCGACTGCGATAACAGGCTTGCCATCTACACTTATTGTTACCTTGCCTTGGTTTATTGCATCAAGTAGCTTTTCCCCAATCACTGTAAGACATATGCATGCATTTGATTTAACGTTTCTTCAATATGTAAAAGCAGGATCTGTATTCTTGAGAGTTTTTTAGTAAGTAATTGTAATTGGTAAAACATGAGTGCTGACACAATTAAAAAAGCAAAGGCTTTGGCAAAAGACGGTGTTGTAAAAGTGGAAGACGACCTGTACCAAGTGAGATCCTCAAGCGATGCAACAAAATCATATTTTGTGACCTCTGAGAGTTGTGAATGCGAAGGCTTCAAGAACTTTTACAAGTTTCATCACGGAAAAGGTTTGAAGGCAAACTGCTCACACCTTGAGGCAGTAAGAATTTTTAAAAAAATGCATGAAAAGCCTGCAAAAGAAAACTAGTTTCCTTTTACACGTAATTTTTGATATCTTACCATAACCTTTTCAGTTTTGATTTAAATGGAATCTAGGAATTATTCTTTATCGCATCTCTAATTAGCGGAAAATATGACTCGACTAGTTCACCAATTGACAATATTTCATCAGGTTTTGCCTCTCTGTTGTATATGATCTTAAAAGCAGTAAGGCATGTGCCAAGCATCTGACCAACTATGCAACCATACAGAAAGTCAAATTCGTTTTCAAACTTCCAGTCACTTTTGAACCTTGGATACTCTTTTTTGAGCGTGGGGATGCCTGCCATAATGCCGTGAATTGTATCCTCGATATACTTTCTAAATTCTGGGCTAAGCGGCACAATGGTACAGTCTTTTGATATGGTATTAAATTCAGTAGGTTGCCAGACGTTTTTTCATGTTATGTATCTCCCTTGTAAAGTATGAGGTATTCGCCCGGATTTTCTCTCTCCTTTTTGGCCTTGAGCGCATCTTGGTATCTCTCATAGTGCTCTATCAGATAGAGCCTTCTACCACGAGGTTCAAAGTAATCTATGCCACATAGGTTAAAACCGGTCTCTGGAGTAAGTGCGGTTTTTTCTTCATCAGTGACATCTTCACTCAAGTTACAAGAGTCATTTTTTCTTCTCTGTTAAATCTTTGGCTTTCCTTGATACAAAAAGAACCCCAACTGTTGTTATAATATTTGTCAAAATGATCACATATACAACTAGGCTAACAAAGGTGTTTGCAAGAGGCAGTCCTTCGTTTAATCCCACTATTGACAAAGTGGCAGGAACTATGCCCATTGCACATATCAAAAAGATAATTTTTTTGTCTTTCTCAAGTTCTGAACCTTTCGTGGATACCCTTGTTGCAAAATATCTTATAACCAGTAGTATTGCAAAAAAGACTGAAGCAATTGCTAGGTTATACAGTATCGTGCTTGGTACAATAATAAACGTCAATCCAAGAAAGACGAAAAAGAAAGTCTCCATCAGAAACGACATCTCACTTTGAAATTCTTTGAACTGTCCACTCATGTCGCTTATCGTGAACTTTTGTCGCAATCGCAATAACACAGATTTCTCATTTCCTAAAAGCAATCCAAATATGAGAACTGCAATCAGTCCATTGCCATTAAGAACTTGAGTAATGGAATAGGTAGCAAAGAGCAATCCGAGCGTGAAGACATACTTGTACTTTAAACCACGTAAGTATCTTAGAACAAAGAGCCATGATATTGAAAGTGCTAGACCTATTGCAATTCCGACAAGGAAATTTTCCGTAATTGATTGTATTGGAACAATCCAGCTTGTAGTTCCATGCTTGTATAGATCAAGAAACGCAACAAAAAATACTATTGAGAGTATCGAGTTTACAAGCGATTCAAGAGTAAGAAAAGTCACCGTCTTTTCCTGCAAACTGAGGCTCCTTGTAAGGGGCACCACTACTGCAGCAGTGGTCTCGCCACCAATCATACAACCAAACATTAAAGATTGGGCGAGATCCCAGTTTAGGACAAAGCGGCCAAAAAGGCCAATTGCAAATATACTTACGACCACATATATCGAGACCTGGAGCAAGGTTCGAGGGCTGCCGCGAATAACCTCCCTTATTTTCATATCCATGCCACTGTAGAACAAAACCATGATCAATGTAAAGGAAGAGAATAAGCCAAGTACTGGTATTAGCGGTTCCCGTGGGAAAATATGAAAGATGGGTCCCAACAAAATTCCAACAAAAATTAGAAACAAAAAGTAGGAAATTCCAGTTCGTTTAAAGAAAATTTCTCCACCAAATCCAAGAAAAATTATTCCTGCAACTACTGAAAAAACTACTAATTCATTAATCAATAGTTTTCCTTAAAATACTAAATTCAATAAATTTATTGTTTGTTTCCAATTTGATACTATTGACATAGTTATATAATGATCTGAATCATGTGAAATTCACCTAATGTTTTTCTTGTATTGTTGAAACTTATTGAGGTAAATTGCTATTTTCTAAAATTATTTGTTGAAGATCCTCTGGTTTTTCTACAATGTAGTCAGGATTTGATTTTTGTAGTGCGGCTTTGGTGTTATAACCCCAAGAAACTCCTATTACTCGTATGCCCGCCTTCTTTGCTGCCTCGACATCCCTTATCTCATCTCCTACGTAAATTGGATCATCATGCGGGATTGTTTTTTCCTTCATCAGTTTTTTGAGCAGTCTGCTTTTTCCATAAACTGCCCTACCTGAATATACAAAATCAAACAACTGCAAGTCATTATTTTTTAAAAACTCGGTTACATTTTCCCTAGAGTTTGTAGTAAGTATGCCTAAGACGCATCCCCTCTTCCTCAAATTAACAAGGGTCTCCCTGATATCTACTGGAGTCTGCAGGTGTACTATCTCTTTGTTCATCTCAAATCTTATCTTTCTTACTACGATAGGCAGCTTGAAGATGGATATGCCTAGGTGCTTTAATACCTCGCTTGGTCTCTTTTCACGGATCTTTGGTATGTCGCCAAGCGGTATCTTGCGATATCCGTAGTGGTCAGCAAACTTGTTTGCTATCTTTATTACTACAGATAGGGTGTCGGCTATGGTGCCATCAAAGTCAAAGACTATCGTAGGCATTAAAAAAACAGCTGCAAAGTCCCTTAAAGACTGTTATGAATTGACAAAATTGAATTTGAAGGCCTGCAAAATTAAACCTAAATTGCCTTTTCCTGCACCCAAACGCACTAGATTATCAATATGAAGAGGTAGTACACAGCCAAGTTAACTGATGTGACTATGACTCCTATCTTGAGAAACTCAAGAAAGGTAAACGCCTTGATGTTTCTTGACTCTGATGCTCGAATTATTATGATGTTGCTTGCAGCGGCCAAGATTGTAAGATTTCCTCCTATTGTACTTGCAGCAGCAAGCATCATCCATGAAGAAACATCTGCATTAGTGAACCCATTTTGTATCATGACGTAATGGTATAGCGAAACAAATGGTACATTGCTGAGTACCTGCCCAAGGGAGATGCTAGTAATTGATATTATTGCATTGCTCTGCAACAGGTTGCTTGGATTTGGCACTGGAATATCCTTCATTATCATGGGTATTGCTCCAGAAGACCAGACTGCCGCAGTTACAATGAACATTGCGGCAAAGAAAACTAGCACGGAATAGTCTACATTTTGTATTATCTCTTTTCTGTCTCTGCTTGCTATGTAAAGTACAGACGCTCCCAAGAGTGCAACAAGGCTGAGGCTAATGTCCGCAATCTTGAAAAATTTCAAGACCTCTGAAATGAAAAATCCGACAATAGTTGCAATTAGGACACCGACTGATATCTTGGCAAGACGTATGTTTGTGATTGCCGCATTCTCTAAGGTTACATTTTGCAAGTTTACCTGCATCATCTCTTTTTTGAAGTATGCACCAAGTATGTAGTAAGTAAGAAAGAGATTGATGATGGTTGGAACGGCAAGAAACTTGATAAAGTTTGTAAACGGCAAATTGATTCCGCTTTGAAGTGCAATCAAAAGGTTCTGAGGATTGCCTATGGGGGTCATCACACTCCCTACTGTCACACCAAACGCAAGAGCTATTAGAAGTACGGCTGGCCTCAACCCAATCTGTCTTGATACATATGCCACAAGGGGGACTCCCATCAACGCAATTGTATCATTTACAAGAAATGCTGAAAGCGCACCCATGCCTACTACGAAAATTAATAATATCCTGTTTGGGGTCTTGGCCCTTGACAGCATCTTTACGGCAACAAACTTGAGGACTCCTGCTCTGTCAAGAGCAGAAACTATGCTGAACATCCCAAAAAGAAACATGATGACGTCAATCTGGACTGACTTGAAGGCAGACTCGGGGCTAATAACTTGGAAGCCAATCATCAGCGCTGCCCCTATTAACATTGAAGTCCAGATTGGGATCCTAAACCTGATTCTGCCCACTATGAGCACATAGACAAAAGCAAAGATTGCAAGCGATACGTATTCGTTCACAATGAGTGGATCTACTGGGAGTATTTCTTCATTGGTTTGCTGAACATATTATTATATCAAATGACAGGATTGCATGTGATCGCAAGAGATTTTATTCAAAGATGAGGTCAAACATGTTCTTCTACTAAAAGATAAATCCTTGGGATTGATGATACCAAAAGATGAGGAATTCTTCTCTTTTAAATGAGGCATACGACCTATGTGAAGAGGGAGAGTATACACTTGCACTAGAATACTATGACCTAGTCTTGTACAAGGAACCGTCTAATGTGACTGCCTTGGTAAACAAAGGTGTAACACTCCAAAACCTGCGCAAAGTCAAACAGTCAATAAAATGCTATGATATTGCGCTTGAAGTAGACTACAAAAATGTAGACGCTCTAGTCAACAAGGGATCTGCCCTGCATACTTTGGGAAGATATCATGATGCGATTGACTGCTATGACAGGGCGCTCAAGATTCAGCCACGATATGCCATGGCAATAGCCTACAAGGGATTGTCGCTTGGGGAACTTGGACTGCTAAAGGATGCCATAAAGTGTTTCAATTCTGCTCTTAAGATAGACAAAAAATACGATATTGCACTAAACAACAAGGCGCTCGCCTTGGAACTGTTAAAGAAAAATTCAAAATTAAAACCAAAACTGCGTCGTGCCTAGTCCTTCTGGGCATAGTCTACAAACTTGCTAAATCCGCCTTGAAGTGCACCGCTAAGCGAATTGTCAGGAACAAAATCTAGCATCCATGACAGAAATCCCGATGTTTTCAAGTCCAAACTGATGTTAACGTTGGTTCCCATGTTGGGTCTGCCGTCAAAACTCCATGTCTTGTTCAGTTCGGTTGTCATTGTAGTTCCCTTGAGATCTCCTGACACCACCTGGACTAGGTACTTGCCATCTGGGGTCTGTTGGTATGTCGCCTCGGTGTCAAAATAGATTCCATTTATGCCGGCATTCATGTATACCAGGTTGGTCTTGTTATCAAGCATCTTGACATATTTTACATAATCTGGGAATATTTGCGGGTAATTTTGTAGGTTTGATATTGCGGCAATCAACGATTTTTCATTTACGTTTGCTACTGTATGAACATCGATTACACGGTCTGCATATGACATTGGTATACTTGGAGCAACTACAATAAATATAGTCAAAACAGTGATGAATCTTTTTGAACTAAGAGCATGCCTCAAATGATCTTTTTTCACTTGGACCACCGCATTTGTTCATAGAGTGCATTGGACCTGAAAGTATATAACTTATTTGTACACAAATGATTTGTGTACCACTTAATATGAAACAAAATGTTCGTAAATTAGACTTGGAAAACAGCATAGGAACACTAATAGTTCTTGCATCAAAATCAATGGAAAGAGCAGCGGAGCATGAGATCAAAAACAAACTGGGACTAACATCAAGCCAGTGGAAGGTCATATTGGCATTAAACCTGTTTGAAGGGCTAAACCAAAAAGAACTTGCTGACAAGATCTATGTAGACAGCAGTACGCTTGTGCCCGTAATAGACAAGATGGAAAGAAATGGTTTGATTGAAAGAAGACCTGATCCAAAGGATCGAAGACACAACAGGTTGTTTCTGACAAAAAAATCCGAATCTACCGTCAGTTCTATTACTGAAATAATAACTCAGCTAAGAAAAGAACTGTACAGAGGACTGTCACATAACGATCAAGAAGTTATCCGTTTGCATTTGAAGAAAATAATTGACAACGCAGAAAAGACACTCAACCGTTAAAAACCTTAGAAAAATTTATCCAATCCCTACCTTTGCATGTCCTGTATTTAGAAGACCTGTCAGACGGTCATCGTCGCACGCAAGAACGTGAAATGACTTGCACTGGTCTAATACTGTGGGTATCTTTGACTGGCATGCATCTGCATCTAACTGTCCATCCTGGCAGTTTTCTATCAACAGTAAGATCTGCTGATTGCTCTTCCATTGGGTAAGATCTATTTTTTGATTCAGTGTGGAATGACTTGCAAAAACTGCGATTCCAAGTATCAATATGGCAATAAATGGAGAAATGCTTGCCAATTTCATGATGGCAACACCTCTAAACCAAATCCTGCGAAGCTCAGTGACATACTTTTGTCAGGCTCCAAGATGTGATATGATCACTAAATTACTTTTAACTCTCATTATCATAAAATTAAAAAATTATGATATTGCGTAATGATCCTTTGATGAGACAGGGTTATACCTATGATGTTCCAACATGATATCATGAAATATCTTGTCATAATTCTATTCATGCTGCCAACTTCCATTTGTTATGCCCAGTCTACAATGCCGGGTTCTGTACTAACATTCTACATTACAGATGAGAACTTGGTTACAAACCATAGGGGGGTGATGACCATATCGACAGCAGGACTGGTTGATTTTACAATTAATGGCATCCCAATAGCTGGACCTGATGCCATGGTGGAGACTGGAATTGATACTGGAGTGTTCCAACTGCAACTGACACTGCCTTCTTCCATTAACGGCAGGCCGCTGCAAAACGGAGATGTAGTTCTCATGACGTATCATCAGCGGGCAGATTATTCTGGTCACCCGCAAACAATTACTCAATCGGTAGTACTAAGCTCCATTCCCTCAACGCCAGTAGGACCGCAAGAGCAGAGCATCAACATCGGTCAGTATTTCACACTACGACTTTATGCACCAAACTATAACCTAGATTCGCAGGTTCCAGACGACATTCCTCTAAACTTGGTTGAGGTCCACATGGGAGGAGTCAGCACGACACTTGCAGATCCTGCCTTTGATATAGGGACAGGAGTGTTGCGGGAAACTGGAGCAAACACTGACACCTTTGGAGCTACCTTCAAGATTCCAAAAGAGATTGATGGGTTTCCAGTAGAGATTGGCTCTACTCTAGAATTCAGAGTTGTGGACAACTCCCAGCAAATTCCATCCGCATCAAGCATCTTTTTGAGGGTTGGAACACACTACCAAGCCACTGCACCTCCAGCTCCTGCCTCTCTTGGACCAAGAAACATCTCGGTTCAGACCTCAAGCACTTCAGGCACGGTAGTAAACTTTCTCAACTCTACAGTTCTAGAAGGGCTATCAGATCCTGTCTGCTATCCGTCATCAGGCTCTACGTTTCCTATAGGGACAACAACGGTCACATGTTCTGCAAAAAGCCAAGAAGGTAACTCTGTCCTACGATCGTTCTCAGTTACTGTAAATCACGTCACTCCGATGATACCGCATTGGGTGAAAAATCTAACGCACTTTTGGTGTAACGGTAACATACAAGACAGTGATTTTAAGTCAGCCATCGCATTTCTTGACTCAAAGAATGTCATCTCAATTCCGTCATCGCAAGATACTGGCTTGACTGCTGACAAGGAAGGCATCTGTGCTTGGTCTGATGGGAAGATAACTGATGTCCAAGTACTGCAGTTGTTCTCCTCACTTGTCCGATAGGATTTAATCTTGTGGTAGCAAAAATGAACTCATGAAAGCCACTTTTGGTGCTGGATGTTTTTGGTGCGTAGAGCACGAATTTAGAAAAATAAAAGGAGTGGCATCTACCACAGTCGGATATATGGGCGGCAGACTAGAGAACCCAACATATGAAGATGTCTGCACTGATACTACTGGCCATGCGGAGGTGGTCCAAGTTGAATTTGATCCATCAGTTATTTCATATGGTAAAATTCTGGATGTGTTTTGGAACTGCCATGATCCAACGTTACTTAACAGACAGGGTCCGGACGTAGGAACGCAGTACAGGTCAGTCATTTTTTGCCATAACAGGGACCAAGAACAAGAGGCAAAAAGATCAAAAGAAACATTGCAAAATTCTGGGAAATTCCAAAGGAATATTGTAACTGAGATACTTCCTGCTCCAGAATTCTACAAGGCAGAGGAGTACCACCAACAATACTATGCAAAATGTGGTATTGTATAGATAAAAAATTATCCTCTTTCCCTGTTCTCTATTTTTGATTAATTTTGGTGGCGTTCGAACGTTTGTGTTTATTCTATATGGGAGATCTCTTCTCACTACTATATGTTGGGTTCTGACTAGATTCTATATTGCTACTTTCAAATTTATCTGCCCAGTGTTGCCTTGTTTCATAGCGTAGAGGACCCACTTCAACATCGTAGACCTTTTGTTTCATCTTCTTGTTGCTCCACATAAATATGAAAACTGCAATACCTGCAGCACCGGCCGCAAAGCCATAGGTTATCATGTTTGACAAGCCGCCTGCAGTTGTATTTGACACATTTGATGCGGCGGTTACTGTAGTAGTAAACGCAGGGGCGCCCTTTACATTATACGCTTTTGCGTGTCCCTCCACATTGAAGGTTCCGGAAGCAGGCTGATCAATTGTGCGTATGTGGTATTTTGCATCAGTTGTAAAGTCTACATCTTGCTGGTTGTTTTGCATGGTTCCTGACTGAAGATTACTTACTCCGGTGGAGAAGGTGGTAACTGCTACCTTTGCACCTTTGTAATTTAATACGGCCGAGTCGCTCACAGTATATGATGGGTCAAATAGACTGTCCCATTTGTCAAGCGATTGTTGCTGATATAATGTGGAAGGATTAATCAGGTTTTGTTGTAGTAACTTTTCGGCTTGTGTACCTTTTATGACATTATATGCAGATGGCAGTTCTTTCTGGATGAGATTTATTGGAAAATTGATTTCCAAATCTCCGTATTGCTGCGTTGATATAGTCGCAGCTTTGTTGAGATTAAATCCAACCCACGCCGCATCCATTATGAATGGCGTGCCTCCTCCTTGGAGACCACTTTGAGTTACAGCTGTACCGTGGTAAAGGACATACTTGTCAACCGTAGGCGTTATCTCGATCAAATACGTGATGGAAGCCTCTGTAGGACCACCGCTAATTTGTGCTACGTAGTTGAGATTCATGTTTGTTAACTGTACTGAACTGCCCTCTGAATTCATGACTTCGGTTACCTCATTCATCAGATTTTTGACACTTGGATTGTTGGAAGCATCTGCAGTAAAGGAAACGGTCATGTTCTTGCCATCAAGGGCATTCTTTAGGTTTCCTCCTTGGGGATAATCCAGATATACAACACGAGTAAATTTGAAAGTAGGAGTTATGGGCGCTCCATTAATTGGAAGATAAGCATTGAAATCTGTTGTGGCCAGAGCCTGTGTCATAGTACCAAGTAAGGTGATACTTGCCAGTGTAAAGACAAAAAGCAGTCGCATTTGCATCCATATGTGTCAAGGTCCGTATTATAGCTAATAGCCGTTCTCATCTCTTTTGCTTGGTTTAATACAAAAACAAGATTGTTGCCCAAAGCAGTTGATAACATGAATATTATTTTTAACAAATGATGCCATATAGTAGATTGTTCCTACGCCTCCTGCACACGAAAGTAGGAACAAACCCTGGTCAATCGTGTGCAGATATTACATTTTATATCTCAACTTTGTGGATTTGTCATACATTGAATCGGAAAAGAATTGGAAGACTGGTTTTGTTTTTTGGACTGATTGGCATGGGCGCTTTTATCTTTTTAAACATGGACCTTGCACACCGCAAAAGAGATCTGTACTTGCTTTTTGCAATATCTCTCATCTTCTTTATCTCGGGATGGGTGGGGCTTTTCAGATACACTAGATTTTGGGCAATGTTGGAATGAACAGCCTTGAAAATCTTTGAATAAAAGATTAATTCTGCTGAGAACTTGTATTAGATTTTTATAATTTCTTGGCACTTGTTTCTTCATTGAACCAAATACTCATGGCGGGCATTGTAACGTTTGTAATATTTTTTGGTTTATTGATGGTTCCCCAAGCCCATGCTCAACAAACATCAGATGTGACTATCATCAAGGGCGCAGGTTCTGGACAATCATGTGTTTCAGCAAAGAACTGCTTTGATCCAAGCACCTTAAACATTGCCGCGGGAACCGCAGTTGAGTGGAAAAATGCAGATCAGGTAAGTCACACAGTAACAAGTGGAAATCCATCAGATAACCAAACTGGAACAGTGTTTGATAGTGGTCTAATTGCCCCCGGCAAAGAATTCACTTTCACGTTCAAGGATGCTGGTACGTATCACTATTTCTGCAAGCTTCATCCGTGGATGGCAGGAGAAGTGGTTGTTGGCACATCTACAAGTAACAATGCAAGTGCCCCAGAATTTGGTCAGGTAGCACCGATAATACTTGCCATTGCAATAATGTCAACTGTTGTATTTTCAGCAAAACGTAGACTATCAAAACTGAACTTGCCTTCATTCTAAGAAAATGTACGTGTAATTGTAAAATAATTGCTGATTGATAATTTCTGTACACAATAAATCTTGATGAACACGGTTAACCATGCCGTATATAGAATCAAGCTTGATTATATCCATGCAGGAAATAACTGGAACATTTCATGGAGCGAAACTCTATGCACTAATTGCAGGAGTTTGCATAGCTGGTACTGCAGTAATTGCATTTGGCCTAGAGTATAGTGCACACTTTGCAACACCCGGATACATACCACCGGCAACAGTAGCCCCAAAAACAGGGCACTGCTATTCATTTGAACAGAATTGTAACAACCCAGTAAAACATGGCGCATCTTACTACACTAGTGGCGCATACTTAGACCAGCCAGCTCCCTGATTCTTTTTTTGTAAAAATACAATAGAAAACTAGGATCTAATTATCCACGAATTACATATTAAAAAACAAACTCTAGACTATTTCCTAATCGTGTAGGAATCTGCCGTAACCCACTATGCCGTTTTCATTAACGTTCCAAACAGCTGGTTTTATCCACAAATCCCCACTGTCGTCTGCCTCAAGATAGAGAATAGGCAAGACATTTGATGGAGGAGCTTGAAGGGATGCCGGTCCTGCAAACGCCTTCCCGTTTAGCATGTTATACATACTTCCATGACACGGGCATTCTCCTCGTTTTCTTCCTTCTTGGGGCCAATACTTCCAGAGGCACCATAAGTGCAGACAAACCATACTGTATACACGAAATGCCGAAGCATCATTGACATTACCGCCCAATTCTTCAGGTAGTCTTACAAACTGCCATTTCCTAAAAGCCTCTTGGTTGAGCACAGGATCGTCCGTGGATGGATATGTTATGACTTCGGAACTGTTTACCGGAAATGCCTTCACGTTAGCTGTTGTACCATCTGGTAATGTCACTTTTACTTTCTGTGGAACAACGTTGGAGGGATTTGGCATGAATTGTCCCCATGGAACAAACGGTGCGAAAGTTAATGCGACTCCTCCTGCACCAAGCAACCTGAGAAAATCACGTCTTGTTAGAGTTCCTCTAGTGTCATTTTCCTTAGTATCCGACTCGGTCATTTTTTATTCGCTCTAATTGTGAAAACAGAAAATCAGATGCTGTTCTCATTATTGTTTCAGCGAAGATTCTTTTTTTAATTTAAAGCTGAATTAACATTGTTACCTAAATCATAAGTTTTTGTACAAAAATAATCAAAAATCCCGAAGTGATAATTTGAATCAATAAAACTATTTTTTGAATCTAGAAATTTTTTGAAATGCGTCACCAACTAAAAATAGCCCTATGGCAACGGATAAAAAAATGCCGCAACCTATTCCTATATAGGTAAAGACACCGACCACAGCTTTACCCATTGATTGGTCAAACATTTTTCGAGATTAATTGTCATCCAACTTTATTATGTTTGAATTAACATTGTTACCACACAGATTTTTGGAAAAGGCATTTTCGTATATCTTTATAAAAAGGAAGGTACGTTAGTCCAACTTTGACCATCCAACATACATGCGAATTATTAAAAATAATTTCAGTGTCTTAGCCAGGCCAAACTCATGGATTAAAGGTAAAAATTTTTTTAAACTTGCAGTCATTGCTATACTAAAATGATAAATTATAGTGAGAATATATTTTTGATTTTTATTGTTTGAAGATGCCATTTCTTAGCAGTGCTGATAGGAAAGACATTCTACCTTGTTGTGTTCTTCACTGTGATTGGTTCTCTTACAATTCCAAATGCAATGGCAGAAAGAACAACTAACGTGTTAATTAGTGATGGCTCAAGTTTAGGTCAGCTCTGCGTTGCTGCTAGGAATTGCTTTGCTCCCTCTGTATTGCATATAGGTGTAGGAACTACAGTATTGTGGAAAAACGTTGACAAGTATAGCCATACAGTAACAAGCGGCTCACCCTTTGACAACCATGCTGGAAAGGTATTCGATAGTGGTCTCATTTTGCCTGGAAAAGAATTTGAATATGCATTTAACAGTGCAGGCACGTATCATTACTTTTGCGAAATCCATCCGTGGATGAAGGGCGAAATTATTGTTGCGTGAATCCAAGATTAAACAAATCCATGCTGTTGAATGATTTTTGAAACTTGTCATCTATAAGATTACGTATTGATAACCAAGTACAAAACTATCTTAAAAGTACCTCTGTTTCTTGAGTATCTGTTTTCGCAGTAATTAGTTGTTATGATGTTAGAGCTCCATGTATGATGTCTATCTCTCCCTTCATCCACGGATGTACTTTGCAATAATATGGAATCTGGGCTTCTTGTGTGAATACGAATTGGTAGGATTTTCCTGGCAATATGGCTTCAGACCCAAAATCTCCACTGTAAGCATCTTTGTACGGCTTGTCAGGTGTGACATAGTGTGCTGCTTGATCTTGATTCTTCCATACTACCATGTTATCAACACCCAGCTGGACTTCTTGTTTTTTTGGTACAAAGTTTTGTTGTTGATCTTGGTTAACGGAACCTGCAACTATGGCTATGCGTGTAGTCTGACCTGGATTTAATACCTTTTCAGGTATGATTGGTTTTGCGTTGTACTCTGGAATATAATAAAGCTCATAGTAGCCTATGCTGAGGGCTGCCCCAACAATTACGGCCATTAGACCCACACCATATGCGTGACTGGTAGAGAGATTGCTCAAGATTGCCCCCTACGAACTTATTGTAATTATTCCGTTTGTAATCATATACTGTATTCCTTTGACAAACTCGGCATCTGAAATCTGTCCACCTGCCCACCAACCGGCATTATTTTTCACCCATGCAGGAATTGGTTGTGAACTGCCAGTGCCTGTCTGAGTGGCTGGAATCTTCATGATTCCATTTTGTATTAGATATTGTATTCCTTTGACAAATTCGCTGTCACCGACCTGTCCCTGAGACCACCACTTGGCATTGTTCTTAACCCATGATGGTATTGATATGGTCTGTGCTACGCTGGTATTGTTAGCGGGGGGAGTTACACTAGATGTATTTGAGTTTACAGGTGTTGATGATCCAAAAGGCGGTGCTACCTTTACATCCACTTTGATTAGGCCAGCCTTGCTTACATCAGTTACTCCAGATTGAGGGCCAGTTCCTGCTACATAAATTACGTAATGGACTACTGGAGGAGGCTGTTTTTCATCAAAATTCTGTTCATCATCGCCCACTGCCGAGTAGATGTCGGTCCTGCCTAGGCTTTGTGCAAGTGACTCAAGCTCATGGCCCTTGTCATCTACAGTGTATATGTCATAATGAATGTCTGAAATCCTTTGAGTAGCAGAAAACACTGGTTCAAAGTATACTCTCCAACCCATGGGACATCCTTGGTGAGGCACTTTGGGACTGTAATAATACTCTATTGCAACAGAACCAGAATCAGTAGACTGTGTATCGTGAACTGAATCTGTTGCATAGTCCGGTGTAGGACAACTTGCACTCCCTCCAAGCGGATTGGTGTTTTCAACGTTGAGAAATGAGGGTGGCTGTGCACTGTTTCCGTGCTCTAGCAGGCTGTATTCATACCCTATGGTAGGCGCTCCACTTGTCTTGATGGCATACACATGAGCCTTTACTGGGAATGCCAGAGAGGGGGCTACCCAGAGATAACTGTCTACTCCACTATCATGAAAATGGAGAGTTGACGCGCTGAACGTACCGTCGGGGACTGTTACATTCTGCATCCCTATAGAACCTAGCGAGACCTCACCGTAAATTCCAGTTTGTCCCCAGACAGGGCTTAGTATGTCAACAGGAGCTGTCTTTTGGGCAAAAGAATCAAGCCATGTTAATGTTAGCCTGTATACGTTTACGTAATCAGCAAGGTTTGGGTCGGAATATGTTGGATCGGGGGTAATGTCACCTACCTTGACAATGCCTTTTTGTATGATGGAACCGTCATGTATTACCATCTCCAAGGTAGATCCGCTACTTGTCTGGTTCTTGACCCAAAAATCCATTTCAAATGGTGCTAAATTATGAAAGAAAACATCTGCTATGGTATATCTGTAGTAATCCCCCGTTTTTAGTCCCTGACCGGGATACCAAGTTGTTGCAAATACATTAGGAACCATGGATACGGTCCCAACCAGAACAACTACAAGGATAACCGTACTCAAAAACGGAGATCTAAATCTCATTCTATACTATAAAGATGTCAAACTTACAGATAAATCAACACCTTTTTCCATAATTTTTTCAGCTATAGTACAAATTAACAACTCAATGGCAACCTGTAAGCGGGCATTTATTTCACAAACCTGAGAATGATGTATATTGTTAAGTATCTTCAAACATGATTGACACTACAGGTCATCTCGTCAACGAGATCTAAACTCATGTCCTACCCTTCCAAGTTGACCTGTACTTGGAAGGTTAAGACTTGAACTGTACGTTCCAGTTTATTGCCAAATTGCAGTGTATACTGCCGAGATTTATCTCAGGGTTCCAAGTATTCTGTATGGCTGAAGTTGACATAATGCTTCGGGTCAACAGTACCTTTGAAAAAGTATGGAGTATAATATCCGATGTAGACAATGATCAAAATTACTGGAAAGGAATTAACCGCATAAAAAACATATCAAAAGTTGGAAATGTTCTTGTACGTGAGATATACTTGTCTGATGGCAACAAATGCGAACAAAGAATAACACTATTTCCTAAAGAAGGAATACACATACAGTGGACCAAAGGCCCCCTTCCTGGTACCACGGATATAATGCTTATTGATAATGGTAGTACTACAATTATTCGTATTCTAATAAATTATAAACGCACAGGAAAGAACGATGTGAATTCTACAAAAATTTTAGCAGAATTACAGTCGGAAACAGAGCGTGCTTTAAAGCTGATAAAAAAAGAAGCAGAACGCAAACCATACAGCATTGCTCATAAAAGAAAATAAAAATTGCTTCCACTCGTGGAGAATTTTTCAAGTTTTATTATGTAGCAAACACAGATTGTTTTTGTATCTCATCTCCCATCTTCCGTGTTCCCCTATGACATACTCTATCTGGAGAAAATTCATTCTTACCAATTTTCTTAACTTTCTATATAACGTACTCTGGGCAATGTTTGCTTCAAACATGATTTGATAAGCAGATTTTGCTGTATCATATGTGGATTGTAAAATTAATTTTGTGTCTCTATCGGAGACGATTCTTTTGTAGAATCTTTCTTTGTCAAGTCTTTGCATTTGATCATGTATCAAGTCAATTCCTCTCCGTTTCATGTGCGAAACATGCATACCTCAAGTGGGAAGTTTTCACACGACTAAATTTACTCGTGCCCATATAATTACAGCAAAGAAATCTGGATAAATAAAGGACGTACACACTGCAATATTAAAATCAGGCAAACTAATTATTCGGAAAATTGAAACGAGATTGTATTTTTTTCTGCCTTTACCGCTATCTTTCTATTGAAAACTTCTTGGAAGATAAGCTCTAAAATCGTCTTGTGGTAGATTGACCAATTTTTTCCTATATCGTGCTTCATTACATATGTGTGAAAACCATCATCATTGGTATGGCTTACTTGTACGGAAGAATTTATCATTCTAGTCTCAAACCAAGTTAAGAACGAGATCAAGTTCATGTTGCCCTTCATAAATAATGCTATGTCTCTTACCTCGTTCTTACCAATGCGTGAAGCAATAGATACTATTTCCTCTTGTTTCATCTTGCCAAAGATCTCTGTAAAGACAGGCTTGTTTATCATAACAAAACCTGAGACTGGTTCGTATATGTCCCATTCAAGAAACCTTCTTAGCGCTTGATTTACAAGTGTGTTGGTGCTGACTTGACGCTTGTTGGACTCATCGCGGAGACGTTTTAGTATGTCATCATCTAGCCTGAATGTAATAGTTGATGTTTTCTTTGAGGCCGAACTCAATCCTCTTCAATGACACTTTCGCTGTTTTTTAATATTTGTAATACATCCAGGCTGTTTTATAGTTGAAACCTGTGTTTGATTGTGGGCGAATTCAATGCGTAGGCAGTTATCTCTTTTTATGGACATAACGCCATATGGCAATTCCTATTCCAACAAATATTCCAGCAAAAATCATTATAGGCAACAAAAGATAGATCATATTCATGACTTGAAATTCTGGTGAGGAAACAAAAACAGTAAATCTAGACACGCTTATGAAAGTAGGGGTATCAATCCGCAAAAAAATCTCATACGTGCCACCCTTTGTAAAAACATAGTTGTGCGAAAAATCTCCGTTTTTTATATTAGATGCATTAAACTTGTACGTAATGTCATTTGATGATGTGTTTGCGCTATTATAATAAATGACCGTGACAGTCTCTGTAAAGTTCTTGAGGTGTTCGCCTGTCTGTAAATTTTGTACGCTAAAGGACATGGTAGCATTTTTTTCTACCGCAGGAGTTTGAGGCTCAATTTCAAATTGAACTAAAATGTTTTCTTTTTGATTTTTCCATTCTTGAACATTATATCCATAAAGATGACCAGATGATGGTAAAACTGGAAGAAAAACTATACCAAATAAAACCATGAATTTTGTAATTTTAAAAAAATCATCTGTGTAATTTGAAGTCAATAAATGTCGTTGTACTAGTTGTCTTATAATGCATTATCAAGTTTCCAATTTCAAAACACTAGATTGAAAAATTAATATTTAAGCAATCATGGTTGATCCGAGATAAATGAGAAGAGTCATAATTTTGGTATTGGGGTGTTCTTTTGCTTTCTTTGCATTTCATGTTGCTAATGCCGAGTTGCAATCTACCGGTTCAATTTTTAACAACTTTTTTGGCGGTCTGAAATGGCAACCGGATGCCTTGAATTCTGAATCTGAAGTAATTGGAAACTATCAGGTGGTCATTACAACAAATCCACTGAACCCTAAAGTAAACGAAACCACGCACATAGAGTTTAAGGTCTATAATTATAATCAGGGAACTTACGGTGACAAGTCAAACTATGCCGAAACAGCAGTCAATCATTTTACCATGGGCGTTCGAGTTTTTTATAATGATGGCCTTGTAGAAGAATTTCTTCCGCAGCTGCATAAAGGAAACACATGGAGCACGGACTATGTATTTCATAGATCAGGAAATCATGTGTTAAAAGTAGATTTGTATGACATGGATAAAAATAACCAAGTTGTAACCTACATCTTCAATGTTCCCGTGGATACAATTTTTGGACCCATTTTTCAATACATTCTGATTGGTGCAACAGTAGCATTAGCCGGAACCCTCATGTGGGTCAAATTCATAATGATGAAGAAAAAAACATCGTAATTGTATCTGGACGGTCTAAATTTTAAAGAGCTGTATTAGTTAGAGACCTGTTTTGTTTAATAACATCTCAAGAAAAACGGAAACAAGAAGTTCAAAGTGGAGATCGTTTCTTTTCAGTGTGTGACATTTTACTTGTATTGCGTAGGCCTGAAAAGACTCCCTTTGCCCACAATATCATTACAACCACTAGAACAATTGGAGGTCCTATGAAGAGCAGAGTAAATTCTTGTCCTAGAGCAACGTTTCTTGCAGGTTGTATTACTGGCGTGTTAGCATTTGTCTCATTTGGGTTTTGATAAACCATTGTAGTAAAGTCCACAAATGAATTTCCATCTCCTACGTTTTGAAACCTGAAAGTTACCGTTCCAGGTTTGTCAAAGACAAAATATTTGAAATCTCCTCCAATCTGGGTGTGGCCATCTGTTCTGAAAAGTTCCTTTCCATTCTGTACTATGGCAAGCTTGTATGGTACCCCGCCCTCGATCATCCTTCCAGTTATACCATTGTAGAATTGAAACACCATTGTGACTTTTTCATTTGTAAGAATAACGTGTGGCTCCCATGAAAGGTCTGCTTCATATTGACCATCTAGAGTTTTTTCCACGACGGGCCATTTGGTAATTGCCTGTCCGCTTGCATCTGTTGCAACAGTAGGAACTTGTTGATTAACAACTACGGCACCATTCATCCATGGATGGATGGAACAAAAATAGTGGTATATTCCAGGAGTCGTAAAGGTATAAGACCACGATTGACCAGGTTTGAAGGAGCCACTTTGAAATAGGCCATCAGGTGTGCCGACTCGATTTGTTGTGGCAAATTCGATCCTGTTGATTCCGTTTCCGCTAGTTATATTGTGGATTTCTTTGTCCTTGTTGACCCATGTTATAGTGTCACCAGCCCGTACCGTTACAACACTTGGAGAGAACCACTCCACTGTAGGTGTATCAAAATTTGGGTTTGCTGCCCCAAAAGGGATTGTAACGGTCATATTTTCTGCAAATGCCGGTTGATTGTATGTGACCACAAATAGAAATGTGGCAATGATGGGGATTGCTATTAATGTAATGTTTCTCTTCATGTAGTTACAATGAAAGATGCAGATCAATATTATATCTACTGGGGATTATTATTTAGCGATGTAGTTTGTTTGAGACTTCTACCAATTTTTTTATTAATGATGAACAAATATTAGATTCAATTGCAAAAGTCAGTTCTTTCAAATAAAACCAAATGCAAGATACTTGTTACCATATCTGTCTGTGCCATATTACTGTCTTCAATATTTTCGTTCAGTGGAAATTTTAATGGATGGACATATTTTGTAATTCATCTTGCCAGTGTAATTTTGGGACTCTTTCTCTTAACTGTTAGTGCATTAACATTCTCTGAGTTTAGAACCTACAGGCTTTTTCTTGTGCTCTGTGCATTTGCCGCAATCACTCTAGCCGAAGGCGTTTCCCTGATTAGTTTTATAGTTCCAATCATACCTCAAGACAACAGTCTTCATTCACTCATAGTTCACCTCATGATACTACTCATGCTCTCTTTCTTTTCTGTTGGAATATTTCGCACTGATTAGTAAATATGATGGAATAATATCTGGACCTGATACAGGGAACCAAAACTCTAGAGAAACGAAAACGTATCGGAAAACCTATCTTTTATGGCATCCATCTTGCCTACCTTCATAGTCTCCATCTCATGCAGGACAAGTTCACGGTTTACTAATTCGTATTTCTGAACTATTCCAGGTTTTCGCCTTACTAGGTTGATCTCTACAAGCTGAGTTAACAAGAGAGAAACGGTAGATGGACTTTTGCCAGAAGCTTCTCTTATTTCAGAAAAAACGGCAGTTTTTTTATGCAAGAGGTATGCAAGAATTCTTCCTGCAGTCTCTTTTCTTAAATAAATTAGTATGTTGTCAAGTGTCTCAGGAGACTTGTTTGTAAAGATGAAGGTTCTTCCTACGTCTCTTCTTATCCTTACCAGTTTCATTTTTTCCAATCTGAGCAAATAATGGC
The DNA here is from genome assembly GCA_021323705.1 of Nitrososphaerota archaeon. GTDB lineage: Archaea > Thermoproteota > Nitrososphaeria > Nitrososphaerales > Nitrosopumilaceae > Nitrosotalea. The sequence goes on from JAJPKL010000021.1 coordinate 26,745, forward strand.
TTAGCGTACCATGTGCTAGCCCGGCAATCTTGATTAAATCAGAGTAATGTATACCTGGATTTTCTTCTACTAGTTGGAGAATCTTCTGCGCTCTTATGTTGTTGCGTATCTCTGTCATTTCTTCATATGATAATATTTTGACTCGTACTATAAACGATCCAGATATTGTCTGAAATTTGAACTGCAACTTGTGACAAAACCATCAAAAGAAAACCAGATGTGATGATCTACATTTGCAATAAAGTTTACTCTATAAAAGCGAATTTTCTTATCGTGTTGCTGAACCCATTGGCTTGTAAAGTATCTGAAAATGATTGTTCTATGCTGATTGAAGCATTAAAACATAATTTATTGGTTGTATTTTTCGAATCTCCAAATCCACTGTATTTTTGAGGTCTTTTTCTGATTCGGATTCTAGTTTTGCTACAACATCGTATATTCCAACCGTTGCTTGAGCTTCCTTGATATCTTTTATAGCCAGAAGATCTTCTACCACGTCTTTTTCTTTTCCCATGTCGCAGTTAATGAGAATGAATGCTTCTGCCACGATGTTACTATGTTGCCATGGTATTTCAATACTGTAGTTTTTTTGACATGTGTGCTCTGGAAACCATATGAAGAAACTTTTACAATTTCAAGCTACTAAAGAAGGAATGCTAGCCATGATGATGACACCGAGGTCAAGTTATCGCTAGCAATTCCATATTTGCTAGCACGTCATGATTTTATTTAAAGAATTTCAATGTTATCAGAAAAAACTGAGAATTAGTTTTGATTTTATATTTGATCTAGATTGATGATATTTTATGAAGTTCAGATGGTGGTATGTTTCCATGGGAATAACTGTTGCTGTAGTACTTGGCGCTATGATGTACATCTGCCCTTTCTTGTGCCTGCCCGTAGAAAACATGCCATGCACATCATTTCTGAAATAATTTTAGGTAAATTATAAGGAAAAATTACGTGTGCAAGAGCTAATTTTTTGAGAATGTTAATTAATTAACATATTTTGGTTTTTGTCTTTTGGTCTGCAAGCCACCTATTATGATTTCACAGGCAAAGAAAGCGATGATTGAACCAAAGGCAAACAATTCAACAGGCGCATCTGACAATCGCAGAGACTATCAGTACCAGACGAGGCTTCGCATACCCACGGTGAATCCGTATTTTATTAATGTTCAATTTTTCTTAAATGCTGTTAACATTCTCACATGAAATGCGATCGAGCACATCCTCAAGACTTTGATCTTGCTAAACATACATCATGGAATGCAAAAATAAAAAAAGGTAAAGATTAGTCCCATTTGGACCAAGCTGCCATCCATCTGTAAGTCCATGTAGTTAACTTGGTTCCTAGGGCCACCATGGGGACTCCCAATACGGCACTAACACCTGCACCTAAGGCTACTGGACTATCGTAGAACTTTCCTACTTGGGGTTCTATCGGTGTCATGTATGGAGGCAATGTAGTTCGTGGATATTTGTAGGCAGTCTCTAGCGGATCGTTTATTGTCAACAAATTGATCATGTTGAACATAGGGAATGCCATTCCGGCAAGCACTCCTCCCACCAAGATTAACATGTGTTTGTTTCTCTTGGTTGCCCAATACGCCAGATCCATCAATAATGCTGAGGGGATCCACACCGGCACAACAATAAAGCTGTATGGATATCCAAGAGAGAACCACGCGCCCTTTGATATCCACGTATACACCGTCATTATCAGTGCATAGTATGTCGCCGTTCCTGGAACCCCAGTGAATGTCAGATAATATGCAGCACCAACCATCAACATCAATGATTGTCCTATACTAAAGACAACAAATGATGTCCATGCCCAGTCTGTATAAAAGTCCCAGTCTCCAGTATTGATGGTCAACAGTGTTGAATTGACTGCTACTACTACTACGAACAAGTAGTGAGTACATCGTCTTAACCACACCATTGATAATCATATGGTCATGATTTTATTTAAAACAACAAAATAAAAAATTGCGGCAATTAATGCTTGAATAAAAAATAATTTTTAAAAAAGAATCTACGGAGTTTGGTCTGGCTAAGAGCTGCAGTTCGTATGAACTGCAGTCAACTCCGTAGATGATCAACTTATGTCATGAAAATATTTAATATCTGCAATTTCAAAATTGAAAAATTAATTCAAACTATGTTTTAAAAAACTGTTTGTAGTACATTCATTAAACAAAACAAGTTCTGAAAAATAAAAATGAATATTTATCTTATGTACTAGTACATTTTGCAAACTGTCTTGCTACTAAATGTAAACATGAGAAATTAGCAGTTTTACATATCTGATATTGTCATCATTGATATACATAGTGTGAGGAGAAGTGGGATGGCAGAATCATTTTGATGAATATACGATACAGCTACCACCCGGGTTTCTCCCGGATTTATATTATAATAAATTCAATTTAAGATATGCGCACGATTCTCATAACATCTAAAAATATTTTATCACAACCATGACAAAATTTTCAAACAAAATGAGAAACCGCTATAGAAGATAAATTAGTTTACTAGAAGAAGGTCCTCTAATGAGTCAACGATACAGTATCATTGCTATTGTAGGAATAATTGCAATAGTGGGGATCCTGTTTGTTAGCACGTATTCAAGTGCATCTGTTACAAGAGGTAGTGCAACAAGCATTACACCAGCAACAATCGACAAAGTAACAAAGCAAACAACTGACACAGTAACAGCAAAGGACGTAACAAGCGTTGGTGGTCTCATATTTAAGATGCAAGGTGCAAGTGCGGCCACTGCAGATCAAGTGGCTGCATGGAAAGCAGAGGGCAGGACAATACACAAAGTCAATCTGATAGCACAAAGCGTTGATCTGCCTATTCCGGGCGGGAAGATGTATCACGCCATGACCTTCAATGGTCAAGTTCCAGGACCCACAATCAGGGTTACGCAGGGAGACGTGATCGATGTTACTCTTACAGTACCTTCAACTGAACACACAGGTCATAGTCTGGATATGCATGCATCTCAGATCTCTGCCGTGCCAAACTTTCTTGCTGTAATGCCGGGCCATTCAAATGAGTATGCGTTCATTGCAGAAACCCCTGGCTCCTTCAAGTATCACTGTGAGGGGGTTAACGTTCTAGGAATGGATCAACATGTGTTGTCAGGAATGTATGGAATTGTTATAGTCGATCCACTCGATGGCTATCACAAGCTATTGGTGACAAAGACCATGATGCAGAATGGCCATGTTGTCTTGAACAGGACACTTGTTTCGCCAGCAGCATACGAGTTTACACTACAGTTCAACCAGTTGTATCTTGATGACAATGGTTCGTATGATCAATCTGCCATGTTCAAGCATGATACAACGTGGACTGTCATAAACGGAAAACCGTTTGGTTATGATCCAGTTGTTACAAAGACATGGAACAATGCGCCGGCTGACCATGACAAAGCAGCTCCTCTCATAGTTCCAGCAGGACAACATGTGAGGTTATTTGTAAACAACCAAGGAAACATGCCGGTGTTCTTCCACATTGTTGGGGAGCAGATTGATAGGGTCACTCAAGGCAACGTAGTGCAGGCAATGGGCACGCAAACATGGGATCTTGGTGGTTCTCAGGATGAGATTGATGACATTGTGTTTGACCAACCTGGTGCATATGTGGCAGTAAATCATGACTATGCAGCAATATTTTCAGGTGCTGCAGTAGTATTTTTGGCAAAGGACAGCCCAGCACCAAATCCGTCTGATGCAGTACCACCAGATTCGTCAGTACCTGGCACAAGCATTCATCAACAAACCTTTGTTCATTGTGAATGCACCGATGAGCGTGCAGCTCAAATAGGAAATATGACAGGGCAATAAACCTGTAAACTCAATTTTTCTTTTTAATTTTTTTAATCTTGACATATGTATCATTTAGCAAACTTGCATGTCTGAGAATGATATCAAGCTCTAAAAGTAATCATTACTTATTTTAAACTAACATGGACGAGAAGGGCAGTGGATTATTTCTTGATAGCAAAGTATCATTGATTCTCCTTGCCACCTCAGATACAAAGTCAGCTATTGAGGTAAGCAAAGAATGCAATATCCCACTAAGTACTACATATAGGAAACTTGAAAAACTTTTACAATACAAAATGGTAAAAATTAGCGGAATAATAAAGGGAGGAAACAAATGTTTTCTCTTCACTTGTAGCAAAAAAGGGCACTTTTTCAAGAATCCTCACCGAGTATTATCCATCATGAATATAGTCATAGAAAATCCAGGAATTAATTTTCGTGAGACTGCAAGACTTTCTGGTTTGACGCATGGTATAGTAAGCCATTATTTATCACATCTGGAAAAAAATGGACTGCTAAAAGTAATACGCAGAAATAATAGAATGTGGTTATTTCCAAATGATATATCTCTTGTATCAATGGACATTATTATGGAATTAAGAAATGAGACAACCCGTTCTATTATATCATTTTTACTTGAAAAAAAATATTTGACTTTTTGTGATTTTACAAAAATGATTAACAAGAGCCCATCTTCGATTTCTATTATACTATCTAGACTCGTGGAACACGGATTCGTAAAAAAAATTCGAGGTGCTAGATCTACGTATTGCTTAAGAGATCGTGAATTGGTCAGTGGGGTGGTATCTAGAATTACACATTCCAAATACTATGTAGGGAATGGTATGTGCGAAAAGTATACTTGAATTAGTTTAAAAACGTTATATGGATTCAAACCATGCACATTTTTTAACTTATGACACGGTTCTGGAATAACAAGGTGCCATGACCTAAACGTCTCTGTGTGGATGTGCACAAACCATGGATTTATGCGTCTGCCGTGTTCTACTTAATGTAGTCTGCCACGTCTTATTGCTGTGAATACTCCTATGCCAGCCATGATGCCTGCTACTGCCATTCCTGCCATCCATCCAATTGGTTGAAGTGCTCCATGGGGATCGTCTGATGCTGTATACGACACTTGTGCAAAAGCATGCGGTGCTATTGCACCTACCGCAGCAAGGGCCAGAACGCTAAATATTATGCTGATTGATTTGGTTCTTTCTGATACTTGTGTCTTCATTGTTCTGATTTTTGATGTGATTATATTTCAATGCGATAGTTTGCAGTGTGTACTTTGATTCTAAAAAATAGAACATATTGACAAAAAATTTATCTGTAAAAATGTTGTTTGGAATTTTTTAAACTAAATCTTAAATATTTGGAAATGTATTATTATATCAATGCTAGTAGAGCCACAAAAAATGGCTTGACTTAGCGTGGTCCCGCAGGAAACAGAATGTGAACGGGCGCAAAGGCGTAGTTCAAAGGAGGTGTTCTCCAAGTGGCCTGCAGAAAAGGACCACGCCTTTTCGATTTAAATCAAGTAATATACTGAGATATGATAAAAACTAAAACAACTGTCGAAATTCTATTGGTTTGCAGAACTTTTCTATTTTGTTTTAAATACAACTTTGACACATTATAAGATTGAAAATGTCTACAAAGACAATCGGCATAATCATAGGAGGTTTTACGGCAGGCGTTATTGCAATCTCAATAGCTATGCTAGCTGGTTCTGCCTGGCAAACTCCAGGTACGTATAGTGGTGCTAGCAGCGCAGCGCATGCAATAAGTGATTCAAGCAACTGCTATTCATTTCAGACAGGTTGTAAAAACACGCAAACAACTATCTCTTCGTCTGATATGGAGAACGGAGCATATCTGAGTGGCAATTTCGACAACTCACATTGAAAAAAGAATCAATATGATGACAAAATAACCTCAGTACGAATAATGAGATATGATAAATTATTCTGATATTTTCAAAGCATTTCAGGATGTAATGTGAAAAGGTAAAATTATTTTTGAATCAAAGAGAGATGATCCAGAAGATTCTGGATCATCTCGATGGTGTTGACCCACTTGGGGTTACGCATTTTTACTGCAATCTTATTGTGTCATCATTCTAGTTAAATCATTATTTTGTCAAAGGAATTTTTACTGGACACTGCATAACCTCATTACTAATATCTGAAATTTGGCCTTGTTCGTTTAGTGAAGACAAGTATTGCTATTACTATTCCTGCAGCGCCTCCGACTCCTGCGATAACTAATGCAATGAAAATTGAGGTATACAAGCTAAGTGTTGTAATGTTAAACTCGTATGAGCTCACTTGTCCAGAGTTTGAATCAAAGAGATCAACTTTGAAGACATGGTTTCCTGGCTCTTGGAATACATAATCTGCATCCCACGCTCCTGGGTATTTGGCAGGCGGGAACTCTTTTGTCAAATCGTCATCGTGGTAAATCTTAACTCCCATTCTGACACTGTCTACCTGATTTCCGTTTTGGTCTAATACTAGAAAGTGAATCTTTGTATCTTTTCCTACATCTGGAACTGAGGGCGTGGTAGTTACCTGTACTTCATAGTTGCCAACCTTTGCAGCATCGCTACTAAAGGGTGGATGGAGTATCTCATATGTGACAAGTCCTACAAAGAAACTGAAATAGACCATCAAAAGCAGGTACTTTTTTTTCATTGTATTGGTTAGAACGGTTTTACTATATTACATTTGACTATTTTTCCAAATTACACGTATTCAAAGGTGGTAAAACTTTCTAATCGATATACTGTTAACCGAGAATTTCCGAGACACTAATAAAGAAAGCAGATGGCAAGTCAACCTCAGAGGATAGTTTGATATCAAGAAAGACAGGAATAGCTGTAGGCATAGTGCTGGTTGGGCTTGGCTTATCGTGGTTTGCGCTTCAAAAACCTAGCACGCCAACAGAAATTGCAAATCTTTCAAGTCAAAATCCCTATCTGCAGGAATACTCTTTGCCAGCAGGTACAGCACCGAACGGTTTGATAGTTGACCAACACGGAACAGTTTGGGTCACATCATCCAAGTCGGACTTGATGTACAACTTTGATCAAAAGTCTGGAAAACTAGAAAACTATGAGATAAAAGATGGCAACCTGCAGTACTTCAAGCCGGGACAGAACACGGCCATGGTGTGGACGGCAGTGCAAGACAAGGGAGGCACCATATGGTTCTCGCCACTTGGCACAAAATTGATTTGGAGGTTTGATCCCACGAATGGAACCTTCCATGCTATTCAGTCAAAGACAGGCTCTGCATTTCAGATGAAGATAGATGACAACAATGGAGATGTGTGGTTTACAACTCTTAGTGGAAATACGCTTTCTGTTGTAGAAAAAGACTCTGGCTTGCCAGATGGATACAAAGTTACATCATTTGATCTTGGCAACGACACATCTCCAGCTGGACTATTTTTGCAAGATAATACAGTATGGGTTGCAGAGATAACTACACAAAAAATAATTGAATACAACATCAATCATGAGAACGGCACTGTATCAGGTATTACCAAAGTAAAAGAGATTCCACTAGACAACAAAACTGAACTCTCATCGCCAACAGATCTTGTGGTAAACAATGGTTCAATATGGCTTACAGAACACGGGACAAGCTTTCTCACACGATACAAACTTGGAGATAATCAGATTGTGAGATATCCAACATCGCAAAACGCATTTCATGCAACAACGCTTCCGTTTTGGATTAGACCCATAAATGATGGCAAAGATTTGTGGTTCAACGAGCACGAGGGAAACAAGTTGGCACTCTTTGATGCGGTAAACAAAACCATGATAGAATATGATATTCCATCTAGGCCAAAGGACGGTTATCTCACTTATCCGCTTAACATAGCAACTGATCCAAATGACAACATGATACTGTGGTTTTCAGAGTGGAACACGGACAAGCTGGGAAGAATTGACGGACATATTCGGGTACCTTTCTCAATATCTGCAGACACTAACAGCGTTGTTCTGAACCCAGATGCCTCAAAAGCAGTAACTGTGAATTTGAAGATTGATGGTTCAAGTCCCTACAGTCAAAACCATGTGTACCTCAACGCGTCAAGCTCCCTGGCTCCTGCTGCGGGATTTGGAAATGTCGACGCCTTGTTGACTCCTGATACTCTTGATCTTGCTTCTGGCCACAGCGCACAATTGGTTCTGAGAAACTACTCTGCACCGCCTGGAAACTATACTCTTGGCGTAAGCGTATCAAATGGCATAGTGACAAAAACAATATTTCTTGATTTGACAGTTCCGCGCGGCTAGGCTATCTTATGGTTTCTGAAAAATTCTTCTGACACAATCTTGTTCTTTAGAGCAAAGTTCTTTATTTCCGACAAACCCAATTCGTCTGTGACAAAGTGAATGTAGTCTTCTTTGTATTGTGGCAGTGTTTTCATGCTTCCATTTTTGGGGTCTGTATATTCTTCAACCGACGGCTCCCTTCCAAGGATGTCTTTGCATAATTTTTTCAAGTCATTTACGCTAAACTCCTGTAGCAGAGCGTACTTTGCAGGCAATTCTTTCTCAAAGATTTTATCTTCCTTTTCAATTGCCTCTTTGATTTTGTAAATCTCTTCCATGTTTTTGCTTGGACTGTCAGGTTTTTTGCGATCAAATATCTTTCCAAAATTCATTTGTTGCATGAGACTTTTTTCTTGTAAAATATAATCCTATGATTTCATTCTCTTCTGTGCTTGTCTCAGCACTGCACACAACTTGATGTGAGACAAATACGACTACATGCTGAAAAAACTATGTCGTCTCAACAAGACCCTGTAACAGATGAGGGCGGCTAGTCCAATTGATAGCAACACCACTCCTAAAAGGAGCACCCAGAACCCATAGCCTGGGTCTGGCACCAAGTTCAGGTAGCTGTCCATCGTTTCTATATATGCTAGTATGAGTACTCCGCAGGTTATTATTAACAAGTCTATGTTGTGGTTGCACCAGTTAGCTAATTTTCCTCTCTGAACACCTATCATCTCTCAATTCCATCTCGTTGAGAATGCAGCAAATCACATCGTGAGGAATTTCTTGGCCTTCTGGGCCATACTCGTTTGTTCCGGACAGGTAAAGGACTGTCATACAGTATATATCACATTTAGTGCTTGATAACCTTCACTGACAAATTCTCAGTAACCCTTTTACGGTACAAAACGCTGTTTGTGCTTGCAGATTTAAATAAGATTCTGACGTAATGATATCATGTCTCAATTAATTGAGGCAGAATACGACGAGTTCCTAAAAGACGTACAATACAAGCTGCAAAAAATCTCACCTGAACTTGCAATGCAGGCAATGTACTATGAAAGAAAGTTCACTGATGTGGAACCTCACGGAGAAATTGTTGTAGAATACAAAGAAGGAATTGATCTAGACAAGAAGAGGTTTACACTTGGCCAAAAATATGGCTTTGAAATGGCACTCAAAGACCGCCATGATATGATGGTGGTCGGACTGATGACCCTCAGCACCATCTACGAGATCTCAAAAGACCCAGATGTAAAGTGGATCAGCGGAACCGTATCGTGTGCCTCGTACTAGGGATCTAAAGGAGTAGTTCTATACCTCCATACCATACGGTGTACCTGATCTCCCCCCTAGAATATGTAATTGGTATATATAGTATTAATTTATACCCTATCCAGTGCCGCAAACAAAACCAATTGTAGACATTGTAAACGTTGTTGCCTCTGCATCAGTTGATCAGAAAATCGACTTGGTAGAGATAACAAAAACATTTCCGGATGTAGAGTATCACCCGGAACAGTTTCCTGGACTTGTCTTTAGGTTAAAGTCTCCCAAGACTGCAACCCTGATCTTCAGCTCAGGCAAGATGGTCTGCACAGGTTCCAAATCGGAGGATGCGGCAATTAATGCAGTAAGAACTGTAGTTCAAAAGCTCAGAAAAGGAAAGATAAAGATCAAAAACGATCCTGAAATAACAATTCAAAACATAGTAGCTTCTGTGAGCCTTGGAGGAAAGGTGCATCTTGAGCGAGCAGCACGCAGTCTTCCAAGAAGCATGTATGAGCCAGAACAATTTCCTGGTTTGATACACAGAATGCTTGACCCGCGCTCTGTTGTACTGATATTTGCATCAGGAAAGCTTGTCTGCACGGGAACAAAGAAAGAGTCAGAAGTATATAGGGCAGTACACAACCTGCACACTCTACTTGAAGAGAAAAAATTAATGGAATACGAGTAGGCGCAAATACTGTTTTACATGCAGTCAAACTCTATTTTGTTTTTGAGGAGTGAATCTTGTTTGCTATGTAGCTTCCACCAAAGGAAATTGCTAGATTGATGGCAAGCGATATCACTGCAATGTAAAGTGAGCCAAATGGGGTGCCAAAAAGAGATGTTGTGAGGGTGCCAAAGTTGTTTGCGGCCTCTACCATGTAGATGCCTGAACCTATGCCGACTAGCAGGCCCACAATGAGTGGAGTTTTTTTCAAGGACTTGATGTACAAACCAAAAAGGATGGCAGGCAATATCTGAGCAATAAGTATGCCGCCAAGAAGCTGCAGAGATATGGCATATGTTGCAGGAACCACAAACACAAAACCTAATGCAATAAACTTGAAAACCGTTGATGAGATTTTGGTAACTCTGATCTCTGAGCTATCTTTTATGTTCGGCCTAAATTCTTTGATTATGTTTCTTGTAAGTAGGTTTGCTTGCGCCATTGCCATGATTGCAGCGGGCACAAGGCCTCCGACAAATATTCCAAGAAGCGCAATCCCGGCAAACCATCCAGGCATTGTATACAGTATCAGTGAAGGAACAACAAGTATGCCGCGCGAACTTTCTGGAAACCCTGAGAGAAAACTCATGGCGTCTGGTACAGCAAAGACAAGAATCCCCATCAGTGCTAGAATTGCAAGCCCCACACCATAGAGGGGAAGAAGTGCCGTACTCTTTCTAAGCTTCTGCGCGCTCTCCGAACTTAGAACGCCGTTTATTGCATGGGGGTAGAGGTATAGTGCAAGTGCGCTACCAAGTATGAGCGTGGCGTAACCTGGTACAAGTGTGGATGGGAGTGTGACATAGTTTGGTTTTACTTGACTGAAGGCATGGCCAAATCCGCCGATGCTTATTGGAACTGCAATTATTACTACAAGAACTGTAATCCAGATTAGAATGTCTTTGAATACTGCAGTAAGTGTGGCACCGCGAAGGCCGCTTGTATAAGTGAACGCTGCCAAAATTATAAAGGCAATCAAAAGTGAGATCTCCTCAACAACTTGTCCGTTTGCAGTACCTGCAAGCATCACTGTGAGAACTGACTGCATGCCAACTATCTGCAGAGCAATGTAAGGCAGCTCTGCCACAATGCCAGTAATTGCTATCATAACTGCAAGTGTACGGCTGTCAAACCGGTCCTTTACAAAATCAGAGGCTGTGATGTATCCTCTCTCCCTTGCCAGAGACCAGAGTCTTGGCATGGCAACAAGCGCCACTGCAAAAGTAAGCATGACATAAGGAATGGCAAAAAAGTAGAGCGACCCTTTGGCAAAGACGCCTGAAGGAATGGCAACAAAACTGTATGCCGTATAAAGGTCTGCGCCTATGAGGAAGAATACTAGCGTAGTTCCAAGCTTCCGTCCTGCAAGTGACCACTCGTGCACGTGATTTAGGTCTCCTCTTCTCCAATACTTGCCATAGAACCCTAAAACCATGAAGAGGATGAAAAGAGAGACAAATGCAACTGTTACATCGGAACTAATCATGCTGTTTTCCCCTCATGTGTGCAAAGACAACGTAAAAGCTGGCTGATGCAAACAGCCACAACGTTTGGAACCAGTAAAAGAACGGCATGCCAAAAAGTTCTGGAGAGTCCCTGTTGTAGATTGGGACTCCAAGGTTCACAAATGATGGAATCAAGATGAGTAATGCAAGTACTGCATATCTTGTCTTAACCCGCATCTCCATGTTGGGTTCGATGATGTAGATATAAGCATTGAGAATTGGCTTGAGGGAAAATATGTGTCTAGTGCTTTCTTTTTGCCTTCTTGCCTACCGCAAGCATGAACATGACGCTTTTGTTGTTTGCATGAGGTGAGAAAAACTCTGTGACCTCATCATCATAAAAGGTAAGGCCTGTTGCCCCAATCTTCATGGCGTATGCAGCAAGGTACATCTTGCCTGCTGTAATGCTTGCATCAATCTGTGCGGCTCTGTATCCGCGATTGCCAAATTTTTTTAAAACCATTTCAAGGTCTGCCATGAAAAATATAGTGGCAGAAGCATCATGGGGCAAACTCTGGTCAAGCCCTAGGTGGCCTGACACATCGCGCAAGTCTCCTTGTTGCAATGTTTCTAACGAGTCTTCTTTCTTGTTGTAAAAATATGATCCTTGAGCCAGTCCATCTACTGCATTTGCAATCAAGTAAATATCATTGATGATTTCATCTTCTTTAAAATCTGAAATTATGCCGCCTGTGCTGCTTTTCAGTATGGTGGACAGTTGTTCAAACGATATGGAATCATGCGAAAACTTGCGCGTAGAGCCCCGCCTAACGATTGTCTGCTCTAGGCCATCGTTACTTTCAACAACATTTCCAAGCTTGGTTGATTTTGTACTTGGCTGGAAGACTACCTGACCCATTTGTCTTCTCCACGCAGAAACCTCTTGTACGGTTAAAAGGGAAGAAGATTCGTGAATCTCATTTATTGCAGCAAAATCCAAATTATATTCCAAGGGCTGTGATTGCGGAATCTTGTCTAGGGGAGGTGAATCCTGAATCTCTTGTTTTGTGTATCCAAGTGACAGCATTGCCAACGCGGCTTCATTTTTTTCGTCAAGGCCAAGAATCTCGTTTGCCGTGGAATCTACAAACCCAAGTATCAACTTGTATGGCACTTGATATGCGCTTGTCATTGAAATGGAATTTGAAACAATTGTACCACAATCCCAGAATGCATGCCTGTATTCTCTTGCTTGGTACTTGATTGAGTTTCTTGAAAATATGTCAGTAAATACGAGTGTTACAGGAGCACTTGATACAAAGGGCTCGTTGGCAGTTGCGTTTGCAAGAACTTTGCGATAGTCTCCCTTTCTTAGTAAAATCAAAGAGTTGTTCTTTGGGTTGAAATAGTACACTCCTGCTCCAAGCCCTGAGATGTCAGAACATACTACATACATCTCAATGTGATACAGTGCTCCTGTGCATGACGCTGCCCTAAAATCTACTTCGCCAACTGGAGGTGCAAACCTGAGCGTCTTTGTAATACCTCCAGAAAAGTAGAGTATCTTTGAAAGAATGTCAATGCCAGGAACAAATTTTGCATCTGTGTGTGGTGTGTTTCTAGAGATTGCCTCTAGTGCAGAAACTCTACCTGATTGTTTATCTAAATCAAGTCTGATCTGCCGTGCGTTCTTGTATATCTTGTATGGGATTGGCCTGCTTGCAGGGTGATATGTGTGAAACCTGCTGAGAAGCGTGCCGTTTGGGTGCTTTGTGCCGTTGTGATACTTCCATGCAGCCTCTGTTTCGTAATTTTTCAATTGTGTTTTATCCCAAGAAGACAGCGGACAAAAAACTGTCTTAAACATTACCAGCCGTTTTTCTTAGATGTTCAGCACAATTAGGAGACCACAATCACAAAATGATTAGGCATACCGCTTTTTCATGCCTACTTTTAAATACGCTGGAAAGAAAACAGAACTAGTGTCAACTCAGCAAACCAAAAAGATTTCTATACTTGCAGCAATCGGTGCAGCGGCTGTAGGCGTAGCCATATTTGCAGTTCTAAATATGCAAGTTCCTTCTACCAACACTGGCGGTCCAGAACAGCAAACCATTGTTTCAAGCATGCAAGGGTCTGCATATGCTGACTTTGTAAACCAATTAAAATCAAAAGGCGCAACCGTTCAACCGGGTGGAAAAACTCAGCAAGATATGTTCACTATTAATCCGTACATTCTTCTTGTGAACAATCACGACATTTGGGTGTTTGAATATCCCACTGAAGTAGATGCAAAAGACCAGATGAACCAAGTTTCTCCAGACGGTACTTCTGTAGGGGGCAGACAAATTCAACTCATAGCAGCTCCGCACTTCTTTGAGAAAGGAAATCTCTTGGTCTTCTATGAAGGATCAGATCAGAATATGTTGAATCTGCTAGAATCTATGCTTGGCCCTCAAGTCGCTGGCTAGAGGCAAGAGCAAGATTATTACATCTTTATCAAAGTGTACACTTTGTGCAAGTAAACGAGGATACCATATCAAAAATAGCCCAAGACACTGACCTAAAGTATACGATACATGTGGATGGAAAAACATTCCACCTTGAAAACGTATCCGTGACGAAATCAAAAATTCCTGTGCGAAAGCCCACAACTAGGGGAGGCGTGTACTTTACAGATACTACGGCCTACAAGATAAAGGCCGCAACAAGTGATCTCTCAATACTCTCTCTTCTGCCAAAGATAATGCTTGGACCAAATACCGAGTTCAAACCTGTTGAGATGAAGACCAAAGTTGGCAATGAAAACAAAGAGATTGTTCTTGTGTCACATGTGGCAAACACCGTAAATACCAAGGATAGGGTGGAACTAAACATGATAGTAGACGGAACTATTCCGTGATTATTTCTTGGATCAAAACTATCTTATAATGCGTGACAAAGTCCTGTGTATGCAAAAAATTTTTCCAATTCTTTTGATCTTGTCTTTTGGTATGCCGTTGTCAAGTGTTTTTGCAGACTCGACTGGATTTACAGGTGCAACCTCTATCAGCTCACCTAACGGCAACTCCACAATACCACAACTACTAGTCTCGGGAAACAATGTGTACCTTGGATGGATAGATAACTTGGCTGGAAAGTTTGGAGCCAAGTTTGCAAAAAGCAGTGACGGTGGAACCACTTTTGGAAACGAGGTTAACTTGGGAAGCATCGGAGGAGCTCCTGACAACATAAAGATTGCAACATTTGGAGGAAAGGTGGCTGCAGTCTGGCAGTCTTTTTCAGCAAATAGGTCAAGCATAGCGTTTACAAAAAGCAATGACAATGGGACAACCTTCAGTATGCCTATTCAAATAAGTGAGACCTCAAAGGACTCGGCGTTTCCACAAGTGACAATGTATGATAACCATGTCTATGTTGCATGGCTTGAGAGAACGGCAGGAGATGTAACAAATGTATTCTTTGCAAAAAGCGATGATGGGGGTACTACCTTTGGTTCGCCTCTTGCTATGACAAGCCATGCTGGAAATTCTGGAATTCCAAAGATCTATGCTAGCGGTAATCATGTTTATTTAATATGGGAAGACAATGGCGTAAAGGACTATGACATATTCCTGAGTACTAGCAGCGACTCTGGGAGTACCTTTGATGCACCAGTAAACATTAGTGGAAACATTGGCAACTCTGGAGCCCCGCAGATGGCAGTGAACGGAAACAACGTCTATGCGGTATGGATGGATGACTCTTCTGGAAACTTTGACATACTGTTTTCAAAAAGCACTGATGGGGGACAGACGTTTTCAAAGCCGGTCAATGTAAGTGAAACCAAGCAAGACTCGGGATATCCGCAACTTGCTGTGGTAGGCAACAATGTTTACGTGACATGGACTGAAACCATAACTGACAAAAATTATGACATCTACTTTGCAAAAAGTACTGACGATGGTAAGACGTTTGACTCGCCGCTTGACATAAGCAACACTCCTGGTGCTTCTGGCTGGCCTCAAATCGCAGTTGATGGAAATGTCTATGTAAGCTGGGTGGACAACACGCCTGGCAACTTTGACGTCTACATTGTAAAAAGCACAGACAACGGGAACAGCTTTGAATCCCCGGTAGATGTCAACAACGGTGCTGCTAGTTCGTGGTATAACCAAATGTCTGCATCGTCAAACACCGTATACCTGACATGGCTTGGATTGAGTCAGCACAGCGATGTCATGTTTGCAAAGAGCACAACCTTTGTCCCAGAGTTTGGACCTGTCGCATCTTTGATCCTAGTTGTATCAATTGTTTCAATTGTATTGATTTCTCAGAAGTCAAGGCTAAAGATTAGATTCTAAATTTGAAAATCTAACTGTGCTCATACCAACTAACGTAATATCATTCCAATTCAATTGCCATAAATTGTGACAAGGATATTATCAAAAAAGAATCAAAACTGAATCTAAATACTAAAGATGATCTGCCTGGTGGGACTTTTCTTCAAAAGACTCTTAAATAAGTAGATAATCTACGTAGGTAGTAGATCTACTATGAAAAAGTCCCTAGTAACAGGAGCGATTGGTGGCGGAGCCGCAGTTGTAATCGCGGTTGTACTGTTGTTTATAACACACAGCTCTGCCACTCAATACTCCCTATATGTGGATGCAAGAACCGAGTCGGGGGATGGCACGACAGACTCTCATTTGACAATAATAAACACTGGCAGTGCACCTCTAACAAACCTCAAGATTGCTTATGATTCTGGGAAACCAGACTTCCTTCCCATTCTCAACCCGGGGGAAAGAACTCTGCTGTCTCCTTCCACTTCTGCAAAAATGGTTACAATTACTGATGACCAGGGAGTTACTGTAACAAAATTCTTCTCGCAATCTAGTGAATAAGATAAAACGATGTGGCATGACATGGATAAAAAAGTCTTAATTGGTGTTGCTTTAGCGGTTGTTGGAATTGTAGGCATTTTTGTCTACTATGTGGGGAATACAGAGAAAAATGAAGAAAATGGCAGGCAAAACGTCTTAAACCTTAATTCGTCCTCTCTTGAACTGATTCAAACAATTCCCTTACCAAATGTTTCTGGGAGAATTGATCACATGGACGTAGATATTGATGGTCAAAGGTTGTTTGTAGCGGAATTGGAAAATAATTCACTGGACATACTAGATCTTAAGACAGGAAAACGAATCAACTCAATTGAAACATTGCATGAACCTCAGGGTGTTGTATTTGTTCCAGAAGCCAAGAAGATTGTGGTTGCAAACGGAGGTGATGGGACAGTGCAAATCTTTGATTCCAAAACATATGCATTGGTACAAACTATTTTTCTTTCAAGTGATGCAGATAACGTGCGATATGATCCATACCAGAAACTAGTTTACGTAGGATTTGGTAATGGCGGTCTGGCAGTCATAGATCCAATTAAGGAAGAATTGATTGGCAGTATCAAGCTTGATGGACATCCAGAATCATTTCAGATCTCAGATGAATTACAACCTGGAATATTTGTTAACGTGCCTGAGAGTAACTCTATAGAGGTAATAGATGCACAAAAGCGGACAATGGTTGCAAAATGGCCTAACAATGAAAGTGCTGGAAACTACCCAATGGCGTTGGATGAAGACTCTCATCGATTATTTGTTGTATACCGAGAGCCTTCCGAGATTCATGTTGTTGGTACTGACTCGGGAAAAGTGGTGGCAAAATTACCTGTCAGCGGTGATCCAGACGATATTTTCTATGATGATGAGAATAGGCAGATCTATGTCTCTGGTGGACAGGGCTTTGTGGATGTGATATCTGAACATGGAAATGATTATCGCGAGGTTGCCAAAGTACCAACTGATGCGGGAGCAAGAACTTCGCTCTTAGTTCCACAACTGAATAGACTTTATGTTGCAATCCCAGACTACTCAGGAGAAGGCGCAAAAATTCAAGTTTTTGAGATTCGCAAATCCAGTAACTAGTCAGTTTTGGGTTTGAGCGATTTTGCATTCCATTCAAGTTCTATGTGGATCTCAAACTTGTCGCTACCTTCCTTGGTCTTCTCTTTTGCATAAAGAAACTTGAACTCAAGAGGTTCTGCTGGATTTTTAACAAGAACCTTTTTTGCAGAAGGTATGATCTTATTCATCTCGAAATTGGATGTTCCTTGTAGGGATTTTGCAATGTGCGTGAAAACCTTAGCCAGCTCATCTTTTGAGATCTCTGCTTTGTGGCGAAACACTGCCTGATGGGTTTCCCAATGGGTCTCTATTATTTCTGCCATCTTTGACCAATGTACCATAGATTCAGAAAGTTCAGCTTGTCCCTTTTCTGTTATGGCGTAATGCTTTCTGTCTGGAGTCTTATCCCGAAATTCCACTTTGCTTGTAACCGACTTGTTTTTCTCTAGTTTTTCCAATGCTGGATATATGGTACCTGTTTTAGGTTTCCAATATCCTGAAAATTTTTTTTCCAGTTCCTTTATGATCTCATAACCATACATAGGCCGCTCCGCTAAAAGTAATAGGAGCCACAGCGATACTGCACCTACCTTCATTCCTTTTTGTTTTATCATGTGGTGTACTGTAATGATTACAAACAAATCTTATATATGTAGATTATCTACATAGGAGAATATTCCGTGAGTGGTATGAAATGGGTTACACGAGAACATGCAAAGGTAGACCGCATAGCCTGCCCGTGGTTAATAAAGAATTTTGTAGATGAAGATGCAGAATTCCTATTCGTATCTCCTGAGGAAGTGATGGAAACTGCAAGGAAACAAAACGCCATTCCGTTTGATGTGCCAAACATAGAACTTGGACACCATGGCGAAGAATGCTCCTTTGATGCTATTGTAAAAAAATATGGTTTAGACAAAAAGGACCGAGCATTGGCTGAAGTAGCAAAAATAGTTCGTGGCGCTGATACTCCTAACCGAACTCTGACACCCCAGTCAGAAGGACTACTTGCCATTGCTTACGGCTTTAGCATGAATGCAAAAGATGACTATGACAATATGAGCAAGCAGTTTCATGTGTATGATGCTCTATACAGTTTCTGCAAATGGAAACTACAACATTCAAACTAATGCAGGCATACACTAATTTACAAAACTTTGCCTCTGATTTTCGATTCTAAAGTATTGTTTCAAAATATCATGGAAGCAGAATGTTATTTCAGAAAAAATCAATTCAAAATAAAGATAATGCTGAGATACGTAAAATAAGACAATTACGAATTTAATAAATATAATAAAGAACAATTGTATCTGGAATGAGAATTATTGACTCTAAACTACAGGTACGAAAACTAAGGATTAACGACATTCCGCAAATAATTGAATTACAAAAAGAGTCCTTTCCATACATGGCTGCGGAAGGAACGATCTGGAAAAAAGAATCTCTTGAGAATCATATTCGAATCTTTCCAGAAGGACAATTCGTGGCAGAATATGAAGAAAGAATTATTGGCTCTGCATCGAGCCTCATAGTCAAATTGGTTTCTGAATACAAGGAACATACTTGGAATGAGGTTTGCGGAGGGTCGTTCTTCACAAACCATGATCCAAAAGGAGACTCGTTGTACGGTGCTGACGTTTCAACAAACCCTAGTTATCGAAGTCTTGGAATAGGGACAAAGCTCTACGATGCACGCAAGGCGCTTGCAATCAAACTAAATTTGCGCCGAATCATTGCTGGTGGAAGATTGTTCAACTATTGTGAATATGCTGATAGGCTATCACCGGACGAATACGTAAAGGAAGTTCTGGCAGGAAAGATACAGGAGCCAGTACTTTATTTTCAAATAAAGAATGGCTTTAAATTCATAAAAATTCTCCCAAACTATCTCAAAGATCCACGATCACTAAACTATGCTACCTTTATCGAATGGAAAAACCCGGAGTATAAAGAAATATGATAATAGACTGTCACACCCACCTCAACCAGTATGCCGAACTGAAAAATATATCATCACTAGAGGAGCGAGTTCGAAAACTACTTGTTACCATGGCAAGCCACAATGTAGACTATTCAATCATTCTTTCGTCATATGTTGTAAATGAAGAGAGGCCGTCCACGGCTAAACTCATTGAAGCCACAAGGAAGCATGATAATTTGGGTATCGTTGCAGGGTTTAGCATCGATAACCATACGGAAGAAGATTTGAGGAATTACAAAACTTGGATTAAGGATGGACTAGTCAAAGGTCTCAAGATTTATTCTGGATACGAACCATACTATCCGTACGACAAGAGATACCAAAAAGCCTATGACCTTTGTGTAGAGTTTGACGTACCAGTTATGATACACACAGGGGATACATTCTCCGAGAAGGGCAAGCTCAAGTATTCCCACCCACTACACATAGATGAGCTTGCAGTAGACAATCCTGAACTAAAGATAGTTATGTGTCATCTGGGCAATCCATGGATTGAGGACTGCCAGGAAATTGTATACAAAAACGATAACGTCTGGGCTGACATGTCAGGCCTTTCGGTTGGCAAGTTTGATCATTTCTTTGAAAAACTTATGGTGGAAAAAGTTGCCGAACTTATCAACTATGTAGGAGAACCTCGCTATCTCTTGTATGGTACAGATTGGCCGATATCAGATATGGACTCTTACCTCAGTTTTGTTGCAAAATTAAAGCTCAAAACAAAGTTTAGGGATGAACTGATGTTTAAAAATGCAAAAAGACTTTTTAAGATATAGTCTTGGCGAACCAGTTTCAAAAGTATAACATCGATGCGAGGATTTCATATCACAAGAGGAACAATTGTGCTAAGATCAGGAGATGTGATTACCTTGTCGGATTTTTCTTTTATGGTTTCGTCTTTTGGCATCATGGCTATTCCCAAGCCTGCACACTCTATCATACACAGATCCGAGACGGTATCTCCAACAACAACCGTATTTGAAAGGGGGATGTTAAATTTTTGTGCCATCTTTTCCAAATGATACCTCTTACATACTGAGATCTTGCATTTGCAACCTATCTTTTCCCACCCTAGTGGCATCGATACTCTACCTGTTAACAAATGGTTTTCATTGCTATGCAGTACATTTGCTATTGAAAAATCAAGGTCCATCTTCTTTCTCAAGTAATCACAAGCAAGAGTGTAGCTGTCACTTATTATGCCAACAACATGACCGTGTGCTTTGAGCTCATAAATGGCACTGCGCCAATTTTTTATCATCTTCATTTTTCCAATTGTTTCTATGACGTCTATCTCATCAAGGCCCCTTAACAACGCCGCGATTTTTTGAGTCCTCTGATATCCAAGTAGGCTGGAATCATTCTGGACCTCGCTTAGTCCAGAAGCGAAGCCAAATTTTTTAGCTAAGGTGCGGATTACACTTTCCTCTAGAAGCGTGCCATCCATGTCAAATGCAACCAATTTTCTTTCTCGTTTCATATCGTTAAACAATTAATTTGCCGTTAGGTTGTCTTTGGATGGAGTCCCAGTTTTTCTCCCAGAATATCAAGGGTTTTCTGAACGGCATCGTTTTCCTCGTATCTGTCATACGAGTATCTGTAGGCACTCCCTAGGGACTCGTCATGCTTGGGGGAAGGGGTGTCATCCGCAATGGATTCCTTGATTTTTTTCATAACTGTGATGAGGTTATCGTGTACGTTGGAGCCATGTTGCGCAGCTTCTTTTTTTCGCCATGCTAGCTGTGGAGGAACGCCAATTTCTTGGGCAAGCTTTCTGTGCAGGTACTTTACATGATTGTTTTTTATCTTCAAATCTCCAGGTATTGACATTGCCACATCTATCACTTGGGGATCAAGATACGGTACTCGAAGCTCTATACTGTGATACATGGCTATCTTATCTTCTCTTTCTAACGTATCCTTGTAGAGATTTTCAATATCATTCCAGAGACAATCCCCTAACACATCATCTCCTCTCTCTTTGTAAATTTTTGGATACCAATCATAGCCTGCAAATATCTCATCTGCTCCCTGGCCTGTTAACATTACCCTCATCTGGTCTTTTTTTGCCTCTTTGACTGCAAAAAATACCGGTATTGCTACATCTACTTGCAAGTGGTTGGAAGATTCGATGGCAGAAATAATGTTTCCAAGCTCAGACTCTATCTCTCCCTGATTTAATTCGTGTACTACCAACTTGATGCCTAATTCCTTGGAGGATTGTGTTGCAGCAATTATGTCTGACGAATTTTTAAAACCTGAAGTATAACAAGTAATGTCACAAAACAAAATCTTTGCAATTTTAGCAATCAAAACACTATCGATGCCGCCGGAAAAAATTATTCCTACGCTATCTTTCCCATCAATTCTTTTCTTTACTGCATCAAATAGGACTTGCTTGTATCTCTCAAGAGCGTCTCTCTCATCACCTACATCAACAGTAGGTTTTGTTAGTACGTTGAGTCTTCTTTTTTCAAAAGAGAAATTCTGTACACTTTCATCAAAACTTGTCTTGACAATCTCACCAGGCCTAACTCTCTGAGGTTCTATTCCAATATCCCACAGTGGTTTTTTCTCGGAGCAAAAGGCAAGATACTTGGAATTTTGTCCAAAATAAAGCTGTTTTATCCCGACAGGGTCTCTTGTCATTGCCACCATTTTTGTTACATTGTCAAATACCGCAAAGGCATATTCGCCGTCAAGCCTCTTGCAAGTTTGGAGTAAGCTTGTATCAAGGCTTTGGCTTTTCTTGTGGTTCTCTTCCACAAGGTGGATTATGACTTCGCTGTCTGAATCTGATTCAAAAACATGCCCTGCTCGGATGAGCTCACCTCTGAGTTCCTTGTAATTCCAAATCTCACCATTGAACGCCAGAACAAATCGTGTATCGCAACTCCACAGTGGCTGTATTCCAGCAGATCCAGTTATCTTTAGCCTAGAATGACCAAGGCCTGAGGCACCTTTCAGGCCCTCAGTTTTCAACTCCTCTAGTTGTGGTGCTTTTTTCAGTAAACCATCTACGTAGATTCCACATCCATCAGGTCCCCTGTGAGATGTCTGTTGCAACATCTGCACCAGAATACTTGCTACCTTCTCTCCATTCTTGTCTAGTAAGCCAGTAATAGAACACATAATCCTAAACTAGGAGTTGATTATTCCAAGGCTGTTTTCTAGCCGCTTGTACTTGACTGCTCTATCTAGAATCACTCGTGTAACTTCCTTTGCTGTGACGTCCAGATCCTCCAAGGCGCGCTCGTTATGATCTAGGTACCCAATGTGGACCTCTTCAATCTTTGCGCCCATCTCCACTGCATCGATGAGCATTCCAATCTCAACCCCGTATCCAGGCTCCCATGTTATTTTTTCAAGAAGATCTCTTTTTATGCCCACCTGACCACTTAGAGGCTGCTCAAACCTTCGAGCAATCTCAGGGAAGAAATGTTCAAGCAAAGGCTTTGCGGTAAGCAGGGTGACCCTTCCTCCGTTTCTATCAAAAGTAGTTTTGACAAAATCATGCATCTCCTTGAAGGGCTCTATTATTGACTCGATTATGCGATGGTTGATGTTTTTATAATCTGCATCGATGAACAAAATTATGTCACCTGTGGCCTTGGAAGCGCCCTCCTTCATGGCATTTCCCTTGCCTTGATTTTTTGGCAGCGTTATTACCTCTACCTCACATGAATGTGCAATTTCTGATGTGACGTCAACAGAACCGTCATCAACTACAATTATTTCGTCTACCTCCTTTCTTTTTTTCACTGCATTGATAACTTTTTCAATATTGTTTTCCTCATTATAGGCTGGAATTACTACTGATACACTGAATTTTTTACGTGCCTCAATCATGAAAATCACTAACTTGACTTTTCAGCAGAGAGAGTATGGTACAGACCGGGAAAGAATTTGTCTGGCAGCTTTATTCGTCTTGATTTGTATGTTCTGCTTTCTCATTTGGACGAATTACGTCATGATCCGTTTTAAATCTTGTCGTGTTTTGATGAAAAATAAAATTGCTAGTCATCATTGTTAAGTGTTTCTAAAAAAATAAAAACGATAAAAAAATTCGCAACAAGATAAATACAATAAAACCAAAAACATGTGATGGAATCTCTGCATAACTCACAGGCAGAAAAAATTTCTAAGAATACTGAAACCGCATACACGTTATACGGCATATACAAAGTAAAGGACCGTGCCACATTCTATCTTCCAAACAATACAATTGTATTGGAGAGGGCTACTGATGACAAATTTACGTATAGACGAACGAACCAAAATGGGACTGTAGAGAAATTGCTGTCGATTAGGACTCAGGACCTCGAAATGGAATTTGTGCCAACTTTGCCAATCTACGTTCCGTCATACAAAACCGATTTTGTATTTCTGAGGCTTTCAAAACCTGTATTTGTGAGCAGAAATTCCAAGACGGAGGTTTTTGTTTCAATGCCAATAGAGATGGGATTATTTTTTACTGGAAATGAGATGAGGGAATACTTTGATGTCTTTGCATGCGAACCGTCCAGTTCAAGATATGCGCTGTATGGCGACCCTGACAAAGGCAAACTTTGCAAGTTTGCTACAGTCATGCCACTGGCTCAGGAGGAAATGGCGCGCCCTTACTTTGAGGGAAGACTGCGTGTAAAAATCCAGAACGAACTTGACACTGGCATATCAATAGGCAAGATAGTCTTCCCTGTAAGGGATCACGAGATACATTACAGATATGCTGATGCTGCCTATGACGATTTGAATCTTATAGTGAAGGAAAGACTGGGGGTGCAAATTGCAGAGGTTGTACAAAGCGGCAATATGCCGCAAGGATGGTCAACATCTCCCCGTACAATGAAAAAAACTGACATAAAATTTACGATGGAGATGGGGTTTGACTGACATCATAACCGGTGACACAATAAACATTTTTGGTCACCACATTTCCATTGACTCGATAATAATTGGCATAGCCATCATGGCAGCAGGAGTAGTATTAGCAAAGATAGCAAGCGTCCTTTTCAAAAAATATTTTGGTCCACATTTTGAAGAAAATACCTCGAAGAACATTGGGAAAGGAATCTACTATGGTATCATAATAATAACCCTGCTTGCTGTGACAACTAGCCAGGGGATAGATCTTAGCGGCCTGATGGTGGCGGGAGGAATTTTTGGCATAGTCATTGGGTTTGCTACCCAGTCAGTGGTGGCAAACCTAGTATCTGGCATATTCCTGATGTTTGACAAGCCTGCAAAGGCCGGCGATGTAATAGAAATTCCTGCTAGCAACACGACAGGAGTGTTGTTGGACATTGCTATATTTTCTACAAGACTCAGACTGTTTGATGGTACCATAATGAGGATCCCAAACGACAAGATCTTTACAACAAATATCCATAACTATTCAAGACTTGCAGCAAGAAGAGCTGACTTTGCTGTTGGAATTGCATACAAGGAGAACATTGGCAAAGCAGTATCTGAAATAAAAAAAGCAATATCTGAGATGCCGTATGTCTTGGTCGAGCCGGAACCTATGGTCTGGACCGAACAGCTTGGCGAATCGAGTGTCAATCTTCGAATATATGTTTGGTATCCTGGGGATTCGTTTATGGAGGTGGTACCGACACTTCCCAAAGTAGTAAAAGAAGCTCTTGACAAGGCAGGCATTGAAATACCATTCCCACAGAGGACTATATGGTACAGACAGTTGCCCACTTGATGCATGGAAACAAAATTAAACAAGCCGAATCATACAAATGTTCCTTGCTTGAATTAATAATTTTTCTAACCACGGATGCAAATGACTTCATTAATTCAGAGTCCTGCTCTTAAACTGAATTCGATTCTTGATGATAAATGGAGGTGATGTACTTGACATGCTGAAAATAGTAGATGCTACCAATCGAATAACTAAATCCTCCCGGGATTGGAATGTTTCGCACTGCCTCGTGGTGTACCATCCTATACCCCTCCTTTGTCAGCCTGTCCACTGTTTCAAAGAATTCCTCATTGCCTCCCAACTTGCGTAAAACCAGCGCGATTGCATCAGTTTTTAAAAAGACCAAGTCTTTGTGCTGGAAGATCTTTTTTATGAACTGCGCCTCGCTCTTTATGTTGAGGTTGACCCCGGTCAGTTCTTTTACTTTGTCAAGCTGCTCCTGACTGAGTTCCTTTATGTCATCAAAACCCTCAGTTAGCGAGTCTTTTACAGCCTCTGCCTTTTCCTTTATTGCTACAGTCTTCTTGAGATGCTTTCCTACGTTTTTCAGGTTTTGAACAAATTCGTTGTCTGACTCTGGTTCATCTGGCATGGAATTTGATTGTCTTTCTTTCTTAAATATTGTTTTGTCATAAATAAAATCATCAATGAAAAACATCCAATATGGATTCTAATTGTATGGACTCAAGCCTTAACTTACTACTTCCGCATTCTTCTTCTTTGAAATTTTTCCAATGTCTATTGTTGTGATTATTACGGTACCAATTATGACAATAAAGGCAATCTCGGCGTAGACCTTTGCGTAAGGGACTGCAAATGACAGGGCAAAGGTGGCAAGAACTGCAGCTGCAAGACCCCTTGGTATCATGGCCCTTACCACTTTTCTGTCAAACTCGGGAAATCTTGAGGAAAGGAGGATCTTTGCAATCATTCTCCTTGACAGGTAGAGTGCAAGTGTGATTATGATTCCAACTATCAAGTATCTCAGCTGACCGAATTCTGCAACCAGTCCTACAAATACAAAGAAAAATGATCTAACAAGAAACGTTACCTCATCATGAAATGTGTCTTCCATCGAGATATCTGGCATGTCAAATCTGAGATATCTTGATAATGTCTTTCTGTTCCCAAGCACCAAGCCGAAGATAAGCGCAGTCAAGGCTCCTGATTCACCGAGAGACTTTGCAAAGAAAAAGAGCACAAACAGTATGGCAAGTGTAAGCATGTATGCGTGTTTTATGTTCGATATCTTTGAGAAGCCGTAGAGCCACGGTATTCCGATGCCCAGACCCAGTCCGAATCCAACAGCTACCTCCCTACCAAAATCCAGACCCAGCATGTGGAAACTGAAGGTCCCCGATGCTATTACATCAAACAACAAGAACGCCCCAATTGTTGCCATAATGTCGGTCATGGCAGACTCTAGGATCAAAATTGATCTTGTCTCTTCAGTGACTGGTAGCCTCTTTACAATAGCAAACACAACTATCGGGCTTATTCCTCCCAAGATGGCACCTAGCAGTAGTGCGCTTATCCATTGCCATCCAAACGCAAAAACGGCAAGAGATGAAACAACTGCAAGCGTTGCTGCAAAACTTAGTACTGCTATCAAAATCGAGTAATGGGCAGTCCTCACCACAGTTCTAATATCGAGGTTGAGCCCACCGTCAAACATTATGATGATGAGTGCAAGCGAGGAAAAATAGGGAATAATTTTGATAACCGTGGAGGTATCGACAACCCCAAGTATCGGGCCTAGGGCAAACCCGACTACTGTGAGGAAAAGAACCTCCGGAATTCCAGTCTTTCTGAAAAATGCCTCCCCTGCCACACCCACGAAAATTATGACTCCTATGGACAAGAGAATTATCTGGGCGGAAGCAAGGTTGGTAC
Source organism: Nitrososphaerota archaeon (assembly GCA_021323705.1). GTDB lineage: Archaea > Thermoproteota > Nitrososphaeria > Nitrososphaerales > Nitrosopumilaceae > Nitrosotalea. The sequence goes on from JAJPKL010000021.1 coordinate 53,860, forward strand.
CATGAAACACGGACTGGGCAAGAACCTGGTTTAGTTTTGAGATCTCTGACGTAATTACATTGGAATGCATGACATTGTTTACCTGCTCTGAGAGGTTCGTGGTTCCGCCCACAGTTCTTACATATTCGGTTAGGTTTTGAAGATCCATTTCATTCAATCACAAATTTTAAGATGTGTCAAGATTGTTGCTGAAAAGACTCGCTACTATGAAGCGTTTTCTTCTTGTCACATGTAAAATTATTTTTAGAATTTTTATTTACCGTCATCATATTTATTTCGTTCTCATCAAACTCTCATCTTTTTTATTTTTTTTGGGCAACACTTAACAATGATGAATTATTATCTTTTACATGAGAATCCAAAGATCAAGCTATCAGTGGAGCGAATTTGATTCTCCTCCCTACAAATCATATACTCTGTCAAACTTTAGAGAAATTCCTCAGATACGAAATTTGTCCAAACAATTACAATTTGAGATGGAAGTTGTTGCAAATATCTTTCCGTTCAAGGCAAACAACTATGTTGTTGAACAATTAATTGACTGGAAAAAGGTTCCAAATGATCCCATGTTTATTCTCACGTTTCCCCAAAAGGGAATGCTCCAACCTAGACACTTCAACAAGATGGCAAGCGCGCTCAGAAAAGGCATAGATAAAAAAGAGATACAAAAGATTGCAAACAAAATCCGCCTGCATCTCAATCCTCATCCTGCCGGTCAAATGGAACATAATATCCCAAAACTAAAAGATGGTACAAAACTGTACGGAATGCAGCACAAGTATAAAGAGACAGTTCTCTTCTTTCCAAGCCAAGGTCAAACATGTCATGCATATTGCAGCTTCTGTTTTAGATGGCCGCAGTTTGTTGGAATGAACGAACTAAAGTTTGCCATGCATGAGACAGAACTGCTAGTTCAATATCTCAGGGAACATCCAGAGGTGACTGATATCTTGTTTACCGGAGGAGATCCTTTAATTATGAAGACTAGACTCCTTTCAGGATATCTAAATTCATTGGTTGAAGCCAAGCTGCCAAACCTAAAGACAATACGGATAGGTACAAAGACGCTCTCCTATTGGCCGTACAGGTTTGTCTCTGATGATGACGCAGATGAGTTGCTTGAGCTATTTGAGAAGGTTTCTGCAGCAGATATTCACCTTGCAATAATGGCTCATTTTAACCACCCTGCAGAACTATCAACAGACGCTATAAAACAGGCAGTTACAAGAATAAGGAAGAAGACAGGTGCTCAAATACGCACGCAATCTCCCATCCTCAAACACATCAACGACGACCCTAAGATCTGGGCAGAGATGTGGCAAAAACAGGTATCGCTTGGATTAATTCCGTATTACATGTTTATAGTAAGAGATACAGGGGCACAACACTACTTTGGTGTGCCGCTTGTGCGCTCCCAGAAAATATTCCGTGAGGCATATCAAATGGTCAGTGGGTTGGCAAGAACCGTTCGCGGACCAAGCATGTCAGCTACCCCAGGCAAGATCCAGGCGCTTGGCACCACAAAGGTTGGACGTGTCAGGGCAATAGTGATGAGATTTCTACAAGGCCGAAATCCACAATGGGTACAAAGGCCGTTTCTTGCCAAGTATGACGGGGGTGCAATATGGATAGACGGCCTCAAACCATTTGAGGGGGAAAAATTCTTCTTTGAAAAAGAACTGGAGCAGTTGCTAAGAAAGGACGACTCATCCGCAGGCAATGAGACAAGCTCTGCTGGTGGCGGACCTCCATAGACACACTTCGGGAAAATGACAGATCAGAACTACGACATAGTGAAGAAAATCAAGGAACAACAAATTGATTTTGTTGAGTTTTGGTTTGTAGATGTTTTTGGAGAATTGCACAGCCTAGGGGTTCCATCTTACTCCCTAAACGAACATAACTTGAGAAATGGACTAGACAAGCTTGACTCTAGTTCCATTCGAGGGTTTGGGTCCGTCAACGAATCTGACATTTCTTTGATACCGGACACTTCTACGTTTAAGATTCTGCCGCCTGACTATGATGATACAAATAATAGAAAAAACGCAAGAATGTTTGTAAACCTATACCATAGTGAAAGTGAACCGGATGGAACTCACAGAAGATATGAAAGGGATTCACGCGGAATATGTCTCAAGGCTGCAGAAGAGGTAGGAAAATTAGGACTGACAGCACTATGGGGGCCAGAAATAGAATTCTTTGTCTTTGATGAAATCTACACATCAAACCCTGAGGCAACTGGTAGTCAGGAATTTAACAAATCTGGTTACAAAATAGAATCCGAGGGTTTCTTTCAATCTGGAAATGCCGTCTCAAGTCCACGGCTCAAATCTGGATATTACAAGGCACCTCCACTTGATACTCTCAACAATTTAAGAAAGGACATTTGCGAGAAACTGTATCGATATTTTGATATCAAAATAGAGGCACATCACCATGAGGTTGCAACTGCAGGGCAATGCGAGATTAACATAGAATATGGTGAAACAATATCTGTTGCAGACAATGTAGTCACAATAAAGAATCTGGCCAAAGTTGTAGCAAAAGGACGGAACAAGATTGCTACCTTCATGCCAAAGCCAATCTATGGAGACAATGCATCTGCAATGCATATGCACCAAAGTCTTTGGACCAGTGATGAGCGCAACGCAATGTACGATCCAAACGAGACAAAAGCTGGACTGAGCCAACTTGCAAGGTACTATATCGGAGGAATACTTGATCACATTGAATCTCTATGCGCCATATCGAATCCCGCCACAAACTCTTACAAGAGACTAGTACCTGGCTATGAAGCTCCGATTTATGGGTGCTGGGGAGTTGGAAACAGGTCTACTGCAATAAGGATACCTCGTACAGATAAAAACAACGAAAAGCGGAAGAGGTTAGAATACCGAGTGCCTGACTCTGCGGCAAATATCTACTTGCTTGAAGCTGCGTTGATGATGGCAGGATTGGATGGAATAAAGAACAAGAAAGAGCCAGGAGATCCAATTGATGAAAACGTATACAAACTAACTCCTGAACAAAAAAGAAAACTCATGATAAAAACTCTACCTGCTACACTAAAAGAGGCACTAGACGCATTCCAGAGCGACAATAAATTTCTCCAAGGAACCTTCTCAAAAGACTTTCTTGATTCTTACATTTCACTAAAATATGATGAATATGAGGAATTTGTTCAAACGCCAACCACGTGGGAGATACTAACCTATTTGAATGTCTGATGCTTCAAAACTTTTGCATTTGTTATATTTTGCAAGTTATGTTATTTTGAATAATCTTACTTTCTTGCCTCAAGAAACTCAATGAGGCCGCACCTTGTGTTTTTCATGTTAAGGTCCACAAATGCAATCTTTCTGTCATCAAATCCTTTTTCTGGAGATACCAGAAGCGTTGCGCCCTTGCTTACCATCGCATCCACTTCTTTTTGTATGTCATCGACCTCAAAGCAGAGATGGTGTATTCCGCCTCCGCTTGTTGCCAAGTCTGAGATGGCCGAGTCTTCAGACGATGGCTCAATTAGCTCAAGAAACGGCTCCCCCATCTTCAAGAAGCAGACATTTACCTTTCGAGTAGCAACTGGCATGGGGAGGCTGATGCTTTGAAAAGTCATGTATCTTTTAAGTTCGCCAAGGGACTCTTGTATGTTGGGAACTACAACTCCTATGTGGTGCAACTTCATGATATCTTCAGTCACATGGCAATGAAATGACCTACATAAAACTTGAATCGTTGCAGTGATTCCAAAGTTCTAAATTTTGGATCCGTGCTATATCATGTATGGTTCAAGAACAATATAGGAAAGGAAAAAAATACTATTTTTGCGACAAGTGTGGATTTGGATACGACCAACCGCACACTGCAAAAGAGTGCCAAGATTATTGCATGAGAAACAACAAGTGCTCAGATGAGATAACAAGAAAAGCTCTCTTCCGATGAATCTTTCTCTAGTTTTATATTGACAGTAAAATCAACCAAGACCGTGCTAGAAAAACTAGTCAAGGACTCAAAAGCACTTGAGAAAGCCATCGCAGGCGAGGAGCTCTCACATGATGACGGACTTGAGCTAATGTCGTATGACAATCTCTACATGCTGGGAGCAGCGGCAGATCTAGTGCGGCAAAAACTAGTTGGAAACACGGTTACCTTTGCGGCATCTTACTATCTGAATTACACAAATGTATGCGCTGCAAGCTGCCAGATGTGCGCATTTTACAGAAAGGGAAATGAAAAAGACGCGTACACCCTGACACCGCAGGACATCGAAGCTCGAGTGGGCAAGGCAAAAGAGATGGGAGCAACCGAAGTTCACATAGTTGGTGGATTTCATCCAGACCTGCCTTTGGAATACTATGAAGAGATGTTTCGCGCAATAAAAAAGAGCCATCCAGAACTTAACATAAAGGCGCTCACTGCAGCCGAGATTTTCTTTTTATCTAAATTGACAAAAAATTCTGTAAAAGAAGTATTGTTGCGACTCAAGGCGGCAGGACTTGACTCCATGCCGGGCGGAGGAGCTGAACTTTTCCATCCTGACATACGCAACAAGATAGTTAGAGGCAAGTGCTCAGGGCAAGAGTGGCTTGATACAATAGAGCAGGCACACAACCTTGGCATAAAGAGCAACGCAACCATGCTTTTTGGCCATATCGAAAAGCCAGAGCACATCATAGACCACCTCATAAAACTGCGCAATGTCCAAAAACGAACCAAGGGCTTTATCACTTTCATACCTCTCAAGTTTAGCTTGGAAAACACCGAACTTGAAAAGGCAGGGCTTGTCAAGGCAGAAAGCCCATCTACGTACGACTTGAGAATCATTGCCATATCAAGGCTGATGTTGGCACAGCAGCTCAACAACATCTCCGTATACTGGGTCGCACTTGGAAAGAAGCTGTCTCAGGTGGCACTCACATATGGCGGAAACGACCTTGTTGGAACTGCATTCTCAGAAGAGATTTACCGTGCAGCAGGCAGGGGAACAAACTCTTCAATTCTTGAGCTTGCAAACATGATAAAAGAGATTGGCCGGGGCGCAGCTCAGAGGGATACGTTTTTTAAAATTTTAAAAACATTCTAGGTCTGGGCGGGCTTTTGCGTGATTGACTTTCCTGCCTCTCCTTTCTTTCTTCGCCTGAGCCCTATGCTGATGAGCGCAATGAAAAACCCAATTCCTGCAACCATTCCAGAAATGTTCTGAAGGCCTGTGTTCAGCGCCACATCTTGGTAAAACGCACTTGTCTGATCATCTGTCATACCAGAAGTTGCCATCGGCTGTGTGTTGTTAAAGTAGAACCAAGACACTCCGCCTATTGCCAGCATTGAAACTCCAAGCAGGAAGATGCGCTTGTCCATTGATGCAATCTGGTCTGTTCTCCTAAATAACCGTTAATTGTCAATCTTGGTTTGTTACATCTAGGCAAACTTTGGCTCAAAGTCTGGGACAAGTCCCTTCTCTATGCCAAACTTGAAGAGGGTTCGAATTGCTTGCTCACCTAGCAGGCCCATCTCAATCGTAACATCATTTACATACATGCGCACAAATTTTTCAATAAGATCTCTTGGCTGTCCCCTGCTGTACTGCATTGCATAATCAAGTGCATCTCCGACATGTGCCATTCCGTGAACAATTGATTCGCGGAAAAACTCGTCAAACTTTTTTATTGTATCAGGCCCGAACTTGTCGCTCATCACGTTTATTCCAAGGGGGACTGGAAGACCTCCTGTGCTGCTACGCCACCAGTCTCCTGCGTCAAGAATTTTTGTTAGATTGTTTTGTGCATATGTAATCTGTGTCTCATGTATGACAAGCCCTGCGTCTACCTCTCCTTTTGAGACAGCATCGGGAATGTCGCTGAACTTCATCTCTACATAGTCAAACTTGCCAATCATTAGCTGCAGCAACAAGAACGCAGATGTCATCTTACCTGGAATTGCTATCTTTGAGCGGCGCAACTTGTCTGTAGACATGTCTTGTTTTGCAATCACAATTGGGCCGTATCCTTTGCCAAAACTTCCGCCGCTTCTTAATATGGTATAATCTTTGATGTAAGCGCAAGCATGTGCCGAGACTGCAGTGACATCAAGCTCGTGGTTTAGAGCCCGCTTGTTTAGAGTCTCTATATCCTCAACAACCTGCTTGACCTCAAAGTGTGGCGATGTGACCTTACCTGTGAGCATTGCATAAAACATGAAAGCGTCATCAGAATCAGGCGTGTGTCCGACAGTTATTTGCATAAATAGGATTTTTAGCCCGATTATAAATATCAAAACATGGGTACTGTTGACGCACTTGAAAAAGAGATAGCAATGCAGCTTGACTTTATAAAAAAATTTGTTCCGCAAAAAACTCTGTCTGCAGCCAAACAGAAAAAGACAATATTTTGTGGAACCGGCGACTCGTTTGCGTCATCTCATCTTGGTGAAGTCTTTTCCAAGTTTAGGGCAAGGGCTTTTGATCCTCTTGACTTGATAAAAACAAGGTCACTTTTGTTAGGACATACAGTCTATGCGGTCTCAGTTTCTGGCAATACTGCATCAAACATCAAACTTGCAAAGTTACATGGAAATACAATTGCTATTACCGCAAACAAAGAAAGCAGACTGGCAAAAGCATGCAGGGGTGTTATCCTGTTAAAGCTTGACTCTACTGGCATACAGACTGCAGGCAGCATAAGCTTTCTTGCAAGCGCGCTGACATGCATCTCACTTGTCACAAGATATCATATCAGAAATCCATCAAAAATATACCGTGAGGCAGCAAGGGCAGCAAGGGGCGTCTTGCTTTCAGGCAAGGTCTACATCCTTGGCAGCCTGTATACGATGCCTGTAGCCATGTTCTGCGCAGCCAAGCTGTACGAGGTGCTTGGGGCAGACGCTCACTATCAAAGAATAGAGCAGTTCTCCCACATGGAACTCTTTTCTGCAAAAAGGGGTGACACTGTAATCTTGTTTGAATCACGAAACGAACACAACCAAAGGCTGGAAAAGAATCTAGCAAAGTGTGGCCTTGTCGTAAAAAGATTGGAGTCCAAGTCAAAGAATTTGCAGGAGCAGATCTTGTTTTACATCTTTGTCTCCCAGTTGATTGCGTTATACAATGCAAAGAAGAAAAAGAAGAAAGAATGTTTCTTTATTGAAGAAAATCGACTGCGAAATGCCAGTTCTTCCATGATATACTGAATTATCATGCAATTCTTAACGCTTAATAGAGGCTAAAAAAGGATTTAGCTAAAACATGAAATTCAAGGCGACTGAACAGATTCTCAAAATTATCGGCGACAAGAAGCACATCAGAAACTTTGGTGTGATAGCTCACGTAGATCACGGCAAGACAACCATGAGCGACAGTCTTCTTGCATCAAGCGGTATTATCAGTCCGTCAGTGGCAGGCCAAGCCCTTGCACTTGATTCGATGAAACTAGAGCAGGACAGGCAGATGACCATTGTACAGGCAAACGTTACCTTGCTTTACGAAAAAGATGACGAGGAATATGTAATTAACATGATTGATACTCCAGGCCACATCGACTTTACAGGTCGTGTGACAAGAAGCCTTCGAGCAATTGACGGCGCAGTAGTAGTATCAGACTCGGTAGAAGGCATCATGACACAGACAGAGACTGTAACACGTCAAGCGCTCGAAGAGAGGGTAAGGCCGGTACTTTATATCAACAAGATAGACCGTCTGATCAAGGAGCTGAGGCTGACTCCTGACAAGATGCAGGAATGGCTGCTTGAAATCATTACCAACTTTAACAGACTGATTGACATTTACGCAGAACCCGAGTACAAGGACAAGTGGAAGGTAAGCATCCAGGACGGTAGCGTCTCATTTGGCTCTGCAAAGGACAAGTGGGGCTTTAACGCAGACGTGATGAAGAAGAAGGGAATCTCGTTTAAGGACATTTATGCTGCATATTCTGAAGGCGGCGATGTCAAGGCACTTGCAGAAAAGGCGCCATTATATGACGCCGTTCTTGGAATGGTAGTTAAACACCATCCAAATCCTGCAGAAGCACAAAAGTATAGAATTCCTAAAATCTGGAAGGGTGATCTTAATTCTGACATTGGAAAAGCTTTGCTAAACTGTGATGATAACGGACCTGCTGTCATGATGATTGTAAACATGACGGTAGACCCTGCCGCAGGTCCTGTCGCAATAGGAAGGCTATTTTCTGGCAAACTAAAGGACGGTGACAGGATTCACATTATCGACAGCAAACGTGAAGGCAGAATACAATCTGTCAACTTTTTCATGGGAAACCAGAGAGAGATGGTGGGAGAACTTGCAGCAGGAAACATTCCAGCGTTATTGGGACTAGAACATGCAAGGGCAGGACAGACCATATCCACGGTACCAGGTGTTAACACATTTGAAGGGATTCAATATGTCTCAGAGCCCGTGGTGCAGATTGCAGTAGAACCCAAGCATCCAAAAGACTTGCCCAAGCTTGTGGAGGCATTAAACAGAATTACTATTGAGGATCCTAACTTGCAGGTTAAAATCAATGAGGAGAGTGGCGAGACTGTGATTGCTGGCATGGGCGTGCTGCACCTTGAGATTGCAACCGCGTTGATTGCTGATGCCAAAGTAGATATTGTTACATCACAACCATTGATAAATTACAGGGAGGCAATTCGTACTGCAGCAGGACCTATAATGTCCAAGTCGCCCAACAGGCACAACAAGATATTCATGAAAGTAGAGCCACTTGACGAAAAAGTTGCTGAGATGATAAGAAACGGTACACTAAATGAATACAAAGACAAGAAAGAGGTTGCAGAAATTCTAAAAGAAGCTGGGTGGGACAAGGATGATGCAAAGCGCGTCATGAAGTTTGACCCTAGAGGAAACGTAATGGTTGATGGCACAAAAGGTGTGCAGTTTGTTCAGGAATCAACTGATTCTATATTGTCAGGATTTGATGATACCATGAAGGAAGGTCCGCTAACACGAGAACAGGTGAGGGGATGCAAGTTTACGTTTACTCACTTTGTACCTCACGAGGACCCGGCACACAGAGGCCTTTCACAACTCGGCCCGGCATCAAGACGTGCTTGCATGGGCGTAATGCTTCTTGCACAGCCTGTGCTACTAGAGCCAACACTTGGAATTGAGGTAAGAATTCCGCAAGAACTTATCGGCAACGTGGCAGGTGTGATATCAGGGAAACGAGGCAAAGTGCTAAACATGGAACAGAAAGGTGTTGTAAATATTATAACAGGCGAGATTCCTGCATCTGAGACATTTGACTTGTCAGAGGTAATGCGTGGGCAGACTGCAGGAAAGGCAATGTGGAACACTCACTTTAAGGCGTGGACTCCGGTTCCAAACTCTATCTTGGGTACCATAATAGCTGATATCAGAAAGAGGAAAGGACTCTCACCAGAGCCGCCAACAGCTGACGAGTTTATCGATAAAGAGTAAAAAGGCAATCCCCACCACTTACGCATAGAAACTGAATACAACTTCGTAATATCGAACGTTATGATTTGTTGGAGAAAATGAAATTAACAATTCTTTTTTCAGTTTCTGCCAGATTCTTTTCTAATTCCCTTTGCCATATTATTAATACATTGAATCCTTTCTCTTCCATTCCTTTGACAATTTTTGAATCAAATTCTCTTATTTTCAATGCAGTATGATGACCTCTTACTCGCAGAATTTTTTCATCTTCGTATACAGTAGGATCTGCGTGATGATAAGTACCATAGATTTCTATCACTTTGTTCGGAATCATAAAGAAGTCAGCTTGATGAATTTTTACTACAGTCTCAAGTTTTATGGGATGATGTTTTGTATACTTAATTTTGTATTTTTTGAGAATATCTCCAGTTATCTTTTCAGGCATTGTATCAAACAGCGGGATTTTTTGTTTGGCTCTTCTTTCACTTGCAAGATGTCTTTTATCCGGTGTCCATCCTCTTAACTTTGCAATCTTATGTGATTCAGATTGTTTTGTTCCTAGTTTTCTCATCCTTTGTAATTGCCTAGTCTGTTCACTTACTATCTTTCCTATTTGTCCCTGACTTATGGATCTTCTTTCTTCTATTGACCGAATTCTCCCAGAAAGAGAAATCGATCTCTTCTTTTTTGTTTCCTCTGATTGTTTTGTACCTATTTTTGCCAAACTAAGTTTTTTCTCCATTCATAAGAAAATTTTCTTCCTTTGAGACTATTTGATAACTTCCTTAATGATTCACTAGTTTCTTTTGTTTTCCCCTCATTCCAAGCAGATTGTCCTTTATGAGATTCAACTAATTTTCTAATAGTATCAGATGTATGTTTTGAACCTTTTTCCATATGTATTAATGATTTAACAAGAATTGATTTAAAAAAATAGGCATAGATTCATTCATAATTCTAGAATCAATACTCTCAATTTCGCCTAACCAAAATCTCTTCCTATCTACATGAGGGTTGGGCACAATTCCAAGCCAATTTTACTACAGTGACAAGCGAAATTAATAGAAAAAGCTAAGGATCTGCTTGCCTGATATTCATTGCTCAGATGTACACC
>JAJPKL010000034.1 GCA_021323705.1 Nitrososphaerota archaeon
AATGCATTGTGGTAGATATATTTCCAAGAAGTGATCCTTAGCTTTTTCTATTAACTCAACTTGTCACTATGGTAAAATGGGTTGGAATTGTGCCCAACCCTCATCTAAGCAAAAGTTTGTTCGCACTAGCTTTTGCCTCGATTCTAGTGTCATCATTTGGCATATATGCACATCAAGTGTTTGCAATGGGCCAAGCCCCCAGTACATGTACCAATAGATATGATGGTAAAATAACTTCCATGACAATAACAGTAGGGCACAGAACATACAACCCTATAGCACACCCAAACATGACCTTGCAGATTCAAAATACTAGATCATACACAGTAACATTTACCATCCATACACCCAACCAGAGCTCCCAGGGAAATTCACTTAATGGAAGTACGTGGTTTGACACCAGCGCTACCGGGTATCACTTTGGAGAATGCGTAAACGGAATAGGTCCAAACCAAGATGTTACAATCACTACGACTGAGAGCCATCCAGCCAACTTGGCTCCCTCAACGACACAAACGGTTTCATGGAGTACCCTTGCACCAAGCAACGTCACATACAACATAAAGTGGACAAATCCGACACATTAGATTTTGGAATCCTTTCTTCTTTTTTCTAGTGTCTCAATACTAGAAAGATAAATAATAACAAAAATTGTAAAAACAAGATCTAGTTTTATTATATAGATACAGGGAGTCTCTCTGAATCCATCTAATTGGAATCCAACCGTTTGATTATCTTTCCAAGAGTTATTGTATCAAGACTTGATCTAATTTTTCCTTCTTTTATCTTTGTATTCCATTCCTTTATTTTGGACAATTTTTTATTTTCGCTTATTATTTTTTCAGCAAGAAGCGGGTTTGAACTATACCAAGAAATTGCAGATTGTACTACATATTGAAGATCAGAATCGTTCATGATTGGCCAGTGACAAGCAAGTGAGATATCAAGGGACACATCCAACAGTCCAAGTTTTTTCTTTATCATAAATAAAATTTCAGAAAATCTTGAAGGCGCCTCTAGTGCTGAAATTGATATATGGATGGCATTTCCATCCTGAATACTTTTTTCATCGTCGGTAAACGTTATCTTGACAGAGCCACGTTTTCCGGATACTACAATATTGTCTTCTAGAATCTCAAATGTTCCTCCCATCTCACCTATGACATCAAAGAGTACTTGTAGTCGTTCTTTTTCAATGTCTCTAACGTTGATTGCAACATTTGGTTTTTCAGAGGAGGTAAGGTTGAGAGTCTCAGACGATTTTTCTAAATTTATCTTGATGCAGCTCAGTACTGTTCTGACAAGATCCAAGTCTTCATTTTCAAACACACGCAGGTTGGGAGATTTTTTGTCTTTTTTACCCAGTCTTTTTAAAAAGCTGAATATCTCATCAGGGACTGTATTCAGCTCTGTAAGATCAATTATCGAGTGCTGCCCCAACGTATCGGATTTCCAGTATGCTGTAGTTGGCTCTGCAATGGCAGACGCCATATTATAGGCAGCCCGCCTTTCCATGGGCACAAGAACAATGGCATCTCCACTCTTGTTTGTGCGATAGTAGACCGTTCCCTCTGCGGTAGAACATTTCAAGATGTTTCCAAGACTTGTTTTGCCAGTAAATTTGCCATTTTTGTTGCTTGCCTTGATAGGATTCCATGACCTAGTTTTTGGATCAAACTCTTCCCACAGGTCCATGCTTGGAAGATCTATTGTATAAGAGTCTCCCAGTCTCCTTATTTCTGGTTTGTACAAGCTAGTCAAGATCTTGGCATGGTCATCCAATGTATGAACAGAGATTCCAATGCCCCACAAAGAGTCTAGAAACTCTTTTCGTGACGAAATATCCAAGGTACAGGTCCACCGCCTATCTACCATTCTTGGCATGACTTGGAGCTTGTTTAGGATCCTATCCAGTTTGGCTTGCTGGGAAAAATGAATGGAGTTGATTTTTGTAAATGTATTTTTGTAAGTTTCACATAGATTTGGCTTGACCCTTGGAAAGCATAGATCGCAAAATTCCAGAGGGTCAAAATTTGTGCTCATGATATCTTGAGCTGATTTGATGCCAATTTCAATTTTTATTTTATTCACAAATATAGGGAATCACTGCAGGAATCGAGGTATCTTTTTTGCAATATGCGATATAGATATCCTGCCTGGCCCAAGCACCACTATTGTAAGCAAGATGATTAGTGCCAAGAGTTCAAGCTCTATGCCTTGGTTTCCCGAAAACGCTCTTAGCTTTTTTACATATACTATGGCTCCAACCATATCGATTGCAATTATACTGCTTGCTATTCTGGACAATACGCCTACTACAAGTAGTGCCCCTCCAACAAGCTCTAACAGACCCACCAGTATAGCCATCTCAGGCGGTAAGCCAAGGCTAGACAAGAATTGTCCAAACCCACTACCAAACTTTGCCTGGCTGTGCACCATAAAGAAAACACCTACAACAAGCCTCAATCCAAAATGACTAAGATCGTGTAGAGTGTGTGTCCTAAGTGCTGCGTCCATGCACTAACTCCAACATACTAACTGTTATACTCTTTGGCATATTTTTATCACATAAATTGTGAGGCGTTTATCCACTGAAATACACTGGCACCTATGTTACGGGTTGTAGATCTAGTTTGGTCTTGTATCGTGAAATATCTCATAGATCTGTTTTTGTGTTAGTAAAGTATCATACAAGTTTACATTTGATATATCTCCAGAGAAGAGATCCTTTGCCCTCATTCGTGCATTCTCATAATATGCACCAATCGTGACATCGTTGCCAGAAGTAAGATTTTGCATGGCTTGAGTTCTAAGTTCACCGTCAACTAGAGCAGGCACCGCTGCAACCATTGCTGTCTTTTCCAGATTTCCATTCATATAGATTTCAATCGTTGTGCCGTTAAATGTGGCAGCAAGATGCGTCCACTGATCTGAGACATGACTGGCTGACTGGACTGTAGTCCATTTGATTCCATCAAATATTGAAAAAACTGCAACCTTTGATGGAGGCATGTTATTGTTTACAGCGAGTACGAATGCGTTTTCATCACTTACTACAGTAAAGACAGATGATCCTTGACCATAGTCTGGTCTTATCCAAGCAGATACAGTAAGGCTTTTTGGGGTGCGGATAATAGAATGCTCATCAAGATACTGACTTCCATGCAGTTGCAGTGAGCCAGCGGTTTGTTTCGTGTTCCCTGTAGAGTTTGTTTTAGATGATAAAAACGAGTCAGCTGGAATGGGCAGTGTTTCGTTGAAATATGTTGCATTTGAGAATTGATCTAGAAAAAGAGTAGAATTTGAGAATTCATTTAGCAGTAATGTCGCATTTGAGAATTGATCTAGAAAAAGAGTAGAATTTGAGAATTTGTCAAAGAATACGGAGCTTGCAGATATCTCATTATCGCATTTTTCAGACGATTGGCATGTAGCTAGGGCATCGTTGGTTGAAACACATAGACCTGCAAGAATTAAGATACATACTACCGTATGCAAACCCTTGCCAACTAGAGTTTTGTTCCTTTGGTTTGGCAAGACCTACACTATTCATTAGTGGACGTTACCTATCACCATATGGTAAAAATGTTCTGTAATATACTACAAGTAGAAAAGATGCACTAATTTTTTATGATATAGAAAAAACATTCTATAGGTTTGAAGATAGGTGTTTTTTATTTTCATGAAAAATAAAACTTTCAGCCTGTCCAGATATCTAGCTGTAATGCTACAATCAAAACACTTCTTTGTGATGATCTTGCTGTCTCTATCCATAGGTCTGTTCATATACAATTTACAGCCACAAAACGAAGGCAATGTTGAAGTTGTAACCAGTTCATCGTTGCGACAGGACGTCACTGTCATCGTTTCTATTGCAGGCATGTTTAGCGCCATTGGAGCCCTAGTATTCAGCGGGATATCGCAATCAAGCCAGAACAAGAATCAGTATTATCAGATTTTGAAAGATTTTGAGGGAGAATACATCAAGCTAGGCGAGATAGAGAGCCAGCTTAGAGATTTTGTAGGCATGACGTTTGAGGAGCTTTCCACGCAACCCCGTGAAATAATAGAAGATGTGGAACTATATCGATGGAAGTTTTACCAGTTTCATGAAAGGATGGCACATCTTGCCCTCAAGGGCATAATACCAAAGGAGATCGCAAGATATTATGTGTTCTCTTTTGGCGCAGACTTGTTTTACATCGAGATTGACTTCAATCCAGAGATTTTGAAGCAAGAATTGAGTTACACCATGACATGGTGCAAAAAGGAAGGCATCAAAAAACAAAGCAAATTATGATTTTTTTAAGACCAAGCCCTACTTTTTTGTCCTCAAATTCCAGCAGTTTTTGCACAAGTAGCCATTCAAGTTCCATTCTTTTTTTGGGCGATAGCTGATAAACCCAATTTTTTTACCGCATGAGCTGCAGAAATTTTTCAAATCGTTGTCTTGTTTTTCTTTATGATCAAAGCAGGGCTTGCAGAGCCATCCCTTAACACCTCATTCCTTTTTTGGTTTCCATAGATTAAATGAACCCGGTTTTGTACCGCAAAGAGCACATTTGTCTTCAGCATCATTTTCAAAGTTTTTTTCCATTAGATCTACATAGCAATTGGCACACAATAGACCATCAACATTCCAATTATTCTTTGGCTTGTGGGCATGAGAGATTTCTTTGTTACAGACCGAGCAGGATACCTTCTTTTTACTAAATAATCCTACCATGTAGAGATGAAGCCATATGGTAGATATATGGATGTAGAGAATTAAACTCAAAATTTTAATAGGTACACGGTTCGAAAGATGGCAGTAGACTATGTCACTTATGAAAACTGAACTTTTTACTCGTTCAAGATCACTTTCAGTAATAATTCCGACCTATAACGAATCCCAAAATATTACAAAGATGCTCGACATTGTCTCATCCTGCCTGCCTCCAAGTGCAAATGCAGAGATTATCGTGGTTGATGACAATTCTCCAGACGGCACATGGAAAATAGCACAAGAATATGCACGAAAGTCAAGAGCTGCAAACGGCTGCGAAATTAGAGTAATAATTCGTAAAAACGAGAAAGGTCTAAGCTCTGCAATACTTGCAGGTATTAGAGCATCAGTGGGGGATTCTGTAGTGGTAATGGATAGCGATTTTTCTCATCCGCCAGAGACCATAGTAAAGATGCTAGACGAGCTGAAAAAATCAGATTGCGATATTGTTGTCGCATCAAGATATGTGGATGGTGGTTCCATCACTGGATGGCCTTTCAAGCGCAAGTTGATTAGCAAGGGAGCTACAAAGATAGCCCAGCGAAGCCTTGGAATAAAGATAAAGGATCCAATGTCAGGCTTTTTTGCGTTCAGAAGACATGTTATTCGAAACATCAACTTTGACGCCATAGGATACAAGATACTATTAGAGATACTAGTAAAGGCAAGGGGGGCCAAAGTGAGGGAGATTCCTTACAATTTTACGGACAGAACAACCGGTACAAGCAAGCTAGACAGATCTGTAATCTTGGACTATGTCAAGTCAGTGTGGAAGTTGTACAGGTATGGAAAATCAACAAGGGAGGGAAGGACCTCAGTTCGTTTTCTATCAAAGGCCGGGCGATTCTATACCGTTGGTGCCTCGGGTTTGCTTGTGAATTATCTTGTCTCATTTCTCTTTGGTGCAGTCTTGTCTAACCTGTGGTACATCTATGCCACAATGATAGGAATCACATTTTCAATGACATCAAACTTTATCCTAAACAAGTTATGGACCTTTGAGGATAGAGACACGAGTGCGAGAAGGACCATGATACAATATGTTACATTCGTGGCTTTTAGTAGCATAGGGGCAGCGTTCCAGCTTGGAATGGTCTACCTGCTAGTAGGCACAGAGCACATGAGCTACGCATTGTCTTTGTTCATATCAGTTGCAATAGCTTCTATTGGCAACTTTATACTAAATAAGAAATGGACCTTCAAGGAAAAGGTCTGGAGCTAGTTTTTCACTTTTTTATATCCAATCTAGCTTGTTTCCTTTATCTCTATGCGATGCCCTTCATAGTTTACTCTGAGATTTGTATAGGGATACAGCGAGGTGTCATAGTTTTTGACATTGCCATCAAACGTCGCAATAGTCTTTGAATCGTTGTATAGCTGTTTGAGCTTACTTCCTCTGTTTATGTCAATAAGATAGTGCTGGTCTACAACTAGTACCACCTTCTTGGTAGGGATTGGTTGCCACAAAGCAAGAGAATAGTCTATGAACACATTTTGCTTGTGAAATACACTATCGAATAGCCATGAGTAAGTCGGGCTTGCAAGTATCGTTGTTTGGTTGTCTCTATCCTTTACGTGCTGTAGGACAAACGATGCTGCTTGAAATTCACTTGAAGACATGTTTGTAGTGATAAGCAACACTGTGCTTGCAAGTCCAAAGACGCCCAACCCCACGATTATCGCATATGGCGTAACCTTGTTTGTTTTCTCTTTTTTTATCATGCCAAGAACTCTTACAATTAGAACGGATGCAGATATGCAAAAAACTGGTAAAACTGGGATCCAGTAAAAATACTGGTTGAACCCTATGGCAAGAAGAAAGATTACGAAAGGCACAAACCACATCAAGATGACATAATCTTTTCTGTAAATGCAGAACGCCATACCTGCCATTCCTAATACAAACAAAACAGGATCCATCTCAAAAAACAATTTTGATATATATGGTAGACCAGAGCTGTGCCTCTGTGTTTGGCTCAAAACATCGTCAACCCAGAGATTAAACTGTCCAGATTCTATGCTTTGAAGAGGCCAGATGAATGGTATCAAAATCACTGGGATTATCCAAAGTACTACCATCTTGGCATTTTTTTGATTGCCAAAATATACCAGACCTGCAACCAGCGGAATCATTGCAAACACCGGAATCTTGGTAAATACAGCAAGGCCCATGCATATTCCGGAAAGAAGAACGATTGCGCTTTTACGGTTACAAGTTTTTGATTTCATGGCAAGCAGGATCGATGCCAAAAGAAACGGCAGCAGGATAGAATCAAGTAAGATTCTTCGTACCATCCATGTCATGGGCATCACCGCAAAAAGCATAGAAGAGATTAGCGCAACCTTTGTGCCATACCTATTTTCAGCAATCTTGTAAATTAGAAATGTATCAGCAACGGCAAGCAATCCCATGATGATTCTCGGTACAAGATACAAAGTGGAAATGGAGTCAGGGCTTGTAGAGGGATGAAGCGAGGCTGGAAATCCAATTACATATAACATCGAAGCTAGAAAAATCTGTCCAAAGAAGGGATGATCGTGGAAGAAAGCCTCTTGCGGACCGAGGCCTGCAAGTACATGCATAGCCCTTCGCATGTACACACCTTCGTCAAAGAAGAGGTCAGGAAAGCCCACTGCGTTCCAGAGATGTGTAAAGCCAGATAGTATCAGTATAGCAAAAAGAAGATATTTTATTCTAATAGAGTTGATTTGGTAGGTCACATCCTTGGGATTTGATGTACCGTTAAAATTGCTTTTCATTTTTCACAAGAAACAAGACAATAGATCACAAAACATCAGAATGTGTCTATCCAGCCTTGTTTGTCATGAAAGATTTTTTCTTTTGTCTTTTGAGGTATAAAGCAGATATGGTAACCGCTGCAATTATCACAGCATATACAAGATATAGATAATTTTCGGCTAATTCTATAGAAAGAAGATATTGTTTTGGGACTAGCCTGTAGATTGTGCCATCGGAGAGAGATACAATGTAAACAAGTCCGTTTGGTCCTATCTTTATGTCAGTCATGCATCCAAAACCCGTTCCCAAAATTATTTCATCCATTGAATCATTAGTGTTTACAATGTTGTGTTGTAGTTGTGGGGATTTGAACACAAACCCGTCCCTATTCTGGTTTAATTCAAATTTGTACAAGTTACCGTTATTGCAGTCGCCTACAAGCACGCTGTTTTTGTAGCCTGGAAACTTGTCAGAATCAACAAAGGATATGGCAGTTGGTGCAACCGGCGTTTGCCATGTAAATTGAGGATCATGGTATACATAATTTTTGTAATGCGGTATTTCTGCCAGCTGTGTAGTGTTTGCTTGCCCTGCCACAATTCCCCAACCGCTGTTAAAGTTTGGAGAAACCAAATTGACCTCGTCTCCGTAAGCAGGTCCATTTTCAGTATCCCATAGATTTCCCGTTACGGGGTCCACCGTCAAGCCAAAACTATTTCGTATTCCTATGGCATAGTAAGGACCTGGTGGAACTATAGGCAAAATCACTCCAGTATCATCAGGCGCACCAGTGGCATTATTCTCAAGCACTCCACCCTTTCCTTCTTCTGCCCTGCCATTGTCACCTACCACAAGATAGACGGAACCGTCGAGTCCTGTTGCCATTATACCACCAATGTGATAAATTTCAAAGTGAGGCATTGTCTTCACCAGAGTCTTGTTCACTAGTTTTTGACCGTCCCAATCGTAGCTGTAAACGCAGTTGCAGAGGGTTGGGCCACCTTTGGAGGCAACCTCAGTAAAATAGAGGTAGATCTTGTTCCCTACTGCATCTATTCCAAGCATTCCTTGATCATCAGTGGTTGTAACATTTTCCTTTAGTACTGGAGTTCCCTCAAAGCCACCATTTCGTATCAGGTGTACCTCTCCCGAGTATTTTTCAAGCACCAAGATGTCATTTCCCACAAAGGCCATTGTAGTCGGAGCGCAACATATTCCTGTTACGTACTTTTGTACTACCAAATTATCGTCTTTAACTGACGGCATTGCAAAGGCAGAAGAAAATAGCAACAGGGGTAACAAAAAAAGGACCAGATAGACTTTCAATCACATGCAGTAAAGCCTACATGCATACAAGCGACAAAGTTTATTCTAGTCTACAACTTGGGTTAATCTTTTTTTCTGCCTTCAATTTTAAAAGTGAGTATGCATAATTTGGATTAATGGTTGAGAGGCGATTTCACCTACCAAGGCCGCCAGGCAAAGTTGCTACAATCAAACAAGAATCGCATGGAAACCAGCAGTTCCAGCCTCTGCCGCCACCCCCTGGAAAAAAGCCATACTGCCTTTCACTAGGTGATGTACTATCTTCAGATCAGATAAACCAAATTATTGACTCAAAATCAATTGTATTTCATACCATTGGGGACACTGGAGGAATTGTCAACGGTACTCCACAGCAGAATGTTGCAGACGCGATGGAATACGATTGCGCAATTTCCAAACCGTCGTTTTTTTATCATCTTGGAGATGTTGTGTATTTTTACGGCGAGGCAAGCAATTACTATGCACAGTTCTATGAGCCATACCTACACTATCCTGGACCGATATTTGCCATACCTGGCAACCATGATGGCGACATTACAGTAGGCAGCCCGCCATCTCTTACTGCATTTGTGGAAAACTTTTGTGCAAAAGAGCCACACCTGACACCAGAAGCTGGAGAGGCACCACGTGATGCCATGACCCAGCCAAACGTCTACTGGAGTCTTGATGCGCCCTTTGTAACAGTCATAGGCCTTTACTCAAATGTACCCGAGGGAGGACAGTTTGAACAGGAACAGCTGAATTGGTTTTCAGATCAAATCAGCTCAGCTCCAAAGGACAAGGCACTTGTCATAGCAGTTCACCACCCTGCATATTCTGCAGATGACGAGCATGGTGGCAGTGCAGTAATAGAGCAGGCACTTGATGATGGATTCAAAAAATCTGGCCGCGTTGCAGACCTAGTATTAACAGGACATGTGCACAACTACCAGCGGTTTACTCGACAGTTTGATGGGAGCGAAATCCCATACATCGTAGCAGGTTCCGGAGGATATCACAACTTGCACAGACTAAATCCGTACTATGGAAAAAACATTACAGTACCATACAAGATGCCAAATGTTGACAACCTCACACTTGAAAACTATTGCGTAGACAACTATGGGTTCATGAGCATTCAGATAACCAAGAGTTCCATTGTTGGGCAATACAACATAGTGCCAAATCCAAAAGATACGTGGAGCGGAACATACAAGAGAATAGATAGATTTCAGATAGACCTTGAGAGCCACAAGGTTTCTTCTATTCAGTAAAACTCCATAAGATCGAGTTTATTTCCAAAATTAGGGGAATTTTTCCCATTGTTCCCAAAACTGGTCTACCAAGGATTTATCAAGGTACGGTACAAGTAAAGATGTGCCAAGAAAAGAATACAAAACAATCACGGTAAAAAACCAGTGCTATGAGCACTTCAAAAAAGCTGTAAGGGATGCCAAGAAAAAAGACAAGTCGCTTGATAACAGCACGTTTCTAAATTTGCTTGTAAGTCATCATTACAGGACTAGAAGATCATGACACTAGAAACGCCAAACCCTTCATTTGAAAAGATGTGGAAGTTTATAGGAGAGAGGCTCGGTCCTCGGGGAAGGATGCCAGACAAGGCAAGCCTAGATTACAAACAGGCCTTTGAGTTGTATTCCATACTTCTTGCGGAAGACATGATGTTCCGAGAGATGGCTCAGATTGTAATACTCAGAAAAGAAACAAAAATCCTAAAAAACATACAGAATTAATCATAGGACAGTACCGGCCCAAGATTCCTATTTTTCCTTAATGTCTAAAGGATCAATAATGTGATGTTGACAATATTGAAAAATAAAATGAAACTGTAGGATGAGTTCGGATGGGGTTAGGAGAACTCTGTTATTCCCCCTACAGCTTCACTGTGGAATGGTACCGCAGTAAATTAAGTTCTGTGTAACATTGTTCTATGCCTTGGTGACGGATGTAAAATACGATTTGATCGTAGAATCCATCTGAGATCGTGCTATGATCTTGGGCATGCTTGGGTTAACCGTCATAAGATTGGTCGAGGGATATGTTCCATTGTGTAGCTCTGATACTTTAGTTCGACAATCCAAATCCTTTAGAACAGCGACAGATGCGTAAGTTCCAGCGAATAGAGAAAGAAGAAATCTATCAACTGCTATTTTATTTGAGCCTGGTATCTGCGGAACAATATGGTATTTCCATCAATGGAAATAACAAGTAGATAACTTATTCAAAATACAATCCAAACGAAACGATCGTACAGTACACTAATTTAGAAAATTATCAGCATATCAAGATAACTAATGCAGACAGAATATGATTGATGAAAACAAAAAGCATTGTTTTGACTGCATTTCTTGCAATAGCAGCAATCTTCGCTATTGCAACAATAGCAGCAGCACCAGCAGCATTTGCAACTGGAACGTCTTCCTCTAACAGTGGAGGACAGTCAAGTTGCAACGATGACTGCAAATCAAATTCTGTGACAGCACCACAGACAGACAGTATGGGGACATCATCCTCAAGCAGTGGCGGTCAGTCTCAGAATCCCACCCCAATAGGAGCAACACCACAACCAGACTTTAGCATGGGAACTCAATCGTCAGGTAGCAGCGGTAGCGCTCAAAATCCAACACCAATTGGTGCTACACCACAACCCAACTCAGAATTAGCACTATATGGACAGGGACCAGCTAACAGTGGTGGACAAGCTTCCTGCAACGATGACTGCGGCGGCAGATAAAAAATAGGAGCAATCCTATCCATTTTTTATTTTCCATCACCCAACCTGTAACACATAGAAAAATCTTAGAATTGGAATTGTTTCACCCCAGATAGCAACAAAACCTGAAATTACATCATGAATTATTTTGATCTTACATAACAATCTTACAATTACTTTATCCCAACAAGTTACAGTAAACTGATGGTAGGTTAGTGGGTTTCCTACGGGCGCATGGTGTAAGAATTGGATACATGTCAACATCCACTCCCCACAGTTTACACACAAAACCCACACTATATGTTTAAAGATTTAGCGTTGTTATTTTAGTGCCTTGCTGACAAGTGATTCAATTTGAATTGATATATCAGTTAGTTTGTGTCTTTCTGTATCACGGTTACAGCTTACTAGAATAGTCCACTTGTCAATATAGAATATCAGCACATGAACCTTATCTCGCACAAGATGCACAAACGTATTTGGGCCTAGCATCTCATCATATAGTTTTAGCAACTGCCTTAGAACCTGCATGTCCACTCCAAGTACTGAGGATTGGTTTTTATCCAAAAGAAATGATTTTGTAGAAACTTTGCTGTATACTATTTTGCCTTCCATATTTGTGACAAATACAAAACGAATTGAGTCACTTATCGCTACTATATCATCTAGCAACCTATTGAAATCCAAAGTGTCCTATTTTGATATAGGATAGAGCGTTTTAACCATTCCTCAGTTGCAACGATTTGTCCGGGATTGTCTTTTATTTTGAATAAAATCTCATGTGCGTATTTATGTACTGTATTTTTTGTTCCATGGTTTTATTTATAGAAATCTAGTTTTTAGAATAAAGGTAAGTGAAATTATTTCATAATATGAATACATCATTTGAATTAATCATAGAAATCTAATACAAGTTGAAATATTTCGGAGTGCATAACAATACATGATGCCAATATCTCGCAAAGAGATTTACGGCAGGGCCAAAGCAGGGGCTATCGCAGGAATTGGCGGCGGACTTGCCCTCCTTGTGTCAATCTTTGGAATTGATGCAGGCCTGAACCTTCCTCCAGGAAGTTTCTACATGATGATAGGACTTGCAGTGGGATTGCACGGAATGACAGCGACAATCTTTGGAGGAATGGTTCACATGCTCACAGCGGCAACAATAGGAGCTGGCTTTTGCGTGTGCTCATCATTGCACCCATGGCTTTACATAAGAAGCGTCTGGAAGGGAGTCTTTGCAGGCGGAGTGACAGGGCTTGAAGTGTATGCCATTTTCTTCATGCCAATAACTCTGTACATAATGATCCCAACCTTGGATGCAGCTGCAACCAATTCAGCGTTTACTGCACAAGAGATGACAGCAATCACGGTGCTCAAGTCACACATAACCATGATAATTTGGGGTGCACTGGCACTACATGTCACATATGGTGCAGTAATGGGCTTTTTCACAGGCCTGATAGTTCACGAAGACTATAGAAAGAGTCCAAAAAAGAACCTCAGAGACCTCGAATCAGAATCTATGCCAGCAACATAGATTCTCTCTGCTTTTTGTTGTGTGAATATGATTATTCCATTTGCTTTTCTGCAAGAAAATTTTTCATTATTGATATGATGTATGATGAGGTTCTAATGTGGTCATGGTTGTAGTTTGCGTGGTTAAATCTCATAGATTCATGTAGCGTTAATGCCTTGTCCCAAATAGCTCTAATTGTGGATCGGTCTATGGTCCACAGAGAATCATCTGATGTGGTAACAACTATCCTTCCACCTGAATACTTGGCATGAAATGATTTTGACCAGTTGAACCGCTAAGGGCTGATCTTTGGCTAAAGGCCTGAATACTTGGCATGAAATGATTTTGACTGGGTTGCAAACTGCTTTGATGTTGCAAGTTCCTGTGTCAACAGGTTCCAGAATTGGTCAAATTTCAACAGTTGTATAATAACAGAACTCTGATTTAACTAATTTTGAGTCGTATGTAACAATATTTTCCAGAATCATATTTTTTCTTTCAAACAGTACCTAAAATAGAGACAGAAACTATTTTTGTTAGTTTGTATATAATGCAAGTAGACGTTAGGAAATAGACCACATTTGGTGGGTTAAGCCCCATCATGGTGGAAATTTATTTCCAATCTACTTTATCTCTGCAAGTTGGAAACGTTTTGATCTTACAAGTATAATGCTGCCAAGTACGACTATTCCACCTTGCAAGACCTTGCTTGCCAAGTCTGTTACACCAACATCCTCCTGCAATCCTACAATTGGCAGATTTACATTTCTTGATGCAATGTAGAGGACAATCAGTGCGGCAGAGCCAATAATGGATATAATATACGGAGCCCTGCTTGCAAGCTTACTCTTAATCATCCAGATGCCAAACGGAAAGTACAGTATTCCGGCAGTTGCAAATAACGTTGTTTCTACTTGGGCCGTCAATTCTGTGTTAAACTCTTGGGCCTCCACATATGACTCGTAAAAGTAGATGCTTCCAGTTGCAAGCATCAAACCGCTAACTATGTAGATTAGCAGATTTGACTTTGTCATATACCATAATGCGGACTTTTTTTATTTAATAACTGATGACAATTATCAATTCTGAGATTCATTAAATATGATACAATACAATAGTTTTTTGCAACTAGTTGCAATATTCATTATCAATTTTAGAAACTATAATTTTGATTTATATCAAATGACGACTCTAACTTATCATGGTTTCCATAGATCTTAACGAAGAGGAAATCAAGATGCTCATAGCTATCATGCAGTTTTCCATAGCAGCGTGCCCACTTGGCAGTGTCAGCCAAGAGTTTGAAATTGATACGGAAATGCTTGAGAAGCTTATCGCAAAGATGGAAAAAAGGTTATCATGATACTACATTTACTTTGCAAACGCCATACATCTACAAACAAGACATTCCATGCTATGAAAGCCGATAAACTCTGCTCCACATCCAGAACACTTGAGTTTGATTATCTGACTCATATCCATATATTACCTACAAATTATTTATTTTCGAAATTCAATTTTCAGAGATGATTTCCAAAGTTGATAACACGCTTTGCGACTCTCATACTTGCAATAGGATGGCGTGTTATCAAAAATGAGAATCAAATGACAATGTGCTAATTATCACATATTAGTTGACAAAGAATCTTTCACATGCCGCTTGAGAATCTCAGAATTGATAATCAAATTCAGATTTTTTATAAGAAATGTTTTTTCAGAATTTCATGTATACAGGAAGGAAGAGATTCAAGAAAGAAACATGCATAAAATGTGGAAAGCCAAAAGAGCCTGGGAACGATACCATATGGTGTAATTCCTGCACAAGGAAACAGAGACGCAGTCATTCTAAGTGGCTATCTAATCAATAAATGAAAGCTGTGCCTATCTTTATGTCGCATAAAAAAGTCTTTTGCCTCAAAATCCTGAGATCTTTGACAACTGATCTGAGAACATGCCCAAGATCACTAGGTCTTCTAGCGTGAGTGTTTTATTCTTGGGTCATGTACAATATTATTTGAGACAACAGGCCTCTTTGTCTTGGCTATTGCTCCAACTTTAGGGGGTTTAGTGTCATTATTAGGAGAATCTACAAAACGCTAGTCTCCTTTTTTCTATTTTTATTATCCCTATGTTTTTGTTGTTGCAGTATTGGATGCAAGGCTTGTTCCAACAAAGTTTATTGCAAACACTTGGAAATAGTATGTTGTGTGGGGATGCAAACCTGTTGCAGTAAATGTTGTCGAGTCCGCTCCAAATGTTGCAAGAGTTAAAAAGGTAGAGTTGTCGGTCGATATAGTTATCTGGTATTCTGTAATTGGAGAGCCTCCGTTGTTTGATGGTACGGTCCACGAGAGACTAACCTTTGAGTGGCCTATTGACTTTGCAACAAGTCCAGTTGGCGCAGATGGAACCGTAGCTGTGGTGTTGTCTGACGTAGTAGCAAATGCACTATTAGACGGAGAGCCAGTCCCCACCGAGTTTATTGCCGATACCTGGTAGGTGTATGTAGTTCCTGCTACAAGCCCAGTATCTGAATATGTAGTGCTTGTAGAGACAGTATTTGATATAATCGTGCTCCATGTCGAGCCTCCATCGGTAGAGCGCTGAATCTGGTATCCGGTTATGGCAGAGCCACCGTTGTTTGATGGAGCAGTCCATGACAGGTTAATCTGAGATGATGATACTGTGATTGCTGTAAGTCCTGATGGAGTTGATGGTACTGTAGCAGTAGAGCCTGTGTCAAGGTCTGCCACTTCAGTTGAAAAATATGATGGCAGTACATCGTATGGATTAGAACCACCCGCGTTTGTTATGTATAGATATGCCACATCGTTTGATGCGCTTGCAAGGTAACTTGAGATTGGAAGCGAGCTTACACTGTATGCTATAAATGAAAAGTCGGATTTTGGATAAATGCTGTTAAACGTATATGATAACAGGGTGGATAGCGATGGCAGTTCTGTGCTCTCGTATATCACGATATTGTCTACGGTTCCGACATAGGTTGAGAGCGTAGATGTACCTGGGTTTCCTACAGTCATGGTCATACCTAGAGATTTTGCATAGCTTGAGGCAGTGCTGTAGTAGGTTTCTCCACCTGCTGCGTTATTCATCTCGTCAAAGAAAATGCCGTTTACATGGTACCAGTTAGACCAGTTGTTTATCTCAGTCTGTACTTGGGACATTGAGCGTGAACCATAGGCAGTATCGACGTATCCAAGGACGGTAATTCCCGCTGCTTTCATGTTGTTGATTCCGGTTACAAAGTTTTGGTCGATTGATGTTCCCGCACCGCTGCTGCTGATGTCTGCAATTACCACAAAGGGAACGCTTGGGTGCTCGTTCTTTACGTTGATTACAGTAGTCCATGTGCCGTCTGTTGGATAGGTGTAGAGCGGGATCATAATACCGGTGGAAGATGTAGCATACGCTGGATGATATTGTGAAAGAGTTATCGTTATGAAAAGTACCATCACTGCAACAAGCACGATAAATTTTCTAGTAGATTTTATTTCCAAATTGTACTAGGATAATTTTCTATAACATAAAAGTTCCGCGTAGAAAAAACATGAAATAAGATGATGTATGCTTGTTGAGAATAATATTTTCAAGATCGGAAAGGCGAATTGAGATTCAACTTTCTTCTGTTTCAATAAATTATTTAATGATGAGATTAAATTTTCAAAAATAGTTTCCAAATTTGATATCCAGAAACTGTATAGATTCTGTTTTTAGGTAATTTTCTGGCATGGTTTTGGCATTTCATATCCTAAATGGTAATAAATGGTAAGATTTTGCCGTTTTTTTCCGTGCCTGAAAAAATGTGTTGCAACAATTAGGAACTGAAATTTAGCTCTCAAAAAGTCGAATTTTGCTGCTTTTTTTGCAAATTCGTCGATCTCAAACGCGAATGCATTTAAGCAAGTTTTTGCAAGCCAGCTTTAATGCAGTTAGAATTTGGGAATATCATATACGGGTGCGAGCCATGAGTGCCAACAAACGAGGCAAACCGACCAAGGAACGACAGTTATCCATATTTGAAAAGATGATGAACTGTTTTGATGAGGGTCTTTCAGCACCAGCTGCAGCAAGAAAGCATAGCATCGACCCAAAGACGGCATATAGCTACTATGACCAGATCATAGAACAATACAAAGAAAAAACTTTTGATGATTTATTGGAGAGGCAGGAAAGAGAGCGTGTACAGGTAATTGCAACATTGGACAAAGATATCGAAGAAGCTACACAACTGTTGGAACAGATAAGGGAAGACAAAAAGTCATATCTTGAGAAACGCAAGCCAGTCCCAAAACACTTGTTTGACCAAGAGATTGAAACAATGAAGTACCGATCCACTATAAAAGACAGAAAAGCAAACTATGTCATCAAACCAACTCCAAGTGAAGCCTACGACATTTACGTGGAGGAGGACGAAAAGAGGGAAAAGGATGGCAAGACTGGATAGTGCTGCAAATGAGGCAATCAAGCTTGCACGAAGGATGGCAAAGGCACGACTGGATAAAGAAAAGCCATTAAAGAAACCAAAATACTGGAAGGGAAAGAAAGTCATACCTCTTGTAGAATTTCGTAAGAAGGAATTTTCTTCTCGTTACAGATGGCAAGATTATTTTCCAAATGAGTTTGTGTCAGGACCTCCTGGATTTACCGGAAATAACGAACTCTCCATGAAAGAACAGGGTGAATGGCGGAAAGAATTTCTAAAGTTTATGAAAGTGCACAGAGATCCAGATTTTGGCAAATACCTTTGTCGTTTTTGTATACTCAACCCGGAAAATATCATACTTCCCAATGCGATAAGGGAACCAATGATGAAATTATACCATTTTGAAGATGGTAGAACCACTGAGCCATGCAATGTAATCAACGAATTCCGATGTCCCTATGATAAGAATAATCCGAGATGGGAGCAGTTGGACTTTTTAAGCGTCTCTTGGCAGATCGTGCAAGATGCAATAACGTATTTCATGAGGTTATCAGGTTACAAACAAAGTCTCTATTTGGTTGACTTTAATGAAAGAACTCTTTATCAGTATAAGAGCGATGGATCATGTACAAGAAAATACAATATTGAAGGTTCTTTGGACGAGATAAAGATTCCAAGAATCGAAATCAAAGGCCATAACGACATGTACTACATCATGAAAGACAGAGGCGAGTTGAAAAAAATGTTGGAAGAATACGCAAAGTCTCCCATAGATAATAAGATAATTTATCATAGACAACACGAGTTTGCAGCTGAACACATAAAAAACAATATTGAGATAATCCTTCAGTGTTTTTCAATGATGAAGGACGTTATCAAGCTGGAAGATTTGCGCGACTACAACGGTAAGACAGTTCAGGATATTGAAAATGAAAAGAAGCTAGTCAAAGACAACAAGCCTCAAACAAAAGAGGACTTGCTTCCAGACGGTGGTCTTTCAGGTACATGTATGACATGTAATGAATTTGCCAATATACGGTGCAAGAATTGCAACGTATGGATGTGTGTTAATCATTGGAGAGAACATGCAAGAAACCACGGTATGAAAGAAATTTGAGGATAGACATTCATACAAATTGATTTATTGTGTTTCTTTCAACTCCGACAACGCATATTCAAATCCATGTGAACGGCTTGCAAATCTTTTTCGCTTTATTTGTATATCTAGCCACTTGATAAGTTCGTCATCGACTGTAATGCTAAGTTTGGTCTTTGCCAACGGTATGACTCAGTAGGATAAACAATTTAACTGAGGGTGAGATATCATCCTACTGAATAGGATTAACCTGATAGTTTTATTTCATAATCAAAGACAGAATCAAGAGAAAAGATCACTTTGTCACATTTTTATAATATTACTAGTCACAGTGTCAATTCTAGCGTCTTATAATTCCATACTTGAGAAACCAGCTTTTGCAGATGCTGTTTTTCCACAGGTAGAAATCAATATTCATTCAGGCTCTTATGATCAAAGCCAGCATCTGACATTTTACCCACCTTCGACATCGGCATTTGTTGGTCAGACCATCGAGTTTGGAAATGGGGATATAGTTACACATGAGATAGTCTCTGGAAGTCCAAGTTCTGGATCTGACGGTAGATTCGATAGTGGGCCATTAAAACCAGGACAGTACTTTTCCTATTCGGTAACAGCAAATGATGTTGGTGTAATCAACTTTTACGACAAGACATATCCATGGATGACAGGAGCAGTTACAGTTCAACGGTCACAAGGCGGATACAAAGTCATCCATAACGTTGGTGGTGACGCAGGAGATGGTAAAACATCGTTTGATGTCCAATATTTATCAATAGAAAACATCATCAGTTCTTCAACTGATCTTCAAGACAAAACCATTAACTTTATTCTAAGCGGGCAGACAAGCCAAACTAGTAATTTAACACTTGAACTTCCAAATGGGCTCATTCAGCCCCCTATAATGGGAGTACAACTAGATGGCATGCTCTCAAAAAATTTCGCTGTTACGTACAATCATGGAATCTACGTACTTACGATTCCGATCACACCACAAACCCATCAAGTAAGCATAATTGGTACTTCAATCTTGTCAGGATCTTCTCCTCAGACTGCCACTATAATCTCGTCTTCCACTTCTAGTTCTACCACATCTCAGCAGCAGATCAAACTTAGTAATGGAGGGATTATTTATGTGGGATTTTCAGCAACTCCCGCAAATCCATCACCTCGAAGTCTGGCAAATCTTCATGTTTTATTTATTAACAAATCTACTAAAGATCTCCAACAACATGTAGATTATAGAATATCAGTTATGGAAGGAAGTAATAAAATCTGTGATAGCTCGGTTATGCATTCAACAAACGGCTCGATCAATTTTCCATGTATCTTCCAAGACGCTACCACATATCAGATCGTTGCTGAGGTGGACGGAATACTTTTCCAGCCAATACAAGCACAAACTGCAACATTCTCCTTTTCTATAGGAGGAATACAAAATCCAATGCAGGCTCCTCCAATAATTACTGTATCAACTGACAAGACTTCCTATAACTACGGCGATACCGTTATGATTTCAGGAAATATACAAAACGCCATATTTGGAACCACTCTTGCATCAACCATCACCGGTCCCGACAATGAAATTGTGGATAAAGGAAGTATGGGTGTAAACCTCGATGGATCGTTTACCAGTCAGATACCAATCACGGGGCATTTATGGAATAGGACTGGCACCTATCATGATTTTCTTCAGTATGGTGAAACTGACGGTACAACATTATCATTTATAGTGAATTACAAACCATACTTGATCACACAACCAAATAGCACCATAGTAGAAATGACAAGGCAAATCATTTCTACAACACCTGTGGATTTTGGTTCAGATAATGCAAGTAGCATTGCCTTCAAATGCCAAGCATTTCTTGCAATAAAAGCATGGGTTGATGCCTATGAATATTGTAACAAGGCGTTACAGCTAGATCCTCAAAATACAGATGCTCAGAGGGGTAAGGAGTATGCATACAATAACATGACTCAGATTGTATCAAGTATTGTCCAAGCAGATAATACTCTTACTACGAATCCAAGTGATGAGATTGCACTGTCCAGCAAGGCAGCTGCGCTGATTGGCCTTGGCAAATATAGTGATTCACTTTCTTATGAAAATAAAGTTCTACAGATAGACCCTGTGGACTCGGAAGTTTGGCAAAACAAGGCAATAGCGTTATTCCATATGGGAAGATATGCCGATGCATTGCAAGCCATCAATAATGCAACTCTGTATCCAATCAACTATCCATTAAAGATCAGCATACTATACAGTAATGGAAAATATGATGAAGCTATTCTCTATGTTGACGAGTTCTATAAACAGTTGGGTGGCAACATGCAACAATCGGAAGATCTGGCTAACTTTGAAAAAGGACTAATATATGAAAAGGCGAGCAAGCATGATTCAGCTAATCAATACTACCAACTTGCTTTGAGCGATGGTGCTCTTTCAGCTGTGGATTTGAATGTACTAAAAGCTAGAATGTATTACAACTTGCTTATGGACTTTAACAAGACATTAGAATATGCAGATAAGGTATCTCCTGATTCCCCATATTATCATGAGGCTTCTGAAATGAAAGTGATAAGCTCCCATTACCTAAACAGTCGGGCAAATCAATCTCAATCTGTCTCCGAAATTCAAACAAATTTGGCAACAAACACAACCATGCAAACTTCTGTCAACGCAGCAACACAGATTCCGGATTGGATAAGAAATAATGCCAAATGGTGGTCAGAGGGGACAGTAGGCGATGACGATTTTACTCAAGGTATACAATATCTCATTAAACAAAAAATCATACATATTTCTCCTCAAACTCAGACATCATCTGCTACGGAGATCCCTAGTTGGGTAAAAACTACCGCAGGGTGGTGGAGTAACAGACAGATATCAGATGATGACTTTGTAAAAGGAATTGAGTATCTAGTAAGAATTGGGATCATTAAATCATAGTTAAAGTAGAATTCCAGTCAGATAGATTGAAACCAAGCCGATGTTATTTTAGATTCGATTCTAAAGAATCGGTTTTCAAAAATAGTTTCCACTAGGTTACGATTTCATATCAAATGAAAGTATAGAAAAATGACGTAAAATCGTCGCGTATAGTCTCTATGTATGTGACTGAACTGATGTATTGGGTTGTTAGTGACAGCCAGCTCACCCCTCGCCGAAGCTTGGGATTTATACTGCTGTTCTA